>JBDGUF010000043.1:0-28137 GCA_042216105.1 Halorientalis sp.
ACTAATCCTCGCCGAGTCGGTCGGGTTCCGCGTCGAGGGGAGCGCCCGCTACCAGCAACTCGGCGGGCAGGGACAGGCCCCGAGCGGTCGGGAGTTTCTCGTCGTCGTGCTGTCGGTGAAAAACCGGGGCGACGAGATGCTCGATACCAGCAATCTGGAGTCGTTCCGGGTGACGAACGGGGCGACGACGCGGGAGCGGATCGGCCTCGTGTCACAGACGGGAAGTCGGTTCACACAGGGGCTGATCGTTCCCGGCGGGACCGTCCGCGGGTTCGTGGCCTTCGAGGTCGGGAGCGGGAGCGAGGGCTGGTCGTTCGTCTTCGACGTGGACTCGCCGCTGACGACCATCGAGCGCGTCACGGTCGATCTCGGCGAGCAACGGCGGCCGCGGTCGCTGTTCCGCCAGTCCTACCGCGTGCCGGTCCACGACGTGGGCGGGAGCGTCGGCGAGGCCGATCTCACCGTGACCGTCACGGACGTTCGGACCACCGAGACGGTCGCGAAGACCACGGCCGCCGAGGGCGAGGAGTTTCTCCTCCCCACGGTCCGGGTCGAGAACGGGAAAAGCCGGACCGCCTACGTCGGCCTGACCAGTCAGATGCTGCTGGTCGACGACCGGGGCACGCCGCAGGCGCTCGATCTGGGATTACAACAGCAGATCCGTAACGCCTTCCCCCTGAACCCGAACGTCGAGCCCGGGTCCCACGTCGAGGGGGAGATCCCGTACGTGGTGGGTAGCGACACGAGCCCGCTGTATTTCTCCTACGACTTCTCGTCGAACGGGGCCGAGTGGAAGTCGATCTGGCAGCTTCGCTGACCCGGTCCGGTCACTCCGCGCCGGCGTCGGCGTCGTCGGACGGGTCGTCGCTCCGGACCCAGGGCGTCCCCTCGCTGTCGCCGCCGGTCTTGTAGACGCCACGCGCCGAGGCGACGTGGTGGTCGTCGGCGTCCCAGACGTCGATGTCGGTGACGGCGACGCTGCCGCCCATCCGCATGACCTCCGCCTCGGCGTAGAGGTCGTCGGTCGCCGGCGCGAGGTAGTCGATGCGCATGTCGACGGTGGGGGTGACGTCCTCGGCCAGCGAGATGACGGCCGCGCCGCCGACGGTGTCGGCCAGCGAGTAGGTGACGCCGCCGTGGGCCACGTCGCCGCCGGGGACGGAGGCCAGTTCCTCGCGCATCTCGACGCGGCCTTCGGCGTAGCCGTCGTCGGCCTCGGTCAACTCGATGCCGAGCAGGTTCGTAAACGGCATGTACGAGAAGATTTCTGTTACGTCCATACGCCTCCATACGACCACCGCAAAATAAGGGTTCAGAAGCGAAACGACGGGCGTGGATACGCGACCGCCGAGTCGCGTCCCGTCAGGGGGGCAGTGCCGAGAATGATCACGCAACACCTGCCACACGACGGTCGACCGCTCGCAGACCAGACAGGCGTCGCGCTCACGCCGGACAGACGGGGGAATACCGGCTCATGATGCGGTATTTCACCTTCACGCTCGTGCCGCTGGCCGACCGGTACTTCCACCCGTCGCTGGCCGAGGCCAGACAGCACGAGGGGCTGACGCTCGAACAGATGAAGTACATCAACCTGTTCGAGGACGACACCGGCGTCGTCCTGCTCGGCGGCCGGGGCAGTGAGGCGGCCGCCGAGGAGGTCCTGCAGGCGAGCGAGGACGTGGTCGACTGGGAGCTGATCCCCGGCGACGACGGGTTCTACGTGTACATCCACTTCGTCGGCCGCGAGCCGGCGGTCGGCCTGCTGAAACTGCTCGACGAGTACCGACTCGTCCTCGAACTGCCCCTCCGCTTTACCAGCGAGGGGTACCTCCGCGTGACCGTGATCGGGAGCGACGACAACATCCAGGACGCGCTCCGGAACGTCCCCGAGACCATCGACGCACAGGCCACCCAGATGGGCGAGTACAACCCCGACGACGAGCGCGCCATCGCCGGCCTCACCGACCGCCAGCGCGAAGTGCTGGAGGCGGCCGTGGAGATGGGGTACTACGAGGTCCCGCGACAGGCCACCTACGAGGAGATCGCCGAGGCCTGCGACTGCACCGTCGGCACCGTCGGCGAACACCTCAACCGCATCGAGTCACAGATCATCCACTCGGCGATGGACTGACCGGCCGGCCCGACCGGCCGACGATGCCGGTCCAGTCGCAGTCGGTACAGGTGAGAACGCCCTGTCCGCCGACGACGCCCGAATCGCAGATCGGACAGGACGAGACGTGTGTCACCACGCGTTCGTGGTCGCTCCCGAGCCGTTCCGTCTCCGGTGTCGGTTCGTGCTGTAGCATGGTTCACTCCGGTCGGTGGCTCTCCCCTCACGGAGCCACCCGGCCGTACGGATAATTACGGTCGGATCCCATATAGAGATAGTCCCTTTTACGTGTGAAACCGCCGGACGTGGCGGGCCGGCGGTATATATCCTTATACGCATAATATGCGACCTCGGCGCGGGGCCGCCGCTCAGGGTCGGAACGGGCGGCTCGGAGAAACGGCCTCGTCACACGGGGCTCGGAGGGGGTAACCCTTCGTCACTGCCGCCCGCGTGAGCATATCCGACCGGACGGCTAAGCCCTTGCGCTCCAGTCGGCCAGTTCGCCGTGGTCGGCCGCGACCGACTCGACCGCGTCGGGGTCGAGGGGGCCGTCCTCGGTGACGAGGCCGGCGACCAGGTCCGGCGGCGTCACGTCGAACAGCGGAGCCGCGACCGACAGGTTCGCGTCGCCGTCGTACACCGTCGCCCGGTCGGCCGATTCGAGGCGGGGATCGGCGTCGGAACTGATCTTGTCCCGCGCCGTGGCGACGTACAACGGTACGTCCTCGCGCGCGGCGGCGAGTGCGAGCGCGCGCGTCCCGACCTTGTTGACCACGCGCCCGTCGGCGAGGACGGTGTCGGCACCGACCAGCGCGGCGTCGTAGTCACCGTCGGCCAGCAACCACGGGAGCGCCGCGTCCGGAGCCAGTGTCACGTCGCCGGCCTCGGCACGGCGCTCGGCGACGCCGACGCCCTCCCCGCCGGGTCGGGACTCGGCGACCAGCAACCGCTCCGGGTCGGCCGACGACAGAACGCGCTCGACGGTCCCCGACCGGGAGAGGGTGACGATGGCGTCCCCGGCCACCCGCTCGGCCGCGCGGTCGGCGGCGGCGTCGTCGGCGGCCAGCGCCGCTTCGATTCCTTCGTGGGCAGAGTGCTCGACCGCGGCCGGGGTCCGGTCCGCGTCGTGCATGAGTCGGTTGACGCGGTTGCGGACGACGGTCATCGACGGGCGGGCTGCCAGCAGGTCGCGGGCGCGCTCGGCGAGGGCGTCCCAGTCGCCGGCGTCGCGCTCGACCGCGAGCGCGGCGTCGTCGCGGAGGACTTCGAGCGCGCGCACGGAGAGATAGGCCGAGCCGTGGTCGTGGTCCTCGGCGACGGTGGCGACGGTCGGGCGCACCCGGTCGTACGATTCCCACAGGCGCGGCACCGTCGGACGGCGCAGGATGGCCGTCGGCGGGACCCACTCGCTGGTCGTCGTCTCCTCGTCGAGGGTCACGTCCCGCGATCCGCAGTCGAAGAGGTAGGGGTGGACCAGCCAGCGCCGACCCAGGTCCGCGTCCTCGACGGGGAACGGGTCGCCGCGGCGGACGAGCGTGACGGCGTCGGCCAGCCCCGTCTCCTCGTCGATCTCGCGGCGGGCGGCCGCGTCGGGCGTCGAGTCGGGGTCGGTCGCGGGTTCGTCTTCGCGGGCGACGTGACCGGCGACGCCTCCCCAGCGCCCGGAGTAGGAGCCCACGGCCTCGCTCCGACACAGGAGCAGTACGTCTCCGCGGTTGCGCAGGAAACAGGTGACGACTGGCGTCTCGTCCATGGCCGGCGTTGGGCGGGCACAGCCGAAAAACCCGCGCCCGACGGTTTTTGTCGGTCCCGGTCCGAGTCGACGGTATGGAAGTCGCGATCGTCAGCGACACGCACGTCCCGTCCCGGATCGACCGCATCCCCGACTGGGTGCGGGACCGACTGCGGACGGCCGACCACGTCGTCCACGCCGGGGACTTCGATTCGGAGGCGGCGCTGGCCACCGTCGAGGACCTCGCGAGCGGTCTGACCGCGGTCTCGGGCAACACGGACGCAGGGCTCGGCCTGCCTGCCGTCGAGACCGTCACGCTGGGCGGCGTCGAGTTCGTCGTCACCCACGGCACCGGCAGCCCGGTCGGATACGAGGATCGGGTCGCCGAGACGGTTCGGGAACACGCCGGGCCCGGGCCGACGGTCGGCGTCGCCGGCCACACGCACCGACTCCTCGACACGACCGTCGACGGCGTCAGGCTGTTCAATCCCGGGAGCGCGACCGGTGCACCGCCGGCCACGAAGGTCTCGCTGCTGTCCGCGACCGTCGAGGACGGCGATCTCGCCGTCTCGGTTCACGAACGTGACCGGTAATCTTCCTTCGTAGGAAATGAATACCCCAAATATCGTGTGTCGGTCCCTGACAAGGTATTTAATGGAACCCACATTTATGGCACCAACTAAATAGGGGAAAGAAACGAACTCGTTCGTGTACAGGGAATGTTGGACGGGGTCGGTGGATCGAGTGGTGTTCGTTCCGCCCGGGGCGACCGTCGACGGCGACGGACGTGGCACGACCGACGCCGGGGTCACTGGCGACCGGTCGTCGTCTCGGGCACCTGTGGGGGGAGATCCGATCGAGATTCCCCGCGACGAGAGAGTCGGCCACGCCGGTCCAGCATTCCGGTTGCAACCACAGCAGACAGGAGGTAACACAATGAGCGACGAGAACTCACCCATCAGCACGGTCTTCGAGGTGCAGCGTCGGACGATCGAAACGGGCCAGGACGTCATCGAGCAGACGCTCAAGGTTCCGAAGGCGGCCAACGAGTCCCTGCACGGGTCCATCGGCGACCAGAAGAAGGCCCAGCAGGACACCGTCAAGTTCGTCCAGGACACCATCGACCAGTTGCTCGACACGGTCGAGTCGGCCACGCCCGAGCAGGGCGAGGAGACGGTCCAGGACATCCGCGAGGCCGTCGACGAGGGCTTCGAGGAACTGCTCGATCAGCACGAGCAGGCGCTGGACAGCATCGACGAGAGCTACGAGGAGACGCTGGACCTCTACGAGGAACAGCTCGACCAGACCCTCGAGATCATCGACAAGCAGTTCGAGGTCCTGATCGAGGCCAACGAGACGGTCGAAGAGCAGACCATCGATGCCCTCGAGGAACTCATCGACCAGTTCGAGGAGCTCCAAGACGAGGTCAGCGAGCAGGCCGAAGACCTCGGCGGCCGCTTCGAGGAGCAGGCCGAGGAGTTCGAGGAAGCGCTGGGCGACCAGATCGACCGCTACCGCGAGCAGGTCGAGGACCTCCAGGAGCAGTTCGAGGAACTGCCCGACGAGGTCGAGGCCGAGGACGACGAGGGCGCCGAGGCCTGACCGTCGACCGCGCGGTACCGCGCCGCACCGTTTCCGAACGAGGGGGAGGTGGACGGATTTCACGTACGACTACAGGATGATGCTGGCACGGGGCGGATGTGGGAGCGTGGTACACGACTGGGCCGCCGGGAGTGGCCCGGTCCGCGGGATCGGCGACCGGACGGGGGGTCGATCCGATCCGGGAGCGGCGGGTGAGGCGCGATGATCCCGACGCCCGACTCGGTACTGGCGTCGCTCCCGCCGCTCCAGTGGAACCTGATACTGATTCCGCCCATCACCGGCATCATCGGCTACATCACGAACTGGGTCGGGATCCGGCTCCTCTTTCACCCGCTGGAGTTCCGCGGCGTCAGGGTGCCCGGCCTGAAGCAGCTGGCCCCGATGCTCCCGATGAAGATCCAGCAGATCCCCGGCGTCATGGAGGGGAAGATCGGCTGGCAGGGGATCATCCCGTCGCGGTCGGCGAAGATGGGCAGCGTCGCCTACGACGCCTCGATCGCGAAGATCGCGACACAGCGGGAGTTCTACGAGCGGCTCGATCCAGACCGGATCGCCCAGCACATGGTCACCCAGTCCCGGGAGAAGCTCCACACGTACATCGACGACCTGCTCACCAAGAAGGAGCCGGTCATCTGGAACAGCATCCCCGACGGGGCCCAGCAGTTCGTCCACAGTCAGGTCGAGCAGGAACTGCCGGAGGTGACCGAGCGGATCATGCACACCACCGCCGAGCACATCGACGAGGTGTTGAGTCTCAAGCTGATGGTCATCGACTACCTCGACAGCCATCCCGAACTCCTCAACCGGATGTTCCTGGAGGTCGGCGAGGAGGAGCTGACCTTTCTGGTCAACTCCGGCTTCTACTTCGGAACGTTGCTGGGCGTGTTCTCGATCCCGCTGTTCCTGTTTTTCGACAAGGCGTGGTGGGTCCTCCCGGTGTCGGGCGTGTTCGTGGGCTATTTCACCAACTACATCGCGATCAAGGCGATCTTCAACCCCCAGGAGCCGATCGAGATCGGCCCGTTCACGCTCCAGGGACTGTTCATCCAGCGCCAGGAGGAGGTCGCCGAGCGGTACGGCGAGATCGTCGCCGAGGAGATCATCACGGTGGAAAACGTCGCGCACAACCTGCTGTACGGGAAGCGGTCCGACCGGACTCGACAGCTGATCGAGGAGGCGATCCGCCCGACGCTGGACGAGGCGCTGGGGATGTCCGCGCCGGTCGTCCGCGTCGCGACCGGCGACAGACGCTACGAGGAGATCCGCGACGCGCTGGCGACCGAGGGCGTCGAGTACACGCTCGAACCGCTCGAAGACGAGGACTTCAACCGGGAGCGGGCGGTCCCGGTCAAGGAGATGATCGCGAGCCGGATGCAGGAACTCCCCCCGGAAGACTTTACCATGACGCTCCGTTCTGCTTTCAAAGAGGACGAGTGGCTGCTCATCGGCATCGGGGCAGTCCTGGGGTTCGTCGCCGGGTGGATCCAACTGCTGGTGGTGACAACGGTATGAGCGAATTCGAAGACGGCGAACGGGGGTCGGACGCCGACTCGGACAGCCCCGACTGGGTGTCCGAGATCGCACGCGAGACCGAGGGGACCGCCGACGCCGACGACGCGCTCGACCCGTCGTCGGTCGTGCGCGTGTTCGACATCCTCGACGTCGCGACCGCCGAGCGCGACCTCGGTCAGGAACAGCTCGATCAGTTGCTCGACGTGCTGGAGGCCTCGTTCGTCGCGCCGACGCCGCTGGACCCCGACGAGACCGAACGGCTCCTCTCGGTGCTGGAGTCGACGGTCGTCGACCCGGCCGATCCCGACGCGACCGAGGAGGCCCTGTCGGTGTTGAACACGGCCATCGTCGACCCGACCGGGTCGTCCGTGACCCGGACCGACGGGGTCCTCTCGGTGATCGAGTCCGCGATGACCGATCCCAGCGTCGCCGAGGAAGGGGTCGAGGAGGCGTTCACCATGTTCGACGCCGCCTTGGCGACGTTGACCGATCCCTCCGACGACTCCGAGGAAGTCCTCTCGACGCTGGACTCGACGGTCACGAGCCTGCTTGACCCGTCGGTCGACACCGAGGAGCTGGTCGCCTCGCTGGACGAGGCCGTCGCCGACATGGCGGATCCGGCGACGGACTCGGGGGACGCGCTCTCGTCGGTCGACAGCGTGATGTCGCACCTGCTCACGCCGGAGGGGACCGAGGAGGACAAGTTCTCGCCGCCGGACGTCGACGAGAGCGATCACCCGTCGCTGTCGACGCCGGGCGACCTCGACGACTCGTTCCGGGTCGCTCGGATCGGGGCGGCCGCCCTCCAGCGGTCGACGGGGTACTCCGTCCGGACCGGCGTGCGGACCGGGCCGCGGCTGGTGCGGGCCGCGGCCACCGCGGAGTCGATGGTCGACATGGTCGAGGAGGTGCGGTCGATCACGGTCGAGGAGCTGGACCGGCTCGGCGTCGACACGCCCGCCGAGACCGACGAGCCCGACGTCGACCGGCCGACCTCGTCGCTCCCCGCCGACCGGGACCGGCTCCAGCGGCGCGGGGCGCGCCTGATGGAGGCCTCGGCCGACGTGGACTACGTCGAGGAGGTCCACCCGGCCTACGCGTCGATCCTCGATCAGATCGCGCCGGACGAGGTGCGCATCCTCCGGTTGCTCGCGACCGAGGGCCGCCAGCCCTCGATGGACGTGCGCGACGTGGGCTGGGTGCCGATCAACTCGGAACTGATCGCGGCCGGGCTGACGATGATCGGCAACGAGGCGGGCTGTCAACACCTCGACCGCACCCACGCGTACCTGAACAACCTCAAGCGGCTCGGGTTGATCTGGTTCTCCGACGAACCGGTCGACGATCTGAACGAGTACCAGATCCTGCAGGCCCAGCCCGACGTGCAGGAGGCCATCGAGGAGGCCAAACGCGCCAAGCTGATCCGCCGGAGCATCCACCTGACGCCCTTCGGCGTCGACTTCTGTCGGGAGGTGTTGCCCATCGAAGTCGTCGTCGAGACCGCCGCCGGCGTCTACGAGACGCCCGAAACCCCCGAGTCGGGTGACGTGCCCGACCGCCCGGAGATCCCCGAGGACGTGCCCACGCGGGCCCCGGACGAGGAGTGAGACGGTCGCCCGGTGGCCGGGCCGGGGCGACCGGTTCTCCGACCGTCGTCGAAAGCGGACCGCGTCGAGGGGGAGCAGTCAGGTGGCCGAAGACGACCCGACGACTCGCTTCCCGGCGGCGCCGGTCATGTAGCCGACGATGAGCACGTCGACGGGTGCCATGAACAGCGCGTAGAACAACAGGAAGCTGTTCATGGGGGCGAACAGCAGGACCGGCAGGTAGACGAACCGCGCGAAGAACAGTATCATCGCGACCATCGGGAACGCGACGGACTCCTCGACGGCGTAGGCCAGCAGGAGTAAGTTCATCGGTGCCATCCAGATGAGCGGGAGGAGTACCGACCGCGCCTGCGTCGCCAGGAACCACACCTCGGCGGCGACGAGTACAACCGTCGGTACGAGCACCGTCAGGTCCACCCCGAACAGCCGTCGCCGCGGTCGAGTCGTGATCGCCATGTCGGTCACCCCATCCGTCAGTTCCGGTTCCCGACACTTGAATTGTTCGTCTATATCTGATATATCCGGCTGCGTATCTAGCCGGCTGTTTAAATTGTTACTTAAAAATAGCCGGATATTGAGTGCCATAACTATCCTGATAATCATCTCGGAGGGTGCCGGCAGTTCGAGTCGGGTCCGGAGCGGGCGGCACGCGTCGGCGATGGTGGCCGACCTTGCCAGTGGCGCGTCCCTTTTTGTCGGCCACCCCACAGTGGGGGTATGGAGGTGTTCGCGGTCCCGGGACTGCCGGAGATCGGGCCGGGCGACGACCTGGCAGAGTTGATCGAGCGGCAGGTCCGGCTCCGGCCCGACGACGTGGTGGTGGTCGCCAGTACGGTCGTCTCGAAGGCCGAGGGGCGGACGGCCGACCTCTCGGACTACGAGGCGAGCGAGCGCGCCCGAGGGATCGCCGACCGGCTGACCGAGGTGACCGGCGAGGAGAAGGACCCGCGGTTCGCGCAGGCGGTGCTGGCCGAGAGCGAGTCGCTGTTGCTCTCGGCCCCGTTCCTGCTCGCGAAGACGCGGTTCGGGCACGTGACGGTCAACGCGGGCATCGACCGCTCGAACGTGCCCGACGCCGACCTCCTCCTGTTGCCGGAGGATCCCGGGGCGAGCGCGCAGGCGCTGTCGGCGGCGCTGGACCGCCCGGTGATCGTCTCGGACACGTCGGGCCGGCCGTTCCGCCACGGCCAGCGCGGAGTCGCGGTCGGCTGGGCGGGGATGCCGGCCAGCCGCGACTGGCGGGGCGAACGCGACTGCGACGGCCGGGAACTGGAGGTCACAGTACAGTCGGTCATCGACGAACTGGCGGCGGCGAGCAACCTCGTGGCCGGCGAGGGCGGCGGCGGGACGCCGGTGACCGTCGTCCGCGACTGGCACTTTGGCGACCACGAGGGCAGCGACGAACTGTTCCGGGACCGGGCGGACGACCTGGTCCGGCAGGCACTGGAGGCGTGGGAACACTCATGAAGGCACTCGAACTCACCCCCGAGCATCCGATCGAAGAGATCACCGAACTGGCAGTCACCGCCGAACGGGTCGGCTTCGACACCGTGCTGGCGTCGTGTCACTACTTCAACCGCGATCCCTACGTCGCACTCGACCGGATCGCGGCGGCCACCGACGAGGTGGCGCTGGGCCCGGCGGCGGCGAACCCCTACGACACACACCCCGTGGCACTCGCCTCCCGTGTCGCGACGATCCAGGAGGTCAGCGACGGCCGCGCGGTCTTCGGGGTCGGCCCCGGCGACCGCTCGACGCTGTCGGCGCTTGGCGTCGAGCGCGACAGCCCGCTCCGCAGAGTGTTAGAGACGTTCAAGGTCGCCCAGGACCTCTGGGCCGGGGAGTCCGTCGACGCCGACGGGACCTTCCGGGCGGCCGACGCCGACCTCGAATACGAGGTCGAGGGCGAGATCCCGGTCTACGTCGGGGCACAGGGTCCCCACATGGTCCGGATGGCCGCGAAACACGCCGACGGCGTCCTCTACAACGGCTCACATCCCCGGGACGTGGCGTGGGCGGCCGAGCAGGTCGAGAAAGGGCTGGACGAGCGGCCCGACGGACGTGGGTCGTTCGACTTCGCGGCCTACGCGAGCGTCAGCGTCGCCGACGAGGAGGCGGCGGCACGGGAGGCCGCCCGGCCGCCGGTGGCGTTCATCGCCGGCGGGGCGGCCCCGCCAGTGCTGGATCGGCACGACCTCGACCACGACCGGGCCGAGGAGATCGGGGCGGCCATCGAGGCCGGCGCGTTCAGCGAGGCGTTCGGGCTGGTGACCGAGGAGATGATCGACGCCTTCTGTATCGCCGGGACGCGGGACCAGGTCGAAGCGGAGATCGAGGGCGTCATGGAGTACGCCGACAGTATCGTCGTCGGCGCACCCCTCGGCCCGGACCTGGAGCGGGCGATCGAACTCTCGGGCGCCGTCCTCAGTTGAGGTCCGGAGCCACGCCGGACGCGAGCGCGCCGAGCGCGAGATAGCCCGTCAAGGCGACCGTGCCGGCGATCAGGAGGCCGCCCACGGTCACCAGGACGGCGCTGAGCGGGTCGGCCGTGGCGACTTCGGTGATGCTCCGGACGAGTTTCGGGATGCTGGTCACGATGTCGACGAGCCCTGCCATACCCGAACGTCGGCGGGCCGGTACTTGTTTCTCGCGGTTCGGCGAAGGTCTAAGGCGACCCGGGACCGAGGGAGGCGTATGGACGACGCCTCGCTCGACGAGTTCGTGGACGCCGGCGGCGATGGAGCCGACGGCGACGGGGCCGACGGCGATACCGAGCCCGGGGACGGATCGGCGACCGACCCGGACGCGGTCGAACCCGCCGCCTCGACGTACGCCTGGACCGGGGACGGCGCGGTGTGTGCGGCCTGTGGCGAGTCCGTCGCGCGCCGCTGGCGGGACGGTGCGGAACTGGTCTGTGCCGACTGCAAGGAGTGGTAACGAGTCAGTCCGTTGATACAGTACTGTTAGGTGGGACCGGCCCGTACCGTGGGTGTGAACGACACCGACGGTCGCGGTCTCGGCGGGTGCGGTCGTCGAGTCCGCGTGTCGTCCGGACGGAGAGACCGCTCGCCGGTCGGCAGCGCAGGACCCACTGCTCGACCGCCGATCCCCGCTACACATGACTGACGCAGATACATCGACGGTCGGACAGGATGCGGACGAGGGCATCGAGGCGGCCGGCGCGCTCGCCCGCCGGGTCGCCGAGAACGTCGGCGAGGTGATCGTCGGTCACGACGAGGAGATCGAACACATCCTCACGACGATGCTCGGTCGCGGCCACGTCCTCTTGGAGGACGTCCCCGGCGTCGGGAAGACGATGCTCGCCCGCTCCATCGCCGCCTCCTTCGACGGTTCCTTCAAGCGCGTCCAGTTCACGCCGGACCTGTTGCCCTCGGACATCACCGGCGTCAACGTCTACAACCAGAAGACCGGCGAGTTCGACTTCCGGCCCGGGCCCGTCTTCGCCAACGTCGTGCTGGGCGACGAGATAAATCGCGCGCCGCCGAAGACCCAGAGCGCCCTGCTGGAGGCCATGGAGGAAGGGCAGGTCACGGTCGACGGCGAGACCCACGAGGTGCCCGACCCCTTCACCGTGATCGCGACCCAGAACACGGTCGAGCGCGACCGGACCTACGAACTCCCGATGGCCGAACTCGACCGGTTCATGAAGAAGCTCCACCTGGGCTATCCCGACACTGACGACGAGACCGAGATGCTGGGCCGCGTGGTGGGGAACCATCCCATCGAAGACCTCACCCCGGTGGCCACGCTGGCGGACCTCCGGGCCGCGCGGACGGCGGTCGGCGAGATCACCGTCGAGGAGCCGATCCGGGCCTACGTCACCCGACTGGCCCGGTACACCCGCGAGGAAGCCCAGCTGGGCGTGAGCCCGCGGGGATCGATCGGCCTGTTGCGGGCCGCCCAGGCGCGGGCGGCGCTCGCGGATCGGGACTACGTGATCCCGGACGACGTACAGATCGAGGCACGGACGATCATGCCCCACCGGATCCGGACGGCGACGGGCGACCGGACCGGCGAGGGGATCGTCGCCGAGGCGCTGGAGAGCGTCCCGGTGGAATGAGACCGACCTGGCGCGCCGGCGGCGTCACCTGCGTCGCCGTCGGCTCGATCCTGCTGGCGGCCGCCTCGGGTGCCCGCGCGCTGAACGCGCTGGCCGCGCCCGCGCTGATCGCGCTGCTCGCGAGTTCGGTCCAGGTGTACCGCGCCGGCCGACCGGAGGTCGAACGCGAGGATCCCGCACCGGGTCACCCCGGCGAGTCCCGGACCGTCGAGTTGACCGTCGACGGCGGGGCGCTCGCGCGGGTGACCGACGCCGTGCCGCCGGGCGTGGCCGCCGAGGGGTACGACCGGCGGGTGACGCTCCCGGCGACCGTCGCGTACGGGATCGAACTCGGGGCGCGGGGCGCGTGGGACCTCGGGCCGCCCCGCGTCGTCGTGACCGACGCCCTCGGGCTGTTCGTCCGGTCGTTCGAGCCCGAGGGGACCGCGACGGCGCTGGTCTACCCGCCGCTTGTCGACCTGCGCGGGAACGACGCCGTCGCGCGGCTGGTCGGGACCGAGACCGCGACCGACCGGCAGGTCTTCGACACGATCCGGGAGTACGCGCCCGGCGACCCGCTGCGTGACGTCCACTGGAAGTCCAGCGCCAAGCGCAGCGGCGGCGACCTCGTGGTCAAGCAGTTCGTCAGCGAGCGACGCGAGTCGACGCTCTCGATCGCGGCGGCGGCCGAGACGGGGCACGACGACGCCGTGGCGTCGGCCGCGGCCAGCCTCGCGGTGCTGGCGCTCGACCGGGGCCTGTCGGTCGCCGTCGCCTGTCCGGCCGGCGAGGTCCCGGCGAGCCGCGGACGGACACACCGCCGGCGGATTCTCGACCTCCTCGCACGCACGGGGGCGGGACAGCCCGCTCGATCGGCCCGCGAGGGCGCGGACGTCGTCCTCACCGCCGACGGGGACGGCGTGACCGCGATCGTCGACGGGCAGGAACACGCCCTCGCGATCGGCAAGACACCGCCCGAACCCCCGGACAGTGACGGCGAGCGACGGCGAACGACCGCGGGATCGAACGGTGCCGACGGCGACGCCGCGGACGGCCACACGGCGACCGAGGGGGTGTCGCGATGAGTTCCGACACCGGAACGACGGCCGCCGACGGGAGATTCGACGCGGTACGTCGGTCGTGGACCGCGGTGTTCGAGCCGCGCGCGCTGGCCCTGCTGTCGACGGGGCTGTTGCTGTTCTCGTTCACGTTTCCGCTGTACGAGATCATCGGCGTGGTCGGCGACACGACCGCGTTCCTGCTGGTGGTTGGGGTGACGCTGCTAGTGGCGACGGGGCTGTCGCGGGTCGTCGGAGCGTGGACGGCCCTGCCCGTCGGGCTGGCGCTCCTGTTGCTCGGGCTCTGGGTGTACGTCTCGGCGCTGCCGGCGGGCGTACTCGCCCGGCAGGAACGGGTCCTCTCGGACGTGATGTCGCTGTTGATGGGGCTGTCGGTGCTGCGTCTCCGGATGATCGGGCTGTTCGCGCTGGCGTCCACCCCGGCACCGGTCTTCCTGACGTGGTATCTGTCGCTCCGGCGGCGGTACGTGGGGGCGACGGTGGTCGGCGGGGCCGCGCTGGCGTTTTTCGTCCTCACGGGCGACGTGGAGACGCTCGTGGCCTTGCTGGGTGCGCTGGGCGGGGTCGGGACGGTCGGGTTCGGCCGGCTCGAACGGTTCGGCGGGACCGACCGCGCCGTCGAGACGATGGCCGTCGTCCTGGCGGCGATGGCGGTCGTGACGATGACGGTCAGCGTCGTCCCCGGAAGTACCGGGACGCCGTTCGGCCTGTTCGGGACGGGCGGCACGGAGACCATCGAGGGGAGCCTGATCGACTCGGATCAACGCGTCAGGATCCGGGGATCGATCGAGCTCTCCCCGGAGGTGCGGTTCACCGTCGAGAGCGAGCGGGCGGCCTACTGGCGCACGGGAGCGTACGACCGCTACACCGGCGACGGGTGGGTCCGGACCGGGTCGACGGTGGCGTATCGCGGCGAGATGGGCGGTCCGCCGGACGAGAGTCGGGTCGTCGAACAGGTGGTCAGGGTCGAGTCGCGACTGGATGCCATGCCGGCGGCCTGGAAGCCGGTCAGGGTCGGCGAGGACGTGGCCGACCGCACGCTGGTGACGTCGCTCGGGGGGTTCCAGCCGGACAGGGCCTTCGCTCCCGGGGACAGGTACACGGTCGTCAGCCGCCAGCCCACGCCGTCGCCGAGGGAACTCCAGCGGGCCGGCGACGACTATCCCGAACGGATCGAATCACAGTACACGAACCTCCCGGCGAGCACGCCCGACCGGGTGGCGACGCGCACCCGCCAGATCCAGGTGGCGGCCGACGCCGACACGGCCTACGAGACGGCCAGGGCGATCGAGTCCTACCTGGAACGGGAGAAGGAGTACTCGCTGGACGTGGACCGACCCGACGGCAACATCGCCGACAGTTTCCTGTTCGAGATGGACGCGGGGTACTGCACCTACTTCGCGACGACGATGGTGACGATGCTGCGGACCCAGGACATCCCGGCGCGGTTCGTCGTCGGCTACACGACCGGCGAGCGGATCGGCGCGGACGAGTACCGGGTCCGGGGCCTGGACTCCCACGCCTGGGTCGAGGTCTACTTCCCCGAGGTCGGCTGGGTGACGTTCGACCCGACGCCGGCCGGACCGCGGCGGGCCGCCGAACAGGACCGGATCGAAGGCAGCGGGGCCCTCGGGAACGTTGCGGACCGACCCGCGCAGACCACCGAACCGCCGTCGACCCCGACACCGACGACGCGGGCGACCGCGAGGACGCCGGGCCCGACGCCGGCGACGCCGCAGACGCCGGCCGTCGCCGGGACGGCGGTCGGAGCGACGAACGACGCGGGCGGCGGGCTCCCCCTCCCCGAACCGCCGTCGCGCGAGGAGGTGGCGCTGATCCTCGTGATCCTCGGCGGGGTCGTCGCGGGCGCGCGCCGGCTCGGGCTGACCGGCCGCGCCTACCGGGCCGTGTGGCTCCGCTGGCAGCCCCGGTCCGACCCGGCAAGCGACGTACAGCGGGCCTTCGAGCGCGTCGAGTACGTCCTCGCACGCGAGGAGCGGCCCCGCCGGGACGGGGAGACGCCGCGGCAGTACCTGGCGGCTATCGACGCCGACGAGACCGTCGAACGGGTGTATCGGCTCCACGAGCGGGCTCGGTACGCGGGCGAGGTGACGACGGCGACCGCCGACGACGCGGTGGCGGCGGCCGACGAGATCGTCGGCGAGCGGACGGGACCGTTCGGATGACCGGGGAGGCCGGCTCGCGGGACTTGCTTCCGTGGGTCCCGAAGGTGTTTAATACGTCGGTTTCGTAGGACGGAGTTGTAATGTCGGAAGTCTGCTCGACGTGCGGGCTGCCCGAGGAGCTCTGCGTCTGCGAGGACGTCGCCAAAGAGTCCCAGGAGATCAGCATCCGCATCGACGAGCGCCGATACGGGAAAGAGGTAACGATCATCGAAGGGTTCGATCCCAACGACGTGGACATGGACAGCCTGTCCTCGGACCTGAAATCGAAGTTCGCCTGCGGCGGCACGGTCGAGGACGGCCAGATCGAGCTCCAGGGCAACCACACCGGACGCGTCGAGGATTTCCTCCGCGACAAAGGCTTCAACGTGGCCTGATCTATCCTCTCGCCGGCCGCTCGCCGGCTCGGGTACCCGTTCGTTCGCTCAGAACGGAGCCGTAGGACCGTCGTCGTCCCGACCGGCGTCGCTCGTTTCTAGCTCGCCGTCCCACGCTTCCAGCCCGCCGGCCAGACTCCGGACGGTCGCGTCGACGCCCGCCGCGGACGCGATCAACCGGCCGGCCCGGAGGCTGTCGTGCCCGTGCGGACAGACCGTCACGATCCGGTCCGCCCCGGCGATCTCGTCGATCACAGCAGGTCCTCCGCCTGCGCGAGCAGGATCCCCTCGATGGTCGCGTCGTTGGACGGTTCCCGCCGGGCCACGGCCAGCGCCTCGTCGACGGGGACGGTCGTCACGCTGAGGAACTCGTTGTCGTCGCGGTCGATCGCGGCCGGTTCCAGTCCCTCGGCGAAGACGATCCCCCGGCGGTGCCGGAGGACGCCGGTGGCACACCAGAACGCCTCGATCAGGGAGCAGCCGGCGGCGTCGAAGCCGGTCTCCTCGCGGAGTTCCCGCCGGCCCGCCTCGGTGTAGCTCTCGCCGTCCTCGACGATGCCCGCGGGGAGTTCGAGACACTGCTCGCGGACGGTGGGCCGGTACTGGTCGACCAGCACGAGGTGGTCGCGGTCGTCGTCGCGCTGCTCACGGGTCGCTCCGGTCCCCGCTCGCTCGTTCGGCGACGCTCCCTCCCGTCGCGTCGCCCGCCCGTCCGCGAGGCTCGGTACGGCCGCGCCGTCGACGACCGCCACGATCACGACGGCGTCGGGCAGGTCCGCCCAGTAGTAGCGCTTCTCGGAGCCGTCGGGCTGGCCGACGAGGTCGTAGCCGCCGGTGTACCAGCCGGTCTCGTACTCCGCCTTCGACTCCCGGACCGGCCAGTCGTGGGCCTCGGGCTCGCGGGCGGGGTGATCCGCGGACTCGAACCGTCGGTGCGTCGGATCGTCGGTCATGGATCCCGTGTCACCTCCAGACGGTAAACGGTGCCGTTCGCGCGGACGAACACGGCGGCGTCGGTCGCCGCCGACCGGTTGCGACGGGCGATCGCGTCGATCTCGTCGAACGGCGAGTGGTCGAACGCCTCCTTGAATCCGATCGGGCCCCTCCAGTACGGGCCCGAACGGCCCGTGGCGTCGTCGGTCCCGTTCTCGGTCGCGTTCGCCAGCGCGGCCGTCGTGTAGGGGTACCGGTTCGGCGCGAGGGCGTCGGCCGGGACGGCCGCCCGATCGTCCGTGGCCGTCGCCGTCAGGTAGTAGGGATCGCCGCTTTTCAGGTAGCCCGGGAGGGCACCGAGCGCGAGCAACAGGACGATCGCGACGAGGAGGGCGAAGGTGACCCGACGCGTGATCCGTCGCATACCGTCCCTGCGTTCGCCGGCCGAAAAACGGTAGCGGTCACTCGCCGGTCACGACCTCGCGGTAGACGCTGCCGAAGGCCTGCCGGCGGAGCGTGCCGACCGCCGCCTCTTCGCGCTCCTGGAAGGTGGCCGCGACGACCGTCTCCGCGAACGGGACGCCGTGCCAGACGACGCGGTCGACGTTCTCGCTCCCGATCACCTCCCGCTCGTAGTCGGGGTGGTCCTCGCACCACTCCTCGAACGCCTCGGCGGTGCCGACGGTCACCTCCAGCAGGGAGGCGAAGATCGCCTCGTGGGCGGTCGCGACGACCGACGCCGTCACCCGGTTTTCGTACTCCTCGTCGTCGAAGTCCATGGCCTTCGCGACCTCCCGGACGCCGGTCTGTGCGGCCGGGCCGACGGCCGCATACTGGTCGCGGGCCTCCGTGACGGTCGCGGGCGCGAACACTCCCTCGGTGTGCATGGTCGGAACTCGGGACCCTCCGGTTACTCGGTTTCGGAGTCGGTCGCGTCCTCGTCGCCGTCGTCGGCGCTCGCGGGTTCGTCTCCCTCCTGTATTTTCCGAGTCATCTCGCGGGCTTCCTCCAGGATCTCTTCGTCCTCGCCGTCGAGACCGCTCAGGTCCTGGGCGCGTTCGCGCCCGCGCTCGACGGCTCGGGTCTCGTCGTCGAACAGCGCGCCGGAGCGCTCGTGGTCGTGATCCGTCGTATCGCCGGATTGGGTCCGGCTGTTCGTGGATCTTCGATCCACGGTATCCTCGAAGACCTGCGGGTAGTCGGTCTCTTCGGCGAGGTCGGCGACGGTGGTAGCCAGCGCGTCGGCGTCGTCCTGATCCCAGCCGGGCGCGTGTTCTTCGAGCCAGGCCTCGTGGTCGTCGTCGCCGAGCATGGCGGTGAAGGCGAGGTGGTTCGCCAGGTGTTCGGCGTCGGCCTGTGGGTCCGCACACACCGGGCAGGCGTATCCCATACCCGAGCGTACGCGCCCGGACGGATAGGCCTTACAGGTCCGCGACCATCACGAGCGCGTTCTCGCCGTCGTCGTAGTAGCGAGGCACGGTCCGTCGGTGTTCGAACCCGAAGGCGCGATAGAGGTCCAGCGCCGCCTCGTTGCCCGCCCGGACTTCGAGTTTCACCTCGGCGACGCCCTGGGTACGCATGACGCCCAGTACCCGCCGGAGCAGGGTCGAACCGACGCCCTGCCCCCGCCGGTCGGGATGGACGGCGAGGTCCTTGACGTGACCGAGCGGCCGGCCGTGGTTGGGCACCGCGTCGGCGACGACGTAGCCCGCGACGCTGGCCCCGACCTCCGCGACGAGAAAGCCCGGTTCCCCGACGTACTGCTGGAACGCGGCGAAGGGCCACGGCTGGGGGAACGAGGCCTTCTCGATGCGGTACACCGCGAGCAGGTCCGCCTGGACCGCCTCCCGGACGGCCGGCGGCGCCTCGGATTCGGATGCGGGCGTGGTCACGGTCCGGGTTCGGCTTGGCGGCGGGCCCACTAAGCCCTTTCACCGCCCCGGATCGACGGGCCCGCTCCCGCCGACGCCGCACGCGCCGTCGATCCCCGCCGGACCGGCGTGGATCGTCCGTCGCGGGGTTCGTCAGCCGGAAGGTTCATTACCGTCAGGACACAACGTTCGGCTGCACCCAATTTTCGGGTGCCACCCCCCAACATCCCCCTCTACCCCCCGTTTTCTACCTTCCCCACCGAGTAGCGACCGTTTCGATCGTCCGACAGCGGCCGACTCCCGTCCCGGGCGGGGATCGTACAGACCGATGACCGGACGGGAGGCGTCTCAGAAGAAGGTGAAGAGATCGTCGCGTTGCTGTTCGTGGAGGTGGTGACGGACGGCCTCGGTCAGCGGCTCGATGGAGCCGCGCTTGGCGGTGATGGGGGCGATCGTCTCCTGCCACTGTTGCCACGGCGGGAGGAGTCCGAGCCGGTCGCACAGTTCGTCCAGCCGCTCGTCGCGGTCGTCGACCTTGTCCATCTTGTTGACGGCGACGACGACGGGGATCCCCATGTCGCGCAGGAAGTGGAACATCTCCACGTCGTGGGGGATCTCGTCGGGGCCGGAGTGGCGGTCGATGATGTCGATCGCCGCCTTGCCGTCGACGACCAGCACCGCGACGAGGATCTGCTCGGCGTAGGTCTCGAGGTAGGCGACGATGTCGTCTTTGATCTCCTCGCGGACCTCGTCGGGGACGCCCTTCATGAATCCGAAGCCGGGGAGGTCGGTGATGACGAAGTCCTCGGCGTTCCAGTCGTAGTGGTTGGGCTGGCGGGTGACGCCCGGCCGCTGGCCCGTGTCGAAGGTGTGGCCGGTCAGCTCCCGCATCAGCGTCGACTTCCCGACGTTGGAGCGGCCCACGAGGACGACCTCCGCGCTGCGGTCCGGCCGCGAGTCGAACATGGGCGAGCGTACACGACTGACGCGGATAAGCGCCGCCCTTTCGGGCCGTCCCCGAGACCGCGACGATCCCGCCCCGTCACGTATTTCCGGCCGCCGTTCGAGTGTCGGGTGTGCGACTCCTCCAGGTGAGCATCCCGACGGGGAAACGCGAGACGGTCCTCTCGGCGCTGGACGACGAGGGCATCGACTACGTCGTCACCGACGAGACCAGCGGCCGGGAGTTCACGGCCGTCGTCTACGCGCCCCTGCCAAACCCCGCGGTCGAGCCCGTCCTCGACCGGCTCCGGGAGGTCGGCATCGACGACGAGGCCTACACCGTCGTCCTCGAGGCCAGTACCGTCGTCTCCCGCCGGTTCGAGGAACTGGAGGACCGGTACACCGAGGAGGAAGAGGTCGACGAGGGGCGGATCGCCCGCGAGGAACTGCTGAGCCGGGCGGAGGAACTCGCCCCGACCCTGCGGACCTACACCGCGATGACGGTCATCAGCGCCATCATCGCCACGGCCGGCCTGTTGCTGGACTCGCCGGCGGTCGTCGTCGGCTCGATGGTGATCGCGCCCCTGATCGGGCCGGCGATGGCCGCCAGCGTCGGCACGGTGCTGGACGAGGACGACCTGTTCGTCCGCGGGGTCAAGCTCCAGGTCCTCGGGATGACGATCGCGGTCGTCAGCGCCGCCGTCTTCGCCGTCTTCGTCCGGTACGCCCATCTCATACCCCCGGGTATCGAGATCACCGAAGTCCCCGAGATCCGCGAGCGACTGGCCCCCGACTTCCTGTCGCTGGTGGTCGCGCTCGGGGCCGGCGTCGCCGGCGCGCTCTCGCTGTCCTCCGGAGTCTCGGCGGCCATCGTCGGCGTCATGATCGCCGTCGCCCTGATCCCGCCGGCCGCGACGGTCGGCATCGGCGTCGCCTGGGGCCTCCCGATGGTCAGTGTCGGGGCGGGCGTGCTGGCCCTGGTCAACGGCCTCTCGATCAACGTCGCCGCCATCGGCGTCCTCTGGTACAACGGCTACCGGCCCCGCCACTGGTTCAAACTCGACGAGGCCCGCAGCGCCGTGTTGAAACGCGTCGCCGTCCTCGTGGTCGCCATCGCCGTCCTGTCGATCTTTCTGGGCGGAGTCACCTACAACTCCTTCCAGAACGCCGCGGCCGAAGGGGACATCCGCGAGAGCGTCGCGGACATCGTCGCCGCGAACGAGCGCGTGACGCTGCTGGACACCCGGGTCGAGTTCACCGACGGCATCCTGTTGAGCCGGCCCGACCGCGTGATCGTGACCGTCGGCGTCCCGCCCGGGAACGGCGAGCCGATCGGCGGCCTCAGCGAGCGGATCGACGCCGCCGTCGACCGTGCGGCCGGTCGCGACGTTCGGACCCAGGTCCGCTACGTCACCGTCGAGAACGCCTGACTACCCGTCGTAGGGCAGGTCCGGCTCGTACCCGACGGCCTCGACCGCCGCGTCGAGCGTCTCCCGGACGTTCTCGCCCTCGGTGACGCTCATGTAGTGGTCGGCGTCCACGTCGGTCGAGCGGTCGCTCTTGTTACAGACCGTCAGGACGGGAACCTCGGCGAACCGCTCTTGCAGGGCGTCCCTGAGTTCCAGTTGCACGCCGATGGGGTAGCCACACTCGCCGCTGGCGTCGACCATCACCAGCACCGCGTCGGCGAGGTGTTCCAGCGCGCTGACCGCCTGTGACTCGATCTCGTTGCGGTCCTCGGGCGGGCGGTCCAGCAGGCCGGGCGTGTCCACGAGCTGGTAGCGGATGTGGTCGCGCTCGATGTGCCCCACACGGATCTCGGTCGTCGTGAACGGGTAAGACGCGGTCTCGTTGCGGGCGTTGGTCACGCGGTTGACGAAGGAGGACTTCCCGACGTTGGGGTAGCCGGCGACGACGATGGTCGGCTCGTCGGGCCGGATGTCCGGCAGGTCCCGCAGGGTGTTGCGGGCCTCGTTGACCGCTTGCAGGTCGTCCTCGACCTCCTCGACCACGTCGGCGATGCGGGCGAAGGCCTGCTTGCGGAGCTTCTTGGCTCCGTCGGCGTCGACGTTGCGAAAGCGCCCCTGGTACTCCTCCCGGATGTCGCCGGCCTTCCGGCTGGCCCAGCCGATCTCCGAGAGGTGCTGGCGCAGGTCGTCGACGCCGACGAGGGCGTCGACGAGTTCGTAGTAGAACGGGTCGAGGTCGTCCACGTCGGGCCAGGACGTGACGACGTTCTCGAGGTTGTCCGAGACGACGTTGGCGGCGGTCTGGAGCATCGACTGCTGGGCCTCGTACCCCGACTTGGCCCGGCCCGCGCGGGCCGCCCGGGAGAACGCCTGGTCGATCAGCTCCTCCGACGTGGGCGTCGTCGGGAGGTCCTCGAGAATCATGTTGGCGACCGTAGACGGGTCGGGCATAAAAGCGCGTCCCTTGGACCGGACGGTCCGTCACGGGAGCCGAGCCGCGGGTGACCGACACACGCGGGATCGGGAGTGTATGCGCCCTGCCGGTCGAAATGATCACCAATTGCTAAATAGTGAGAGCACTTAGCATAGGTGATGGTCGACGGGAGTTGTCCACCGACCGTTCTGGTGTCGTCAGACCCCGATCCGGACGCGCTGGGCGCAGCGCTGGCCGAGACGGCGACGGTCTCGTCGGTGGAGACGGCCGAGCACGGTTCGGCCGCCCTCGAACTGCTGGAGGCCGACACCGTCGGGGCCGTCCTCAGCGCCGCCGAACCGGCGGACATGCACGGCGTCGACCTCCTGCGGGAAGCGCGAGAGCGGCGGCCGACCGTCCCCTTCGTACTGTTCTCGACGAACGGCGACGAGCGCCTCGTCAGCGAGGCCATCTCGGTCGGGGTGACCGAGTACGTCCCCGTCGCGGAGTCGAGCCCGGACGGCCTCGCCGAGGAGTTGACCGCCGCGCTCACCCGCGTCCGGCCCGACCTGACGGGCGAGAAGGGGTCGCCCGGGCGGTTCGAGCAACTCGTCGAGTTCTCGACGGACATGCTGAGCATCCACCGCCGGGACGGGACCGTCCGGTACGTCAACCCGGTCGTCGAGGACATCCTCGGGTACTCCTCGTCGGCGTTCGTCGATCAGGACCCCGTCGACGTCATCCACCCCGACAATCGGGACGCGGTACTCGATTTCTTCGCCGATCCGCGCGACTGGCTCGGCGAGACGCGGGAGGTCACCTACCGGATGCGGACCGCCGACGGCGAGTGGCGGACGCTGGAATCGGTCGGCCACAACCGGATCAAAGATCCCGCACTGGCCGGCGTCGTCGTCAACTCCCGGAACGTGACCGAACGCGAGCAGTACCAGCGGGAACTCGAACGCCAGAACGAGCGCCTGGAGAAGTTCGCGAGCGTCGTCTCCCACGACCTCCGGAACCCGCTCCAGGTGATCCGCGCCCGCGTCGAGGCCGCCCAGGCCGAGGCCGAGACCGAACACCACGACCACGTCGTCGAGGCGGTCGACCGGATGGAAGACCTGATCGACGACGTGCTCACCCTGGCCCGCGAGGGACAGGTCATCGGCGAGCCCGACGAGATCGACCTCGCCGACTGCGCCCGCGCCGCGTGGGACCGCGTGGAGGCCCCCGACGCCACGCTCGACTGTCGCGCCGACTGCACCGTCGAGGCCGACGCGGACCGCCTCGTCGAACTGTTCCAGAACCTCGCGTCCAACGCGGTCACCCACGCCGGCCCCGACGTGACCGTCCGCATCGACTCCCTCGGCGACGACCCCGCAGCGGCCGACGGCTTCTACGTCGAAGACGACGGCCCCGGCATCCCCGCCGACCAGCGGGACGTGGTCTTCGAGTACGGCTTCACGACCGGCGACGGGACCGGCATGGGCCTGGCCATCGTCCGGGAGATCGCACGGGCCCACGGCTGGGACGTGGCGCTGGCCGAGGACGCCGACGGTACCCGCTTCGAGTTCACCGGCGTCACGATCCGCCCGAAACCCGACGGGGAGTGAGAACGCTTCCAGCCACGCCCCCTGCGGTCGCGAGCGGGCGATCACCGCCTCTCGCGCAACTCCGCCCGCAGATCGGACACGTCCATCTCGCTACCACCTTTTTCGTCGTCGGGTCGCGCTCCGCGCGACCGCTCCTCGAAAAACGTGGGCGAAAAAACCGCTCGCTCCCTGCGGTCGCGAGCGGGCGATCACCGCCGCTCGCGCAACTCCGCCCGCAGATCGGACACGTCCATCCCTTTCATCGAGAGCAAGACCAGCAGGTGATAGACGATGTCGGCGGCCTCGTGGGCGATCTCCTCGCGGTCGTCGTCTTTGGCCGCCAGCAGGAGTTCGGTCGACTCCTCGCCGAGTTTCTCAAGCACCGCGTTCTCGCCTTTCTCGTGGGTGAAAAGCGAGGCGGTGTAGGAGTCCTCCGGCAGGGTCTCCTTGCGGTCCTCGATGACCGCGAACAGTTCGTCGAGCACGGCGTCGGTGTCGTCCATACCCGATCTTGGCGCGTGGCGACTAAACTTCCATCACTTCGCGGATGTCGTCCAGCTCGTCGAACTCCTCGGGGTCGCGCCGCCCGGACTCGAAGACGGACTCGGCGACCGCCAGATCCGCGTTCGTCCGGGCCGCCAGCGCCAGCGAGTCGCTCGGCCGGGCGTCGACGACCGACGAGCCACGCGGCGTCGCCAGATGCAGGTCCGCGATGTAGGTTCCCTCGTCCACGTCGCTGACGACCACGCGCTCGATCCGCCCGCCGAGTTCCTCGATCAGATCCAGCGCGAGGTCGTGGGTCAGCGGCCGGCCGATGTCCTCGGCGTCGAGCCCGCGGGCGATACTGGCGGCCTCGTCGAAGCCGATGAAGATCGGCAGCAGGTCCGACTCGCCCTCGACCGCGAGCAGGACGACCGGCACCGGCCCCGTTGGCGTCCCGGCGACGCGGACGCCGTCGATTGCTGCGTCCATACCGGTCGAAGGGGACGCGCGGGCAAAAATCCGGTCCCGGTCTCAGTCCGCACCGAAGAAGGCCAGATCGTGGATCCGCGCGTCGTCGGTCAGTTCCGGGTGGAACGAGGTCCCGACGACCGGCCCGTCCCGTATCGCGACCGGCCGCCCGTCCCACTCGGCCAGCACCTCGGCGTCGCCGACCGACTCGATCAGGGGCGCGCGGATGAACACGGCGTGGAAGGGCTCGTCGAGGCCGGACACGTCCAGTGGCGCCTCGAAACTGTCCTTCTGGCGGCCGAAGGCGTTGCGCTCGACGGTCGCGTCCACGAGATCCAGCGTCTCGACGCGGTCGTCGTTGGCGTCGGTCGACAGGACGATCAACCCCGCACACGTCGCCAGGGCCGGCTTGCCCGCCGCAACGTGGTCGGCGATCTCCGGCGCGATCCCCTCGCGGTGGAGGAGTCGCGAGATGGTCGTCGACTCGCCGCCGGGCAACAGGAGCAGCTCACACTCGGGGACGATCCCCGACTCGCGGATCTCCCGTACCTCGGCCTCCTCGCCGTGGGCGGCGGCGGCCCGTTCGATGGCCGCGGCGTGTTCGCTCACGTCGCCCTGCACCGCGACGACGCCCGCTGTGACAGTCATCACTCCCTGTTGGGGCCTGCACGAAAAAACGTCTCCGTTCCGCTCGCGGTCCGGCCCGCGTCCCGTCTCCCCTGCGGTCGCGCTCTCAGTCGTCCGCCGGCGTCGGTTCCCCATCCTCGGCGGCGGTGGCCGCCTCGGCCGCTTCGTCGTCCTCGTCCGTCGGCGGAGCCGAGTACATGATCCCCCGACTGGCGCTGTAGCGTGTCATTGCCGGTCAGTCCCCGGCTCACACGTAAAACGATGGCCCTTAAACAAGATTATACTGTTTAATTATCCGGGCCGCGGTTCGAGTACCGTCGAGCATCGCCGTCGCGATCCGACCCGCCGACGGATCCGGACAGACTCTCCGGGCGAGCGGCCAAAGCGTTAGGTGGGTGTCGTTCGATCCACGGGCATGGACGATCGACGGGACCCGGTCGAGTCGATGAGCGACGGATCGGTAGACCTCTACGAGATCTCCGAGTGGGAAGTACGGTCGGGACTCGACCGGTTCGCACAGCGGCT
This sequence comes from Halorientalis sp., assembly GCA_042216105.1. Taxonomy (GTDB): domain Archaea; phylum Halobacteriota; class Halobacteria; order Halobacteriales; family Haloarculaceae; genus Halorientalis. The sequence goes on from JBDGUF010000043.1 coordinate 26,083, forward strand.
CTACCACGTCGGTATCGTCGGGGTCCGGTGGACCGTCATCGTCGTCGCGGTCCTCATCCTGGGCTTTCAGTTGTTACTCGGCGGGTTCGGGTTGCTGATCGACCCCCGGGTCGGAACCTTCGTCGTCCTCTCCGTCGTGCCGGCGTTCGTCCTCGCCGCGTACCTCTGGTGGGCCGACGTGACGACGGCCGAACCCCTCGAAACGCTGGTCGCGACCTTCCTGCTGGGGATCCTGTTCGCGAACTTCGCGGGGATCCTCAACGCCACCGTCGGCCGCTACGTCCGGGTGATCGGCTCGGGGTTCGGTCTGGTCCCGATCCTTGGACTGGTCGCGCTGTACTTCCTCGTCGTCGGTCCCGTCGAGGAGGCCGTGAAACTGCTCGCCGTCCGGATGTACGCCTACCGCTCGGCGGCGTTCGACGCGGTGATCGACGGGGCGGTGTACGGGGCCGTCGCCGGCCTCGGCTTCGCGACCATCGAGAACGCCCTCTACATCACCCAGTCGCTCCAGTCGATCGCCCCGGGGATGAACCTGCTCCGGGCCGGGTCCGACATCGCGACGGTCCGGGCCCTGGCCGGTCCCGGTCACGTCATCTACTCGGCCTTCGCCGGCTACTACCTCGGCCTCGCGAAGTTCAACCCCGAGGACGCCGGGCCCATCGTGGTCAAGGGATTGCTCGTCGCCGTCGTCGTCCACGCGACGTACAACCTCTCCGCCACGGTACTGGTCCCCATCGTCGCCAGGGCGGTCGCCGTCGACACCTTCGTCGTGTTCCTGGCCTTCGTCGTCCTCTACGACGGCCTGTTCGTCTTCCTGTTGCTCCGGAAGCTCTCGAAGTACAGCGACGCCTACCGCCGGGCCGATCGGGTCGACGATCCGGCGGACGGTCCCGATCCGGGCTAGTCCTCGAAGCGCTCGGCGTAGGGCGCCTGACTCGCCGTCAGGTCCGCGTCGGCCGCCAGCAGGCGCTCGACGTACTTGGCCACCACGTCGACCTCCAGGTGGACCGGGTCGCCCACCGACTTCTCCGAGAGCGTCGTGATCTCGTAGGTCGCCGGGATGATCGCCACGCCGAACTCGCCGTCGGCGCGGTCGGCGACGGTCAGGCTGATCCCGTCGACGGTCACCGATCCCTTCTCGACCAGGTACCGCTCCAGGTCCTCGGGGATCGAGAACCGGAACTCCCAGTCTTCTCCCACGCGCTCGACGGCGGTCACCTCGGCGGTCGCGTCGACGTGGCCCTGCACGACGTGGCCGTCGAACCGTCCGTCCGCGGGCAGCGCCCGCTCGACGTTCACGAGGTCGCCGACTCCGAGGTCGCCGAGGTAGGTCCGGTCCAGCGTCTCCGCGGAGAGAAACAGCGAGAACCACCCGTCCCCGAACTCCTCGACGGTCAGACACGCGCCGCTGATGGCGATGCTCTGTCCGTGATGCAGGTCGTCGAGATCGGCCGCGACCGTCAGCCGGCGGCCCCCAGATTCGCCGGCGTCGCCGGCTTCACGGTGCGTCTCCGACGCACCATCGTCCTCGGTCACCTCGGTGATCTCGCCCGTCCGCTCGACGATGCCGGTGAACATACCCTCCCTAGGCGGGGCGGGCCGAAACCCGTTTTCATTCCGCGCTGGCGTCCTCGAACAGTGACGACTCCCGGTATCCGTGCATGCCCTCGTAGACGAAGAGCGCGCCCAGCAGCCCGCCCCCGACCACGAGGAGCGCGTCCCCGCCGCCCAGACCACCGCTCCCGGCCGCGAGCGTGAGCAGCCCGGAGACGAGCAGGCCGTTCCTGACGTAGCGCCGCCGCATCGTCCGGTCGCTGGCCGTCGCGGCGAGGTACAGCTGTGGCGCGAGCAGACCGAGCCCGGTAAACACCACCAGATACTGCTCTGTTGAATAGATGCTGAATCACAGTTAGAGCGGTTCACAAAGTGATTCTATATTGGTGATGGCGAACATCAGGACGATTTCACGGAACTGTCGATACCACTCCAGCGCTCGCACGGCATAGTGATTAACGCAACTTCTGAATGAATCCGTCGAGGTGATTTTCGATCCAA
>JBDGUF010000028.1:0-26699 GCA_042216105.1 Halorientalis sp.
GGCGGGGATTCGAACCCCGGAGGCTTGACGCCACAGAGTTAGCAACCCTGCGCCTTGGGCCAGACTTGGCTACCACGACCCGCTTGCCTGTTGTATTTCCGCCCTGCGAGGTCTCCGACCTCGGGGACTCGGGACCCGACGCCCCTACACGATCTGTACTCTCCCGTACTGCCAGGGCCTATTTAAACGCAACGGAAGCGTCCCGTCCCTTCCCGACGGCGCACTCCCGAACCCTCGGTGACCGAACCTGTTTTTTGAGGAAGTGGTATTTTGTACGCTCGACTGAAAGGATCGAACGATGAGGGGAGATCGACAGGGGCGACCGACGGCGCCGGCGACCGTACTCGCCGATCAGGGGCGATGACGACGCCTCGCTCCGAGCGAGGGCGTGGCTGGCTCGGGACCGTCGTCTCGTCGCTCCCGACACCGGTTGGGCACACGCTCTCGCTCCAGGTGCGGTCGGTCAAGTTCCTGCGTGATCTGCCGTCGCTCGCGGCGCTGTATTTGGCCGTCGGCGTCGTCACGTCTGTCGCGCCCACCTACCTCACGTCGCTGGAACTGCTCGCTGCGAAGTTCGCCGTCTCCTGTCCAGTGCTCGCGGTGACCTACCTCGCTGTGGCCGACTGGACCGGCGTCGATCCACAGTCGCCCATCTCGTTCGTCCAGGGGACCGTCGTCGGGTCGGCCGTGGTCGCCGTTCCACTGTTGCCGATCACGCTCGCCACCCTCGCATTGATCGCCCTGCTGGGCGGTGACGTGGCGGATTTCTTCCCCGGCGTCTGGACCACCGGGATGCTCGAACTGTATCTGGCCCCGCTCTATCCCCTGTTGCTCTACCTGCTGGTGTCCTCGACGCTGATCGTTCCCGCGGCGGTAATCGACCGCGCCCGGCCGACGTTCGCGGGTCGTCTCGGCTGGAAAGCGGTCAGACACGCGCGCTGGACCGTCGTCGGCGCGTTGCTCGCGACCGGACTCGTTGCGGGGGCGTTCCTCGGGGGAATCGTCGGCCTGGTCACCGCCCTGCAGTGGCTCTCGACCGGGAGCGCCCCGATGCTCGATTTCGCGTTCGCCCGCCGCGTCGTCTACGAGGTCGGGAAGTGGCTGTTCGTCGTCACGCTCGGGATGCTATACGTCGATCAGCGATCGCGAGAACGGGACGGCGCGCTCTAGCGGTGATCAGACGCTGATGTACTCCTCGTTGATCGTCCACTCGCCGTCGTCTTTGACCATGTACTCCCCGTAGTAGGGGACCCGCTCGTGGACGGTCTCGCGGAACGCCTCCCGGATCTCCGCTTTCGTCATCTCGCCCATCGACCGCAGGTCGTCGTTCCGGTTGAGACAGCCCTTGAGGTATCCTTCGTGCGTGACGCGCACGCGATGGCAGTTGGCACAGAAGTCCGCGTTCCCGACGGGGTCGACGATCTCGACCATCCCGCTGGAGTCGTCCTCCGGCCGGCCGCCGACCCAGTAGCGCCGGCGGTCGTGCATGTCGCGTTCCTCGACGTGGTCGGCCTGCTCTTCGAGCCAGCCGTGAACCCGCTCGATGTCGACGGCCCACTCGGGCCGGCCGGCCAGTTCGGGCATGTACTCGATGAGCTGGAGCTGGAGCCCGTCGTTCTCGGCGACGTGATCGACCATCTCGGGGACGTACCCCGCCGTCTGCTCGAAGACGACCATGTTGAGCTTCACCGGCTCCAGGCCCGCGTCCAGCGCCGCCTCGACGCCCTCGATCACCGCCTCGTACTCGCCGCTCTGGGTGACCTCGGCGAACGCCTCCTGGTCGAGTGCGTCCTGCGAGACGTTCACCCGATCGAGACCGGCGTCGACCAGATCGGGAGCGCGGCCGGGGAGGTAGGTACCGTTGGTCGTCAGCGAGGTCTCCATCCCGTCGGGGGTGCGCCGGACGATCTCCTCCAGGTCCTCCCGCAGCATCGGCTCGCCGCCGGTGAACTTCACCGCCTCCACGTCGAACTCGGCGGCGACCTCCAGGAACCGCACCACCTCGTCGGTCGTCATCTCGTCGTCGCGCGGGTCCATCGGGCCGCGCGTGTCGCCCAGTCCCTCGTTGTGACAGTAGACGCAGTCGAAGTTACACCGGTCCGTCAGCGACACGCGGACCCCCGACACCTCGCGCCCGAACTGGTCGACCAACATGCCTCCTCCTATCCCACGAGTGTGCTTAAATCCGGTGTAGGATTCCCCGGTCGCGTAACTACTCGAAGTTACGTTAGCGGGAGTGACTGTCTGCTCGGTCAACTAACCGTGGGCGCGTTCCCACCGCCTCGGAACTCGCTACGGATTTAAAATGGGATTGCGCGCTGCGCACGTGTATGCAGACGACCCTGGACCCGGAGGGGGTTCTGGAAGACTGGCCGGACGGGCTCGTCGTGATCGACGTCCCGGACCGGGCGATCGCCAGGGCGAACGAGCGGGCGGCGACGCTTCTGGGACGGTCGCGGGAAGCGCTGCGGGGGGCGTCCCCGTCGGCGCTCGCGCCGGACGACTGGACGCCCGATCGGCCAGTGGAGGCGCTTTTCGACCTCGCGCGAGGGGAGCGGGTCGGCTTCCGGTGGCGCGTCGACCGCCCCGACGGGACGGCGGTCGAACTGGACTGCTCGATGCGCCGTCCCGACGACGCCGAGGAGTACGCCGTCGTCTCGCTGCGGGCGGCCAGCCCCGAGCGTGCGGCCGACGACGGCGGTCCCGATACCGACACGGTGCGGGAGGTCGTCGACGGCATCGCAGATCCCGTGACGGTCGTCGATCCCGACGGGACCTACGTCGCGGCGAACCGGGCCGCAGTCGAGCGCCTGGGCTACTCGCGGTCGGCGTTGCGCGGGATGGAACCCGGCGACGTCCACCACCCGGACCACGCCGAACGGGTCGAAGAGCAGGTCCGCGCCGTCGAGGACGGGGGCGGTCGCACGATCGAGAGCGTCTGGGTGACCGCGGCCGGCGAGGAGATCCCCGTCGAGGTCGCCCCCCGTCGGATCACCGTCCGCGGGGAGCCGGTGGTCGTCTGTGTCGTCCGCGACATCAGCGCCCGGAAGGAGCGACTCCGCCGGCTCCGCACGTTCGAGCGGGCGGTGGAACACGCCGGTCACGCCGTCTACATCACCGACACCGACGGGACGATCCGGTACGTCAATCCCGCCTTCGAGGAGGTGACCGGATACGACGCCACGGAGGCCGTCGGCGAGACGCCCGCGATCCTCGAAAGCGGCGTCGAGGACGAGGACTACTACCGGCGGCTGTGGGAGACGATCCTCGACGGCGAGGTCTGGGAGGAACGGATCGAAAACGAGCGGGCCGACGGCGAGCGGTACACCGCCGAACAGACCATCGCACCCATCGTCGAGGACGGCGAGGTCGTGGCGTTCGTCGCCGTCCAGCGGGACGTCACCGAGCGCCGGGAACACGAGCGGGAACTCGAACGCTACCGTGACCTCATCGACAACATCCCGGTCGGCGTCTACCGGAACGAACCGGGCGTCGCCGGGGAGTTCACGGCGGTCAACCCGGCCATGCTGGAGCTGTTCGACGCCGACTCCGAGGCGGAGCTACTGGGGACGCCGGTCGCGGAACTCTACCGCTCGCCGGGGCGGCGCGAGATCGTCAGCCGGAAGCTCGACACCGAGGGCCACATCGAGGAGGAGGAACTCCGCCTGGAGACGCTCTCCGGGGAGCCGTTCTGGGGGGCCGTGAGCGCGATCCGGCACGAGATCGACGGCGAGGTCTACTACGACGGGATCGTGCAGGACGTGACAGAACGCCACGAGGCGACCCGCGAACTCCGGTTGCGGGAACAGCGGTTCCGCCGGCTGTTCGAGGACCACAACGCGCCGATGTTGCTCGTCGATCCCGACGACGGTGCCATCGAGCGCGCCAACGACGCGGCGGCCGCGTTCTACGGGTACGACCGGGAGACGCTGACGGCGATGGACGTTCAGGACATCAACCGGCTCCCCGACGAGGAGATCGCCCGCCGTCGCGAGCAGGCCGAGACCGGGGAGACGAACCGCTTTATCTTTCCCCACGAACTCGCCGACGGCGAGGTCCGTCGCGTCGAGGTGGACTCGACGCCCATCCACACCGGCGAGAAGCGGCTCCTGTTCTCGATCATCCACGACGTGACCGAGCGCGAACGGACCCGGGACCGGATCGAACGACAGAACGACCAGCTCGAAGTCCTCAACCGGGTCGTCCGCCACGACATCCGCAACGACATGACGGTCGTCCTCAGCCACGCCGAGTTCCTCGCCGATCACGTCGACGCCGCCGGCCGCGAGTACCTCGACACGCTCGTCGAACACGGCGAACACGTCGTCGAGCTGACCGAGACGGTCCGGGCGCTGATGGAGCGGATGCTCGCGGACGACCCCGGCGACCCGGGCGACGTGTGGCTGGCGAACGTCCTCGAAGACGAGATCGAAGCGGCCCGCGACGGATACGAGAGCGCCACGTTCACGCTCGAGGGATCCGTGCCGAACGTCCGCGTGGCCGGCAACGAGATGCTCTCGTCCGTGTTTCGAAACCTGCTGAACAACGCGGTCCAGCACAACGACGCGGAGACCCCAACCGTCACCGTCTCGGCGACCGCCGACGACGACAGCGTCGAGATACGGGTCGAAGACGACGGTCCCGGCGTCCCCGACGACCGGAAAGACGAGATCTTCGGGAAAGGCGAGCGCGGGATCGACAGCCCGGGGACCGGGCTGGGGCTGTATCTCGTCCACACGTTCGTCGAGCAGTTCGGCGGCGACGTGTGGGTGACCGACGCCGAACCGCGGGGATCGGTCTTCCACGTCGAACTCCCCAGGGCCGACTAGCGGTCGGTCACAACCCTTATCGACGGGCACCCGCCAAGGTGCAGGCATGAACGAAGCCGACGTTCGGGACCGTCTCCGGACCGTGGAGGACCCCGACCTTGGCGACGACATCGTCTCACTCGACCTGGTCAACGACGTTACCGTCGACGGCGAGACGGTTCACATCTCGCTGGCGCTGGGCGCGCCCTACTCCCCGACCGAGACGGCCATCGCCGAGGACGTGCGTGACGCGCTGGCCGACACGGGACTGGAAGTCGACCTCTCGGCCGACGTGGACAGCGGGATCGATCCCGACGAGCAGGTCCTGCCGAACGTCGAGAACATCATCGCCGTCGCCTCCGGCAAGGGCGGCGTGGGCAAGAGTACCGTCGCGGTGAACCTCGCGGCCGGCCTCTCGCGGATGGGAGCGCGCGTGGGTCTGTTCGACGCCGACGTGTACGGCCCGAACGTCCCGCGGATGGTCTCGGCGGAGGAGCGACCGAAGGCGACCGAGGACGAACAGCTCGTCCCGGTCGAGAAGTTCGGGATGAAACTGATGAGCATGGACTTCCTCGTCGGCGAGGACGACCCCGTGATCTGGCGGGGGCCGATGGTCCACAAGGTCCTCACCCAGCTCTGGGAGGACGTGGAGTGGGGCGCGCTGGACTACATGGTGATCGACCTGCCGCCGGGGACGGGCGACACCCAGCTGTCGATGCTCCAGACCGTGCCCGTCACGGGCGCGGTCATCGTCACGACGCCACAGGAGGTCGCCGTCGACGACGCCCGGAAGGGCCTGGAGATGTTCGGCAAGCACGACACGCCGGTGCTGGGGATCGTCGAGAACATGTCCTCCTTCCAGTGTCCCGACTGCGGGTCCGAACACCACATCTTCGGCGAGGGCGGTGGCCGCGAGTTCGCCGACGAGACCGACATGCCCTTCCTGGGGTCGATCCCGCTCGATCCCCGAGTCCGCGAGGGCGGCGACGACGGGAAACCCGTCGTGCTGGACGATGACAGCGAGACCGGCGATGCCTTCCGTGAGTTCGCCGCCGAGGCCGCCGACATGCAGGGGATCGTCCACCGGCGCGGCCTCTCGGTCGAACGGTCGACGCCGGATCAGGACCACGACCACGCGCACTGACGGCGCGATCGGCCCGGCGGACGGCCCCGTTCCGCTCAGTCGTCGGCCGCGACCGCGTCGTCGGCTTCGAGATCCGCCAGCGCCCACAGGATCACGCGAGCCTCCACCAGGTCCCGAACGTCGACGTGGTCGTCCTCGTCGTACTCCTCGACGACACGCTCGCTCTCCCGTCGCATCTCCCGTTCCAGCGGCCCCTGATCCGGTTCGTCGCGCACGTCGTTCAGCAACGCCTCGAAGTCCTCGCGCAGGTCGAAGTCCGCGCGGGCCGCGTTACACCGCGAGAGCGGGCTCATCCCGGCGTCAAGCACGAGGTCGACGACCGTCTCCCAGTCGCTCTCGCAGAAGTGGATCGACACCTCGCCCTCGATGTCCCGCCAGGCGATGGGGCCGCTGTTGTCGAGTAACTGAACGGCGCGGGGCGGCAGGTCCAGCCGCGACGCCGTGTCGGGGTTCCCACACAGGCAACAGGGCTTCTCCGTCTTCCCCGTGTACATGGTCGAGCGTAGGGCGGCCCCGCGTATCAAACCCTCGCGTACGCGCCGCGACTGACAAGGTTTTAATCGCGGGCACCGGGTAGCGTGGATATGAACACGGCCGACCGGATGGACCTCCTGACGCGGTACACCGAGGAAGTCGTCACGGAGGCGGAACTCGAAGAATTGCTCGAGGGGGAGCCGTCGGCTTACATCGGCTACGCCCCGACCGGCGAGATGCACATCGGCCACTTCACGACGATCCGCAAGCTCGCGGACTTCCAGCGGGCCGGCGTCGACGTGACCGTGCTGATCGCAGACCTGCACGCCCACCTCGACAGCGAGAAGAGCCCGTGGGACCTGCTCGAGGCCCGCAGCGAGTACTACGAGGAGTCGATCCGCGCGATGCTGGACTCGGCCGGCGGCGACCCCGACGCCGTCGACTTCGTGCGCGGCCGGGAGTTCCAGCTCGACGAGGCGTACACGCTGGACATGTACCGGATGGCCGCCGAGACCACCGTCTCGCGCGCCAAGCGTGCCGGAAGCGAGGTCGTCCGCGAGAGCGACAGCCCGAACCTCGGCGGGCTCATCTACTCGCTGATGCAGAGCCTGGACGTGAAACACCTCGACGCCGACATCGCCTACGGCGGCATCGACCAGCGGGGCATCTACATGCTCGGCCGCGAGATCCTCCCCGACCACGGCGGCGAGGCCCCCGTCTGTCTGTTCGCACCCCTGCTGTCGGGGCTCTCCGGCGGGAAGATGAGCGCCTCGGAAGCCGGCTCGAAGATCAACCTCACCGACGACACCGACCAGGTCGCGGAGAAGATAACGGGCGCGTACTGCCCGCAGGGCGAGGTCGAGGACAACGGCGTGTTGGAGTACGTCCGCTATCTCGTCTTCCCGATCATCGAGCAACGCGGCGAGGACTTCGTCGTCGAGCGCCCCGAGGAGTACGGGGGCGACCTCGCCTTCGAGGACTACGACGCCCTCGAAGAAGCCTACGTCGCGGGCGACCTCCACCCGCAGGACCTCAAGAACGCCGCCGCCGGCTACATCGACGAGGCCATCGCACCCATCCGGGAGCGGTTGACCGATCGGCCGGAGCTGCTGGCCGAGGCGTATCCCGAACACCACGACTGACCGCCCGCCGACCGCTCAGACGGCGTCGGGACCGCGGTCACCGGTCCGAATCTGGTAGGCCTCGGCCACGTCGAGGACGAACACCTTGCCGTCGCCCGCTTCGCCGGTGTGGGCGGCCTCGCGGATCGCCTCCGCGACCGTCGATCCCGGCACGTCCGCGACGACGCATTCGATCTTGACCTTCTCGTGGAGGTCGACGGTGTACTCCTCGCCGCGCCACTGGCCGGTCTTTGCGGGCTGGCTCCCGCGTCCGCGCACGTTCGAGACCGTCAGCGATGGCGCGCCGGCTTCGGCGAGGGCCTCCTTGACCGCGTCGAGTCGGCTCGGCCGGATGTACGCCACGACCATCTCGATGTCGCGGTCGTCGGTGTCGTCGGACATCGTCAGTCGGCGGTCGCCGGCTCGGCCTCGCCCTCGCCCTCGACCTCGGGCGCGAGCCACTCGTCGGCCCAGGTCTCGATCTCGTCGAAGACCGGGCACAGCGAGTCGCCCTTCTCGGTCAGGGTGTAGTAGGTCGCGACCGGGGCGTCCTCTTCGAGTCGCCGGGAGACGAAGCCCATCTCCTGGAGGTCGTCGAGCACCCGCGAGAGCGTCCGGGAACTCGCACCGGTCGACCGCTTCAGTTCGTTGAACCGCTTCTCCCCCTCCCGGAGGTCGTGCAGGACCACGAGCCGCCACTGTGACCCGATCTGCTCGATCGACCGGACGATCGGACAGGCGTCGGGGTTGTCTTCCGCCGTCATCGATGTCACCTACTCACCCTAGTGTCCGGGAACGACTATATAGGTTCGGATTGTAACCAGGTACTGCAATGAAAGCAGCTATCAAAGCGAAACTGGATATCGGATCGGAACCGCTCGCGGGAACGGAGGTGACGGCCTGATGGTGTTCGAGTCCGCCGGGGCCGGCGTCGCGTTCCTGCTCGGACGTGTGCTGTTCGGAGCGATACTGGCCTTCATGGGCCTCAACCACTTCCTGAACGGCGAGGAGATGGTCGGATACGCCGACTTCAAGGGCATCCCGGCCCCCGGGATCGCGGTCCCGGTCAGCGGCGGGATGTTGCTGTTCGGCGGGCTCACCGTCATCCTCGGTGCCTACCCCGTCGTCGGTGCGGGCGCGCTCGCGCTGTTCCTGCTGGTGGCCACGCCCACGATGCACGACTTCTGGGCGGCCGACGAGGAGGACCAGCAGGACGAGATGATCAACTTCCTCAAGAACGTCGGACTGCTGGGCGGCTCGCTCGTCTTCCTCGCGCTCGGTGGCGTCGACTGGCCCTACGCCGTCGGCGTCGGCCTGTTCTGAAACGGCAGGGTTAGAGGGGCCCGTCCCCTCGACACGGACGTTCCACCCACCCCACCATGCAGATCGACCCCGAGACGTACGACCGGTCGCTGTATCGCACGATGACGGGCGCGGTCGTCCCGCGTCCCATCGGCTGGATCTCGACGACCAGCGAGGACGGCGTCGACAACCTCGCCCCGTACAGTTACTTCAACGTGGTCAGCGTCGACCCGCCGGTCGTGATGTTCTCGCCCGCCGACAAGGGTCCCGACGAGCTGAAAGACTCCGCGCGCAACGCCGTCGATACCGGGGAGTTCGTCCACAACGTCGTCACCCGACCGCTGGTCGAGGCGATGAACGAGACCAGCGCCACGCTCCCGCCCGAAGAGAGCGAGTTCGACCACACGGGGCTGGAGCGAGTGGAGAGCGAGAAGGTCGCGCCGCCGCGGGTGGCCGACGCCGACGTGGCCTTCGAGTGTGAACTGTACGACGTGATCGACGTGGGCGTCGGGACGATGATCCTCGGCGAGATCGTGCTGGTCCACGTCGACGACGCGGTCACCACCGACGGGAAAGTCGACGTGGCGAAAGTCGACGCGGTCGGCCGGCTGGCGGGCAACTACTACGCGAGTACCGACGACCGGTTCCGGATGGAGCGGCCGGACTAGAGCGGCTCCTCGCCGTCGATGATCCGCTGGGCGCGGTCGGCCAGCGCGGGGACGCCCTCGCGCATCTTCGGGTACATCGGGTCGTCGCTGTTGCCCTCCAGGAACCGCCGGAAGAACATCTCGCCCAGCGCGGCGAGCTTGTAGACCGCCAGCGCGCGGTAGAACCGCTCGTGCTCGAACTCGAAGCCGGTCGCGTCCTCGTAGCGGGCGACCAGCTCCTGGCGGGTCATGTAGTCGGGATCGGCCATGAACGTCGTCGACAGCGAGTCCGTCGACTCGGGCGGGTCGGGGTCTTTCTCGTCCCACCAGTACGACAGCATCCAGCCGAGATCGGTGAGCGGGTCGCCCAGCGTGGACATCTCCCAGTCGAAGATGCTCGCGATCTCGGGGTCGTCCGCGGGCGCGTACATCACGTTGTCGAGCTTGTAGTCGCCGTGGACGAGCGTGTGGGGGTGGTCCTCGGGCGCGTTCGCTTTCAGCCACTCCATCACGTCGTGGACGACGGGGACCTCCCGCTCCTCGGTCGTGACCTCGAAGGCCCACTCGAACTGCTCGCTCCACCGCTTGACCTGTCGCTGCGTGAACCCCTCGGGGTAGCCGAACTCGCCGAGGCCCACGGCCTCGTAGTCGACCTGGTGGATCTCTGCCAGTCGGTCGACCAGTTCCGCACCCACCTGTCGGCGCGCGTCAGCGTTGGCGAACCGCTCGGGCTCCTCGTCCCGGAGGACGGTTCCCTCCTCCCGTTCCATCACGTAGAAGTCCGAGCCGATGACGTCGTGGTCGTCGGTGGCCGCGACCGTCGTCGGGACCCGCACGTCGGTGTCCTGGAGCGCGTCGATCACCTCGTACTCGCGGAGCACGTCGTGGGCCTTGTCCGCGGTCTCGCCCGGCGGCGGCCGACGGATGACCAGCTCCTGCCCGCCCCAGGTGACAAAGAGCGTCTCGTTCGAGTGCCCCTCCTGGTGGTGGCGAACGTCGTACTCGTCGACGGGGCCGAGTTGGGCTTCGAGGTACTCGGCCAGGTTCTCCTCGTCGACGATCCGGTCGAAGTACGCCTCGCTCTCGTCGGTCACGGGACCGTCACCCCGGACGTGGTACCAGTGTCCGCTAACATTGTTAGGCGAATTGCGGCCCACGTATGAATAAGTGTGGGTTGCCCCACCCGGCGGTGATCGCCGCCCGAACATGGACCGGGGGTTGCCCGTGTGTCGTGCTGTCGCGGCCGGGGGATGTTTTACAATGTTGTGTCCGCAAGGGGTGGTATGGTAGTCGAGTACGAGGATTCCGAGACAGCGACGGAGCTACGGGAGAAGGCCCGCGAGTTCGTCCAGAACGAGGTCGTTCCGGTCGAGCGCGAGTACCTCGGCGACGGGCCGGTGCCCCACGAGGAGATCGAGGCCCTGCGGGAGATCGCTCGCGAGAAGGGGATCTACTGCCCCCAGATCGACGAGGAGTTCGGCGGCGGCGGGTACGACTTCCGCGACGTGCTCCCGCTGTTCGAGGAGGCGGGCAAGAGCCTGCTCGGGCAGGCCGCGATGCGCGTCGACGCGCCCGACGAGGGGAACATGCACACCCTCGAGATGTTCGGGACCGACGAGCAACAGGAGGAGTGGCTGAAGCCGCTGGTCGCGGGCGAGATCCGGTCGGGCTTCTCGATGACCGAGCCGATGCAGGGCGCGGGATCGGACCCGAAGATGATGCAGACCACCGCCGAGAAAGACGGCGACGAGTGGGTCATCGACGGCCACAAGTGGTGGACCACGCAGGGCGACGAGGCCGACCTCCTGCTGGTGATGGCGCGCACGGACATGGACGCTCACCCCTACTCGGGAACGTCGATCATCCTCGTACCGGCCGACGCCGACGGCGTCGAGATCGTCGAGCCGACGCCCCACCTCGGCCCGGACGTGGTCCACGAGAGCCACGCCGAGATCAGGTACGACGACGTCAGAGTGCCGGAGGAGAACCTGCTGGGGCCGGAGAACGAGGGCTTCGCCATCGCGCAGGAGCGGCTGGGGCCGGCGCGGCTGACCCACTGCATGCGCTTCTCGGGGATGGCCGAGCGCGCGCTCGGGGTCGCCAAGGAGTACATGCAGGAGCGGTCGGCCTTCGGCGACCAGCTGAGCGAGAAGCAGGCCCAGCGGTTCGCCATCGCCGAGCAGGAGACCGAACTCCACGCCGCGCGGACGATGACGCGCCACGCCGCCCAGAAGATCGCCCGCGGCGAGCAGGCCCGCATCGAGGTCGCCATGAGCAAGTACTACACCGCCAACGTCGTCCAGGACACGATCGACCTGGCGGTCCAGGCCTGTGGCGGCGCGGGCATCTCGCGGCACCTCCCGCTGGCGGACTTCTACGAGTCGGTGCGCGCGTTCCGGATCATCGACGGGGCCGACGAGGTCCACAAGCGCTCGATCGCCCGCGAGGCCTTCGCCGAGGAGAACGTCCCCGAGGGCGAACTGACGAACCTGCCGCGGTACTAGCGGTAGGCCTAAACGACCCGCGGCCGAGGGTCCGGACATGTCGCCCGGCGTGTTGCAGGTTGGGCTGTTGCGGTCGATCCCGTGGTGGCTCTGGGCCGGCGTGGTACTGGTACCCCTGTTTCTCTCGCTGGGGATCGCGCTCCGGTTCGAGCGCCCCCGGGGACGCTGGGGGCACGCGCTCCGCCGGCGGTTCGTCCTCGGCGTCCCGTGGGGGACACTGCTGACGGTCGCCGGCGTGGCCGCGTTCTACCTGTTCGTCCAGGGCGGGTACCGCCACCCGCGGCGCCCGCTCGTGATCCCGTTCATCAGCTGGTCGTACTTCTACCCGCTCGGGGTCGTCACGTCGCCATTTGCCCACGCCGGGCTCGGCCACGTCACGGCGAATCTGATCGGGACGCTGTCGTTCATGCCGGTCGCCGAGTACGCCTGGGGCCACTTCCCCCGATCGCGGGGCAGTCAGTCGTTCGCGCGGCTCCGGACCAACCCCTTCGTCAGGGTGCTCGCGGTCCCCGCGGCCGCGGTCGGCGTCGGCCTGCTGTCGGGCGTGTTCTCGTTCGGTCCGACCGTCGGGTTCTCCGGCGTCGTGTTCGCGATCGCCGGCTTCGCGCTCGTCTCCTACCCGCTCACGACGGTCGTCGTTCTCGTCGGCGGCCGGGTCGTCGACCTCGTCATGCAGGCGATCCAGCAGCCGTTCGTCGTCGCCCGGCCCAGGCAGGTGTTCTCGACGCCCGGGTGGGCCAACATCGCGATCCAGGGGCACCTCTACGGGTTCGTCCTCGGCGTCGCCCTCGGCGGGTACCTCGGCGCGCGCCGGGATCGACTCCCCGGACCGGCGCGGCTGTGGCTCGCCGCGCTGATCTTCGCCGCCGTCCAGGGGCTCTGGCAGCTCTACACGCCGCTGTCGGGCGGTCGGTACGTCCTCTACCGGGCGGCCGGCGTCGCCGTCGTCTTCCTTTTGGCCGGGCTGGTCGCGGCCGTCGCCGGCGCGTACGGCGAGCGGACGCTCCTGTCGACGCTCGATCTCCCGCGCATCGACCGCTCGGTGTCGGTCGACCTGCGGACCCGGGAACTGGCGGCCATCGTCCTCGGGGCGGCTTTCGTGTCGCTCTCCCTGCTCGCCGTCTGGTCGGGTCTGTTCGTCCTCAACGACGGCATCGACGGCAACGTCTCCGTCGACGGGTACGAGGTGACCTACGCCGAAGGGGTCACCGACAGGTACCGGTCGGCGTTCGCGGTGGGTCCCTTCGGCGACGAGGGGACGATAAACACCAGCGGCGTCATCGTCACGAGCGCGTCCCGGGAGATATTCTACAGGGCGGTCGGGAAACGCGAGCTGGCGTTCAGGGGGGAGGCGACCGTCGTGCTCGGGAGCATCGGCCGGCGCGAGACCGTGACCGCGAACCGGACCGGCTGGGACCCCGTCGGGAACGGATCGGTTTACAAGGTCTTCCTCCGACACGAGGGGGACCGGCGACTCGTGTTCACGTCGCCGCCGAAGACGGCGCGCCCGCGGATCGCCGGCCGGCGGGTGACGATCGCCCCGACCGAGCGGGGGTTCGAACTCCGCGTCCGCGACGGCGACGAACCGCTCGGCCGGACCCGGCTCCCGTCGGTGGCTACCAACCGGAGCGCCGGCGGGCTCCTGTTCAACCGGACGGCCGACGGCGAACTGTTCGCGCTCGGGAACGGGACGCGAGTCAAGATCGCGGGCCGGAGCTAGGGCCACTCGATGCGGAACACTTCCGCGTCGACGGTGCGGGACTCGTCGGTGTGGTGGTCGAACTGGTTGGGCAACTCGAAGGTGGCACGGAAGGCGTGGGTGACCTCGCCGCCCTCGTCGTCCGCGAAGGCCTCGACGAAGTCCTCGCTGTCCTCGTTGTGGATCGAGTAGGACACGTCGGCGATCTCGGCGGCGGTTTCGAGGAAGGCGCGGTCGGCGTGTTCGTTGCCGGACTGTGCGCCGAACGGCGGGTTCATGACGACGGTCGTCGGCCCCTCGGGGCGGAGGGGTACTCGGGTCGCGTCCGCGCGGAGCCACTCGACCGCCGACGCGGAGGCAACCTGTCGCTCGTTCTCGGTCGCGGTCGCGAGCGGCGCGGGGTCCACGTCGATTCCCACGACGCGTGTCGGCCCGCGGAGCGCGGCCCCGAGCGCCAGCATCCCCGTGCCACAGCCCAGGTCGACGACGGTCCGGTCCTCGACGTCGCCCTGCAGATCGGCCGTGTGGATCAGATGGGCCGCAAGCTCCGGCGGCGTCCGGTACTGCTCCAGCGACGCCGAGGGGTTCTCGAACCCCGCCACGATCGCGAGCCGCTGTGCGAGCCCGCTTTTCGTACTCATGGCTCACCCCGACAGTCAGTCCGGAGGACGCCTGTATTCATCGCTACCGTGGAATACACTACAATCATTGAAAAATGTTTGTGTATGCCTTGTGGTAATCATACGATCCTCACCACGCGGAACCGGTCGCGGTGTGAGTCGGGCGTGTAGTTTACGACGTTAGCTCAGAACGGGACAGAGTTAACACCGTTCCGGTCCGTGGGCGATAGTATGGCAGACCAGCCCCATCCACAGGTCCAGGCAGTGTTGCAGATGATCGACGACCAGCCGGTGCCGCCGACGTACGCGGTGTCGGTCGAGGAGGCGCGCGATCAGCTCGAAGCGATGGCGGCGATGCGGGGCGACGGCGAGGACGTGGCCACCGTCGAGAACTTCGAGATCCAGGGCCCCGGCGGGGCGCTACCCGTGCGGCTCTATCAGCCCGACGGCGACGGTCCCCACCCGGTGCTGGTGTACTTCCACGGCGGTGGGTTCGTCATCGGGAGCCTGGAGACACACGACGCGCTGTGCCGGTCGGTCGTCAACGCCGCCGACTGCGCGGTGCTGTCGGTCGACTACCGGCTCGCGCCCGAGAACCCCTTCCCCGCGGCCGTCGAGGACGCCTACGCCGCCGTCGAGTGGGTCGCGGAACACGGCGACCACGTCGACGCGGACACGGATCGGATCGCCGTCGGCGGCGACTCGGCGGGTGCGAACCTCTCGGCCGCGACCACCCTCGCGGTGCAGGACCGGGACGGCCCCGATCTGGCCCACCAGGTGCTGATCTATCCGGTCGTGAGTTCCCCGGTCGTCGGCGAGGAGTTCGACTCCTACGAGGAGAACGCCGAGGGCTACTTCCTCGAACGCGACAGCATGGAGTGGTTCCACGAGAAGTACGTCCAGGACGAGATCCACCTCCGCAACGAGTACTTCGCGCCGCTGCTCGCCGACGACCTCTCCGGGGTTCCCCCCGCGACGATCGTCACCGCCGGGTTCGACCCGCTCCGGGACGAGGGGATCGCCTACGCGGATCGTCTCGAATCCGAGGGCGTCGACGTGACTCACGCCCACTACGAGGACATGATCCACGGGTTCGCCACGATGATCGGCGTCGTCGACGCCGCCGAGGACGCCGTCGCGACGATCGCCGCCGACCTCGACGACGCCTTCTGACCCGGCCGGTCACCAGGTGCCGTGGAAGGTGTCGAAGGAGAGCTCCTCGAGCGGTTTCTCGCCGATCGCGATCTCGTACTCGCCGGGGGTGAGCATCGGCTTCTTGAACTGCGGGCCGTCGTCGGTCGTGATCCGCGGACAGCCCGTGTTGACGTAGGCGTCGAACCCGAAGTTCGTCAGCCGGTCCGGCGTCACCTCGTCCATGGTGATGAGGTAGGCGTTCTCGTTGTTCTCGACGATCTCCTCGGCCTGGTCCCAGCGGCCCTGCCCGATCTTCGTACAGAAGATGACGCCCCACTCCTCGGCGTCCATCGCCTTGTGGACCGAGGCGTAGCGCTGTTTCAGGAACTTCTCGGGGTCGGCGACGGTGATGGCGTTGTTCACGGGGTCGGCGATGACGACGTGTTTGTCGGGGTGTTCCATCGCCAGCCCGAGCGGGTGGAACTTCCCGCCGCCGACGTAGAGGATCTGGTCGGCGTCGACGTCAGCGCTGGCGTAGTTACAGCCCAGCACCTGCCCCTCGTGGGTCAGCCGGTCGTCGCCCCGCCGGGTGTGGACCTCGTAACCGCGGTCCTCCAGCCACTCGCGCATCTCCTCGAACTTGTTCATGTGCTGGGCGGTCGTCACCAGCCCCACGTCGGGGTCGTCCTCGGGGTCGGCGAGTTCGGCCAGCGATTCGGCCATGATCGGCGTGACCTCGACGTTCGAGAACAGGGGGACGTAGACGATCTTCTCGGATTCCTTCATCGGGCTGTGGCCGAAGTGGACGAACACGTCCGTCCGGCGCATCAGGTAGGTGTCCAGATCACAGGCCCCGTAACAGGGCTGGCCGGAGGTCATGACGGTCACGTCGTCGGGCAGTTCCGCGCGGAGGTCGTCGGTGACGGCGCTGGCCCGCCGTTTCAGTCCCTCGGGGAACTGCAACCCGACCGTCTCGGCGTCGCGCTCGGCGACGGCCTCGGTGATCCGGTCGAGTTCGTAGTCCCACTCGCGGTCGTGTTTCAGGGACATCCCCGTCCCCCGGAGGTCCCCCTCCGAATAACTCTCCGACGAGTCCTGACTCATTGCTCCTCCGTAACCGACGAGCGCGTAAAACGCCGACGCTTTCCCGATTCGGGGTCGCCGCTCAGGCCGGCCAGCTCGACCGACCGTCGCGGTCGTCGGCGTCCCCGTCGCCGTCCCCGTCGTCGAGTCGGTCGAGATACCGGTACAGCGGGACCGATCCGACGGCGCTCAGCAGGACGGACAGGACGAGAAACACTCCACCGGGACCCGCGTCGGCGATGAACGACCACGACCCGGCGAACAGCCCCGACCGCTCGGGGACGCCGGGGTAGAAGCTCGCGACCGGCTCGTCGCCGGCGACGTACCGGTCGAGCCAGCCGTCCATCCGGTGGCCGGCGACGGCGGCGACCGCGTCGGTGAAGTCGTCGTACGTGACTGGCCCCTCGTGGGCGTTCAGCCGCCGGAACACGTCCTCCAGGGACCGCTCGCCGTCCGTCGAGAGCCTGATCTTGCGGTCGAGGAGCGCGAGGACGCGAGCGCCCTTCGTGTACGGAACGTAGGGGTCGTCCCACGACCGCGGTTCGGTCAGGGTCGCCGTCACCGGCTCGCCGTCGAGGTGCCCCGACATCGCGACCCGGTCGATCCGTCCCTGCTCGTACGCCAGCCGGGCGGCGTAGTACTCGGCGCTTGCCTCCCGGAACCAGCGCATCCCCGGTGCGAGGACGAACTCCTGTCGAGTGTGGACGTACTCGTGGAGCCAGACGCTGTTGGGGTCGTCGAGCGGCGAGTCGGCGTCGACCCACGCCTCGTCAAAACCCGGGAACGACTCGCCGCCGCGGCGTGCCGGGT
Organism: Halorientalis sp.; assembly: GCA_042216105.1. Taxonomy (GTDB): domain Archaea; phylum Halobacteriota; class Halobacteria; order Halobacteriales; family Haloarculaceae; genus Halorientalis. The sequence goes on from JBDGUF010000028.1 coordinate 17,347, forward strand.
CCCCGAGCGCGAACAGCAGGACTGCGTCGCCGCGGTCGCCCACGTCCAGCCGCCCGGCGGCGTCGGAAAGCGCCGCCGCGAGGGCGTCCGCGTCCGGCCCGAGTGCCGTGCCCGCCGGCCAGGCGATCCGGATCTCCCCGCCCGCGGTCGCGACCGTTCTGGTCCGCTGGTCGCCGACGAGCACGTACCGGTCGCCCGCCGTGACACGTCCCGACCCGCTCCCCACGTCGTCGAGGAGCCGTCGGCGGTCGATCCCCGCCCCGTTGGTCCAGCGGAGTTCGACCAGCGGCACCCGGCCGAGGAGCCACGTGTCGGCCGGGAAGAACTCCCCGCCGCGTCCGGGGCGAGCCGCCGAGACCGTCGTCCGGATCCGGACCGTGGCCGTCTCCCGCCCGTCCGCCGCGCGCAACCACGTCCGCCCCTCGCGCTCGGTGGCCGTCAGCCCCTCGCTCGCGACGACCGTCGCCGCCCGCCCGACGACGATCCCGACGCGGTCGTACTCGGCCAGTCCGGTGAGCGTGAGTTCGTATCGGAGCGTCCCGCCCTCGCCGACGCGCTCGACGCTCGTCGCGACCGCCGGCCCGTCGCCCGTCGCGTTCGAGTTCCCGTCGGCGGGGACCGCCCCGACACTCGCGGTACCGACCGCACCGAGGCCGAGAATCACCAGTGAAAAGATCGCGAACGACCGGAGAGAGGAGACGGTAGACACGGTTTCCTTCCTGCCTGATGGTTCGGTTTCGGGAATAAATCAGTAGCCGTCGAAGTATCGATACTGATACTGGTCGATCGAGCGACGGGGCGGCTCGGTGCGGTGGCGCGTGGTTCCGGCGGTTCGGGTGGGCAGTTCGGCAGGTTGAAACCGCTGAAGTACGTAGGCCACGGCGATGAGCATCGAAACGGAATCCGGCGAGACGCCCCAGTCGACAGTCGATCAGCTCAGCCGCGACCTCGGCGAGGCGATCGCGGACCTCCCGGCCTACGAGCGCTTCGAGGAGGCCAAAGAGGCCGTCGAGAACGACGAGGAGGCCCAGGAGAAGATCCAGGAGTTCGAGCAGTTCCGCGAGGAGTTCATGCTGGCCCGACAGACCGGCGACGCGACCCAGGAGGACCTCCGCGAACTGCAGTCAAAGCAGGAGGCGCTCCACGACATCCCCGTGATGGCCGAGTTCCTGCAGGCACAGAACGAACTCGAACTCCGCCTCCAGGAGATCAACGAGACCATCTCCGAGCCCCTGCGGATCGACTTCGGCGAGAAAGCCGGCGGCTGCTGCGAGGACTGACTGACCTGCTTCCTTCTTTCGGGACCGATCGCGACCAGCCCCGCGTGGGTCGAAATCCTCTTTGGGGGCCCCGGCGGACCCACAGACATGGTTCACAGCGACTGGGGCGACTGGCTGCCCGCGGCCGTCGCCGACGCCGACCCCGACGGACTGGCGATCTGGTATCTCGGCTGTAACGGCTTCGTCCTGAAGGCCGACGACGGGACGACCGTCTTCGTCGATCCCTACCTCGGCACGGGCGATCCGCCCCGTACCGTCCGGATGATCCCGGTCCCGTTCGACCCGACCGACGTGCGTGAGGCCGACGCCGTGCTGGCGACCCACGAACACTCCGATCACGTCCATGGACCGAGCCAGGCCCCGATCCTCGCCGACACGGGCGCGGACTACGTGGGTCCCGACGACTCGCTGGCCGTCGCCGCGGAAGAGAACTGGACCGACGAGTGGACCGTCGACGAGACACAGTTCCGCGAGGTGGGAGAGGGCGACACCTTCGAGGTCGGGAGTCTCACCGTCCACGTCGAACCGGCCAACGATCCCGACGCGACCCACCCGGTCTCGTACGTCTTCGAACACGACGCCGGCACTTTCTTCCACGGCGGCGACGCCCGCCCCGGCGAGCCCTTCGAGGCGGTCGGCGACGAGTACGACATCGACCTCGGCGTCCTCGCGTTCGGCTCGGACGGGCAGATCCCGGACAAACAGACCCGCGAGCCGAAATACACCGAGTGGTACAGCGACGAGAACGAGATCTGCGAGGCCGCCCGCCAGCTCCGACTCGACCGCCTGCTCCCGACCCACTGGGACATGTGGAAGGGACTGACCGCGGACCCGACGGCGCTGCACGACCACGCCCGGAGCCACGAGTTCCCCCGCCGGATCGAGATCGCCGAGATCGGGGACCGCGTGGACCTGTAACCGGCCGTTACCGGTTCGCTCCCGGCGACGGCGACGACGGTTTGGGATTCTCTCCCACGCCGCGAAAAACGGTACGTAGCTTTAATACCGTTGGTTACGCGAACTGTAAGCATGAGCGAATCGCAAAATTACGAGGAGGTGACCGTCACCTCGAACGGGGTCACCGTGATCAAGACGTTCGAGGCCGACGCCTTCCCCGTCCCCGCGATCGCGTTCCGCATCAACTCGGACAGGACGGAGGCGGTGACGGTCAGGCTCGTCGACGAGGTGCCCGAAAACGTCGCGGTCGAGGACCTGGGCTTTCACCCCGAGTACGGGAGCGAGTACTGGACCATCGAGGACGACGAGATCACCTTCGAGCGCGAGATCGAGGCCGAAGAGCAGTACACGACCGTCTACGGCATCCGGGCGACCGGGACGGACAACGTCGAGCAGTTCCTCACCGAGCCCGAGATCGCCGAGGTCGACCCCCCGCTGGAGGACGAGGAGGGGGTCGTCGGCGGGAGCGGGAGCGACGTGGTCCGTGACGTGATCTCCGGGAACGCCGACTCGGTCCCCGGGCTCGACGACGAGGAAGAGGACGAGGACATCGGCACGCTGGATCTGACCGACCCCAACGCCGAACAGGCGGAGGCGGACCCGGAGAACGTCGACCTCGTCGACGCCGGGGGCGATGACGAAGACGAAGACGAGGACACCGAGGCCGAGGTCGAAGACGAGGAGGTCGAAGATCAGGCGGCGGAAGCCGAGCCCGAGGCCGACACCGAGGACACCGAGACCGAGGATACCGACGACACCGAATCCGGGACGGGCGGTTCGCTCGACGTCGAGAGCGTCGCGTCGGCGCTGGCCACGGAGATCGAGGAGGGCGAGGTCGACGACGACGACCTCGAAGTCCTCCGTGAAGAGCTGGAGATCGAGAGCGACGGCGGAGCCGGCGGAGCCGTCGAGGCCCGCATCGAGAAACTCCAGAGCGACGTGACCGAACTCGACGCCTACGTCGACGCCCTGGAGGAGTTCCTCGAGGAGAACGGCACCGGTCAGGACCTCATCGAGGGACTGCAGGATGACGTGGCCGCCCTCGAAGACCAGCTCGGGGGACTGGAAGCCGACATCGAGGACAACAGCCAGCAGGTCGCCTCGCTGGAGGACAGCGTCGAGGGGATCGAGAGCGACCTCCAGTCGCTGAAAGGCGACGTGAAAGACGTCGACGACGACATCGAGGCCGTCGAGGCGTCGATCGACGACATCGAGAGCGAACTCGACGACATCGAGGAGGTCGACGACCGCGTCGACGACATCGAGAACGACATCGTGGAACTCAAGGAGTGGCGCGAACAGCTCAGCAACGTGCTGGGCGCGGCCGACGACTAGAAACCGGCGGCGTTTTACTCCCGGCACCGTACCAGTCCGCTAATGACTACTGTCCGCGTCGCCGTTCCACGCAAGGGACGGCCGCTGGAGGCCGTCCTCGAACGGCTCGCGGCCCGGACGGGCACGACCGACCTCGCCGACGACGTCGTCTCGACGCTCCAGTACGAGAAAGCCATCACCAAGGACAAACAGGACGCCGACCGCGACGTGTACGACCGGCTGGCGGCCTACTCCGATACCGACGACCCGACGGCCCCCGAGTACACGCTCCTGCGTGACGACCGCGCCGGGATGCCCCGCCGGATCGTCTTCGACAGTCTCACCCTTGAACTGGACGGCTGCGACCTCCAGCTCGTCGGCCGCGAGGAACCGTTCCGGGCGCTGCGAACCCACGAGTTCGCGCTCGGGTTCGACAGCGCCGACCTCGTGCTGGAGGAGGTGGTCGGCCTCGACCCCGAACCCCTGACCGGACTCGACGAGGTCAACGCCCGGATCGACCCCCACGACACCGACGTGCGGATCGTCTCCGGGCTCGGCGACACCGTCTGGCACACCCTGCTCGCGACGCCGGAGACGCGCCGGCGGCTCGACGCGGATCTCGACCGCTCGTTCGTCGATGCCTACGAGGGCAAACTGTGCATCTCCCCCCGCTACGAGCGACTCGTCGAGGCCGTTCTCGGGACCGACACCATCGAGGGCGTGGAGTTCACCTACCCCGACGAGGGGGCCGTCGAGGAGGCGGCCATCGCGGAGACGGGGATCGGCGTGTACCTGACGGTCACCGGTTCGACCGCGCGCGAGTACGGGCTGGAGCTGGGCGAGCGGCTGTTCCCGAGCGAGACGGTGTTGCTCGAAAACACCGCGGAGACGACGGCGGCGACCGAGCGGGCGGCCGACCTGTTCGTCGGTGCGGACCTGGAGACGAAAGTCGCCCCTTGACGGGTCACTGCGGGGCGATCGCCGAGAGGACGCGGGACTCGATCTTCCGGAGGTGTTCGCCGACGGTGCCGTCCGAGCGATCGAGGTAGTCGGCGACGTCTCGCTGTGTGGCCTGCCGCGGCGTCTCGTAGTACCCCACTTCGAGCGCGGCCAGCAGCGTCTCCTGCTGTCGCTCGGTGAGCTGTGCGTAGAGCCGCTCGGACTCGGGTTCGTAGTCGCCCATGCCCTTCAGTTCGACGTCGACGGTCCCGGGTAACCGCTCCAGGGCGGTCTGGAAGGTGTCGGCCTGGCCGATTATCAGCGCCCGGATGTCGCCCCGGTCGGTGTACTCCAGCGGCATATCGAGGATGAGTTCGTGTGACCTGACCAGTTCCAGCAGTTCGGTCAGGTTCTCGGACGGCTCGAAGCGGGCGTAGACCGTGATCCGGTCCTCACCCTCGGAGATCCGGTAGTCGATGAGCGCGTCGTCCGCGGCGGCGATCTCCCTGACTCGCTCGGCGTCGCCGGACATCTCGTAGAGGGTCGTCGCCGTCCCGTCGTCCAGCAGATCGAGGTGGTGGAGCTTCTCGCGGGTGACGGTCTCCGCCTCCGCCAGCCGCTCTTCCGTCGGCGAGGTCGGCTCCAGGAGCGTGAGGACGATCTCGGCGTACCGCATGGTAGTCACGTGACCGCTCTCCTACATAAACGTAGCGGGTACAGATGCGGTAGAGAAGTCCTGAAATGCGAAAATACGACGGATGTGGCTGTTCGACGGATCGATCGAACCGACCCGGGCGGACGCTCAGAGTTTGGCGTTCATCCCGCCGTCGACGAAGACGACCTCGCCGGTGGCGTACGCCGAGGCCTCGGAGGCCAGGAACAGCGACACGCCCTTGAGGTCGGCCGGTTCGCCGAGCCGATCCATCGCCATGCGCTGGCCGAGCAGGTCGCGGATCCCGTCGCCCATCGCCCCGTCGAGCCAGGCTTCGCCCGTCATCGCCGTCTTGATCCAGCCGGGCGCGACGGCGTTGACCCGGACGCCGCTGGGCGCGAGTTTGACCGCGAGGTGTCGCGTCAACTGGATCACGCCACCCTTCGACGCGGTGTAGGCGGAGACGCCCGGAATCTCCGTCCCGCGCATCCCCAGGATCGAGGCGGTGTTGACGATCCGGCCACCGTCACCCAGGGACATCTCGCTGGCGGCGGCCTTGTCGGTGTGGAAGACACCGGTGAGGTTCGTCTCGATGGTCTTCGCCCAGTCGTCCATGTCGAAGCTCTCGACGGTCCCACCGAACTCGAAGATCCCGGCGTTGGCGAAGGTCACGTCCAGCCCGCCCAGTTCCGCGACGGTCTCCTCGACCATCGCCTCGGTCTCGGCTGCGCTGGTTACGTCGGCGGTGATCGGCAGGACGTCCGCGTCGGTGTCAGCACGCAACTGCGCGGCACGCTCTTCGAGCCCACCCTCGTCGACGTCGACCAGCGCCACGTCCGCCCCGGCCTCGGCCATCGACTCCGCCATCGCGCCGCCGATCCCGCCGGCCGCGCCGGTCACCAGCGCCACGTCGCCGCCGAGTCGGAAACTGTCCAGCACCGTCATGCGTTCTGGCCCCCTCGTGTCGACCCATCACCGCGGCCATCGCTCGCGTGTGTCATCGTTCGGTCCGAACGCGGCGAGGGCGTTGGATCTTGACCCTCCTATGAGCGGCCGTTTTCATCGATCGGAACCGCCGACCGACGCCGAATATCTTCGGCAACGATCGCACCGGACGAACCACTTATATATAGCCGACTGACGGAGGGGTCAGCGATAGGGCACGTCGCGCCGGATGGTGAGGTGGTGTCACACGATGGTACTGCAAGGCGACGCGGCGGGGTACTCCCCGCCGTTCGACGCCCCGCTGTACGGGGGATCGATCGGTCGGTCGACGCCGGCCGCCGACGAGGAGTTCGACTTCCGGAACTGCCAGGGGGCCATGGTCTACTTCAGCATCGACAACGACGACATCGCGGACGTGTTGCCCGAGGGGGTGACACCCTTCGGATCGCCGCCCCATGGCGTCGCCTGGATCACGCGGTATCCGTTCAGTTCCGTCGGGGAGTACGACGAGTTCTTCTCGCTGATCCAGGTCGAGGACCTCGGCGGCGAGATGGCCTACTACGTGCCGTACATCTACGTGGACAACGACGCCGGAATGGCCTCCGGTCGGGAGGTCGTCGGCGCGCCGAAGAAACGGGCCGAGATCGACCTCGATCCCTCGGGCCCGCTGACCAGCGGGACGCTGGAGCGCCCCGACGGCCGACGGCTGGCGACGCTGACCGTCCAGCCCGAACAGCAGGTCGAGGGCAACGCCCTGCTGGACGCGGCGATCCCCGATCCCGTGCCCATGCTGTCGCTGCGGCACGTCCCGCCCATCGAGGGCGAGGACGGGCTGACACAGCTCGTGGAGTGGTACGCCCGCATCCACTTCCACGAGGACGCCCGGGGGTCCCGGAAGGTGTGGATGGGACCCGGAGAGTTGACCTACGACTCGCCGTCGAAACACGACCCGATCCACAAGCTCGCGGTCGACGGGATCGACCTGGCGCTGTACTTCGAGTACGACATGGAACTCGGCGCACGCGCCGTCCAGAAGGAGTGGCGGGTGTAGCCGATGCACGTCCAGGCCCACAATGTCACGGCCGTCCGTATTTGGACCCTACCTACAAATTCCTGACTCATGGTGTTGCAAGGAAGCTCCGAGGGGTTCGCCCCACCGTTCGACGCATCGATCTACAACGCCTCCGTCTCGCCGTCGACGCCGGCCAGCGAGACCGAGATCGAGTACGAGGACTGCGACGCCGTCATGGCCTTCTTCACGACGACGCCCGAGGTGGTCGACCTCTTACCGGAGGGGATCACCCCGTACTCGAACCCGCCGACTGCCGCCGTCTTCCTCACTCACTATCCGTTCAGCACGGTGGGTGAGTACCACGAGTACCTGACCGTGATCCAGGTCGAGGATCTGGACGGCGAGTTGGCCTACTACATCCCGTACATCTACGTGACCAACGACGCGGCGCTGGTCGCGGGTCGGGAGATGGCGGGTGCGCCGAAGAAGCTCGCCCACATGGACCTCGATACCGAGGGAACCGTCGTCGACGGTTACATGGACCGACCGGAAGACACGCGGCTGGTCTCGATGTCCGTCAAGCCCGAACAGCGCGCGACCGGCGGCATCGTCGAGACGCTGCTGGACGACCGGCTCCCCCTCCTGTCGATCCGGCACTTCCCACCGATCGAGGGCGGTGACGGCTGTACGCAACTGGTCAAGTGGTACGCCGACATCGACTTCCACCGGGACACGAACGACCGCCCCAAGCGGTGGCTCGGCCCTCACGATCTGAGCTACGAGACCGAGTCACCGCACGATCCCGTTCACACGGTATCGGTCGAGCGCGAGATGGCGGGCCTGTACGGTCAGTTCGACATGGCGCTCGGAACGACGGAAGTTCACGAGGAGTGGGACCTATGAGCTACCTCGAACTCGACACGGAGTACGGCGACGACGACAGCATCCAGATGCTCCGGGAGGAGGTCCACGAGTTCGCCGAAAACGAAGTTCGACCGGCTGCGCTGGAGATCGACCGGATGGGACGGGACGAGTACCTCGACATCGGAGCGGCGGGGTCGCCGTTCCACGAGGTCATGAGTCAGATGAAAGAACTGGGCTATCACAGCGCCGTCATCCCCGAAGAGTTCGGCGGCGGCGGACTCTCGGGCCGGGAGTTCCACGTTCTCATGGAGGAGCTCGCCTGGGGCAGTTCCGGCTTCGCCATCGCGCTCGGCGTGGACTTCCTCCCGGCGATCCTGGCGGCGGTGTCGTTCGACGACGACGTCCAGTCGAAGTTCCTCGACCCCTACATCGAGGATCGGAGCGGCGCGATCCGTGGCTGCTGGGGTGTCACCGAGCCCAGCCACGGCTCGGAACTCGTCTCGACCGAGTCCTACCGCGAGGACGGTATCGACGCGCAGTACCGCGAGAACATCTCGCCGCCGGAGGTCCGGATGGAGCGGGACGGCGACGAGTGGGTGATCAACGGGGCCAAGGCGTCGTGGGTGTCGGCCGCGCCGATGGCGACCCATTGCGCGCTCCACGTGGACATGGATCCGGCCAACGCCGACCCCGGGTACGCCGTCCTCGTTCCCCTCGATGCCGACGGTGTCACGCGAGGGCAACCGATCGACAAACTGGGGCAGCGGGACTGCCCGCAGAGCGAACTCGTCTTCGACGACGTGTGGATCCCCGACGAGAACGTGATCCTCTCGCCGGAGATGCTCCACCCCGACACCGGCTACGTCGACATGACCCAGATCCTGTCGGTGACCAGCGCCGGGATGTCCGCGGTCGCGACGGGGCTGGCCCGCGCCGCCTTCGAGGAAGCACTCGCGTACGCCCGCGAGCGCGAGCAGGAGGGCCGTCCCATCTGCGAACACCAGTCGGTAAAGAGCCAGCTCTACGACATGTTCGAGAGAGTCGAGACCGCTCGGGCCTACTCCCGCCGCGTCTGCGAACACGTGTTCGACCGCAACATGCGCGCCTTCGAGTTCGACGCCTCCCACCGGCACGCCCTGACGGCACAGGTCTACTGCAAACGGATCGCCTACGAGGTAGCCCACCGGGCCGTCCAGATTCACGGAGCCAACGGGATCACCCGCGACTACCCCGTCGAGAAACTGTTCCGGGACGCCCGCGTCAAACTCATCGAGGACGGGACCTGCGAGGTCCTCGGACTCGAAGCCGCGGACGGCGTGATCGAGAACTACGAGCTCGCCTGATCTGTCCTCGCTCTTCCGAAACGGCCGCCTGGAGTTGCGAACGACAG
>JBDGUF010000070.1:0-4872 GCA_042216105.1 Halorientalis sp.
CACAGTACCGTAACTTCGTTTCGTCAGTTCGGATGTTTTCGAGTGCCGAGATAACCTTCTCCTCCAAGTTATCCAACGACTCTGGAGCGTAGTTCGGGAGTTCGGTGTTCTTGGCCAAATCCCACACCCGGTCAGCAGGATTCAGGTCGGACGCATACGCGGGAAAGTACTCTGCCTCAATATTGGTTGGAGTTTCAGCGTACTCCTCTTGTAACTCGGCTATAGCGTTCTTATGTGGGCTCCAGTTATCAAGCAGGAATACGGGGTCGCGTGATAAACTTCGTGTCACGTCACGTAGGAAGGGTAAGATGCTCTCGGTATTGAAATTATACCGCTGAGTATCGTACTGAAGACTGAATTCCTGTGTCTCAGGTATGTACGTGAGCGCACCAACCACGGCAATGAATTCAAACGTAGAGCGAGACTCAACCGTTGCCTCCTTACCTTTAGGAGCCCACGTGGAGAGGAAATTCGGGAGAAGTCGAAATTTCGTCTCATCAACAAATACTATTGCTTTTCCATCCTGTTTAGCGGTGTCCCGAATCTTCGGCCACTCTTCAGTTCGAAATTGTTCGATTCCTTCTGGCTCTCGTTCAGTCGCCAGACGCTTCGGCTTCTTGTTGCTCCAACCCAATTCCTTGAGATACCGTCTTGCTGTAATGTCTGAGACTGACACATCGAATTCCTCCTTGATAATGTGTGCTACTCGCTGACCTGTCCAACGCTGTCCGGTGAATCCGTAAGCTTCTGGCCCTTCTTGTAGTCTATCCTCCAAGTCGGGTAATCTATCTTCCCGTAGGCTTCGAGGACGACCCGACCGGTGGGCGTCGTAAAACGTATCCTCAAATGGTTCATTTTTGAGTCGTTCGGCACGTCTAATCCAATTTCTGATAGTCGCCGCCGAATAATCATATCGCTCGGCAAGTTCTGATTGAGTTACACCGTCTTCGTGCTTGTAATTGATAGCGACCATAACTCGTTGTGTAGCTCTGCTCCCTTCCACCTCTGTCAGCACTTCGTGGAGTTCTTCAAGCGATATGTCCTCAAGAGGTGCCATATGCTACCAAAGTTCGGGTAGGCCAAGAAATCTTAACGAGATTCCCGAGCCGATTCAAAGACCTCCTCGTGTAACTGGCTGGTCACAACATCCAAGAGAATTTCGAGGTTCATCACGTCCTCCCGGTTGTAGTCGATGAGTGTATCAAGCGAAGCGTCATCTCCCCGTTCGTACTCGCGCCATAGCCGAACAGCGTCCTCGCCCGATAGGTCGGGCCGGTCTCGTTCAATCCCTACCTGCCGTTCGATGAACGAGAGACCGCCGCTGTAACCCAATCGGCGGCAGACCTTCATCAAGTCGATATGCGGAGCGACTACCTCGACATCGAAAGCACGTTCGAGAAACGGCAGGTCGAACTCCTCCCCGTTGAACGTAACGAGAAGCTTGGTATCCTGAAGCTCTTCTACCAGCGTGTCCTGTGAGAGATTCTGTCCTCGGACGAGTGTCGTCATCTCTCCACCCTGATACAGACCGACCATCGTCACGTCATCGTGCCATTCGTTCAAACCGGTGGTTTCGATGTCGAGAAAGCACGTCTCCTCGCTGAAGTTCTCGTAGAGTCGCCAGTAGCTCTCTTCGGGGAACACCTGACCGAAGTAGTACGCGTTACCTTCATCAAGGTGGGTGCGAGCGGTCGAGATGAACTCCTCGATACGTTCGGCTTTGGTTGGTCCGACAACCGAGCCATCGAAGTCGTCCCACGTTGTAACTCCCGCTTGCCAGAGCTTCTGCTCGGTCTTCTCGCCTACGCCCCTGACCGGAATGAAGCTGTTCTCAATCCCAAGCATCGTGAGCATTGGTGTGGTGTTCTCCTATCTCCTGTGCGAGTCGACATAGCTCGGAGTACGGGGTTTTGTCCCGCTCTTTCCACGTCTGAATCAATGACATATAGGTCTCGTAGAACCGAACACCTCTCTCGTTCTGGAGCTGTTGCATTAGCTTCTTCATCATTTTCGGCTCTCCAAAGGCTGCTTCGGCTTGATTATTCGTTGATGGAACATTGGGATGTGTGACAAATCGAAGCCAGTCGCCTAATCCTCGCTGTAGTGTATCCAAGATGTCCACTGCCTGTTTTGATTCTGCTCCTTCCACGATGATATCCTCTAACCTCTTCCGTGCTTCTCGCTGAACAACAATACGCTGGAGAGGAGTTGGCTCTGTATCGGAGAATTTCTCAAGTCCGTTTCGTAACTCTCGAAGACTTTCACACACTGATTGTGCTTCGTTATCGTTCTCAGACAGTTCGTACTTATCGGGGAAGAGATGTGCCCAACACCGTTGTAATCGTGAGTGGAACGCGGGATACGCTGAATACCCGTCACAGACTATGACTCCACTGAACGTCTCTCCGAGAATATCCTCCAAGACTTCACTACTTCGACTCTCCCGAAGCGCATAGAGGGTCTCTTCACCAGTAGTAAATCCCCACAACCAGTAGGTCTCGCTATCAACGGGGAACTTCGCTTCATCGATATGTAGGACATCAGCTTGCTGTATCTGTTCTTGAATGGCTTCATACTCTTTGCGAGCCTGTGGGTAGAGATACTCTCCAGCACATTCTACCGTTGTGGGAGATATATTGGACCCCGTTGTCTGCGATAACAAGTCGGAAACTTTCCGATAGGAAAGGCGGTAATCGAAATGAAGGAGGACTGACTTGGCGAGGATATCCTGCTGATAGACTCTCTGCCCAGTGAATGATAGGATATCCTCGATAGGCCGAAAATATGTGTTGTCTTCTTCATCAGCGTTAGTGTCCTTGACGTAATGGAGGGTGAATCTGTGTTCACCAAGATTTGTCACAGTAGACCGAGTTGATGTTGAAGCGCGTTGGTATCGTTTGTCGCCATTACCCCAGACGTGTTTCACGCCACAATAATCGGACACGAGTTCCTCATTGAGAGAGGTCACTGTTTCTTCAAGTAGAGTGGTATCAAGGTCAAGCTCTGCAATTCGGTTGGCGAGAACCGAAAGCTCAAGATGATTGTCAACCCTAATGTCTATCGTTCCTTCGAAGTGGATTTTCGCTGTCTTGGTTTCGTTTGGGTTATTCCGTGATAGGTCCGTTGTGGCATCCGTGTGTAAACCCTCAATCGAAACGTGATTGAGAGAAGGGTTGTCAGGCTTATCCGCCTCACTGCTCTCCCTGAGTGCGAATCGTCTCTTGTCATCTGGCATAGTCCGACCCTTGTCAACAAATAGCACACAGGGTAATCAAACTCGGTCCTGTGTCCACGCAGGTCAAGGAATTTTAACGACCTCACTTCTCAGTTGGAGATGATGGATAACCGGATTGAACGCTACAGGGAGTATCGAACGGAGGGACAGGAACTGAACTCGAAGCTATTAGATTTTCTGAATGATGACGAACTGATGGAATCGGCGCGGTTTCTCGGGATGACCAAAGAAGAGGGTGACGAAGAGTACCTCTACCACGAGGGCGAGATGGATATGGCTACCCAATCAGACTATGCGATACACGAGCTTGAACGCGATGGCACGACTGCCCTCGAACGATTCTATCAAGCGGAGCGATGGGAGACTGAGATTGAACGCGAGATACTCGAAGCACTGCGGGAGTCCTATACGTCGCTGTTCGTAATCGAAGAGGTCCATCCCGACGAGCGAGTGCTTGTCCTCCACGACGTACTGGAAGAGGGAGAGTCCCCAATTGAACTGACCGACGTTAAACTGAGTCAAACAGCAGATACGGATGCGCTGATTTTCATCCGTCGCGTTCCCCTTCCCGAAATGAACATCACCTCTGGCTTCGTTCTACCATTCGAAGCCGGATACAAAGACCATCTCATTTCCGTCAACCAGCAGGTGATGGAGAAAACTGCATCACGGCCCGAATCAGCCAGACGATTCTACGTCTTCTACCGGATGTATCAGAAGTACGGGAGCCTTGGCTTCGTAATGTAACGACTCTCGCCTCACCCACGCCGAGCGGAGCGACCTTGACGCCTCACACAAGCGTGCGGAAATCGAGACTGACCTCATCGGAGCGTACTACCTCGAAGTTGGAGAAGCCCCGCTCGCACAGTTCGGGCATACGGAGAACGTTCCTCCGTGACCGAAGGCGAGTGAACACACTCCTCCCTCAGAGGGTTCAGCAGGGAACCGGCAGGAGTGTGTTTACTTTTCTTCACGACCAGCGTGGTGGTTGGAAGAAGACCCGTCATTCAGGTTGCATTTCAGCACAAACTCTACTGTAGAGATGTTTGCCGGGTCCCCCCACCGGCTTCTGACGGCGCGTTTAAAAAAAAAAGAGCTATCGAGCCCTCTGCCGAACTAAGCAACACTGACAACTGAAGGAGGTGACCGAACAGAGTGCTGACGGGCAAGAGAGGGCGACAAGGATGGGGGTTCAGGGTCAGGGCCAAGGATTGTGGTTGCAGAACCGTGACGCTCCGTTCATCCTGTCTTCATTGTCGTCCCCTCCACGTAGCCGGGTTTTAAGTACATCAAGCTCATCCTGTATGGCAAGGAGACGGAGAAATCCGGCAGACGGGAGTAGATTCCGACGGAACCTTGTGGAAGTCTTGATGGCTTCCCAAGCTCATAGCCCGGGTTCAATTCCCGGCCGGCGCACTCCCGACGGTCGTTTGCCGCCCGACGTTCACCTCGCGGCGCTCGGTGAACTCCCGGCCGGCGCATCCTGCGACGAACGAACGTGAGGAGCGAAGTCCGGTGATCCGCGAGCCGTCAGTCCCGACCGTGGGAGAACAGACCGACGCCGACGGCGACGCCGGCGGCGATCCCGGCACCGGCGACGGGACCGGTCGCGGACGGGATCGGCGAGTCGGCGGGCG
>JBDGUF010000070.1:4972-26593 GCA_042216105.1 Halorientalis sp.
ATCCCGGCACCGGCGACGGGACCGGTCGCGGACGGGATCGGCGAGTCGGCGGGCGGGGCCGGCGTGACGGGTGCTGGCGTCGTCGCGTTGTCGGCGGCGGCCGCCCCGGAGACGACGAGTCCCAGAACGGCGAGGACGAGCGCCAGTCGCGCCGCTCGGTCGATCGCGCTGTCCGGTCCGTCGTCGGTAGTCTGCCCCATCCGTCGACCCCCGGAAGCGTTCGCGGGCCGTCGTCCCCGGCCCGGTCCGTGCTTCCTGTTCCGGGATCCGTCCGGGAGCCCGGAAAAGGTACTTCCTCACATCCGAGGTAGACCGGTGCGTCCGACGACCGTCTGCCGCTCCGTTACACATAAGGTGTCGAGTCCGGCAGGGGAAACCAGGGGACATGGACTGGGGTGACGTCGACGAGTGGGTCATCGAGACCTTTCTGGAGTGGATCGTCCCGGTGGTGAGTCTGGTCCTGCTCGGGTTGTTCGTCGGGCTGGTTCGGATGCGGGTCGACGAGCCGTTCTTCCGGGCGCTGGACCTGGTGTTGCCGGCGCTGTTCGTGACGCTGATCGTCTGGCAGGGGCTGAAACTCCACGAACGGGACCTGACGACCGACCGGCGACGGACGGTCGCGATGTGGTACGCGCTGGGGATCTACACGATGGTCGGGCTGGCGGGGTGGTCGGTCCTGCTGGGGCTGCTGGGCCAGACGGTGCCCACGAGCGTCGAGTCGATGACGGAGATCGTCGCCGGCGGGTTCTTCGGCCTGCTGGTGGGCGTCGCACAGGTCAGGGCCAAACGGAACGCGGAGGCGGCGACGGAGGCCCAGCTCGAACAGGAGTTTCTCGAACGCCAGCAGGAGACCAACGAGGTGCTGAACCGGATCCTGCGCCACCACCTGCTGAACGGGCTGACGGTCATCCGGGGCCAGGCACAGTTGCTGGAAGCGCGCGTCGACGAGGAGTGTGTCGACCACGCCGAGACGGTGGTCGACCGGGTCGACGAGATGACGGCGACCATCGAGGAGATCAGGGACATCACGCGGACGCTCACCGAGGAGCCCAAGCTGTCGTCGGTCGACCTCGGGACCGTCCTGGACGAGCAACTGGCCGAGGCCCGCGAGACCTATCCCGAGAGCACGTTCGTGATCGAGGGGTCGATCCCGGAGGGCTGCACGGTCCGGGCCAACGACCTGCTCGGGCGGGCCGTCGCGAACGTGCTGGCGAACGCGGTCGAACACAACGACAGCGCGGAGCCGCGGGTCGAGGTGTCGGTCGAGGAGCGCGAGGACGCGGTCGTCCTCTCGATCGCGGACGACGGCCCCGGCATCCCCGAGGAAGTGCGGACGGACGTGTTCGAGCCCAGCGAGCGGGGACTCGACAGCGACGGCGAGGGGCTCGGGCTCTTTCTGACGGCGTCGGTCCTCGAACAGTACGGCGGGCGCGTCTGGATCGACGACGGGGCCGACGGGGCCGTGGTGAACCTCGAACTGCCGCGCTGACTACTCCAGGAAGTCGGGGTACTCGGTCTGTTCGGGGTCGCGATCCGGTCGCTCGGTCATCTCCGGGCGGTCCGAGACGGCCGAGGGGAGGTCGGTGGCCCGGTCGGCGTGTTCGTCATCTTCGGCGGTCGGCTCGTCGTGTTCGTCGTCGGTCGGGTCGGCGTCGTCGAGTTCGGCGGCGACGACGGTCTCCCAGATCTGCTCGACGTCGGTCGCGTCGTCGACGGCGCGTTTGCGTTTCGTGCCCTTCTGTTTGCCCTCCTTGTAGGCGAGTTCGACGATGCTGGCGTCGTAGTTGGTGCCCATCGCGCGTTCGATGGCCTCGTACTCGTCCTCGTTGCGCTCGCCCAGCGAGGCGGCGACGCCGAGCGCGAAGGCACGTTCCGTGGCCTCGTCGCGGTCGAGGTGATCCCAGTCGGTGTCGAAGCGATCCTCGTAGAGGCTCATCGTTGGACTTTCTCGTCGGGATGGACGCGCAACCCCGCGTCCGAGAAGCTGATCTTGTGGATGTCACAGTCGATCGCAGTCCCGCGCATCTTGATGGTCTGGACGCCGCGTGTCATCCCGCCGGCCTCCATGTAGTTGTGGAAGAAGACGACCCCGTGGGCGAGGTAGTGTTCGTCCGAGTAGGAGGTGGGGTCGGTCATCTCCGAGATCAGGAGGATCGTCGCGTCGGTCTGTTTCAGCGAGGAGAGGAAGCCGGTGATCTCCTCGGACATGTCCGCGAAGAAGTGCTGGAGGAGCATCGTCGAGTCGATGACCGCGCGGTCGATGTCGTTGGACTCGATGAACGCCTTCAGGCGGTTGGTCAGGCCGCCGTCGGTCCCGAACTGGGTGATGGTCCGCTTGCCGGCCTCGGTGACGAGATTGAGAAACTGCACCCGGTCCGAGCGCATCACCTTCTCGAAGCCGAAATCGAAGTTCGACATGTCGTTGACCAGTTCGGACTTCGACTCGTGCATCGTCACGTACAGGCAGTTCTCGCCGTTGCGGGCACCCTCGGTGATGAACATGGAGGAGAAGGTCGTCTTCCCGCTGCCCGGCGGCCCGCTGACGACGTACAGCCGGTTCGCTGGGAGGCCACCCTCGACGATCTCGTCGAAACCGGGGACACCGCTGGAAACGCGCATACCCGGAACAGATCTATCTCGGAATATAGGTGTTCCTGCTGTGTTCTCAGGATTGAGAACGGACCCGGTTCGACGGGTGGGACGGGCGCCAGGCCGGTCCGGGTCAGCGATCCAGGGACCCGACGGCGTCGTCGGGATCGAGGGCCAGCAGGCGGTCGGTCGCGGCGGCGTCGAACCGGAGCGGCCGCCGCCACCACGGTCCCTTCCCGGAGTCCGCGGAGAGGGCGGTCACGACGCGGTTGGCCTCGCTGCCGCTCTCGGGCGTACTCAGCGGGACCGCGGTGTCGTACAGCCCGGAGGCGTCGGGATCGCCGTGGGCCAGCACGCGCGCGTCGAACGGGTCGCGCTCGACGTGGGCGTTGTTGGCGAAGATCCGACGGACCTCGGCGTCGGCGGGCAGGTCGCGGTAGTCCGCGCCGGTCAGCGGATCGCGAGCCAGGCGGAAGGCCCCGATCAGGAACGCGCCCCACTCGGGCGGGGCCCAGTCGGGCCGGTCCGGGCCGGTGGCGAGGGTGGCGTAGAACAGCAGGGCGTCCCCGGCCGCGAGGTCGAGGATGGGCCGGGCCTTCACGCCGTGGGCGTCGCCGTAGGTGTACCGCTCACAGCCCGGGTACTCGGCGAACTCGGGATCGAGGTGGACCGGACGGGAGCGGTAGTCCTCGGGCACGTCGGTCGTCAAGTCCAGATCGGCGTAGGTCGGGACCGTCGCGTCGGAGCGGACGGGCTCGGACTCGGGGATGGGGACGTACTCGAAGGAACCGTCGGAGAAGAGGGGGCCGCGGACGCCGGGCTCGTCGGTGTTGGCGGCGACGTTGATCGCGACGCTTCGCATACCGACCGGTCGTCGCCGGCGGGGAAAGTCCCGTCGCTACCGGAGCGGCGAGACGCACTGCTTGCAGTACCGATACGTCGCCTCGTGTTCGTTGAACGTGCCGCAGTGGCGGCAGATCGTGCCCTCGTCGTCACGCGTCCGGCGACTCGTCTGATCTCGCTCCAGTCCGTCGGTCGCGGCCGAGTACTGCTCGCCCGAACCCGTCGAAGCCCCGTCGACCGAGGGATCGCTGTCCCGGAAGTACCGGTACACCAACAACTGGAGCAGACTGAACCCGACGATGTACGCCACGATCCAGGTCCAGACCTCCATAGCGTGGGATACGGTGTCACGCTACTTGGCTCTTCCGTCGGTTGCAAGCGCCGAGGGGTATCGGGGGCGACGAACCCCGGGGCGGCTCAGGCGTCGGGCGGCGAGAGATCCCGCTGGAACTCGTCGAAGACCTCGATATCGGGCACGTCGTACGCCACGACGCGCTCGTCGCGGCGGTCCTCGTTGGCGTCTTCGAGCGGGACGGCGACGGACTCCCAGCCGTCCTTGACCGCGACGGATTCGGCGGGCTGGCCGGCGGCGATGTGGTGGGCCGGCACGTCCGTGCCGGCGATGGATTTGGCCGCGAGGATGGAGTTCTCGCCCATCCGGACGCCAGCCCGGACCATCGAGTCGTAGGTGACCCGCACGTCGTCCTCGATGATCGTGTGGTAGTTTGTCACCTCGGTCTGGTCGACCACGTCGTGGTCGTGGGTGTAGACGTGGGCGTCGTCGGAGATGGAGACCCGGTCGCCGACGGTGAGTTTCCCGCGGTCGTCCAGATGCACGTCGTCGTGGATCACGACGTTGTCGCCGAGTTCGATGTTGTGGCCGTAGGTGAAGGTGATCCCCTTGAACAGCCGGAGGTCGTCGCCGGCGTCGGCGAAGAGGTGGTCGGCCAGCATCTGGCGGAAGCGCAGGGCGAAGGCGATGTTGTCGGCCATCGGCGTCGCGTCGAACTGTCGCCAGAGCCACTGGAGGTGTTTCGAGCGTTCGTACTCGCCCTCGTCCATGCCCTCGACCTCGGCGTAGTACTCGCTCTCCAGCGTGGCGTTGCAGGGATCGTACCCCTGGAGGCGGACGCGTTCGGCCGGCGAGATCGACTCGCCGGACTGCCAGCGCTCGTAGGCCTGGCGGTCGCCGTGGAGGTCCACGAGAACGTCCTCGACCACGTCGCAGGTCTCCTCGTCACCGCTGAGGCGCTCGTCGACTTCGTCGATGAACGCCCGGAGCCCCTGCTCGGCCAGGGGCGGCAACGAGACGTGACGCTTCGTCATACCCCTCCCATCGGAACCCGCGTTGATAGGGGTTTTCGTTGCTCTCGTGACCGTTACCGCGAGGTGACCGCCGCACACGTTCGGCGGTCGTCGCGGTGCCGACCCTGCGGGAGTAGGGGGTCGGCCGGGCCCGCGACGACCCGCACCCGCAATCGTACGCGCTAAGTGGACCGCGGTCCAACACGGTGGCATGAACCAGCGCGAACTCGGAAACTCGGGCGTCGAGGTCAGTGAAGTCGGCTTCGGGGCCTGGGTCGTCGGCACCGACTGGTGGGGCGACCGCTCCCGCGAGCAGGCCGTCGAGATGGTCCAGCACGCCCTCGACCGGGGCATCACCTTCTTCGACACCGGCGACGTGTACGGCCACGGCGACAGCGAGGAACTCGTCGGCGAGGCCCTGGGCGAACACCGCGAGGAGGTCACCGTCTCCACGAAGGTCGGCTACGACTTCTACAACAACCCCCAGGCCGGCCACGGCGAACTCCCCAAGCGCGTCGACCCCGAGTGGATTCGGACCGCGCTGGACCGCTCGCTCGACCGGCTCGACATGGACTACGTCGACGTGTTGATGCTGCACAACGCCAACGTCGACGAGGTGACGCCGGACGTGCTGGAGACGCTGGACGAACTCCGGGAGGAGGGGAAAGTCGAGGCCGTCGGCTGGGCGCTGGGCCCCTCGATCGGCTGGCTCGCCGAGGCCACCGAGGCCGTCGAGCAGGAGTTCGACGCCCTCCAGCTCGTCTTTAACGTCTTCGAGCAGACGCCCGGGCGCCACGCCATCGAGGAGGTCCGCCGGCTCGACGCCGACACCTCCATCCTGCCGCGCGTGCCCCACTCCTCGGGCCTCCTGAACGAGCAGGTCACGCCCGACACCGAACTCGGCGAGGGCGACCACCGCGCCCACCGCCCCGACGAGTGGTACGAGACCGGCTGGGAGAAGGTGGACAACCTCCGATTCCTGGAACGGGACGGCGAGCGCACGATGGGACAGGCCGCGCTCCAGTGGCTACTGGCCTTCGACGAGGTCGCGAGCGTGACGCCGACCTTCCGGACGACCGAGGACATCGACGAGTGGGCGGCCGCGCCGGACACGCCCGCCCTCTCCGAGGAAGAGTTCGAACGCGTCGAGGACCTGCGCGAGGACGACTTCGGGATCGACCGCGACGACGGGATGGACGCGCTGCGCTCCTCGGTCGGCGGCGCGGATCTCGAAGACATCGACAAGCAAGCGGCGGGCGATTGATCCGTCAGGACGGATCCATCGAGAAGACCTCGTCGGCGCGGATGCGGAGGATCACTCGCTCGCTCTCGATCGGCTGTTGATACTCCTCTTCGCCCGTGTACCGCAAGGCGAGTTCGTCGATGTGTTCGCGTGCGCCCTCGGTCGTCACTTCCTCGACCTCGCCCGTGATCGAGAGGAACCGGTAGGGGTTGTCCGGGTCGGTCATGCTGGCCGAGATGGTGGGATCGTTCTCGACGTTTTTCGCCTTGCGGCGGTGGCGCTCGGTGTTGACCAGGAGACGGTCGGCGTCGGCGTCGTAGTCGACCCAGACCGGCGTGGTGTGGGGCCGGCCGTCGGGCAGCATCGTCGTGACGTGAGCGAACGTCGCCTTCTCGAACAGGTCGTGGTACGCCTCGGGAATCTCGGGCATGGTACGCTTGACGGCGCGGCGGTAGTTATAGACTGGGGCG
This sequence comes from Halorientalis sp., assembly GCA_042216105.1. Lineage (GTDB taxonomy): Archaea > Halobacteriota > Halobacteria > Halobacteriales > Haloarculaceae > Halorientalis. The sequence continues at coordinate 11,423 of JBDGUF010000070.1, forward strand.
GGGCGTCACAGAAAGTCCCGCACGTCGCTGTACCACATGTCGTGGTGGTCGAGTTCGTCGATGGCCTCGGCGATGCGGACGGCCAGGGCGTGCCAGCACAACTCGGTCGGGTCGTCGGAGTCGAGGTTGTACTCGGAGTCGGCGCAGGTGCAACTCCCCTCCTCGACGATGTACTCGTCCTCGTAGCCGACGACGACGGTGAAATCGCGGTACTCCTTGACGCGGTGTTCGCCGACGGCCTCGATGGCGCGCTGGCCGCGGTCGCCGTGGACGGAGACGATACGGTCGACGCTCTCGGGGGTGAGTTCGCCGGCGGCGGCCAGCGAGGCCACCCAGTCGTCGACCGCTGTCACGGACGCGAAATAGTCCCGGACTGCCAAAACAGGTTCGATGAGCGGAGAGCGTATCCCTTTTCGTGCTGGCCGGGCGAGCGCTGGTATGCTCGTCGAGGAGGGCACGGTCGAGGTCGAGGTCCCCGGGGAGTCCACGGACGGCAAGGAGGGCGAGGTGTTCTACAACCCGGAGATGGAACTCAACCGGGACCTGACGGTGGCGACGCTGCGGGCCTACCGGGAGCGCGAGGGCGGGGAGCCGACGACGTATCTGGACGCGACGGCCGCCAGCGGGATCCGGGGCGTGCGCGCGGCGGCCGACGGCTGGGACGTGACGACCTGCGACGTGGACCCCGAGGCGGTCAAGCTGGCGGCGTCGAACTTCGAGCGCAACGGACTGGCCGGGGAGACGGTTCACGAGGACGCCAACGTCCTGATGCACCGGGAGCGGTTCGACGTGGTCGACGTGGACCCGTTCGGGACGCCGATCCCCTTCGCCGACGCCGCCGCCCGGAGCGCGCAGGGTCTGCTCTGTGTGACCGCCACCGACACCGCGCCGCTGTGTGGCGCACACTTCGAGAGCGGCGTCCGGAAGTACGGCGCGGTCCCGCGCAACACCGAGTACCACGCCGAGATGGGCCTTCGTGTCCTGCTGTCCGCGCTGGTCCGCACCGCGGCGAAGTTCGACGTGGCCGCCCGCCCCGTCTTCAGCCACGTCACCGACCACTACACCCGGACCTACCTCGACGTCGAGCAGGGGGCCCGACCCGCGAACGCCCTGCTGGAGGAGCTCGGTCACGTCCACCACTGCCAGCACTGCCTCCACCGCGACCACGAGCGCGGCCTGCTGGCGGACCCGCCCGAGGCGTGTCCGAACTGCGGGCACCACCTCCAGACCGCGGGACCGCTCTGGCTGGGCGACGCCCACGACCCCGTGTTCGTCGCCGCCGTCCGCGACCACGTGACCGACGCGTTCGGGACCGCCGACCGGGCGCGGGACATGCTGGCAACGATCGAGGGGGAGCTATCGACGCCGACCCACTACGACCAGCACCGCCTCTACAAGCGCTGGTCGGAGTCGGCGATCGGGATGGACGAGTTCCTCGCCGCGCTCCGGGAGGCGGGACACGAGGCCTCCAGAACCCACTACGGGGGAACGACGTTCGAGACGACGGCGGACGTGGCCGAGATCGAGGCGGCGGTTCAGGAGGAGCGTTCCTCCTGAATCTCGCGGCCGATCTGGACGGCACCGGCGACGACGTAGTGGACGAACCGGTAGACGGGTCGGAGGATGAGGTTGAACACGCCGACGAGACCGACGATGCCACCGAGCGCCTGGAGTTCGCCGGGCGAAGCCTCGATGAGCAGGGCGGCGATTGAGACGGCAACCGCGACGACGGGACCGAGCCAGAGTCCGGAGAGGTAGACGGCGTACTCGTCGCTGCGCTGCCAGGCGACGTACAGCCCGGCGGCCAGCATCGCGAAGACGACGGGGAGGATCGGCGAAGCACCGATCCCCGCGTAGCCGACCGGAATGAGGAGGACGGCCGCGAGCAGGCACACGGCCGAGATGCGGAGGATCCCGCGCTCGTATTTCTCGTCCATACCGATCCCTGCAGGGCCGGAACTAAATGGGTTTTCGGTCACGCGGGTCGGTCCGGGCGAGGTGTTCCGGTGCGGTATTGTGGCGGGCGGGCGAAGTGGGTGGCGTGTCACGGAACGCCGACGCCACGAGTGTCCTCCGGGCGGTGGTCTCCGCCGCGCGGTCCGAGGGGATCACGTTTCTGGCCGCCAGCCTCGCCTACTACACGTTCGTCTCGTTGATGCCGCTCCTCCTGCTGGCGCTGGTGATCGCCGCCGCGGTCGGCGGGGAGGTGCTGGCCGCGCGCGTGGTCGCCCAGCTCGGGAGTGTCCTCTCCCCGTCGGGAGAACAGCTCCTGCTGGAGTCGCTGCGTGGCGCGCGCGGACGCACCGGGGCGACCGTCGCCGGCGTGGCGGTGCTGGTGTGGGGCGCGCTGAAACTGTTCCGCGGTCTCAACGTGGCCTTCGGACAGGTGTACGGCACCGCGGAGTCGAGCACGTTCGTCGATCAGGTCGTCGACGCCACCGTCGCGCTGGTGGCGGTCGGGGCCGGCGTGGGCGTGGCGGCCGGCGTCAACGTCCTCGTCGGACTCGTCCCGGGACGGCTGACTACCGCCCTCGGGATGCCGATCCTGGCGCTGACGCTTTCGATCACGTTCCTCCCGCTGTACGTGATCCTCCCGGACGTGCCGGTCAGCGTCCGGGAGGCCGTTCCGGGGGCCGTCCTCGCGGGGAGTGGCTGGGCGCTCCTGAGTTCCGTCTTCCGCCTCTACGCCGCGATCGCGGGGAACTTCCAGCTGTACGGCGTCATCGGCGGCGTCTTGCTGCTGGTGACGTGGTTCTACGTCGGGAGCGTCATCCTGCTGGCGGGCGTCGTGTTGAACGCCGTCCTGGCCGGTCGGGACGACGGCAACCGGCAACTACAACAGGAACCCCCACGAGGTGTCGGCCAACGAGGCATGTCCGACGAACACGGGGGCGCGCCGGACGACGACGGCGACGGGAACGGCACGGCGACCGGGCCGGACGAGGACGTGGAAGCCGAACTGGCGGAACTCCGCTCGAAACTCGAGGCGTTCGAGGCGGACGTCGACGACCGGACGGTCCACCGCGAGGAGATCGAGCGCGACCTGAAACGGTACGTCCGCCGGCGCGTGCGCCGCGGCCACGCGACCGGGTGGGGGCCGTACCTGGTCCTGCTGTACGGCACCGTCATGACCCTCGGCGCGTTCTACTTCCTCGGCGGCGGCTGGGCCATCCTCGCCATGCTCGTCGTCTGGCTGTCGACGCTGGGCCTGTACGCGCTGATGGTGCTGGTCGGGATCGGAGTCACGGCGGCCGGCCTCCCCGGTCGACTCCGGGACGCCGTCGAGGAGTTCCGCGACTGAGATGCCGGTCCGCGAGGTCGGTGCCGTCGCGGCCCTCGGGACGCTGCCGGACCCCCTGATCGCCGCGTTCGCGCTGGTGACGCTGCTGGGCGACGTGGCCGCGTACTTCCTGCTGTTCTCGCTGCTGTACTGGCTCGCCGACCGGACGCCCGTCCTCGGCGACCGGCTGGACCGGCCCGTGATCGGCCAGGTCGTCGCGCTCGGATTCGGCGCGCTCGCACTCGTCGTCGTGCTGAAACACGTCTTCGCGCTCCCGCGCCCACCCGGGGCCGACCGGCCGGTGACCGTCGGCGGCGTCCCCGCCCCGCTCCGGGCACTGGTGCGCGCGGCGACCGTCGACGACGGCTACGGCTTCCCCAGCGGTCACGCCCTCGGCAGTACCGTCGTCTACGGCGGGCTGGGCTGGCTGACCGCGACACGGGACGACCGCCGACCGCTGTACGTCGGGGCGACCCTCGCGGCCCTGATCTCGCTGTCCCGGGTCGTCGTCGGCGTCCACTACCTCGGCGACGTCCTCGCCGGGATCGCGCTGGGCGTCGCGTGGCTGGCCGTCGCCGTGCGATACCTCCCGACGCCGCGCCGATCCTTCCCCGCGGCCGGCGCGTGCGCCGCGGTCGGCCTGGCCGTCGTCGGCCCGACCGAGTACCTGCTGTTCGGCCTCGGCGCGTCGCTGGGCGGTTCGGTCGCGTGGTGGACGCTCGCGGAGCGGATCCCCGCGACCGCGACCAGCGGGCGCGAGGCGCTGGCGACGGCCGCGCTCGGGGTCGTGATCGTCGGCGGACTGCTGGCCGTCGTCGCGGCGCTCGATCCCGCGCCGCTCCCCGGCGTCGTCGCCGCGGCGGTCGTCGTCGGCGCGCTCGTGGCGGTGCCGGTCGTGGAGAGGAGCGTCGACGCCGCTATCGGGTGATGCGCGGGACCGGGATCGACAGCAAAAGACGGGATGGGGGTCGGCGTCAGAACTTCTCGAGGTAGCGGTCGAGTTCCCAGTCGGAGACGTCGACGAGGTAGTCCTCGTACTCCTGGGTCTTGGCCTCGACGAACTTCGGCCCGATGTGATCGCCCAGGGCGTTGTAGACCGTCTCGTCGTCCTGCAGGGCCTCGATGGCTCCGCCGAGGTTCTCGGGGAGCGTCTCGATGCCGTACTCCTCGCGTTTCTGTTCGTCGAACTCGTAGATGTTCTCCCGGACGGGGTCGGGACACTCCAGCCCGCGCTCGATGCCGTCGAGGCCGGCGTGGATGAGCGCCGCGAAGGCCAGGTAGGGGTTACACGACGGGTCGGGGAACCGGGCCTCGATCCGGCTGGCGGCCGGGATGCGCGCGGCCGGCTTGCGGATCAGTGCCGAGCGGTTACGGTCCGACCAGGCGACGTAGACGGGTGCCTCGTAGCCGGGCACCAGGCGCTTGTATGAGTTCACGGTCGGGTTGGTGACCGCGGCCAGCGCGGGCGCGTGTTCGAGGATGCCGGCGGTGAACTGCTTGGCCTCCTCGCTCAGGTCGAACTCGTCGTCGCCGTCGTGGAAGGCGTTCTCGCCGTCCTCGGTGAAAAGCGAGATGTGGGTGTGCATCCCCGAGCCGTTGATGCGCGGGATCGGCTTGGGCATGAAGGTGGCGTGGAGGTCGTGTTCGGCCGCGATGGCCCGCACGACCATCCGGAAGGTCGCGACGTTGTCCGCCGTCGAGAGCGCGTCGTCGTACTCGAAGTTGATCTCGTGTTGGCCCTCGGCGACCTCGTGGTGGCTGGCCTCGATCTCGAAGCCCATCTCCTCCAGGCCGTAGATGATGTCACGGCGCACGTCGGAGGCCAGGTCCTTGGGCGCGACGTCGAAGTAGCCGCCGGCGTCGTTGGTCTCGGTCGTCGCGCGGCCGTCCTCGTCCTCCTCGAACAGGAAGAACTCGGGCTCGGGCGCGGCGTTGACCGTGTAGCCCAGCTCCTCGGCGCGGTCCAGGGCCTGCTTCAGCACGTAGCGCGGGTCGCCCTCGAAGGGCTCGCCCGTGGACGTGTTGATGACGTCACAGATGAGCCGGGCGCTCCGGTGTTCGTCGTCGCTCCGCCACGGCAGGACCGAGAACGTGTCGGGGTCGGGCACGAGCCGCATGTCCGACTCCTGGATGCGGACGAACCCGTCGATGGAGGAGCCGTCGAAGTAGATCCCCTCGGTGAACGCCTTCTCGGCCTGCTCGGCCGGCACGGAGACGTTCTTCACGGTCCCCAGAATGTCCGTGAACTGGAGCCGGAGGAAATCGACGTTTTTCTCCTCGATTTCGTCGATTACGTCCTGTGCCTCCGCTGTCAACCCACCGTCAGACTTGATGTTCGGGTTTGTCATCTTTCTCGTCATCGGTAGGGAATAGCCGAAATACAAAAACCCTACTGATTTGCGCAAGTCTTCCTTCGGCGCGCTGAAATTGAATATTCGTAAAATTCTAAAAGGTGGGGCGTCTGTTCGGACGTAATGACGTACGAAAATCTGGATCGAAAGTTGGTGAATGCCCTGCTGGGCGACGGTCGCGCGAGCTTGCGGAGTCTCGCCGAGGAACTGGACGTCTCGGTCACGACGGTCTCGAATCACCTCAAGGACCTCGAAGAAGACGGGATCATCACGGGGTATACGCCGAAAGTCGACTACGACGCGCTGGGTTACGACGTGACCGCCGTCGTCCAGCTGAAAGTCGAGGGATCGGCCCTGCCGGACGTGACCGACCGCCTGCAGGAACACGAACAGATGATCTCGGTCTACGAGGTCACCGGCGACTACGACATCATCGCCATCGGGAAATTCACCGACACCGACGGCATGAACGACCAGATCAAGGAGATGCTGGTCGACCCCGAGATCAAAGAATCCAACACCAGCGTCGTCCTCAACGCCGCCAGCGAACACGAGCAGTTCCTGCTGGACGTGGAGTAGGACGCGCGTCGATCGATCCGCCGCCCGCAGAGGTCCCGCGTGTCGGCTCGACCCGAAACCGTGGGACGAGAAGCCGTGACACGGCCGATTCCCCAACCCTTTTGACTGACCAGTCAGTAAGTTCGAGTAGATGAGCGACACGCGGGAGGAGATCATGTCCGCGACCTACCGCGCGCTCTGTACGCACGGGTACGCGGACCTGACGATGCAGGACATCGCGGACGAGACCGACCTGAGCAAGGCGGCGTTGCACTACCACTACGACAGCAAACAGGAGCTACTGGAGTCGTTTCTGGACTTTCTCTACGACGGGTTCACCGAGCGCGTGGGCGATCCCGAGGGCGAGACCGCGTCCGAGCGTCTGCGAACGCTGATCGATTCGGTCCTCTCGCCGCCCGTCGAGGACGACGACGAGCGGGTCGCGTTCAAGACGGCCCTGCTGGAGCTGAAAGCGCAGGCCCCCTACGACGAGGGGGTCCGCGAGCGCCTCCAGCGGTTCGACGCGTTCCTCCACGAGGAGTTCGAGACCGTCCTCGCGGACGGCATCGAGGCGGGGACGATCCGTGCCGAGGTCGATCCGGACGACGCCGCCCGGTTCCTGATCACCGCGCTGGACGGCGCGGGGACCAAGCAGATCGCGGTCGGACAGGACCCCGACTGTGCCCGCCGGATGCTCACTGCCTACGTCGAGGACACGTTGACGGCCGACGACGCCCGGATCGCGGAGGTGGGACCCGAATGAGCCGGTCCCGGCTCCGGAGCGCGTTCGGGCGCGTCCGCCGCCGCCTGAACAGCGTGTTCGTCGGCCAGGAGGAACTGGAACTGACCAGCGGCCCAATCGCCAAGCCGCTCTTTTTCCTCTCCCTGCCCATCGTCATCACCAACCTGCTCCAGGTCACCTACAACCTGGCGGACACGTTCTGGCTCGGCCGGTACAGTACGGTGGCGCTGGCGGCGATCACCTTCGGCTTCCCGCTCGTCTTCCTGCTCATCTCGCTCGGGATGGGGCTGTCGGTCGCGGGGAGCGTGCTGGTCGCCCAGTACACCGGGGCCGAGGAGACCGACGAGGCCGAGTACGCCGCCTCCCAGACGGTGACCTACGCCCTGCTGTTCTCGGCGGCGCTGGGGCTGGCCGGCTTCTTCCTCGTCGAGGAGTTCCTGGCGCTGATCGGAGCCTCCGGCGCAGTCCTGCCCCCGGCGACCGACTACATGGAGGTCGTCACGCTCGGGCTCCCCTTCATGTTCGGCTTTATCGTCTTCATCTCGCTGATGCGGGGTTCGGGCGACACGATCACGCCGATGCTCGTCATGCTCGGGACCGTGATCCTCAACGTCGCGCTGGACCCGTTCCTGATCTTCGGGTGGGGCCCCTTCCCCGAACTGGGCGTGCAGGGAGCGGCCATCGCGACGGTCTTCTCGCGGGGGCTGGCGATGGCCGTCGGCGTCGCGATCATGATCGAGGGGCGGCGCGGGATCGGGATCAACGTCCGGGACATGGTTCCCGATCCGGCCTACGCCCGGCGGCTCCTGCGGATCGGGATCCCGGCCTCCGTCGAGGGGACCGGACGGGCGATATCGGTGAACCTGTTGCTGGTGATCGTCGCGACCTTCTCGGTCACCGTCGAGGCCGCCTTCGGGGTCGGGATCAGAGTGTTCTCGACGATCTTCATGCCCGCCATCGCGGTCGACCGGGGCGTCGAGACGATGACCGGCCAGAACATCGGGGCGGGCGAGCCCGACCGCGCCGCGACCGCCAACCACTTCGCCGCGAAGGCCTCCCTGGTGATCCTCGCGGGACTGGGCGTCGTGACCTTCGTGGCCGCACCCGCGATCATGAGCCTCTTCTCGGACAACCCGGCGGTGATCGCGGAGGGCGCGAACTTCCTCCGGATCGTCGCGCCGACCTTCGGGTTCATGGGCGTGACCCGTGCGTACAGCGGCGGGTTCCGCGGCGCGGGGAAGGTGTTGACCGCCGCCGCGATCACGGTTCTCATGCTGGGGCTCATCCGCCTGCCGATCGCCTGGTTCGGCGCACGGATCTACGGGCCGACCGGAATCTGGGCCTCCTTCGCCATCTCGAACGTCCTCGCCGCAGTCGTCGCCTACCTCTGGTTCAAACGGGGCACCTGGCGCGAGGCCGACCTCACCGACGAGGGCGAAGGCGAGGGCGGCGACGGGGCCGACCTGGGCAACCCCGCGACCGCGACCGACGACTAGAGGATCACACCCCGCTGCAGGAGCGCGATCAGGGCGGTCAGCGTCACCAGACTCGCGAGCGTGGTGACCAGGATCGTCGTGCTCACGTAGTCGGCGGCCGCGAGGCCGTCGCCGGACTCGTCGCCGGCGAACTCGATGGTCAGCATCAGCGGCGTCACCGCCGCCGGCATCGCACACTCCAGCACGAACACCCGGCCCACCGTCCCCGTCAGGCCGACGGCGATCGCGACGCCGGCCGCGAGGACCGGCGCGACCAGCAGTTTGAGCGCGCTCGCCGGAGCCGTCCGCGCGACGGAACTCCCGCCGCCCGACCGGGCCAGCTGGATCCCGAGCATGAGCAACATCACGGGGATCGCCGCGTCGCCGGTGAGCCGGATCGTCTCCATCACGGCCGACCCGGCGGGCGGCGCGAGGTCGCCCGCCCTGACCACGGCCGCGGCGGCCAGCGCGTACACCAGCGGCAGGCGAAAGACCCGCGTCACCGCGCCCAGCGCCGACCCCGCCTCGCCCCGGGCGGCGACGTAGACCCCGATCGTGTACATCAACACGGACTGTGCGACGATGTAGAGGACGGCCGTACTCCGGCCCAGGGCACCGAAGGCGAAGGCCGACAGCGGGATGCCGTAGTTGCCGGCGTTCGAGAACGTACTCGTCAGGACGACCGCTCCCAGGACGGGTTCGTCCTCGCCGAGGACGCGGCCGACCGTCTCGGCGAGCGCCACCATTCCGACGGTGAAAAGCGCCACGCCGGCGAACAACCGGGCGACCGTCGGGCCGGCGATGGGCGTGGTCACCAGACTGTAGAACACGAGCGCCGGCGCGAGGACGTACAGCGTGATATCGGAGAGCGGTTCGACGGCCACGTCTCTGGCCCGGCCCAGCGCGTACCCGACCGCGGCGACGGCCACGACGGGCAGAACCGCCGATCCCAGTACCGACACCAGCGACACGTTCGACGTGAGCCGCGGCCGCGGGTCAACGGTTTCGATCCGGGACGAAAAAGGCGTGTGAGTTCGAGGCGGGGCCGTGGGAACCGCCGCCGGAAGCGTCAGCGCCGCCGGCGGGCCAGGAGTGGGGCGATCAGCAGTGCCGCCAGCGCGACGACCGCACCGAAGCCCGGACCGGCCGCACCGGTCGGCGTCGTCGATCCGTCACCGCCGGGGTCGTCGGCCGGGTCTCGGGACGGTCCGTTACCGGCCCCGTCGCTGCCGTCGGAGCCGGCACCGCCGTCGTTGGCCAGGGGCTCCACGGCGACCGAGCCGGCGTCGTAGGCGGGGGCGACCCGACTCCCGTCGTCGGCGTCGATCTGGGCGTCGGTGACCCTGACCGCGGTGGTCCCGCCGCCGGTGCCCGCGACCGTGACGGTCGCCAGCGTGACGTTCCGTGCGCCGGGTGGCGTGTCGGTCACGGCGGCTTCGAGTGTCACGCGCTGGCCGTCGTCGGCGATCCGGGGCTCGGTCGTCAGCTGAAACGCGTCCGGGTAGCTGGCGTTCGTGATCTCGGCGACGCCCGGCTCCGAGAGGGAAAGCGTCACCTCGTAGCCCGACAGCCCGGCCGGGGCACGGGTCAGCGCGAGCCGGAGCCGACTCGTCTCGTTTTCCTCGACCGTCGCGTTCGTGACGGTCAGCTGTGCGCCGTCGTCGGCAGTCGCCGTCCCGACGCCGCCGACCAGGAGCAGGCCGGCGAGCGCCAGGGCGGTGACCAGCAGGGTTCGTGTCATGTGGCTGTCGGGCCGGAAGCGTTCGGGTGTCGGTCGGCTTACTGTTCCTGGTAGAGTTCGACCACGTCGTCGTAGTCGATCTGCCCGTTCTCGTTGAAGTCGTAGGCGGAGACGTTCCCGGTGACGGCCTCGCTGTCGAGGTTCTCGAACAGGAGTTCGATGTCGGCGTAGTCCATGCGGCCGTTGCCGTTGACGTCCTCGTAGAGCCCGTCGCCGTCGGGGTCGGTCGGAGCGCTACCGCCGGGCCCGATAGCGGGCGGGCCGGTGACGACCATCCCCATCCGCTCCTGGACGTCGATCTCGCTACCGTCCTCGGCGTCCATGTTGTGGACCGAGATCTCCAGATCCGCCGTCCCGGTGCCGACGGCCTCGATCTCGAGCGTGCCGAGCGTGACGTTCTGTGCGCCGGGCTGGATCTCGCCGCCGAGATCGGCGACGCGGAGTTCGACGGACTGGCCGTCCGCAGCGATTTTGGGCGCGGCCGTGATGCCGAGCGCGTCGTTGTAGCTCGCGCCCGTGATCTCGGCGACGCCACCGTCGCTGATCGAAACGGTGAGTCGCGCACCCGAGAAGCCGTTCGGGAGCGAGGAGACCGTCAGATCGACTTCGGCGGTACCGCTCCGGCTGATCGCGGCCGACTCCACGTCGATGTCGACCGGAGGCTGGTAGACGTAGAGGCTATCGTTGGGGTACTCCGCGGGCCCCTCGTTGAAGCCGTCCTCGCAGCACAGCACCCGACCATCGTCCATCACGTAGACGTTGTCGACGTTGCTCACCGCGTGGTTGGCCGCTTTCGCGTCGCCGGGCCGGAAGTCCGGACCGGTGATGACCGGTTCGAGCCGCGAGACGTCGTAGTCGGATTCGAGTTCGGCGCGGTAGACGACGCCCCCGTTGACCTGGTCGAGTTGGATGTCGCCGCTCTCGTCGGCCAGCGCGTCGTTGAACTCGGAGATGCCGAAGTAGACGTACTCGCCGGGGGCGGCACCGTCGCGGCTGTCGACGCCCTCGGCCTTGTTGAACTCGATGGAGGCACCGATCTCCTTGGCGGCCGCACGCGTCTCCAGGAACGGCACCTTCCGGAGGTCCTCGTCGACGCCGTCGTGGCCGTTCTCCTCGTACTGGCGGGCCCACTCGACGATCTCCTCGTTGGTGATGTAGTTCTGGTTGCCGTTCTCGACGACGTACTGGTCGGCCTCGGTGAGGACGTCTTCGGTGACCTCGTCGCCCTCGCTCCAGTTGTCGGTGTGGGCCTCCAGATAGTCGACCTGGGTCACGTCGTCGTACTCGGCGATCCACTCCTCGCACTCGCGGTTGCTGGCGTGGCCCAGCGGGAGCCACTCGACTTCGAGGTCAGTCTCGGCAGGGGAGACCCGCTCGTCGGCGACGGGCGTGATCTTGGGCGCGTACAGCGTGCCCGCCACGTCCATCGGGTCGTCGTAGCTGTCGATGGGCTCGTCGGCGACGAACTTGTAGATGCCCTTGTTGTCGCCGTCGGCGGCCTCGTAGACGGTCTTCTTGTCGGCCTGGATGTTCGGCGCTTCCCAGGCGGCCCGACCCATGACGTAGTACTTGACCGGCTGGGGCGTCTCCGCGGCCGGCTGTCGGAAGTCGATGTGGTAGCCGTAGCGGTACCGGTTGGGGTACACGTCACCGATCGGCTCCAGGCCCTTCCTCACTTTGGCACCGAGGTAGTACGCCAGCGGTTCCGCGGAGTCTTGCGACCAGACGCCCTGGGCCGTGAAGTCGATGTTCGGCTCCGTCGGGTTCGGTCGGTTCCAGAACTCGTTGCCGCCGATCTTGCCTTTCCCGGTCCCGGATTCGACGATCTCGCTCACCGTGTGCCCGTAGGACACCCGCGGGGAGCCGTAGTGCTCCTCCGAGGAGATCATCGTGTTCCACGGACTCAGGTCGCCGTAACAGTTGGTGTGAGTCCCGCCGAGGTCTCGGAGCGCCTGCGTGTTCGCGAGGTTCATCGCGTTTTCGAGATCGGCCTCCCACTCGCCGTCTGACCTCTGGCTGAGCGGGATCCGGCTGACGTTGCCGGGGTTGTTCTCCCAGTTGGTGAACAGGTAGCCCTCGGTCCCCGCGTCGTTCGTTGCGACGAACTGGTTGCAGTCCGGGTTGCCGCCGGCAGCGCCGATGTACTTCGCACCGTGGAAGTTGTTCTCGATTATTTCGGTCCCGTCGGGCGTCTCGGTCACGCCGAGGCGCTCGGAGCCGCCGTTGATCTCGTCGCGGCCCTGCGCGAGCAGGACGTAGTCGTGGTTCGCCGAGCGGACCTTCCGCTGGGCCTCCTTGGTCGTCGGGATCGAGACCTCCTGGAAGTCGTCGTTGTCCCCGTCCAGCTCGAAGGTGAAGTTCTTGAAGTAGCCGATTCCACCCGTCCCGAACGGGGCCGGATTGTCACCGCTCGGGTGCTGGAGGCTGTACAGCAGGCCGCCGTCCTCGAAGACGAACGGGCCCGTGACCTCCGCACCGTAGGCGGTCGTCGAGAACCGCTTGATGCTACCCACGACGCTGGGCGCGCCGGGCGTGTCCCTGTCCGTGTCGTCGTTCACGTCACCACTCGCGATCCCCACCACACTGGCACCCAGTGCGGCAGCGGCTGACGATTTCATCAGATTTCGCCGGTTGAGATCCACCATGCAAGCGGACAGCCGAATGCACACACAAAGCCACTTTATATTACCAGTACGTTGGGAGGAGAAAGGCACGTCCGCGTAAATACAATCGCTGGGGCTCCGTACGCCTATCCATGAGACAGTTTACCGACCGCCGGGCCGTGGCGATGTTTCCGACTACCGTGGAGGCGGACGGAGGCCGACGAAAAACAGGATTCGAGACCGCGACTGGCTAGCTCTCGGCGTCCCGACGCGAGTCGTGGCGGTCGACGACACCCTGTTCGATGGCACCCTTCCGGACCTTCTCTGCCCGCGCGCGAACGTTCCTGATGTATCGCTTGATCTTGTCGGGCTGTTCGCCGAAGTAACAGCTCACCCAGTCCTCGGAGGCACCCGGGAGCGTCCGCATGTACGCGACCATCGTGTCCCGACCCGCCGGGATGATCTTCGGCGGGACGCCTCGCTCGCCGGTGTCCGCCTCGACGAACCCGTTCACGTCGAAGTACACGTCGGCGTACAGCGTCGCGATCTCGGGGTCCGCGAACTCCTTGCCGCAGTGGTCTGGGGCCTCGAAGCGGTAGCGAGTGCCCTCCTCGTCCTCGATCTCGACGACCCGGACGTTCAAGACGTACTCCTCGTAGACGGTCTCCTCGGTGTCGGTAGACTGGTCCGCTGGCCGAGCCATGGCCGGTGTTCGACTGCGCCACCGCTTTAGTTTAAGTAATTCTGATACGTTTCGCTCAGAGCGGGACGGACGGCTCTATAGAGTACAGAGACGGCAAGAGAACGCAGTCGAAACGCGGGTATGGTCTGCGAGCGGTGCGGGTGCGGTGCGGCGAGCACTCGGGTATCGCACCGCACGCGAACGGCGCGAAGCGCCGTGAGCGCGCGGAACCTGCGCACCCTTCCGCTCGTCGGGTGCGCCGATTTTTCTCCACGTTTTTGCCGCGAGTCGCGCCGGAGGCGCGACGAAGCGTGCAAAAACGTGGGCTTACATCGCGCCGCCCATGCCGCCCATACCGCCCATGCCGCCCATGCCGCCGGGCGCACCGCCGGGGCCGCCTTCCTCTTCGTCGCCTTCGGTGGAGAGGTCACCGGCGGAGATGATGTCGTCGATCTTGAGGACCAGGTTCGCGGCCTCGGTGGCCGAGGACAGGGCCTGTTCCTTGGCGTGAGCGGGTTCGACGACGCCGGACTCGTAGGTGTCCTCGATGTCGCCAGTGAGGACGTTCAGGCCGGCGCGTTCGTCGCCGTCGTCGTGGGCGGCCCGCAGGTCGACCAGCGTGTCGATGGGGTCGAGGCCGGCGTTCTCCGCGAGGACGCGGGGGACGAGTTCCAGCGCGTCGGCGAAGGCCTCGACGGCCAGCTGTTCGCGGCCCTCGACGGAGTCGGCGTGGTCCCGCACCCGGCGGGCGAGTTCGACCTCGACGGCACCGCCGCCGGCCAGCACGCGGCCGTCGGAAACGGTGGCGGCGACGACGTCGAGCGCGTCGGAGGTGCCGCGTTCGAGTTCGTCGACGACGTGTTCGGTCGAGCCACGCAGCAAGAGGGTCACGCCGTGGCTGTCCTCGCCTTCGACGTAGAACAGTTCGGCGTCGTCGTCGCGGGTGATGTCACCGGTCCCGAGGTCGGCGGCCTCGACCGTGTCGAGGTCGGAGACGATGTTCGCGCCCAGCACCTCGGCGAGGAACTGCATGTCGGTCTTCTTCACGCGGCGCAGGGCCAGGATGCCCTCCTTGGCGAGGTAGTGCTGGGCCATGTCGTCGATGCCCTTCTGGCAGAAGACCACGTCGGCCCCGGATTCGACGATCCTGTCGACCTTCTCGCGGAGCTGTTCTTCCTCCTGCTCGATGAACGACTGGAGCTGGTCGGGGCTGTCGACCGAGAGGGAGGCGTCGGCCTCGGCCTCCTCGATCTCGATGGGCTGGTCGAGCAGCATGACCGAGGCGTCCGCGAGGTTCGTCGGCATGTCCTCGTGGACGGGGTCCTTGTCGATGACCGCGCCCTCGAGCAGTTCGGAGTTCCCCGCGGAGTCGCCCTCCTGGGTCTCGATGTTGAGGAACTCCATGTCGACGACGTGGGAGCCGTCCTCGGCCTCGACGGTGACGGCCTGGACGGCCTCGTAGATGAGCCGGCTGAGGTGTTCCTTGTTGAGTTCCGCACCCTTGCCGGTCATCGAGGTCTCGGCGACCTTGCGGATGGTCTCCTCGTCGTCGGGGTCGACCGACTCGGCGATGTCGTCGATCTCTTCCTGGGCGTGCTTGCTGGCGATGTCGAAGCCCTGGATCATCGCCGTCGGGTGGATGTCCTGGTCGAGCAGGTCCTGGGCCTGCTTGAGGAGTTCGCCCGCGATGGCGACGGCCGTCGTCGTCCCGTCGCCGGCCTCGTCCTCCTGGGTCTCGG
>JBDGUF010000001.1:0-25630 GCA_042216105.1 Halorientalis sp.
GTGTCACCGAACTACCAGGGCTAACATCAGATCCCATCTGTACGGCGGACCGCAGGGGTGGAATCCTCATTCATTGCGGACCTAATCGTACACCACGACACCCTATAAGAGTGTCGATGTACGCTCGGACCGCTGCCGGGCGATGTCGGCCCCGGACCGGCCGTGTCTGCATTCCGTCCGAGTGCCCTGTTACACTTAAGGGCATCGGAACGGTCTCGCCCGGAACCCGCATCCGGGAAGACCGTGCGTACTTGCCTGAATCCCCTTCGTAGATATAAGGGGATCGATGCAGACCGCCGGGCGGCGGGAGTGTCCCACCGCCCCGCGTTCGTATTTTTCCGGATGGGGGTGATGCACTTAAGCCCGTCGGACCGGAGCCGATACGGCAGGCGATTCCATGGGGACTGCTCGCGCGCGCTCGCTCTTTTTACGATGATCTTATATGTTTGTGTTCTAGTACGTTGGGCCAGCCGGTTCGGCGAGAACTGTGGCGTGGGCGGAGGCCGGCCGGTCATTCCGCGCGTGGTGCGTTCGGTCTGGCCGGGTGGTTCCACGCGGTCGGGAATTACAACGAGAACGGGTTATGTCTGTGGGTGTTCGTGCGCGCGAGGGAACGAGAAGAGGGGCTCCGACGAAGCCGCGTACTCAGATTTCCTCGAGGTGTTCGACACCCTGTTTCTCGACGTTTCCTTTGGTGATCTCGTCGGGCATCCAGTCCGGTTTGTCGTCTGGCGCTTCTTCCTCCCAGGCCCACCCTTCGTAGATGTGGACCTTGTGCGTCCCTTTCTCGCGGAGTCGAAGCTCCGTTCGGTCGGCGGCGGACTCACTGCTGGCCGGGTCGAGCCGCCGGGCCGCTTTCAGTGCCGCCTGTCGAGGTGTCCCGCCGGAGAAGACACTCGACTCCTCACCGTTCGCTTCTCGAAGCGCGAAGTTGCGCTTGTCTTGGTCACGTGCCATGGTTTTTGCCGCTCCGTGTCAATTCAGCACATGACCCACCATAAATATACCCCCGGATCCCGCGCCGTCCGGCGGTGCATTTATATGCCATTTCGTAAACCGTCGGGGAGTTTGGGTGTGAATCGGGCGATATCGGGTGGGTTTTCCACGCCGTGGCGCGCGGGCGCGCTCGATCGGCGACCGCTACGGCAGAAGCATGGGACGGTACCGCGGGGAACGGTCGAGCGCTCGCACGGTAAGCTTAAGTAACTCCTCCGGCGAACCACGACGTACGATAGCGCGATGGTGCGAAAAAAGAAGCTGAGTCCGAGTGGTGCCAAGGACGAGGATGGCGAGTACCACAACGTCCACATCAACCTGCACGAGGACGAACTGGCAGTCGCCGGCATGGAGATCGGCGACGAGGTGTTCGTCCGGGTACGTGACAACAAGATCATCATCCAGAAAGCCGACCCCGAGGACGTCGAACACGAGTTCTGACACCGCAGTCTTCGGCCCATCGCTCACGACACGAGGGAAGAGTGTGATCTACGAACTCGCGAAACCGCTGTTGTTCAGGCTTCCGGCCGAGACCGCTCACCGGAGCGTCCACGGCTTGCTCGACGCCGTCGACGGGACGCCGGTCGCGGACGCGATGGCCCGGCACTACACCGTCGACGACGACCGCCTGACCGTCGAGGCGTTCGGGCAGACGTTCCCCAACCCCGTCGGCGTCGCGGCCGGATTCGACAAGAACGCCGAGATCCCCGGGGCCCTCGCCGCGCTGGGCTTCGGCTTCGTCGAGGTCGGCGGCGTCACGGCCGTCCCCCAGGAGGGCAATCCCCGACCGCGGATGTTCCGCCTCCGCGAGGACGAGGCCCTGATCAACCGGATGGGGCTGAACAACGACGGCGCGGCCGTCGTCGGCGAGCGACTGGCGGCCACCGACGCCCCCGTTCCGGTCGGGGTCAACGTCGCCAAGTCCGAACACGTCGCCCCGGAAAACGCCCCCGCGGACTACCGCGAGACCTACGAACAGGTCGCCGAGGGTGGTCCCGCGAGCGAAGCGAGGGGGGCCTCGCCGGACGGGAACGCGTCCGGCGGTGGCGACTTCTTCGTCGTCAACGTCTCCTGTCCCAACTCCCAGGGGTTCGAGGCCCTCCAGAACCGCGACTCGATGGAAGCGATCCTCGGGGAGCTGCAGGACGCCGGTGCCGCGCCGCTTCTGGTCAAGCTCTCGCCGGACCTGCCCGAACCCGCAGTCAAGGACGCACTCGGTCTGGTCGCCGAGCTGGATCTCGACGGCGTGGTCGCCACGAACACGACGACGGACCGGCCGGCCTCGTTGCGCAGCCCCAACCGCGCCGAGACGGGCGGCCTCTCCGGGAAACCCATCGAGCGCCGGGCCACGGAGATGGTCCGGTTCGTCGCCGAACGGACGGACGCACCGGTCGTCGGCGTCGGCGGCGTCGCGACCGCCGAAGACGCCTACCGGAAGATACGCGCGGGCGCGAGCGTGGTCCAGTTGTACACCGGTCTGGTCTACCGCGGGCCGGGGATCGCCCGCGACATCAACCGCGGCCTGCTGGACCTGCTGGAGCAGGACGGATTCGACAGCGTCGCGGACGCCATCGGTGCGGATCTGGACTGAGACCGGCGGATCAGCGACAGTAACCGCCGGGAGTTTTTAACCAGTTGGGGTTTCTATACGAACCAGTGACCTGGCACCTCGCCGGATTGACGTTCCCGCTCGCGGTCTCGGGAACGCTGGGACTGACCGTCGCCGCGGCCGTCTGGCGGGAGCGACCCAAGACCGGGGCGACCTGGCTGTCGGTCGCGGCCCTCGCCGTCGCGGCCTGGGCGTTCGGCCAGGCGGTCGTCGTCTCGAACACGACCCACTCGATTCGGATGCTGGGCAGCGGCCTGACCGTCGTCGGAATGGTGTTTACCCCGCCGCTGTGGCTGCTGTTTTCCCTCGAGTACACCGGCCACGAGGACTACGTCAGTTCGCCCCTGATCGCCGTGTTGCTACTCGAACCGACGATACTCGGTGCGCTGGCACTGTCGGGGAGTCCCCTCGTGTTCGCCGAGGGGGCGCTCGCGGCCGGCGCGGCGGGGGCGTCGCTGTTCGTCAAGTACGGTCCCGTGCTCGTCGCCCAGCACGCCTACGGCTACGCCCTGCTGTTCGTCAGCGAGTATCTCCTGTTCCGGATGTTCCTGGGCACGCGCAACGTCTTTCGCAAGCGAACGTTCTTCCTGCTCCTGTTGATCGTCTTCCTGCACGTCTGTCAGTTCCTGAGCGTGGCGGGCCTGAGCCCGACGCCGTACCAGACGCTCACGCCGCTTGGCTTCCTGCTTTTTGGCACCCTCTCGCTCCTGGCGCTCGTGAGTTACCGGGGATACGAGTTCCTCCCGCTCCAGCCGATCCTGGGGCTTTTCAGCCGTCACTCGAAGAACCTCTCCCCCATCGCACGCGAGCGGGCCATCGAGGAGATGGCGACGGGCTTCATGGTTCTCGATCACGCCGGCCGGATCGTCGACATCAACCCGATGGGCAAGCGCATCCTCGCGCGTGAGGGCGATCGGGTCGTCGGGAACCACGTCCAGTCGGTCATCCCGCCGGACATCTTCGTCGACGGTACGCCGTCGTTTTTCGACGCCGAGAGCGGGACCATGGACGGGCGGTTCACCGGGATCTGGGTCGAGACCCCCGACGGCGACCAGCGCTGTTTCGACGTCCTGATCACGAGTCTCGGCGACGGCGAGGCCGACGGGCTGGTCGCGCTGATCCACGACGTGACCGACCGGGAGCGCCGCAAGCGCAAGCTCCGCGAGCAGAACCGGGAACTCAAACGGCAGAACGACCAGCTGGAGGACTTCGCCAGCATCGTCTCCCACGACCTCCGCAACCCGCTGGCCGTCGCCGACGGCCACCTCGAACTGGTCGAGCGCGAGACCGACAGCGACCACGTCGGCCCCGCCAGGGACGCCCTCGACCGGATGGGTGAGATCGTCGACGACGTGTTGACGCTCGCGAAGAGCGGGCAGTCGGTGGGCGACACCGAGCGCGTCCGGTTCGCCGCGGTCGCGACCGAGGCCTGGGAGACCGTCGACACGGGACCAGCGACCCTCCGGGCCGAGTCCGACACCGCGGTCGAGGGCGACCGCACCCGCCTGCGCCGGATGTTCGAGAACTTCTTCCGCAACGCCGTGGAACACGGTTCCACGAGCCCTCAGTCGCAGGCTCCCGAGGACGCCGCGGAACACGGTTCCACGAGCCCTCAGTCGCAGGCTCCCGAGGTGACCGTCACCGTCGGCGACCTCCCGAACGGCTTCTTCGTCGAAGACGACGGCCCCGGGATCCCCGAAGACGAACGCGACGCCGTCCTCGAACAGGGCTACACGACCGCCGAGGACGGCACCGGCTTCGGCCTCGCGATCATCCGGACCATCGTCGAGGCCCACGGCTGGGAGATCACCGTCACCGAGAGCGAAACCGGCGGCGCACGCTTCGAGATCACCGGCGACGACTTCGGCTCCGAGCGGAGCGTCCCGGCTGTCGCCGACTGACCTCGCATCGAAAAACGCAGACCCCGCGAGCGGAGCGAGACCGGAGAGCCGTACCGGCACTCACCGCAGGGCGTCCAGATCGAACTCGAACGCCGCCACGGGGAGTTCGAGGTCGTGTTCCACGATCACTTCGGGGTGGACCTCGCCGACGACGCCGGCCGCCTCGCCGTCGACGACGACGCTCGCGGTGCGACCGGAGATGAAGGTCGGGTGTTCCGTGGCGGGGGTTTCGAGGTCCCTGTCGAAGGCGTCCACCAGCGCCCGGAGCGCGGCCTTGGCGTCCTCGTAGGAGGCCCCGGCGTGACACAGCGCCGCGGCGACGGTCCGCCGTTCCGCCACGTTGGTGTTCTCGCTCCCGTCGACCTGTGCCGAGAAGCCGACCTCCGCGAGGTCCTGGGGGTACGCGCGGTGAGTGTTGTTCTCCAGGACCATCATGATCGAGGGCAGCGCCCACGAGCGCACCATCGTGAAGTCCTCGCTGTAGGGCTGTTCGATGGTGACGGCCTCGCCGCCGCCGAAGGCGTCGGTGCCCGGCTCGACACCGAGGCGCTCGTAGTTCTGTTCGGCGTCGATCAGGTGGAAGTTCAGCAGGTCCTCGAAGCCCTGTCCGACCAGCCGGTCCCGGACGGCGTCCGCCAGCCGGGAGCGTTCGTGACGGCCACCGACCGTCGACACGTCCGGGTAGCGCGGTTCGAGGTCGTTGAACCCGTACGCCCGGCCCACGTCGTCGATCAGGTCCACGGGGTGGAGCACGTCGACCCGGTAGGGCGGCACCTCGACGCGGTAGGCGGCCGCGCCGTCGTCGGTCTCGGCCCGTTCGGCGTCCATCCCGGCGCGCTCGATCAGGTCGACCACCTCGTCCTCGTCCAGGTCGACGCCGAGCATCGTCTCGACGTCGCCGTGTTCGACGGTCTTTCGCTTGGTCGCCAGGTCCGGCCGGACCAGTTCGCTCCCGGCCTCGGGCGTGGCGGGTGCCTCGTCGGTGTACTCGACGCGGACCTCCTCGACTTTCCCGCCCCGGGCGTCCAGGGCGTAACAGACGATGTTCAGCATCTTGTCGACCGTCCACTGGTCGGTGCCGGTCATCTCGACGAAGAGGTCCCGCGAGTCCTCGCTGACCTCCGTCCGGCGACCGTTGACCACCGGCGGGAACGAGAACAGCCCGATCTGGTCGTAGATGGCCGGCATCGACGCGTAGTCGGCCACGAGGTCGGCGTACTCCTGCCCGATGTGGTGCTCGGCGAGGACCTCGGCGGGCGTCAGCTCGGCGTCACCCTCCAGCGGGACGAAGGTGTCGCCCTCGGGGTCGATCCCCGTGTAGGTGACCGACCTCGCGCGGTCGTCGTCCGCCCGCAGCGTGTCCCCCTTCAGCATCGTCAGGTCGTGGACGCCGATGGCCCCCTTCGCGCGCTGGCGGCCCATCGTCGCGTGGAGTTTCTCCTGGAGCTGGATCAGCGAGTCCAGCGCCGCCTCGTCCAGATCCAGCCCGCGGACGACAGCGCCCGTCACGTAGGGGCGGTCCTCGGGCACGTCCGCGACGCGGATGGTCCACTCGGCGTCGTTCGTGTTCGGGACGTACACGCCGCGGTCGTCGCCGTACTGGTAGCGCAGCGAGCGGGCCACGCCCTCCACGGAGAGGCGATCCAGTCGGTCGGGGGCGAACTCCAGTTCGAACTCGCCGTCGTCGGTCTCGCCCTCGAACTCGAGGCCGAGCCCGAACAGGTCCTCCTTGAGCTGTGCGTCCGATTTCTCGTCGTAACCGGTCAGCGTGCGCAGTTCGTCGGGGTCGATTTCGACGGTTGGCATCAGTAGGTCACCTCCTCTTCCCGCAGGAACTCCAGATCGACCAGCGTCCCGTGGACGTCCCGGATGTCCTCCGCGCCGGTCGCGAGCATGAACAACCGTTCCAGGGCCAGTCCCCACGCCATCACGTCGCAGTCGACGCCCAGCGGCTCCAGCATCTCGGGCCGGAAGATGCCCGAGTTGCCGATCTCGATCAGCTCGTCCGTCTCGGGGTGGCGGCCGAACAGCTCGAAGCTCGGTTCGGTGTAGGGGTTGTAGTGGGGCTTGAACTCGATGTCGGTGATGCCGAACTGCTCGTAGAACTCGGTGAAGGTGCCCATCAGGTCCCGAACGGAGAGATCCTCGGCCATCACCCACCCCTCGATCTGGAAGAACTCCAGCAGGTGGGTCGCGTCCAGCGTGTCGTTGCGGTAGGCCTTCTCGATGGAGAAAAAGCGCTGTGGCGGCTCCAGTTCGCCCAGCGCCTCCCCGGAGAGGTGTCGGGCCGTCAGGGAGGTGGTGTGTCCCCGCAGGGCCAGCGCCTTCGCGAAGTCCAGGTCCCACGGCGAGTGGTAGCCCTCGCCGTCCGGGCCGACGCCCTCGCGGTGGGCCGACTCGACGGCGTCGACGAGGTCTTCGGGGAGTTCGTCGATGGACTCGGGCGTATCGAGGGCGAACCGGTCCCAGTGGTTGCGCGCCGGGTGGTCCTGGGGCATGAACAGGCAGTCGTTGATCCAGAAGTCCGCGTCGACGTGTGGCCCCTGCATCTCCTGGAACCCCATCCCGACGAGGACGTCTTTGACCCGTTCGGCCATCTCCCGGAGGGCGTGCTTGCGGCCGGGGACGACCCGCTCCGCTTCGGCCTCGACGTTGTACTCGGCGAACTCCGCGTCCCGCCACTCGCCGCTGGTCAGCATCTCCGAGGTGACCTGCCCGACGGTCTCGGCGGCTTCGACCCCCTCCTGCAGGGCGGTGACGCCCTCGTCGGTCAGCGTCACCGAGCGGATCACGTTCTCGGTCTGCTCGATCAGACCGCGGCTGTCCAGGTCCTCCAGCGCCGTCTCGCGGGCGTACGACCCCGAACCCTCTGCGAGGGCGGACAGCGTCGTCGCCTCGTCGTCGGCCTCGGGGTCGGCCTCGGGGTCCGCGGTGACCTCGCCGCTCTCGATCTCGCCGTACCCCTTCCGGGCGTAGTTCGACAGCGCGATGTCGACGGTCTCGCCTTCCAGCCCGGCCGCGCCGATGACCTGCCCGAGCTGGACCGGCTCCTCGTCGGCCCCCAGTTCGACGGCGGCCTCGTAGAGCCGCAGTTCGGGCAGGCCCTCCTCGACGTACCGGCGGGCCTCGTCGGTCAGTTCCACGTCGCTCGTGGTGCGTTCGGTCACCGCCAGCAGCCCCTCGTCTTCGAGTTCGAAGGCGGCGCGGGTGGCGGTCTCGGGTTCGAGGTCGGCCGCCTCGGCGACCCGGTCGACGGTTCGTTGCTCGTCCGCGCTCGCGGCCTCCAGCACCGCGAGTTGTGCCTGTGGCAGTTTCATGCGTAGGTACTCGTTGTTACGTACCGCGCGGGTCTGTCAGTTAACGGTTCTCACTCGCGCGCGGTCGGTTTCGTCCGCCCGGCGAGTCTCCCCGCCGGCCGAACTCCGCCGCCCGACTCACGCGGCGAAGAAGAAGGCGAACCCCGGACTCGCGGCTCCCTGGCGAACGACCGACCGACGGTGGGGTTCGGATGCCATGTCCGAACGGTCGGGACAGGCGGGCAAAAACGTACCGCTGTGGCCCGCGAGCGCAAGACCTATGGACGACCTGTCGCCACGACCACACATGGACGATCGCGAATCGGGAGAGCGAAACCGGGACACCGTCGCCGACCTGTTGTCGGAGGCGGTGCCGCTGGCCGACCCGACGCCGCTGACGGACGTGGCACTCGAACTCCAGGACGGACTCGAGGACTTCGGGCTCGGGCCGTCGGCCATCGAGCGAGTCCTCGACGGCGCGACCGTCCCGGAAGCCGGCGACTTCGACGTGACGACCCTCGCTGAGCCGGACGCGGAGATCGCCGCGGAACGGGCCGACACCGTCGTCGACGCCGGGGATCGGACGGTCGAGATGCTGATCGAGGGGAGCGGCGAGGCCGCCTCGGTACTGGTCGACACCGGGAGCGAGGTCGTGAAGGTCACGACCGAGGGCGGCGAGGCCGCCGCCGAGGCGACCGCGGAACTGCTCGTCGCCGCGCTCGACGGGCTCTGAGAGCGGGGCGTCGCGCGACGACGGCCTGCCCCGTCAGTCCCCGCCCGTCCGCTTCCGGGGCGAGTCGAACTCGAAGTCGAGCTCGTCCAGCTCGTCGGCCCACTCCTCGCGTTTCTCCTGGTGGTCCTCGAGGAACTCCCGCATGAGCTCGGCGGCTTGCTCCTTGCAGCCGCCACAGAGGCGGTCACCGCCGACGCACTCGTCGTAGACCTCCTTGGCGAACTCGTCGTCGTCGCCGGCCAGGAGGTAGGCGTACAGTTCGTACACCGGGCACTCGTCGGCCTTCCCGCCTTTCTCGCGCTGTTTCTCGGCGGTCTCGCGGCCGCCGGTCGTCGCCGCCTTCACCTTGTCGTAGCCCTCCTCGGGGTCGTCGAGCAGGCTGATGTGACTCGCCGGGATCGAGGAGGACATCTTCCCGCCGGTGAGGCCGGTCATGAACCGGTGGTAGATCGACGACGGCGGGACGAACCCGTAGCCGCCGTGGTCGGCTTCGACCTGCCGGGCGAGTTCCTCGGCCGCCTCGCGATCCATCTCGAAGGCGTCGACGTGGCCCTCGTAGCGCCGTTTCTCACCGTCGATGGCCTCGACGAGGGCGTCGAAGGCCTCGTCGGTGGCCCGCCGGGCGAAAAACCGGACCCGCGGCCGGAGGGGCTCCTTGCCGGCGTTGTCGAGCTTCTCGACCGCGGAGTCGCGCGCCCCCGTGGCATCCGTCTCGTAGTCGGCCAGCCAGTCGGCGGCCTCGCCACACCGCGGGCGGTCCGGGTCCTCGGCGAACTCCGAACGGCGGTCGTACGCGACCGCGACCAGTTCCCGCTCGGTGTCGGTCAGCTCGAAACTGGCGAAGGCGTCGGTCACCTTGAAGAAGCGCATCCGCTCGGCCAGGTCCCGGGCGAAGCGCATGTGCGGGTCCTGGTCCGGCCCGACCGGGATCACCGTCGGCTTGGGCTCGTCCAGCTGGGGATAGAGGATGTCGGCCATCTGGGTGACGACCGACTGCATGTGGGACACGTCGGTCTCCCCGTCGAAGCCGTAGATGGCCTGGAACTCCGAGAAGTTCGCCTCGATCCCGAGCTCGAAGGCCAGGTCCTGCACCTCGCGGTTGGTCGACTGGCGGTAGAGGTCGCCGTCCTCGGGATCGAAGCCCAGCGCCAGCAGGCTCAGGACGTAGTCACGCGTGTGTTCGTCGATCTCGTCCCAGGAGAGCCCGCGGGCGCTGTGGGCCTCCAGGTCCGCGATCAGGGCGTAGGCGTCCCCGCCCCGTCGCTGGTGCCAGATGATCTCGTCGAAGACCATCTTGTGGCCGATGTGGGGATCGCCGGTCGGCATGAACCCCGAGAGGGCGGCCCAGGGCTCGTCGTCGCGCATGGCCCGGGCGACGGCGCGGTAGTCGCGGTGGCCGAAGATCACGCCGCGGCGCATCAGGTAGTGGGGGTCGGGCACCTCGTCGAGGACCTCGTCGAACCCCTCGATGCCGAACTCCTCGAACAGCTTGCGGTAGTCCGAGACCGTCGAGGAGCCCCACGGGTCCAGCGCCACGTCGTCGGCACCGGCGGCTCCGCCGTCCGGTCGCACCTGTTCGGCTGTTTCCGGGTCGTCCCCGGTCGATTCGGTCTCTCGGTCTGTGTCGCGTGTCATCTGTATCGTATCCGGTGTCTGTCTGTCGGGCACTCGAAAAGCGAAGGGAGCAACGCCACCGCGACCGCCTTCATCGGGCGGCCGGGGTCGCGAGACTGTCCGCTTCCGGCGTTCGCCAGTGCCAGCGCCATCCGACGGAAGCGGCCATCTTGCGTGGACGTAACCGCCAGCAGGTGTTTAACCGTTTCCACTCAGGGCGTCAGCCGCTCGGCCGAGAGCCACTGGATGTCCGCGCCGACCAGCGCGAACACCATCCGCTTGCGGACGCCGCCGGCCAGGCGCACGTCCAGCGCCAGATCCCGCGGCGCGAAGGCGTGGTCGTCGGGCACGGCCCGCACCAGCAACTCCGAGTGACCCAGCTCCGAGACCGACGCCACGTCCGCGTAGGTCCGGAAGTCAGCGCCGAACTTGTAGCCGGTCTTGGGCACGACGCCGGCGTCCCGGAGCGCCGTGTAGACCCGGAGCCGGCGGTCGAACCGGTCGCCCTCCACGGTTCGCCCGCGTTCGAGGACGGCCCGCTCGTCGTCGTCGGTCCCCAGCGCGAGCGCGCCCCGCCGGACGAGGTAGGCGGCCTCGACCAGCGAGAGCTGGAGGGTCTCGACCGCCTCGCCGTCCCGGTCCAGCGGCTGGCCGTAGAACCCGTGTTCGTACACGTCGGCGGGCGGATCCCAGATCAGCACCCGATCGTCGAGCAGGGAGCCGGGCACGTCGGCGGGCGGGTCGTAGTCGGTCGATCCCTCGATCTCCGGTCGATCGGTCTCCAGATACGTGATCTCGCTCTCTTCGTCGACGACCGCCAGCACCACGTCGCCCAGTTGTGCGGCCGGGACAGTCGCGCGCTCGCTGACGACCCGCACGCGGTAGGCGATCTCGTCGTCCCAGGGTCCCTTCCCGCGGGGGTAGACCACCAGGTCGGCGTCCCCGTGGTCGCCCACCCAGTCGGCCCCGGTCGGCGAGAGGTAGAAGCCCCGGTCCCGGAGGTCCTTGTAGACCAGGAAGTGCAGGTCCGGGCAGGCCGCCGAGGCCAGAAACTCCCGGAAGCCCATCCCGTCGACCGCATCGAGGTCCCCGCGGTAGAGCAGGTGGGCGGCCTCGACCGGCGCGAGGCGCACGCTCTCGCCGTCGGGATCGCCGTAGCCGCGAGCGTCGTGGAACTGCTCGCGGGCCTGGCGGCCGGCACGGACCACGCCCGAAGCCAGCGTCGCGTCCATACCGGTCCTCGCCCGCGCGCCGACAAAGCACCCACGGTCTCGACGCGGCGATCACGACGGCCCTGCGGGGGCCGACCGGGCGCGGTCACACCCGCTGTCGAGGCACCGCCGTCCGTTCGCGGTCTCGAACACCGGCAGGCCACAGTCACACTCCTCGACCACGGTGCCGGTCGGGACGCCCCACCCCGTCTCGCAGTCGGGGTAGTGCTCACAGCCGGCGAGGAGGCCGCCCCGTCGGAGGATCCGGAGATCGCCGTCACAGTTCGGACAGCCCCACTCGCGGTCGAAGGCTGCCCGGACCGCCTCGTCCAGGGACTCGCAGTCCCTGTCGATGCAGACCTCGAACGCACGTCCGCGCTCGACGCGCATCCGCGGGCACCCGCAGTCGCAGTCGGCAACGTCGGTCAGGACCGTCGCGTCACGCGGGAGGCCGTACGTCGCCCGGCAGTCGAGACAGGTCACCGCCCCGTCGTCCCGGACGAGGCGGCCGTTACAGTCCGGACAGTCGCCGACCGGAATCCCCGCCGTCGAGACCGGGTGGTCCTCGTCGGCGTACTCCTCGTGGACCTCGACCCGCAGGAACCGGTCGCCGTCGGTGGCGGTGAGGACGCCGGCCGCGACCGTCAGCGTCTCGGGTCGGGTGAGCCAGGCGACCGGCTGGTAGCCCTCCGCGTCGTGGACCAACACCGTGTCGTCGGGCTTGCAGACGACGACCACCTCGCCGCGTCGCTCGCGCTCGTCCCCGTCGACGACCGTACACTCCCCCGCCAGCACGCGCGTCGCTCCGTGCATGGCCCGGGCTGGTCGCGGTCCGATACATAAACGTCCGGAAGCGTCGGCGGGGAGGACGTGGCCGACCCGCGGCCGACGGCGGTGAGTGGACGGGGAGGGGGAGCGGCAGGCGAGCCCACGCGTCCACGCGATCAGTCGCGGTTGTAGTCCCGACCCAGGACCGCGCCGGCGAGGTTCGCGACGACCAGCGCCGCGAACAGCGGGAGGGACGAGCCGGCCAGTCCCGAGACCATCATCGGGAACAACACGAGCGGGAGGACGACCGCGCTCCAGAAGCCCACGAACCGGACGGGGGCCATGAGCTTGCGGCCGGTTCCGTCGCGGGCGGTCCAGTCGGCGATGCCGTCGAACGTGGCGGGGAAGTGCGTGGACATGGTGGGTCTCCCTGCACGTCCCCCTTGGACGGACACCTCCATATAAGGGGTCGACGCTTGCCGAGAGTTCGCCCCGTTTTCGCGAGTTTGCCGTCGTTCGGCGACGTTTTACCGATCCCGATCGTCGTTTTACGACGTGTCGAGAGGCGTTTAGAGATTTTATCGTCGCTTTTGGTGTCGTTTCTCGCAGTCACTCGATCCGGACGGTCCGGGAGGCGGAGACCGGGTGGAGGGGCAGTTCGGGGAAGTGGACCTCGGCGGTGTAGGTCAGCGCGTCGGCGTCGCCGCCGAAGACGCCCACGGGGAGCGTCGTGGTCCCGAGGTATGTGTCGGTCGTCGTCATCTCGTGGCCGTTGACCGTGACGCGGACGCCCGCGCGCGCCCCGTCGGCGGCGTTGGTGACCGTCACCTCGCACATTTCGTTGCTCCCGCGCTCGATCCGCTCGGGGAACTCGCCCCAGTCGAACCGGACGTCCGGCAGGGAGCGCGCGCTCTCGTGGACCTGCTTCGCGACGCCCTCCGAGAGGCCGGCATCCACCAGGCCGGCGACGCCGGCCTCGCGGGCGTCGGCGGGCGAGCGGAGCCCCTCGGCGGCCAGCCGCGAGGCCCGGCCGGACCCGACGCCGTCCAGCGCCGTCAGCCCGACGGCGTCGTCGCTGACGCCGTGTTCGACGCGGGCCTCGACGCGGGCCGCGAGGTTGGCCGCCGCCGGCGTGCCGAGGTGATCGAGGAACGCCCGGAGCGCGGCCAGCAGGCGGAGGGCGTTCTGACGGATCACCCACGCATCGCTCCGGAGTTCCGTCGGCGTCGTCCCGTCCATGCTCGAATCCAGGATGGCCAGCACCTTCCGGGGGCCCGGATCGAGGTCCCGGGCGCGGTCGCCCAGCACGGCCCGGACGGCGTCGCGTTCGTCCTTCCGGGCGCTGGCGCTGTCGAACTCCGCGGCGGTCGCGACCGCCCGCAACGCGTCGTCGACGGCGAGTTCCGTCGCCGCCCCGTCACCGCCCTCGGCCCGGCGCGCCAGGTCGGCGAACTCCCGGGCGGTGTCCAGGCGGAGGTAGAACTTCGAGGCCAGCCGGCCGAGTCGCGTCGGCGAGAGCGAGAGGCCATCGCGTTCGACGAACCCGCGGTCGACCAGCCCTTCGAGGGTGTCGCTGACGCGGTCGCGCAGTTGCCCCTCGGAGTCGTAGCGGTCCGGCGCGGACCGGGCCCGCACCGCGTAGAAGGTCGTCTCGATCCAGTCCAGCACGTCGTCGACGTCCCGAACCGTGCCGAGGACGATCTCGGCGTTGAGGTGGGCGTCGAGATCCGTCGCCAGCCGCGACTCGATCTCCTTGCCGTCCCGGAGCAACTGCCGGTACTTGTCCGCGTCGGCTCCGTCACAGACGACCCAGGCGTAGCCCCGGTCGTCGTAGCCCGGCCGCCCCGCCCGCCCGAGCATCTGGAGCACGTCCAGCGGACTCATGTCGACCTCGCCTTCGAGGGGGTCGTGGAGCTTCGTGTCCCGGATCACGACACAGCGGGCCGGGAGGTTGACCCCCCACGCCAGCGTCGACGTGGAGAAGAGGAGTCCGAGGGTTCCCTCGCGGAACCATTTCTCGACCAGGTTCTTGTCCTCCTTCGAGAGCCCGGCGTGGTGAAATCCCACGCCGTCCAGCACGGATTTGCGGAGCGTCTCGTTCTGGAGCTGTTCGGCCTCCTGGTGGAAGTCGTAGTCGCCGCGGGCGCCCATCGGCACGTCCCGTTCGGCCAGTTCGTCGCGGGTCTTCTCCGCGGCCTGCACGGTGTCCTGTCGCGAGGAGACGAACACGAGTCCCTGGCCGTCCTCCCGCAGGTGTGGCTCCACCAGATCCAGCGCGCGGTAGAGCCGGCGGTACTTGTCGGCGAAGGCGTTCTCGCCGTGGGTGTAGGTCTTGACGCCGGCTTCCAGCGGGACGGGCCGGTACTGTTCGCCGAAGGCGAAGGTGGTCTCGGCGGGGGCGTCGAGCCACTCGGCCACGTCGTCGACGTTGGGCATCGTCGCCGAGAGCGCGACGATCCGGGGATCACAGAGCCGCCGGAGTCGGGAGATCGTCACTTCCAGCACCGAGCCCCGGCGATCCGAGTCCAGCAGGTGGACCTCGTCGATGATACAGCAGTCCACGTCGGTGACGAACCCGTAGCGCGGCGAGTCGTGTTTGCGCGTCGCGGAGTCGGCCTTCTCGGGGGTCATCACGAGGATGTCGGCCCGTTCGGCCCGGCGCGGGTTCAGGTCGCGCTCGCCGGTGACGACGTACACCGAGTAGCCCAGCTCTTCGAAGCGCTCCCACTCGCTCTCCTTCTCGTTGGTCAGCGCCCGCAGGGGAGCGAGAAAGAGCGCGGTACCGCCCGCATCGAGGACCCGACAGATCGCGACCTCGGCGAGGGCGGTCTTGCCGCTGGCGGTCGGCGCGGAGACGACGACGTTGTCCTCCCGTTCCAGAAGCGCTGGCAGCGCCTCCCGTTGCATCTCGTTGAACGACTCGAAGGGGAAGGCGTCGGCGTAGTCGGGGAGGACCTCCTCGACGGCCACCCGCGGCTCGTGATCGGCGTGCTCTGCCACGACAGCATCCGAGGGTGCCGGGAGTATAGGCGTTTCCGTCGCGGTCGACCCCCAACGTCTTTTGCCGGACCACACCAACGACCACGCAATGAGTCGCGCCCGCAAACCCGACTGGCTCAAGGTGGCCCCGCCGTCGGGTGAGCGTTTCACCGACATCAAGGAGACCCTCCGGGATCACGACCTCCACACCGTCTGCGAGGAGGCCAACTGCCCCAACCTCGGGGAGTGCTGGTCGGGAGCCGCGAACGCGGCTCCGGATGCCGAGGCGGCGGATGCCGCCGAGGAGGGACGGGAGGGCCCCGGAACCGCGACGTTCATGCTCATGGGCGAGCGCTGTTCCCGCGGGTGCAACTTCTGTGACGTGGAGACCGGCGGGATGGAGCCGCTCGATCCCGACGAACCCGCACGGGTCGCCGACGCCGTCGCCGAGATCGGACTGGACTACGTCGTCCTCACGTCCGTCGACCGCGACGACCTGCCCGACCAGGGCGCGGGCCACTTCGCCGAGACGATCCGCGCGATCAAGGACCGGCACCCGGGCATCCTCGTCGAGTGTCTGATCCCCGACTTCCAGGGCGAGGAGCGACTCGTCCGGCAGATCGTCGACGCCGAACCGGACGTGATCGCCCACAACGTCGAGACCGTCGACCGTCTCCAGTGGCCCGTCCGCGACCGCCGGGCCGGCTACGAGCAGTCTCTCTCCGTGTTGCGGCAGGTGGATCGGGAGTCCGACATCTACACCAAGACCAGCCTGATGCTGGGCGTCGGCGAGTACGACCACGAGATCTACCAGACTCTCCGGGACCTCCGGACGGTGGGCGTCGACGTGGTGACGCTGGGGCAGTACCTCCAGCCCTCGCGGTCGCACCTGGAAGTCTCCGAGTACGTCCACCCCGACGCCTTCGAGACGTGGCGCAGGGTGGCGGAGGAGGAGCTGGGCTTTCTCTACTGCGCCTCGGGACCGATGGTCCGGTCCTCCTACCGCGCGGGCGAGCTGTTCGTCGAGGCCGTGCTGGAGGGCGAGGACCCGGCCGAGGCGCGCGAGCGAGCGCGGGCGAGCGAGTAGTCGATTTTCGCCTTCGGGAACCAGCACCATCGGGAATCCAGTCTTCGTCGCGCACTGGTGCTGGGCCGGCGGCATCAGCAACAACGTTTAGTATGAACCTCTCGAAATAATGAATAGAGGAAGTATGAGTGGGACAGAATCAGAGAAGGTCGTCTCGGTGTCGTCGCGAGGGCAAGCGACGATTCCCCAAGAGTTCCGCGAGGAGTTGGGAATCGACACGCCGGGACGTGTGAAGTTCGTCCGGACGGACGAGGGCGAAATCGTCGTCCGACCGATCCGCTCGGCAACTGATCTCCGGGGCATACTGGCAGGAAAAACCGACGACGAGGGACGGACGGCGACGGAACGGCTCCGTGAGAGTCGAGAGCGCGATGCCGCCAGGGAGACGGACCTGCGCCACCGCGAGCGCGACGAGATCGACGGCAAAGACGAATGACGGATAGCTTGCCGGAGACAGTCGTATTCGACGCCGAACCGCTCATCGCCTACTTTTGCGACGAACCGGGTAGCGACATCGTCGAACGATACATCGACGGTGTGGAGGGTCCTGTCGACGGATACATCTCGGCGGTCAACCTCGCGGAGGTCCACTACGTGGTGCGAGGACTCGACAGCGAAGAACGCGCCGAAATGGTCGTCGACGTACTCGAAGAGAGCGGGATCGAACGTATCGATACGGCAGAGACGTGGCGGCTTGCCTCCGATTTCAAGTCCCGCCACGCGCCTGCACTCGGAGACGCGTTCGCGCTCGCGACGGCGACCCACGTCGACGGGACCTTACTCGTCGGTGCCGACGACGACTACGACGGTATCTCGGACGTGCCGATCACGCGGTTCCGAGACGAACCGGCATGATCGTGACCGTCCGTTCCCAGGCGTAACACTTACCCTCAGTCACTGCTGTCGACAGGGACCAGCACCAGCGCCGGCCCGTCCGTACTTCCGGGACAGCTATCGGCTCGCTGGACCGGGACCTGTCCCAGAGCACGGACCGTGGGAACGGAGCGCCCCTCGACCTGGTCGAGGAGGACGACGACCGGGAACCGGCGGCGCTCCCCGCCGTCGAGCCGGATCTCGTCGACGGGGCTGACCGTCCCGGCGGTCTCGACCGGGGACGCGGACGGACCCCACGCCGAGGGGCGCGTCCCGTTGGGCCCGTCGAGACAGGCCCGGTACACGGGGAGGTCGGCAGTCCGGGAGAACCCGAACGTGTTAGTGACGGTGACCGTCCCGACCCGGACCATCGGCCGCTCGGTCGCGTGGTCGCTAACCCCGTACCATCGGACGTCGGCGGCCGAGAGGTTCACCGACGTTCCGGCGTCGAGTTCGGCCGTCGGTCGCGGACCGGACAGGTCGTGAGCTATCACACCGCCGGCGACGAGACCGAAGACGAGCGCGAGCGAGATCGAGACGCGGCGGTCGACGGGTGAGTGCGTCCCCAGCCAGTGCC
Source organism: Halorientalis sp. (assembly GCA_042216105.1). Classification (GTDB taxonomy): domain Archaea; phylum Halobacteriota; class Halobacteria; order Halobacteriales; family Haloarculaceae; genus Halorientalis. The sequence continues at coordinate 17,645 of JBDGUF010000001.1, forward strand.
GGACCGCCAGGACAGAGACGGCCCCGACTGGGACGGCCAACACGGAGCCGATGCCGCCGAGGAACAACGACAGCACCACCGGCACGACGAACAGGCAGACCGTCCCTGCGACACCCCACATGGCCGTATCGAGGCCGCGAACCGGTACCGCGTCGCCCGCGAAGACGAACGCAGCGGCGGTCGCCGACAGTGCTACGAGCGGCAGCGTCGTCGACAGCCAGTCAGGAATCCCGAATACCAGACCGCCACCGACGACGGCACCGAGAGCCGCGCCGACTAGGCTGTGACCGGTCACCGACTGCCAACCCGAGCCCGACAGGTCACGCGTCGGATCGATCGCAATCAGCGCCAGCGGAGCGAGGAGGAGTAGGTACAATACTGCCATGGCGGGGACGAGCAAGGGCTCACCCCATCCGTCGAGATGGACCAACGGCGCGAGCGTCCCACCGAGGATACCGACGTCGAAGGCCAGTAAAAGAGTCAGCAAAGCAACGAAATACTGTATACAGAGGCGAAAAGGATCCCCGAATGACATATCGGGGCGAGTCGGGCAGCCAGAATAAGCCTTGTGTCACCAGGCGCGCGGACCGCTGACCGTGAACGCGTGAGTCGGGCCCGACGTAGACGGCCCACACTGTGAGACGTTCGTCCAGTTCTGGTCCGTTTCTGCCCCGAAAATGCGAAAACGACAGGCGATCATCGACCGACCGCGGAGTCGCGGGCGCAAGATTGCGTGGTAACGAAAGGTATTTGCCAAAAGCCTATTACCGAGCGCCGCGACGTGTATGGTATGTGTTGTCGGAGGGCAGTATGAGTACCGTACAGCGCGACCCGGGCGAACGGGTCCAGATCCTCGACGAGGACGGCCAGGTCCGGGAGGGCGCGACGGTGCCGGACCTGGACGACGAGGAACTCGTCGACATGTATCGGGAGATCACGCTGGCCCGGCACTTCGATCGGCGGGCCGTGAGCCTCCAGCGCCAGGGCCGGATGGGGACCTACCCACCGCTGTCCGGCCAGGAGGCCTCACAGATCGGCAGTGCCCACGCGCTGGACGAGGAGGACTGGCTGTTCCCGAGCTACCGCGAGGCCGGCGCGGCGATGGTGCGCGGCGTGCCCCTGAAGCAGGTCCTGCTGTTCTGGATGGGCCACGAGGGCGGCAACGCCGTCCCCGAAGAGGTCAACATGTTCACGATGGCGGTGCCCATCGCCACGCAGGTCCCACACGCGACGGGGGCGGCGTGGGCCTCGAAGCTGAAGGGCGAGAACAGGGCCTTCCTCTGTTACTTCGGGGACGGCGCGACCAGCGAGGGCGACTTCCACGAGGGCATGAACTTCGCCGGCGTGTTCGACGTGCCGACGGTCTTGTTCTGTAACAACAACCAGTGGGCAATCTCGGTGCCCCGGGAGCGCCAGACCGCGAGCGCGACGCTGGCCCAGAAGGCCCACGCCTACGGCTTCGATGGCGTGCAGGTCGACGGGATGGACCCGCTGGCGGTCTATCGGGTCACCCGCGAGGCCGTCGAGAAGGCCACGGATCCCGCCGAGGGCGAGTCGCGGCCGACGATGATCGAGGCCGTCCAGTACCGCTTCGGGGCCCACACCACCGCCGACGATCCGTCGGTCTACCGCGACGACGAGGAGGTCGAGGAGTGGAAGCGCAAGGATCCCGTCCCGCGGCTGGAGACGTTCCTTCGGGAGCGGGGCCTGCTCGACGACGAGCGGATCGACGCCATCGAGGCGGAGAACGCGGACCGGGTCGCAGAAGCCATCGACGCGGCGGAGTCGGTCGAGCGCCCCGAACCCGAGGAGATGTTCGCGCACGTCTACGCCGAGATGCCCCAACGCTTACAGCAACAGCTAGAGTACTTGGAGCGCGTCAGGGACCGACACGGCGACGACGCCCTCCTCGAATAACATGAGTCAGACAACCGACACCGAGACCGACGCGCAGGAGTTGACGCTCGTACAGGCCGTCCGGGACGGCCTCTACGGCGAGATGCAACGGGACGACGACGTGCTCGTGATGGGCGAGGACGTGGGCGAGAACGGCGGCGTCTTCCGGGCCACGCAGGGCCTCATCGAGGAGTTCGGCGAGGACCGGGTGATCGACACGCCGCTGGCCGAATCCGGCATCGTCGGCACCGCCGTCGGCATGGCCGCCTACGGGTTGCGCCCGGTGCCCGAGATCCAGTTCATGGGGTTCATCTACCCCGCCTTCGACCAGATCGTCTCCCACGCCGCGCGCCTGCGGACCCGGAGCCGGGGGCGGTTCACCTGCCCGATGGTCGTCCGCGCCCCCTACGGCGGCGGGATCCGCGCGCCGGAACACCACTCCGAGTCCAAGGAAGCGTTCTTCGTTCACGAGGCCGGCCTGAAAGTGGTGATCCCCTCGACGCCCTACGACACGAAGGGGCTGCTCGCCTCCGCGATCCGGGACCCGGACCCGGTGATCTTCCTCGAACCGAAGCTCATCTACCGGGCGTTCCGCGAGGAGGTGCCCGACGAGCCCTACACCGTGCCCCTCGGTGAGGCCGCGGTCCGCCGGGAGGGGACGGACGTGTCCGTGTTCACCTGGGGTGCGATGACCCGCCCGACGATGGAGGCCGCCGAGAACCTGGCTGGCGAGGGCGTGGACTGCGAGGTGGTCGACCTCCGCACGCTCTCGCCGATGGACGAGGAGGCCATCAAGGAGTCGTTCAAAAAGACCGGCCGCGCGGTCGTCGTCCACGAGGCCCCAAAGACGGGCGGACTGGCCGGGGAGATCATCGCCACCATCCAGGAGGACGTCCTGCTCTACCAGGAGGCCCCGATCAACCGGGTGACGGGCTTCGACACGCCCTACCCGCTGTACGCCCTGGAGGACTACTACCTGCCCGAGGCCGCCCGCATCGAGGACGGCATCCGCGAGACCGTGGAGTTTTAGATATGCCGGTCGAGTTCAAACTCCCCGACGTGGGCGAGGGGGTCGCCGAGGGCGAGATCGTCCAGTGGCTCGTGGAGCCGGGCGACACCGTCTCGGAGGACCAGCCCGTCGCCGAGGTCGAGACCGACAAGGCCGTCGTCGAGGTCCCGTCGCCGGTGAACGGGACGGTCAAAGAACTGCGTGCCGAGGCCGGCGACGTGGTCCCCGTCGGCGAGGTCATCATCGTCTTCGACGTTCCCGACGAGGGAAGCGAGTCGGGAGCAAGTCGGACGGAGTCCGACTCTGTGGAGGGTGAGGAACCAGAGGAAGCGACCGAACCCGACGAGACGGCGACCGCGACCGAAGCGGATGCCGAGGAGATCGAGACGCCCGAAGAGCCCGCCGGCCCGGGAGAGAACGGCGAGTCCGGCGGCCGGGTGTTCGCCGCGCCCAGCGCCCGCCGACTGGCCCGCGAACTCGGCGTCGACCTCGGGACCGTCGAGGGCTCGGGCCCGGGCGGACGTATCACGGAGATGGACGTCCACACCGCGGCCGAGACCGACGACACCGCGACGGAGGAGACGATCCCGGCGGACGGACCCGAGCCGGGCGACGGGACCGACGACACCGCGACCGACGCCGCCGGGGACGATCCCGAAGCCGTCGTCGCGGAGGCCGAGGAGCCCCTCGGCGGTGCCCAGCCGACCGTCGCCGAGGGCGACCAGCCGACGACGGAGGGCGCGGGATCGGTCCCGCGAGAAGGGGCCGACCGCGACCGGACGCTGGCGACGCCGGCGACCCGCGGCGTCGCGAAGGAACTCGACGTGGACATCGACGCCGTGCCCGCGACCGGGGAACGGGACGGCGAGGCCGTCGTGACGACCGAGGCGGTCCGGGAGTACGCCGAGTCCCAGCGTGAAGCGCAGGCGGCCGACGCCGAGGCGGTTTCGGCTGGCAGCGAGCGCGGTGAGGGCACGGCGGCCGAGTCGGAGCGCGCCGAGGTCGCCGCCGGCACCGACGAGCAGATCCCCTACCGCGGCGTCCGCCGGACCATCGGGCAACGGATGGAGCGGTCGAAGTTCACCGCGCCACACGTCACCCACCACGATCGGGTGGACGTGACCGAGCTGGTCGCGGCCCGCGAGGACCTCGCCGAGCGGGCCGAGGCACGCGGGATCGACCTGACCTACCTTCCCTTCGTCGTCAAGGCCGTCGTCGCCGCGCTCCGGGAGTACCCCATCCTCAACTCACAGCTGGACGAGGACAACGAGGAGATCGTCAAGCGCGGCGAGTACAACGTCGGGATCGCTACCGCCACCGACGCCGGGCTGATGGTCCCCGTCGTTCGGGACGCCGACGAGAAGTCACTGCTCGACATCGCGAGCGAGGCGAACGAACTCGTCGCCAAGGCCCGGGACCGGTCGATCAGCCGGGAGGAGATGCAGGGCGGCACCTTCACCGTCACCAACTTCGGGGCCATCGGCGGGGAGTACGCGACGCCGATCATCAACTACCCCGAGACCGCCATCCTCGGGCTCGGGGCGATCAAGAAGCGGCCGTGGGTGGTCGAGCGCGAGGCGCGAAGCGCCTCGGGACGCGCGAACGGTGGAGCCGTGAGCGGCGACGACGAGGACGAGGGGATGTTCTCCAGCGAGCAATCGGTCGGCGGCGAAGTCGTCCCGCGCCACGTCATGACGCTCTCGCTCTCGATCGACCACCGCGTGATCGACGGCGCGGAGGCCGCCCGGTTCACCAACACGCTGAAAGAGTACCTGCGGGACCCGACGCTCCTGTTGCTGGAGTAGGGGCTACTCGTCGATCTCCACGTCGGCCCCGGGCGCGTTGCGCTGGACGCTCTCCAGTCCGTTGAGCGCGCCGCGCTTGCGGACGTAGCCCTCGCCGCTGTCGGCGACGATGTTGCCGTTGCGGTGGCGGAGTCGCCAGCGCCACTCGTCGGCCCGGTCCCGGTACACCTCGAAGGCGGCCTGCGAGTCGGGCGTCACCTCGCCCCGTGCGTTCGTCGGATCGGCCGTCGTGTCGGCGGCGGCCGTCGTGGGCGGGCCGTCGGTTCCGGCCGTCTCGGCCTCGCGCTCGTCGGCCGGGTCCCAGGTCAGCTCGACCTCCAGTTCGCGCCGTTCGCCGTCGGCGGTCGTCTCGTGGTCGACCTCGAACTCGACGTCCATCTCCGTCGGGACGCCGACATCGACGTCTTCGCCGGCCAGGGCGTCGAATCCGATCCCGGACTCCAGGTCGTCGGCGAGCGAGCGCAGCAGGGCCGCGGTCGCCGCGGCGTCGCGGCGATCCGTTCGCGAGAACAGCTGTTCTGCCATACGCCACGGTCGGGCCGAGGAGGCATAAAGCCAACCCGGGGACTCAAAGCCCAGGAGTGTGTTGCCGGCGTATGGTCGTCGGCGACATCGCGACTGGCACCGACGTACTGGTAATCGGCGCGGGCCCCGGCGGGTACGTGGCGGCGATCCGTGCCGCCCAGCTCGACCTGGACGTGACCCTCGTCGAGAAGGAGGCCTACGGCGGGACCTGCCTCAACCACGGCTGCATCCCCTCGAAGGCGCTCGTCTCGGCGACGGACGTGGCCCACGAGGCCCGCGAGGCCGAACACATGGGCGTCCACGCCGATCCCGCCATCGACATGGCCGGCATGACGAGCTGGAAGGACGAGGTGGTCGACCAGCTCACGACCGGCGTCGAGCGGCTCTGCAAGGGCAACGGCGTCAACCTGATCGAGGGAACCGCCGAGTTCGCCGGCGAGAACACCGCTCGGATCGCCCACGGCGGCGAGGGACAGGGCTCGGAGTCGGTGGAGTTCGAACACGCCGTCGTCGCGACCGGGAGCCGGTCGGTCGAACTCCCCGACCTGCCCTTCGACGGGGAGCACGTTCTCTCCTCGCGGTCGGCGCTCGCGCTTTCGTCGGTGCCCGACGAGTTGCTCGTGGTCGGAGCCGGCTACATCGGGATGGAACTGGCGACGGTGTTCGCCAAGGCGGGCAGCGACGTGACGGTACTGGAGGCACTGGACCAGGCGCTGCCGGCCTACCAGGCCGACCTGACTCGCGTGGTCACCCAGCGCGCGAAGTCGCTGGGGATCGACTTTCACTTCGAGGAGGGCGCCGCCGACTGGGAAAAACGGGACGAGGGACTGACCGTCGTCACCGAAGGCGAGGGCGGCACCGTCTCCGAGTACGACGCCACGAAGGCACTGGTCGCGGTGGGGCGGGAGCCGGTGACCGACACCGTGGACCTGGCGGCGGCGGGCGTCGAGACGGACGAGGACGGGTTCGTCCCGACCGACGATCGCGCGCGCACGAACGTGGACCACATCTTCGCGGTCGGCGACGTGGCCGGCGAGCCGATGCTCGCCCACGAGGGCATGACGGCCGGCGAGGTCGCGGCCGAGGTGATCGCGGGCGAGCCGGCTGCGCTCGACCAGCAGGCGATCCCGGCGGCGGTGTTCACCGACCCCGAGATCGGCACCGTCGGCATGACCGAGAGCGAGGCCGAGGATGCGGGCTTTTCGCCGGTCGTCGGCGAATTCCCGTTGCGCGCGTCCGGGCGGGCGCTGACCCACGACGACACCGACGGATTCGTCCGGATCGTCGCCGACGGGGCCGACGGGTTCGTCCTCGGGGCACAGATCGTCGCGCCGGAGGCCTCGGAGCTGATCGCCGAGGTCGGACTGGCCATCGAGATGGGCGCGACGCTCGAGGACATGGTGGCGACGGTCCACACCCACCCGACGCTCTCGGAGGGGGTGAGGGGAGCCGCCGCCAACGCGATGGAGCAGGCCATCCACACGCTGAACCGGTGAGAAGGCCCGTCCGCAGTCGGGCGAAAATCGTTCAGTTTTTCCGACAGACGTGTCGTCTTCGGGCGGTCGACTCGATACCGGAGCCGACCAAAAGAGCTATGTCTCCGATTCCGAAAGTCGGAACCACGAGCCGGCCGAACAGGATGACAGACGATACCGACGACGGGGACGACATCACGAGCGCGATCCTCTCGGGGTCGACGTACGACCAGTTGCGCCTCCAGCGGCGAACCTACTTCTCCCAGCCGACGATCACGAAACTGACCTGGCAGAGCCTCCTGCTGGGCGGACTCACCCTGCTGTTGCCGATCTATCTGCTCTTCCCGTCGACGGTGACGGAGTACGTCCCATCGGTCGATCCGGCGACGGCCTCGCCGAAAGTCCTGCTCCTGGGGCTCGTGGGCGCGGGAACCGTGGCGTTCACCGCCCTCCTGCTCGTCGGGGGGGCGGTGTACCGCATCCGGAACCACCCGCTCGACGAGTCACAGGCGCAGGCGGTCCTCGACATCGAGGACTTCGCCTCCTACCTGGCATTCGGGACCGGCGGGCTGGCCATCGGCCTGACGGTCGGCTACTTCCTGCTGGGCCTCGGCGGCGGTGCGACGGTCGAGAGCTACGTGCGGACGATGGACGGCGTCAACCCGTTCGCGGCCTCGGGCACGGGTCTGTCCGTCGTCGAACTGGCCGTCGCCTCCTTCCTCGGCTGTATCGTCCTGCTCATGATCCGCATGTATCTCCAGCTCCGACTCCTCGAACTCGACGGGGCCTGACGCCGGTCCCGGTCCGGGCGGCGAATATCATCGAACCTCTTTTGAGAGAGAGAGTCCACATATATGACTCATGGAACGGACACGTCGCCGGTTCCTCACCGCCGGTGCAGCGGTCGGTGCGGGAGCGCTCGCAGGGTGTAGCACGGTCACGAACGCGATCCCGTTCGTCGGCGGGGGCGGACTGGGTAACTACCAGCAGTGGATCTACCCGGCCGACAAGTTCAACCAGGACGCCAACAGTCTGAACTTCAGCGCGACGAACCGGAACGCGATCTACCAGAACCGGAAGTCGTTCTACCCGAGCACCTACCGGTCGCTCAGGAGTTCCTACGGGACGGTCGGGCTGGTCGGCCGGAACGTGAAGATGGACCTCGACCTGCCACAGGGACGGGTCCTGAAGGGGTCCTACAAGACGAGCGAGGTCACCGCCGAACTCGAAGACGACGCGAACACGGCGTTCGAGAGCGACGGCAGCTACAACGGCT
>JBDGUF010000050.1:0-24719 GCA_042216105.1 Halorientalis sp.
TCCAGATCGTCACCGACGAACAGCGCAACGGCGAGGAGTACAACCTCCACATCGGCCAGTGCATCTACTGCCGGCTCTGCGAGGAGGTCTGTCCCGTCGACGCCATCCTGCTGACCCAGAACTTCGAGTTCACCGCCGACACCAAGGACGAACTCGCCTACAGCAAGGAACAGCTGAAAAACGTCCCCTGGTACAAGGACATCGACCCGCTGGAGTCCCGCGAACCCGACCGGGGCGCGTGGATCGGCGAGGGCGAAGGCGAACTGGACTACCAGTAAGGACGAACCCGCCACTCCAGGCCGGATTTTGAGACCAGAACGGCACATAGTACCCGATATTCATGACAGATCCAACACAAGAACGGCGGAGAACAGACGCGTGTTCGTCGAAAAGCCGGCGTCGGCGACGTGCGCGCGATAAAGAAATCTTCAAAGGCCCGCCGTTAGGAGAGTGAAGTAAGATGGCACTGTACGAAACCATAGCGTTCGGGTTGTTCGCGCTGGTCACGCTTGCGAGCAGCCTCGGCGTCGTCCTGTTACGGGACATGTGGCACTCCGCGCTGATGCTGGGTGCCGCGTTGCTCAGCGTCGCGATCCACTACGTGATGTTGCGCGCGGCGTTCGTCGCGACGATGCAGATACTCGTGTACGTGGGCGGCGTGTTGATCCTGATCACCTTCGCCGTGATGCTCACCCGCAAGGACGAGTCGGCGGAGTCGACCGAGGTGACAACATGACGACCCGGCCACGGCTGGCCGACGAGGTCAACTGGGTCGCGGGGGTCGCCGCTCTGGGCCTGTTCGCCGTGCTGGCGGCCGTCTTCGCCACCGCCGGGTTCCCCGGCGCGGAAGGGTTCGGCGGCGAGGGGTCGATCACGGCGAGCATCGGCTACGCGATGTTCGACATGACCGACCTGGCCACGTTCCCCAGCGAGAACTTCCTGGTGGTGTTCGAGGTCATCGACCTCGTGCTGGTGGCCGCGCTGGTCGTCGCCGTCATGCTGGCCCGGCGCGACGACGGCAGCGTCACGGGCGTGCTGGCAGACGGCGGGCGCGACCGGGGACGGGACGGAGGTGACGACTGAATGGTTCCAGCCCAGTACTACCTGTTGCTGTCGGCCGCGATGTTCTGTATCGGGCTGTTCGGCATCCTCACGCGGCGCAACGCGTTGATCTTCCTGATGTCGGTCGAGTTGATGCTCAACGCGGCGAACATCAACCTCGTGGCGTTCTCCTACCAGTGGGGGAACCTCACGGGGCAGGTGTTCAGCCTGTTCACGATGGCGCTTGCCGCCGCCGAGGTCGCGATCGGGATCGGAATCGTCCTGGTGCTGTACCGCAACTTCGCGGACATCGACGTGACAAAACCGACGACTATGAGGTGGTAAGATGGTGAGTGCATTCGAGTTCGTTCCGGCGATCGCGGTGTTACCGCTCGTATCGTTCGTGATCGCGCTGGCGTTCGGGAAGTGGATGCCCAAGAAGGGGGCGCTGGCCGGCATCTTCGCGACGGCCGGCTCCCTGTTGCTGTCGATCTGGACCGCGCTGACGGTCGCGGGGGTCCTCGGATCCGAGACGGCGTATCACGAGGAGATCTGGACGTTCGCGACGGGGCTCGGGACGTTCAACCTGCATCTCGGGGTCTTCGTCGATCCGCTCTCCTCGCTGATGCTGTTGATCGTCTCGCTGATCTCGCTTCTCGTGTTCGTCTTCTCGCTGGGCTACATGAACGACGAGGACGAGACGGGGCTGCCGCGGTACTACGCTTCCCTCTCGCTGTTTAGCTTCAGCATGCTCGCGTTCGTCTTCGCGGACAACATCCTGATGGCGTTCATGTTCTTCGAGCTGGTGGGCCTGTGCTCGTTCCTGCTCATCGGCTTCTGGTTCCGCGAGGACGCGCCGCCCAGCGCCGCGAAGAAGGCCTTCCTGGTCACCCGCTTCGGTGACTTCTTCTTCCTGATCGGCGTCGTCGGCATCTTCGCCACCTTCGGCACGGGGCTGTTCGCCACGGAGGCGGGCTTCCCGCACATGGCCGAGCAGGCACTCCACGGCGAGATGCCCGCGCAGGTCGGGCAGTTCCTCTCCGCGGTCGGCGTGGGAGCCCAGCAGTGGTTCACGATCCTGGGCCTGCTCGTGCTGGGCGGCGTGGTGGGCAAGTCGGCGCAGTTCCCGCTGCACACCTGGCTGCCCGACGCGATGGAGGGTCCGACCCCCGTCTCGGCGCTGATCCACGCGGCGACGATGGTCGCGGCCGGCGTCTACCTCGTCGCGCGCATGTACGGGTTCTACCTGCTGACCCCGACGACGATGGCCGTCATCGCGCTGATCGGGGGCTTCACCGCCCTGTTCGCGGCGACGATGGGCGTCGTCAAGCAGGAACTCAAGCAGGTGCTGGCGTACTCGACCATCTCCCAGTACGGGTACATGATGCTCGCGCTGGGGTCGGGCGGGTACGTCGCCGCGGTCTTCCACCTAACCACCCACGCCGTGTTCAAGGCGCTACTCTTCCTCGGCGCGGGGTCGGTCATCATCGCCATGCACCACAACGAGAACATGTGGGACATGGGCGGGCTGAAGGAGAAGATGCCCGTGACCTACTGGACCTTCCTCTCGGGGTCGCTCGCGCTGGCGGGCATCTTCCCGTTCGCGGGCTTCTGGTCGAAAGACGAGGTGCTGTTCGAGGCGCTGATCCACGGGCTCGGCAACCCCGCCATCCTGCTGGCGTGGCTGATGGGGCTGCTTGCCGTCTTCCTGACCGGCTTCTACACCTTCCGGATGGTCTTCCTGACCTTCCACGGCGAGCCACGGACGGACACGGCCGAGGACCCACACGGCGTGCGCTGGAACGTGAAGGTCCCGCTCGTCGTCCTCGGGTTCCTCGCGGCGACGATCGGGTTCATCAACATGGCACCGGTCGCGAAGCTGACTGGCGCACACATCGACTTCCTGCACACGTGGCTGGAGGGGTCGGCGCTGGTCCACGAGGAGTTCCTGACGGGGATCGAGACCTACCACCACCTGCTCCCCTACGAGGCGACCTACGTCGCCGGCGGCGAGATCGGCACGATGCTGATCTCGGCGGCGATCTCACTGGGGCTGGCGCTGGCCGGCGTCGGACTGGCCTACCGGCTGTACGCGGTGCCGGAGCCGGCCGAACACACGAAGACACTCGGCGGACTGCGGACCCTGCTCATGCACAACTACTACCAGGACGAGTACCAGGTGTGGCTGGCGGAGGACGTGACGCTCCCGCTGGCCCGCGCGGCCGACAGGTTCGATCAGGGAATCATCGACGGCGTCGTCGACGGAATCAGTAGCGTGAGCCTGTTCTCGGGCGACCGCGTCCGGCGGATCCAGACCGGCGTCGTCTCCAACTACGCGGCCCTGCTGACGGTGGGGCTCGCGCTCCTGTTGCTCGCCTTCGGCGTCGTCGGGGGGTGGTTCTGATGCTGGTCGAACTGCTCATCGTCTTCTCGCTGATGGCGGCCGGACTGGTCGTCCTCGTCCCCGACGAGTACGCGGGGCAGTTCGCGGCCGTCCTCAGTCTGGTTCCCGTCGGCGTCTCGCTGTGGATGTACAGCATCTTCGACGGGGCTGGCAACGCCCTGCTCGAAGGGGGCCAGCCCGCCTTCGAGACGATGGCCAGCTGGGTCACGCTCGGGCCGTACGCGGTCAACTGGCACGTCGGCCTCGACGGCGTGAGCATGCCGCTGGTCGTGTTGACCACGATCCTGACCACGGTGGCGATCGTCAGCGCGTGGACGCCCATCGACGAACGGGAGTCCCAGTTCTACGGGCTGGTCCTGTTCATGCAGGCGGCGCTGATCGGCGTCTTCGCGGCACTTGACTTCCTGCTGTGGTTCGTCTTCTGGGAGGGCGTCCTCGTGCCGATGTACTTCCTCATCGGCATCTGGGGCGGCCCGCGCCGGAAGTACGCCGCGATCAAGTTCTTCGTCTACACCAACGTGGCCAGCCTCGTGATGTTCGCCGGCTTCTTCACGCTGGTGTTCGGGCTCGGCGACTCCATCAGTTCGCTTGGCCTGCCGGCCGTCGCGCAGGCGCTGAACGACGGTCAGCTCGGCAGCGTCGCCGGCCTCGCGCCGGGGACGGTGAAACTGGCCGCCTTCGCCGCGCTCTTTTTCGGCTTCGCGGTCAAGGTCCCGATCGTCCCCTTCCACACGTGGCTGCCGGACGCACACGTCGAGGCACCGACGCCGGTGTCGGTGCTTCTGGCGGGCGTCCTGCTGAAGATGGGGACCTACGCACTGCTCCGGTTCAACTTCACGATGCTGGCTGACGTGGCGCGGGCCAACGCCGAGTTGATCGCCATCTTCGCGGTCGTCTCGGTCATCTACGGGGCCCTGCTGGCGCTGGCCCAGCAGGACCTCAAGCGCATCGTCGCCTACTCCTCGATCTCCTCGATGGGTTACGTCATCCTCGGGCTGGTCGCGTTCACCCCCCACGGAGTCGGCGGCGCGACCTTCCAGATGGTCAGCCACGGACTGATCTCCGGGCTGATGTTCATGGTGGTCGGCGTCATCTACAACGAGACCCACACGCGGATGATCGGCGACATGTCCGGGATGGCCGACCGGATGCCCGTCACCGCGGGCGTGTTCGTCGCGGCCGCGTTCGGCTACATGGGCCTCCCGCTGATGAGCGGGTTCGCCGCCGAGGTGCTGGTGTTCATGGGTGCGTTCCGGTCGACGACGATCGCGGCGGCCCCGCTCTTTACGGGGATCGCGATGTTCGGCATCGTGATCGTGGCGGGCTACCTGCTCCGTGCGATGCAGAAGACGCTGTTCGGGCCGTTCCGGCTCGAGACCGACTACGAGATCGGGCGCGCCCCGCTGCAGGACGTCGCGCCGCTGTTCGTCCTGCTGGCGCTGGTCGTCGCGCTGGGCGTCGCGCCTGACCTGTTCTATCGGATGATCCAGGACGCAGTGTTCAGAGTGACGACGCTGGGTCTCGGAGGTGGTGCCTGATGATTCCGCTCCAGACATCGAACACGTTACCAGACTGGGCGGCGCTGGCCCCGGCACTCCTGCTCGGGCTGACGGCGCTGGCCCTGTTGCTCGTCGATAGTATCGACCCCAACGACGACTCGCCGGGCCTGCTCGCGGGCGTGGCATCGCTGGGTTCGATCCTGGCGCTGGTCGTCACGGGCTGGTACCTGGTTGCCGGGACGGGAATGCCCCGGACCGGCGGCGCGATCGAGCTGTTCAACGGCCAGCTGGTCGTCGACGGGATGAGCCTGTTCTTCACGTTCATCTTCGCGAGCGTGACCACGCTGGTCTCGGTCGCCAGCTACGACTACCTGGCCGACCGTCCCCACCAGGGCGAGTACTACGCGCTGGTCTTGCTCGCGGCGACCGGGATGTCGCTGATGGCCTCGGCCAACAGCCTCGCGACGGCGTTCGTCGCGCTGGAACTGTCGAGCCTCCCCTCGTACGGACTGGTCGCCTACCTCAAGGACGACCGCGGGAGCGTCGAGGCGGGCCTGAAGTACTTCCTGATCGGCGCGGTCTCCTCGGCCGTGCTGGTCTACGGGATCAGCCTCGTCTACGCCACGACCGGCGTCCTGCAACTGCCCGCCATCGCGGCGGCGCTGGAAAGCGGCGTCGCGGGCACGGGCACGCTCGGCGTGCTGGGCGTCGGCATCCTGATGGTCGCGGGCGGTTTCGCCTTCAAGACCGCCTCCGTGCCCTTCCACTTCTGGGCACCGGAGGCCTACGAGGGCGCGCCCGCCCCGATCTCCGGGTTCCTGTCCTCGGCCTCGAAGGCCGCCGGGTTCGTGCTGGCCTTCCGGGTGTTCGTCACCGCGTTCCCGCTGTCGGCCGTCGCGGGCACCATCGACTGGGCGCTCGCGTTCACCGTGCTGGCGCTGGTGACGATGACGCTGGGCAACTTCGCGGCGGCCACCCAGGAGGAGGTCAAGCGGATGCTGGCCTACTCCTCGATCGGGCACGCCGGCTACGCGCTGATCGGCCTCGCGGTGCTGACGGGCGCGGCCGATCAGGGCTACGCGCTGGGAGCCAGCATGCTCCACCTGTTCGTCTACGGGTTCATGAACACCGGCGCCTTCCTGTTCGTCGCCCTGGTCGAGTACTGGGGCGTCGGCCGGACCTTCGAGGACTACAACGGACTGGCGAAACAGGCCCCGGTCGCCTGCGTCGCGATGACGGTCTTCCTGTTCAGCCTCGCGGGTCTGCCCGTCGGCGGCGGCGCGCTCTCGAAGTGGGCGCTGCTGTCGGCGACGGCCAGCGCCGCGACGCTGAGCGCGTACCTGCTCGCTGCCGCGCTCATCGTCAACAGCGCGCTGTCGCTGTTCTACTACTCCCGGGTCGTCAAGGCGATGTGGATCGAAGAGCCCGCGAGCGACCTTGAGGTCTCGTCGTACCCGACCGGCCTCTACGCGGCCGTCGTCGGTGCCGCCATCGTGACCTTCCTCCTGGTGCCGGCCTTCGGGATCGTCTCCGGCACGGCCTTCGACGCCGCGGCCGCGCTGTTCTGAGGCCGCCTTTTTCCGCTCGCCCGTTCGGAGACGCTCCCTGCGGTCGCGTCTCCCGACCGACACCCTTTCCGGCGACCGTGCCCTCTGTTCGCCCGATGAAGTGGCGGTGCGAGTACTGTGGGAAGCCCCAGGAGCGCAACGATCCGCCGTGTGACAACTGTGGCCACAGCGAGTTCGAGAAGGCGGTCGTCCCGATGGCTCCCGAGGCCGAGGACGAGGAAGCCGCCACGACCCACGCCTGGATCTGCACGGAGTGTGGCAACGACCACCCCAAGCACACGCCGCCCTGTGACCGCTGTGGGAACGCCGAGCTGGAACGCCGCGAACTCGGCTACGACGAGGACGAGATCGTCGCGGAGATGCTCGAAGACAGTTCCGGACGAACCCCGAGCGCGGACGTGAGCTACCTCGACGTGCTGGACGCCAGACTCGTCGTGCTCTTTCTGGGGGTCGCCGCGCTCGTGGTCTACCTCGCGCTCGGCTTCCTGGGGATCGTCCAGGTGCCGGGGATCTCCCCGACGCCGCCGGTACCCGGGAACGCCACCGCCGCGGACGGGCTGGCCTTCGCGGAGGTGGAGTCGGCCTACGTCGACGCGCTGAACGCCCGCCGGTCCGCCGAGGGGTTCGGGAACCTGACGGCCGACGAGGATCTCGCGTCCGCAGCGGCGTACATCAACCGGCGCGTCGTGCGCGCACGGTACGGCGACGGGGAGCCGAGGATCGACCGCTCGGAGATCGACAGCCGACTCGGCGACGACTGCGCGAGCGGGTACGCACCGACGACGTACTCCTACGACCTGCGTCGCGACACGCCCGACACCGAGCGCGAGCTGGCGCGGCGGCTGGTGGCGAGTTACGCACGGACCAGTGCGTTCGAGGAGAGTTCGGAGGGGCTGATCGGCGTCGATCTCCACGCGGGACCGGACGGCGTCCTCTACGTGACCAGGATCGTCTGTTAGGCCGCCGCCTCGTAGGCGGTCCGGAAGTCGTCGGCTTTCTCCATGATGCGCTCGGCGCCGGCTTCGAGCGCGTCCAGCGCGTCCACGTCCTCCTCGGTCTTGACCGTCAGAATCGGCTCGGTCTGGCCGCCGGACTGTTCGGGGTTCATGTCGTAGGTCGCGGCCTCGACGCTGTCCGATTCCAGCAGCGTACCTTTCAGGACGTTCATGAAGGTGTGATCCTCGCCCGCGATCTCGATGGAGAGTTCCGTGTCGGTCCTCTCGATGACCCGCAGTTCCATGCTCCTTCGTCCACACTTGGCGGCATTGAAGCTTACGAACGCGGGAGCGGCGTGCCCGGCTCCGGTACTCGTCTCCGTCCGGGCCCCTCGGCCGGGGACCGGTGACTGGTCGCGTTTCCCCCGCAAAGTATTAGGACCGCATGGGACTTGGTTTTGTCAATGACGACACGTGCGGTCGAGCAGGTCGACGACTGGGACTCTCGCCCGTACTCGGGCGGATACCGCGGCCTGCACGACCTTGCTGACGACGACTTCTCCGGTATCGTCGCGGCGGGACCGACGCGACTCTGCATGACCTCGGGCCGGGTGATCGGCATCCTCGACGGCACCATCGAGGACTTCGAGGACGCCTCGGGCACCGCCTACGAGGCACCCTCGCCGGCGCTGCCCCTGCTGTCGGTCATGCAGGAGCGAAGCGACGAGGTCCGCGCCCAGTACTACACCGAGGACACCTCGATCGAGGAGGTCGACCGGACGCTCACGCAGGGCAACTTCACGGGCTACGTCGAACTGTCCGAGAACGTCCTCAGCGGCGACTACTACCTGGTCTACCACCAGGGCCGTTCGATGAGCGTCGCCTGGGTCGGCGCGAGCGAGCGACTCCTGACCGACGACGAGGCGTTCGACCAGGCCGACGACGAGGTCGGGATCTACGAGGTACGGCCC
Source organism: Halorientalis sp. (assembly GCA_042216105.1). Taxonomy (GTDB): domain Archaea; phylum Halobacteriota; class Halobacteria; order Halobacteriales; family Haloarculaceae; genus Halorientalis. Next base: position 8,419 of record JBDGUF010000050.1, read on the forward strand.
GTCGACATCGAGGTGATCGAGATCCCCGAACCGACCGGGTCCGCGACCGAGGCTGGGGCGGCAACCGCGGCGACGGCCGACGCCGAGTCGAGCGCGCAACCGGCCGGCGGCGGATCGACCGACGACGAGGAGGAGCGAGCGGCGGACGACGGTGTGGATGCCGGGACCGACGACGAGGAGGCGGCGACTGCGGAGGCCGAGGCGGCCGGCGGGTCCACGTCGCAATCGGCCGAGACGCGAGACGGAAGCCGCGACGAAACGGAACAGGAGACTCGCGACGAGCGGACGCAGGACGCCGAGACCGAGCGGGCCCGCGAGAAACCGGAGCGGCCGGAGGCCGGCGGGTCGCGACCGGACGGTGAGCGAACCGGTTCGACGGGGACGGATCGACAGGCGTCGTCACGGAGCGGTGAGACGGGGTCGCGACGACAGTCCTCCGGAACGCAGGAAGCGGCGCGGGGCGCGCGCGATAGCGGGTCGCGCGGCGCTGGCGGTACCGGCGACGCTGCGGGGGCAAGCGGGTCGCGGTCGGGGGCGGCGGAGGCCGCCCACGGACGCGGGACACAGAGCACCGGCGACGTGAGCGAACTGGAGACCAGGTCGATCCCGTCGCTGGATCCCGACCGGACGAGCGAGCCCGAGAGCAAAAGCGGGCAGCAGGGACCGGCGGCCGGCGATCCGACGGGGGCCGGTGGACCCGGAGCGCGGTCGGGGTCGGCGAGTCGGGGAGACGGTCCCGCGCCGGAGCAGGCGTCCCGGCGCGGTTCCGAGCAGGCCCAGCCCGAGAGTCGGACGGGCGAGCCGCGACGGGAGCCCGCCGAACCGGCAGCCGAACCCGGGGGCGTCGAGCCGGCCGAGATCGAGGAACTGGAGGCCGAACTCGAGGCGCGGGAAGAGGAGATCGAGGAGCTCGAAGACCGTCTGGAGACGGTCGAGGCGGAACGCGACGAACTGGAACAAGAGCGCGACGAACTCGAAGCGGAACGCGACGAACTGGAACAAGAGCGCGACGAACTCCGAGAGCGGGTCGAGAACCTCGAACGCCGGATCGACGACCTCCGGACCGAGGAGGGTGGGGAATCGGTCGCGGACCGCGAGCGACTCGGTCCGGCCGAGGCCATCGACGGGACGAACCTCTTCGTCCGGTACGCCTCGAAGGGCGAGGCGACGCTGGAGGCGGCCCACGCGGGCAACGCCGAGGCGGGTGCGGTCAACGACAACATGCAGATCCAGTATCACACCCAGTTCGAGGCCGACGACGTGGCGGTCGACGGGGAGCCGTTCGCGGACTTCCTGTCGGGGACGATCCAGTACAACTTCGTCGAGTGGGTCGTCCGGGTTCTCCCCTACGAGATCCGCGATACGGGACAGCAGGAGGCGCTCGCGCCGCTGTACGACGCCCTGCCACGGATCGATCGGGCGGAGCTGAACGGGGCGATCACCGTCCAGTACCAGGAGGACGGCGAGCAACACCGGAGCCAGGAGAGTTTCGACGTGGTGTTGCGCGACCGGATGGGCAACCCGCTGATCGTCGCGAACATGAACGAATCGCGCCAGCCCGCGAGCCAGAGCATGATGGAGGAGTTGATCGCGGCGGCCCAGCGCGTCGGCGAGTCCAAGGAGACGCTGGCCGGGGCCTTCCTCGTCACGTCGAGTTTCTTCGAGCCGGAAGCGATGGAGGCGGCGTCGGACGCGACCGGGAGCGGCCTGCTCAGCCGAGACAAACGCGAGAGCTTCGTCAAACTATCGCGGAAAGACGGGTTCCACGTCTGCCTGGTCGAAGCCCGCGAGGACGAGTTCAACCTCTCCGTACCGGAGATCTGAGAGCGCTCAGTTTTCGATTTCGGCGACGTCTTCGATCTTCATGTCGTCGAGTTTCTCGATGATGTTGTCGATCTTCTCGTCGAGATCGTCGACGAACTCGGAGGTCTGCTCGGTCGTGATGGCACCCTGACTGGAGGGCTCGATGAGGTTCTCCTCCTCCAGGACACGCAGGGAGTAGCGGACCTTGTGGTGAGGATAGCCCGTCTCGTTGGACATCTTGACGATCCCGATCGGCTCGCTCTCGATGACCATCCGGAGGACCTGCAGATGGCGCTCGAGCATATCTACTTCCTTCTCAAGCCTGTCTATCATGGCAATTGTTAACTCGTGTTCGCAGGTTTTAAAGGTTGCTGTCCGGTGTACTTAAAGAGCGCCCTCAAACTACTGGTTCGGCGGGTACGGGTTTAAACCTTTGTGTGATACCACACGGCACGGAACGCTCGGGCGTGCGGCCGTGGGCCCGTGCGGTGGCCGCCTGTGAGGGGACCGTAACCTGTTTATCGGGACCGGCAGAAACCTCGGCCATGACCGTAACTATCGTTGGGTCTCAGCTGGGCGACGAGGGCAAGGGCGGCATCGTCGACCTGTACGGCGACGCCGCCGACGTCGTCGTCCGCTACCAGGGCGGCGACAACGCCGGTCACACCGTCGTCGAAGGGGACGAGGAGTACAAGCTGTCGCTCGTCCCGAGCGGGGCCGTCCGTGGGAAGGTCGGCGTCCTCGGCAACGGCTGTGTCGTCAACCCGCGGACGCTGTTCGACGAACTCGACACGCTCCGGGACCGTGGGCTCGATCCCGACGTGCGGGTCGCCCGACGCGCACACGTCATTCTCCCATACCACAGGGTGCTGGACGGCATCGAGGAGGAGGTAAAGAGCGAGACCGACGACGAGGTCGGCACCACCGGCCGCGGCATCGGCCCGACCTACGAGGACAAGGCCGGCCGCCGGGGCGTCCGGATCGGCGACCTGCTCGACCCCGAGGTCCTGCGGGACCGACTGGAGTACGTCGTCCCCCAGAAGCGGGCGCTGGTCGAGGACGTGTACGGGTTGGACGTGGCCGACGTGGACGACCCGGCGGCCTTCGACGTGGACGCCCTCCACGAGGAGTTCCGCGAGTTCGGCCGCCGGCTGGAGCGGGAGGACATGACCGTCAACGCCGGCGAGTTCCTCGCTTCGGCCATCGACGACGGGCAAAACGTCATCTTCGAGGGCGCACAGGGGACGATCATCGACATCGACCACGGCAACTACCCCTTCGTCACCTCCTCGAACCCCACCGCCGGTGGGGCCTGTACCGGGACCGGTCTCGCACCCGGCGTCATCGGTGACGGCGAGGTCATCGGCATCGTCAAGGCCTACCTGACCCGGGTCGGGAGCGGCCCGATGCCGACCGAACTCGGCGGCGTCGTGGGCGACACGCCCGGCTACGACGAGCACGGCGAAGGGGACGATGAGGAGCTGGCCACCTACATCCGCGAGGAGGGCGACGAGTACGGCACCGTCACCGGTCGACCGCGACGGGTCGGCTGGCTCGACATGCCGATGCTGCGGCACGCGACCCGCGCGTCCGGGTTCACCGGTCTCGCCGTCAACCACGTCGACACGCTGGCCGGTCTCGACGAGTTGCAGGTCGGGCACAGCTACCAACTCGACGGCGAGACGCTGGAGACGATGCCGGCCACCACCGAGCAGTGGGCCGACTGCGAGGTGAACCTGAAGACCTTCGAGGGCTGGCCCGACCAGGACTGGGAACAGGTCGCCAGCGAGGGCTACGACGCGCTCCACGAGAACGCGCGGGCCTACCTCGATTACGTCAGCGACGAACTCGACGCGCCGATCTACGCGGTCGGCGTCGGCCCGGGACGGTCCCAGACGATCGTCCGCGAGCGCCCCTTCTGACGGCGGCGACCGCCGTCCCCGACCCCTCACAGCACCGCGATCACCACGTGTGCCGGTTCGGCACGTTTTTGCCCGACCCGGCCGGAGGTGTGGGTATGCGCGAGGACCTGCTGGACATCATCTGCTGTCCACTCGACAAACACGAACTCGACCTGGAGGTCGTCCGCCGGGACGACGACGAGATCATGGAGGGGCGACTGGTCTGTACGGAGTGCGGGGAGGAGTACCCCATCGAGGACGGGATCCCGAACCTCCTGCCGCCGGACATGCGCGAGGAGTCGCCGGCGTAGAGTCAACCTTTTTCTCCCCGCCACGCGGAGATGTCGGTGTGCCCGACGAGTTACCCGTCGACGTGAACCGCCGGGAGCGCAACTCCCTGGACGTCCCGGCGTCGATCGAGACCGACGATTCCTTCGTCGTCAGGGTCCGGAACCACGGGAACGCGAGCCGGATCCACGTCCATCTCGACGAGAACCTGTCGGCGGTCGCCTCGCTGGCCGAGACCAACCACTACGTCGAGGCACAGAGTACGCGGGACATCCCGGTCAGCGTCCACGAACACGAACCGATCCACGGGAAGCTCAAGCTCTCGGCGGGCTACGGGGCGACGACCCGGTGGGTCGACGTAGAGTTGACCGAACCCGACGACACCGGGACGGTCGAGGTCGACGAGCGCCTCGCGGAACCCGGCGGCGAGCGCGACGGTGACGCGGACGACGAGAGCGCCACCGACGGCTCCGCACCCGGTTCGATGGTCGCCGACCGTCCGGCGTTGCCGGTGCTGGCACTGGGCGTGCTGGCGCTGGTCGTCGCCGTCGGTGCGGCCAGCGTCTTCGAGAGCGGGCTGGTCGTCGCGGGTGCGATCGTCGTCTTCGCGGCGGTCGTCGTGGCCGCCTACCTGCTCGTCGGTTAGTCCTCGCCTTCGACGGCGGGGAGGTTCCCGTCGTCGTCGAACAGTTTCGCCCGGAGGTAGCGCGCCCGGTAGCGGTTGGCGTCGTCGTACACGTCGGCCTCGCGGATCTCGTCGGCGCGGCCATCGGCGACCGCGTCCACGATCGCTTCGAGCTGTTCTTTCTCGCTGGGCGTCAACTCGAACTCGTAGGTCCGTGACTCCTCGCCTTCGAGTTTCGTCCACTGGCGGGCGGCCGAGATCACGAGCGAACACGGCTCCCGACAGGGGAACTGGCCGTCGCCGCCGTCGACGTCCAGGTCGGTCTCCTCGTCGTACTCCCACTCGCGGCGCTTGAGACACTGGGAATCGTCACAGCAGGCCTCGGCGACCCAGTTGACGTGTTCGTACCCGTCACCGCGGTTCCAGGTCTCGATGACGCCGTAGATGCCCGACTGGCGACCCACGGTCTCGGTCCAGTGGTCCACGTCCAGTTCGCCCTCGCGCTCGCGGTGCCAGTTGGCGACCGTCGCGGGATAGAAGAAATCGACCGTGCTGACCAGCTCTTTCGGGTCGAGGTCGGGGAAGACCCAGCCCGACCGGAGCGTCGGCGCGGTCTTCAGCGGCCGGTAGCGGCCCCGTTCGTCGTGTTTGGCGATCGTCCGGGCGTCGAGGGGATCGTCGTGGCGCTCCAGGTCGTCGATCGATACCTCGGCGTCGTCGACGTGGCGTACCTCGTAGCGGCGGCGGCCGTCCTCGGCGCGCTCGACGGCCAGGCGGAGCTGGCCCCACTCCCGATCGATCCCCTCGGCGAGTCGGTCGTACCGTTCGGGAACCGGCCGCTCGTCGGCCCCTTCGAGCCAGCGCAGGAACGCCCGGTCGGCCGGGGCCTCGGGCGCGATCCGCGTCCAGAAGTCCCAGTTCGTGACGTACGCGTTCTCGGCCGCGACCGTCTCGAGGGCCGACTCGGAGAGCCCCTCCCGGTCCAGTTCGGGGGTCCGGAAGCGATAGCCCGACTCCGTCGCCGTCACCCGGAGGCCGTCGCAGTCGACGCCCCCCTCGCTCGCGGCGTCGGAGAGCCGACGAACAGCCGTCTCGTTCATACCCGAGTGATGGAGACCCAACCGAATAAACTCCGTCGTTCCGTCTCGATCCCCCGGAATTTGGCTTTTCCTACTTATATTTTTGCCAGAACTTCCGGGCCGGAAACACCGATTCCCTCTTTTTTGTACTGGGGGATGGAGGTAGCAGTGCATGGTCCCACGCTGACGGTGTCGGTTGCCCCCTGTCAGCGTTCCCGTGACCATGCTTCGGCCCTCCACGCTTCGGCCCGATCCGACGCCGCCACTTCCCCCTCCCCCGCCGTCCCCCGTGTCAACGATCTCGACCATCTCGAAACGACTATCAGTCAGTCCCGTCCTCTAGCCGAGCAAACAGATGGGGCGCGGAACCGTCACTGTGAAACGGATCGTCGGGGGAATCTGTCTGGTGGCGCTCGTGAGCGGCGTCCTCGCGGTCGGGTTCCTGTCGTCCGGCGGCCCGGAGCAGGGGGTGTCGCGACAGATCGGCGCGAACGCCTCGGAGCGGTACGCGGCCATCGACGGGATCAACGCGACCCGGACCACCGTCGTCAGGGAGGGCGACGAAGTGAGCCGCTCGGTCTATCGCGTCTCGATGCGTCCGGGAACGGATCGCTTCCGCGAGCGGTTGCTGTACGGGCCCGACCACCGGCACGACCTGACCGTGTCCAACGGGTCGGTGATGTGGTGGCGAACCCGGGAGACGGGAGCCGTGACACGGCTCCGCCTGAGCAATCCCGACGTGCCGACCGGCAGCTGGGGCGAACGCATCGAACGACTGTTCGCCCGGCTGAACGTGACTGCGGACACGGACCGGGCTGCCACGACGCCGACGCCGGGGATCAGCCCGCTGCCGGTCGTCCCCCGATCCGGCGGACCGACCGGCGAGCGACCGGACGGCGTCGGGACGGCGGCTTTCGCCGTCAGCTACGACGGCACCGCCACGATCGACGGCCGGACGGTCTACGTCCTGCGGATCACCCCTCGCAGCGGGTCGCTCGTCGGCGAGTTCAGTCAGACCCTCTGGATCGACTCGGAGTGGTTCTTCCCGCTCAAGCGCCACACGGAGTGGCGGGCCGACGGCGTCCGGCACGCGAAGACGGTCGTCTACGGGAACGTCACGTTCGATCCGGGGCTCGACGAGTCGGTCTTCCGGTTCGACCCCGCCGCGAACGTCTCCGTCGAGCGGGAGGACACGCCGCGGCAGAGCTTCTACGCGTCGACGGCGGCACTGGCTCGGGCCACGAATGTCTCGGTGCCGAGGCCGGAGCTACCGCCCTCGTTCCGGCTCCAGTTCGCGTCCAGGACGAGGGGATCCCGGATCACGAGCCTCGGTCAGACGTACGTCAACGCCAGCATGGAGGTCTCGATCTCGAAGATCCACGGGTTCTTCTACCCGCCGACGGCCAACCGGTCGACCCGGGTCGCCGGCCAGCGCGCCACCGTGAGCGTCGGCTACACCACCTACGTCTCGTGGTCGTGTGGCGGTTACGACTATCAGGTGTCGGGCCACGCCGTCCCGGCGGACCTGCTGATCGAGGTCGCGAGATCGGTCGGCTGTGAGTGAGTGTCGTCCCGGCGTGTCCGCCGGGGGTCCGCCGTTGACCTTACCGCCTGTGCAACGAGTACGCGATGAAGAAGACGCCGAGAAACTGGAGCAGTCGCGTCAGCAAGACGAGCGGTTGCTCGTAGGCCAGCGGGAGGATCCCCCGTCGCAGGAGCAGGGACCCGACGAAGGAGAGCCCGAAGGCGACGGCCGTCAGCAGGAACAGGCCGATCGAGAGGTACTGCATCGGGCGGCTGTCGTGGCGGCGGAACCCGCGGTAGGCCTGATACCCGACGTAGCTCCCGACGACGACCGACCCGGCCGAGAGGGCGAATATCAGCCAGTAGGCGAGTTGATCGAAGGTCATAGGTTCTCCCACATCTTGGTGAGCCGGTCGGCGGTGTCGTCGGCGTCCTCGCCCGGGAACTCCGCGCGGGAAGTCCGTTCGATGGTGGCCTCGTACCCGCCGTCTTCGAGATCCATCGAGAACTCGTCGAGCGTCGCCGAGTACACCTTGTGGTGGTTGCCGCTCAGTTCGACTTTCGTGCGTTCCTCGATCAGCTCGTACTCCTGGAGCCACTCGATCCGTCGGTAGACGGTCGGGAGGGACGCGTCGCACTGTTCGGAGAGTTGTTTGGCGGACATGGGTTCGACACTCGTTGCCGCGAGGATTGAGCGGGCGTACTCGTCGCTGAGCAGGTCGAGGACCTCGGCCAGCTCCCAATCCTCACTCACGGGTCCGCCTTCACACCAGCGTGGGTTAAAAACCGGCAGTCGTGTTCCGACCCTGAAAATCCCGCTAGTCGTCGGCGGTGACTTGCCCGCCGCCGGTCTCCTCGCGGACCCGTTCGATCGCCTCGCGCACGTCCGCGCCGGCGTCGGCCGCGCGTTCCAGCACCACGTCGGCCAGCAGGGGTTCGGTCCCGACCGCCCCCGAGTACCAGATCCGATGGCCGTCGACCTCGGCGGGCGTGTCCCACCCCGTGCGGTAGTCGTCGGTCAACCCCATGTCCTCGGGGATGTCCTCCTGGGTGTGGTAGCCGTCGGCGATGAACAGGGGGACGACCACCACGTCCTCGCTCTCGAAGAAGTCGGTCACGTCGTCGACCTCGGGGTCCTCGTCCATGTACAGCGCCTTCACCTCGTCGAAGCGACCCCGGGACCGGATGTTGTCGGCGTGGTACTCGATGGCCTTCGCTGAGTTCTCGTTGCGCTCGGTGCCGTGGCCGACGACCGCGAGGCCGAACCCGTCTCCGACCTCGGGGTCGCCGGTGACCGACTCGGCGCGCTGGACGATCACGTCGCTCATGGCGTCGTGGGTGCCGACCGGCCCGCAGTAGTGGACGGTCTGGCCCGTGTCGGTCGCGGTCAGCGTGGTGTGGGTCGCGCCGGTGCCGTCCGAGTCCCACTGGTCGACCGCCCACTCCTCCAGCCGGAACTCCCGGGGGATGACCTGCTCGGTGAAGTAGCCCTCGCTGACGAACAGCGGCACCAGGTACACCTCGTCGGATTCCAGCGTCCGGAGGGCCTCCCGGAAGTGGGGTTCCTCCTTCCAGAAGCTCTCGCGGACCTCGTCGAACGCGCCCGCCCGCCGGATGGTGTCGGCGTGGTCGAAGGTGGGCGTACTGGAGTCGGCGTTGAGGTGTGACCCGTGGGCCGCGATGACCAGCGCTTGCATACCCGCGCCTAGGTGCAGGCGAGTCTTAGGGGTTCGGATGTCCCGCTCGCGGGCGGTTCGGCGGCCCGATCCGCCGGAACCGGCGGGCGTTCACTCCGGGCCGAACGGACACCCACGCCCCGGGTCGTCGAGGAACTCGGCGACCAGCGACTGTTCGAGGTCGTGATCGCAGGCCCCGCTAACGGGTTGCTTGTACGGACAACGCTGCGCGCAGTTGGGTATCGTGATCTCCGGCATCGTGGATCCGAGTCGGGCACGCCCCCGACACGTCCACGTGATTCGTCCCCATGGGAATAGCTGAACTGCCACAAAGTTACGGGTGTTTTAGTATCCCGTCGAGGCGGGGCGCTTTTACTCGCCGCGGGCGCGAGGGGAGGTATGTCGCTGGCAGAACGGACGCGCGAGGCCGTCCGAACCCACCCGTTCCTCCACGAGGGGTTGCGGGCGGGCGTCGTCAACTACACCGCCGCGGCGCGGTTCCTCGACCTCGGGACCGACGACGACGAGGCGGTCGTCGCCGCGCTCAGACGGTACGCCGAGGACCTGGCCGAGTACGACGCCGACGGTGTCGACGCCCGGGTCAGCATGGAGAGCGGGCTCGGAGCGGTCGGGGACGGGGAGTTCGACGAGGCTTTGCTGACGGTCGGGGACACCGCGGTCGTCCCCCGCGAGGGGCAACTGACCGGGATCCTGGCGACCGGCGACGTGGACGCCACAGCACTCGCCCACGTCCTCGGACACCTCCGGGCCGAGGACGTGGCCGTCGAGGCCGCCGGCGTGGCCGGAGACGCGTTGCTCGTGGTCGTCCAGCGCCGGGCCGGGGCCGACGCGGTCCGGGCGGTCGAGGCGGCGCTCGGGACCGTTCCCGGGGGCGAGGACTGACCCCGGGCAGTGGGGTTCCGACGCATTGAAACCGTCGCCCGCGCACTCTCCCCGTAATGACCCTTCGCGTGACGAACACGCTCACCGGCGAGCGCGAGGCGTTCGAGCCACGGGATCCCGACTCCGTGTTGCTCTACTACTGTGGCCTGACGACCTCGGATCCGCCCCACCTGGGTCACGCCCGGGGCTGGGTCCACGTCGACGTGATGCACCGCTGGCTCGAACACCTCGGCTACGACGTGCGCCACGTCGAGAACTTCACCGACGTGAACGAGAAGATCGTCGCCCGGGTCGGCGAGGACGGGACGAGCGAGGCCGACGTGGCCCGCACCTACGTCCAGCAGGTGATCCGGGACATGCGTTCGCTGAACCTCCTGCGCGCGGACGTCTACCCCCGCGTCTCCGAACACGTCCCCGAGATCGTCGACCTCGTGGAGACCCTGCTGGAGAAGGGCTACGCCTACGAGGTCGACGGGTCGGTCTACTTCGACGTGACCGCCTTCGAGGACTACGGCGAACTCTCCAACCAGGACGTCGAGGAACTCGACGCGCAGGGCGAGTACACCGGCGAGAAGCGCAACCCCGCGGACTTCGCCCTCTGGAAGGCCGGCGGCGTCGATCCCGACGACATCGCCGACCACCAGCACGAGGGCGCGGCCCCGCCCGAGGAGGCCTGCGAGACCGCCCAGACCTGGGACTCCCCGTGGGGCGAGGGGCGACCCGGCTGGCACATCGAGTGTTCGGCGATGAGCACGACCCACCTCGACGACACCATCGACATCCACGTCGGCGGGCAGGACCTGGTCTTCCCCCACCACGAGAACGAGATCGCCCAGAGCGAGGCCGCCACGGGCCAGCAGTTCGCCCGCTACTGGCTCCACGTCGGCCTGCTGGAGACCAGCGACGAGAAGATGTCCTCCTCGCTGGGCAACTTCGCCACGGTCGCGGAGTTCGTCGGCGACCACGGGCCCAACGTCGCCCGCACGTTCCTGCTGTCGACGGCCTACCACAGCAGGGCGACGTACAGCTCCGAGACCGTGGCCGAGGCCGAGGAGCGCTGGGAGCGACTGGAGACGGGCCATCGGCGAGCCGTCGAGGCCGCCGACAGCGTCGACGCCTACACCACCGTCGCGGACGAGGATCTCCGGGAGACGGTCGCCGAAGTCCGGGAGTCGTTCACCGAAGCGATGAACGACGACTTCAACACCCGCGAGGCGACGACGGCACTGCTGGACCTGGTCGGCGCGGTCAACCGCCACGTCGACGGCCACGAGGAGTACGACTACGTGGGCCTGCGCCGGGCCATCGAGGCCTTCGAGGAGCTGGGCGAGGGGGTCCTCGGCCTCGACTTCGACGGCGGGAGCGAGGGGGACGTACGCGTCGCCCGGGAACTGGCCGACCTGCTCCTCTCGGTGCGCGAGGAGGAACGCGAGGCGGGCAACTACGAGCGGGCCGACGAGTTGCGCGACGAACTCGAAGCCCTCGGGATCACCGTCGAGGACACCGACGACGGACCGGTGGCGCGGTTCGACTGACGGTACAACAATTGAGAATCGGGGGCGGGTTTTTATAAGGTGCGGTGACCGAGAGCCGGTAGTAGCGATGCACGGGAACGACCGTCCCGCGGCGCTGTGTGTGACAAACGCCAAGGGCGGGACGGGGAAGACGACGGTGGCGATCAACGTCGCGGGCGCGTTGAACGAGCGTGGACGGGACGTGCTGTTCGTCGACCTCGACCCGCAGGGCAACGCCACGGAGGGGCTGGGGATGGTCGAGGCCTACGACGCCGCGCCGCCGACGCTGTTCGACGCCCTGACCGACCCCGACCGGCGGTCGGCGGTCCACGACCTGATCCGCTCCCACGAGGAGATGGACGTGTTGCCCAGCAATATCGACATGCTCCAGGCCGAACACGAGTTGACGATGGCGAGCGTGATGGCCACGCTCGACGCGGATCCGTCGCTCGACGTGGATCCGGCGGCCCTGGAGCCGCTGACGATCAACGTCGGCCCGGAGACGATCGACGGAGACACGGCCCTGGGCGGGCTGGAGAAGGTGCTGGACGAACTCACCGGCTACGACTACGTGATCGTCGACTCGCCGCCCTTCTACGGCCAGTTGACCGACACCGCGATCTACGCGACGGGCAACGTCCTGATCCCGGCGCTGACCGAGGCCACCTCCGAGCGGGCCATCGAACTCCTGTTCGACCAGATCGCGGCCCTGGAGGACCGCACCGGCGAGACAGTGCGGGAGGTCGGCGTCGTCGCCAACCGGGTCGAGTCGACCAACGAGGACGCCGAGATGCTCGACTGGCTGGAGGCGGTGTTTTCCGACGTGCCGGTCTGGTCGGTCCGCAAGCGGGTCGCGCTCCAGCGGGCCTTCTCCAGCGGCCAGTCGCTGTTCGCGTACGACCCGACGGTGGACATGGCCGACCGGTTCCTGGAGATCGCCGCCGATCTGGACAGACAGTTCGGCTTCGCCGAGGAGATACCACAATGACCGACGAGGATACCAACGACCGGATGGAACGGGCGAACCGTATTCGAGAGATGCGCGAGGGACGACGCCGCAGCCCCGACGACGGGGAAGAGGCGTCCGAGGCAACCGACGACGACGGCGACGCGGCGGACGCGACCGAGTCGGAAGCCGGGACCGAACCCGGCGACACCGCGGCCGACGAGACCGCGGCCGACGACGGAGCGGACGGATCGACGCCGACCATCGACGGTACGGTCGACTCCGGCGAGGGGTCGGCGGCCGACTCCGGGGCGAACGGGAGCGAATCGCCCGCAGCGGCAGCCGACGACGATCCCGACACCGCCGGTACCGAAGACGGCGACCGAACCGTCGAGACGAGCGGGTTCGAGTTCGACGAGTCCGCCGGGGAGTCGGCCGGCGACGAGCCCGACGCGGCGAGCGAGGACGAAGACGGGGAGACGACGGCCGCGGACGCGGAGGGCGACAGGGCGGCAGCGACGGCGGAGACGCCACAGTCCGGCGTCGCGGAGTCGGTCTCCTCGACGGATGCGGCCGAAGCGACCGCCGCGCTCTCGGGGAGCGAAACCTTCGCCATCCCGGATCAGGCGACGACGGTCTCGGAGGACGACGAGCAGTCGATGCTGGACGCCGAGGGGACCGTCGCCGCCGCCCGGGCAGCCGCGGGTCGGCACGCGGCCCACGCGGGCGACCGAACCCGCGTCCTGGAGTTCGAGCTGGGCGAGGAGCAGTTCTGTCTCGACATCGAGTACATCGAGGAGATCGTCGAACTGGAGAACATGACCCGCGTCCCCAACTCGCCGTCCTACGTCGAGGGCGTGGTCGACCTGCGCGGACAGGTGACCGCCATCATCAACCCCAAGGACGCACTCGCCGTCGAGGACGACAGCCGGGGCGATCTCATCGTCGTCTTCGACTCCGAGGAGATGGACGAACAGGGCCACCTGGGGTGGGTCGTCGACGAGGTGCGCCAGGTCACGCCCGTCACCGACGAGGAAGTCAACGAGTCGCCCGACGAGGACGCCGAACACATCAACGGCATCATCAACCGCGAGGACGAGGACGACTTCGTCGTCTGGACGACGCCCGACCTCGCGTTGAACTCGACCTCCTAGCTGGCGCCCTCTTCGTCGTCTTCGACTGCCACGTCGACAGCATCGCCCACCTCACCGTCGACGGCGTCGTCGCCCTCCCAGTCCGGTCCGAGTTCGTCGCCCACGAGTCCGACGGCCTCGCGGACGGCCCCGACGGAGGTCAGGTAGCCGACGCCGACGGTCGTCTTGAGCGCGAGGGCGGCCGAGCCGGTCAGTACCGTCCCGCCGACCTGTGCGACCGCGCCGTCGCCGACGCTGACCAGCCAGCCCGGCGAGTCGAACCGGAAGGTGTCCAGCCGTGGCTCGAACCCCCCGCCGTCGCCACCGAGGCGGTGGTCGACCAGCCGCTCGACGTTCTCGGCGGCCACGCGGGCCTCGCGGACGGCCGCCTGCGCGCTCGCGGGGACGGCCTGTCCGTCGGCGTCGACCACGCGTGCGGCGTCGCCGACGACGAACGTGTCGCCGGCCAGCCGCAGACGATCCCGAACCAGCGGGCGCTCGCCCGCCAGCGCGTCCGGGCCGCGGATGCCGCCCGTCCAGACGAACTCGTCGTAGTCGAGTTCCGCCCCGCCTTCGAGGGTGATCGTCGCCGCGTCGGCCTCGGCGACGATCGCGTCCGTCCGGACCGTGATCCCGCGGTCCCGGAGCTGTTCGTCGACGGCCCGCTGGAACTCCGCGGGGAAGTTCGGCGCGACGGTTCCCTCCTGTTCGAGCAGCGTTATCGCCACCTCGTCGTCCGCGCCCTCCTCGCGGGCCAGCGCGGCGAGTTCGCCCGCGACCTGGATCCCGGAGAGGCCGGCACCGCCGACGACGATCCGCGCGTCGCCCGCCTCGAAGGCGTCGAGTACGTCCGCCCGGATGCGCTCGGCGTCGGCCAGCCGTTTCAGCGGCGTCGCGTGGTCCTCGACGCCCGGCAGGTCGTGGAAGGCCGTCTCCGCCCCGAGACAGACCGCACCCACGTCGTAGGCCAGTTCCGTCTCGCCGTCGAGGGTCGCGACGCCGGCCTCGGCGTCCACGTCGGTGACCCGGGCCTGTCGGATCTCGGCGCGCTCGAAACAGTCCGCCAGCGGCACCGTGATGTCGTCGGCGATCGAGGGACGGCGGATCGCCCTGTGGAGTTCGTGCTGGACCAGATGGTCCCCGCGCTCGTCGACGACGATCAGGTTCACCGCGGGCGGCAGTCGCTTCTCGAGCCGTCGTGCGAGCGCCAACCCGGCGTAGCCGGCCCCGAAAACTGCGACCTTCATCACCCGTCAGTTGGGTCGCCCGACGGGTAAAGCCCGCCCCCGGACGGGGCGTCCCGCCACGGTCCCCGGGCTCAGAACAGCGCCGCGCTCTCGTCGAGGAGCCGTGCGGGGCCGCCGACCTCCCAGACGCGGGTGTCCACGCCGCAGTCAGCGACGGCCCCCTCGACGCGGTCGACGTTGTCGGCGGTCGTGTTGACGTAGACGCTCGCGCCGGTGTCGACCGAGAAGTAGACCGGCACGCCCGCCTCGCGGAGTTCCCGGACGGTGTTGAACACCTCGATCGTGCGGGGTTGCCAGTAGACCCATCCCGAGGGACCGGTCATCGTCGTGGCGGCCAGCGACAGCGAGTCGTGTTCCGCGAGCTCGAAGGCTCGGTCGAAATCGCCCGCCAGCAGGGCGTCCCGCATCTCGGCGATCTGGCGGTGGATGTGAGCCATCCGGGCCTGGAACATGTGGCTCTCCGCGGCCTCGCGGTGGGCTTCCTCGGTCTCCTTGTAGGCCGGCACCTCCGCGCCGACGATCCGCAGGTCGTCCTCCAGGTCGGTCTCGATGCGCTCCGAGCGACAGTCGGCGTCGTTCATGCCCGTCCGGAGGTGGGAGAACGCGCCCGTGACAGCCCGCGCGGCCGACGCCGAACCGCGACGCGCGACCGTCGAGATCTCCGGGAGCGTCAGGTCCAGATCGGTCGCCCCCACCAGCGCCCGCGCGGCGGCGGCAAAGCCCGAGGAGGACGATCCGAACCCGATGTTCGTCGGGAAGTCGTTCTCGGACTCGAACCGGACGGCGTGGTCGACGCCCGCGAGGTCCCGGACGTGATCGACGACGTTCTCGATGCGTTCCCGGCCACGCCCCTCGACTTCCTCGCCGTCGATCAGGAAGGTGTCCGCGTTGCTGTCGGGCTCGAACTCGACGGTCGTCTTCGTGTGGCTCGGCGCCGTACAGACGCTGATCGAGTCGTGGTACGGCTGGCGCAACTGTTCGTCGCGCATCCCGTGGTATTTCACCAACCCCTCGATCGGATGTGCCTTCGCCGTCGCTTTCATACGTCCCGATTCGGGCACCGGAACTTTGTCTTTTCCAAGTCAGGGTGTTTCCTCAGTCGTCACTCTCACCGCCGGAAACACGTACACTCTTAATCGATTGCGGATAATTATCGAGCATCCAAGATGACGGAGGGCCGAGGGCTACCGTCCGACGACCCGGAGGAGTTCGATACGGAGACGCTGAATCTCCTCCTCGAAGAGTCACGGAGCGTGATCGACCATCAACTGTCCAAAACGAACGATATCGACGACAAAGCGCTCCGAACGGTTCGGATCGAGGCAATACTGTTGGGAGCACTTGCGACTGCTTCGCAGATTCCAAAGACGCCGCCCGATCTGAACGGCTGGATCACAGTCGGCACGATCAGCTTGATCGGATCGCTGATCGCCGGCGTCACCACGTACGCGGCTACATCGCAGAACGCAGGTCCCAGCGGTGAGTATATCAGGACGGTCCTCCGTCACGCAGGCGGGTGCCAACGGCGGAAGATGGAACTCCTGGAAAGTTACTCGGACTGGATCGACGAGAACACCGACGTGAACGACCGGAACGGTACCCTGCTCGGATTGACCTCCTCCTCCGCGTGAACGCGGAGGAATCCCGCCACGGGATTTCAGG
>JBDGUF010000030.1:0-24503 GCA_042216105.1 Halorientalis sp.
CCGTCATTACTCTACCAACTCAGAGCATACCTAAATCTTCTGTGAACCACTAGGCTCCCGCGAGCCCGCCAGAGATCTCCGATCTCCGGAGACGTTTTTGCCGCGAGTGGTTCGCCGGAGGCGAACCCGAGCGGGAAAAAGGTGGTTCAGCAGACGGGCTTGGGGTTGACGCCCAGCGCTTCGAGGGTGTCGAAGTAGTCGTCGTAGGCGGCCTGGACTGTGTCGACGGCGGCCTCGTGGGCGAGGTCCTCGTCGGCGTCGGAGTCACAGACGGTGACGAGCGTGTCGGCGGCGTCGTCGACGAGTGACTCGACGGCGTCGCGCACGTCGCGGAACGTGCTGGCGGTCCCCGAGGCGGCCTGGCCGACGAAGAAGCCGACGGCCTGGGAGACCTTGTTCTCGACGACCAGCGCCCAGCCGAGGACGCCGGCGACGCGTTCGGGCGCGGTGTCGAGGCCGTCGAGGAACTCCGCGAGCGGCGACGGGTCGCCGGGTTCGTGGTTGCCGAGTTCGCCGGCGACGGTGCCGTACTGCTCGCCGGTCAGTTCGGCGGCGTCGGCGAACAGGTCGGCCGCGGCCCCGTCGGCCTCGTCGGCCCAGTCCTCGAAGGTCGCGTCGGCGTGGTAGAACACGTCGGCGACGGCCGCGAGGACGGCGTCTTCCTCCATCTCGCCCTCCGTGTCGGCGTACAGCGACTTCGAGGAGCCCAGTCGCGAGAGTTCGGTCTGCTGTTCCTGGCGAACACCGTCGAGGAAGTCTGCCGCGTTCATGGGCGGGCGTTCGGCCGGCGACCGCTTGTAAGCATCGACACCGACGGGGTCCCGCGGCATCCAAAGGTTCACTTCGGTCTCGGGAGTAGCCGGCGGTGAGATGGCCGTGCCACCCGTCGAGTCGCTGTCGACGCTCGTCATCCGGCTGGGGATCGCCTTCGGCATCGGGGCCCTGATCGGAGTGGAGCGGGAACACAGCGAGTCGGGCGGGACCTTCGCCGGGAGTCGCACCTTTCCCCTGTTCGCCCTCTACGGGGCACTCGTCGAGGCGTTCTATCCGGCCGCGCTCCCCGTCGCCGTGGCCGCCATCGCCGTGCCCCTGACCGTCGCCTACGGGGCCAAGGTGTGGATCGAGCGGGACATCGGCCTCACCACGCTGACGGCGGCGTTGCTGACGGTCCTGCTGGGCGCGCTGGCCACCCACTCCCGGCGCGGTGCGGTGGTCACCATCGTCGTCGGCGGAGCGGTCACCGCCCTGCTCTCGGCGAAGGGGGACCTCCACCGGTTCGCGGACCGGATCGACGACGCCGAACAGCGAGCCACCGTGAAGTTCGTCCTCGTCGTGTTCGTCGTCCTGCCGGTCCTGCCGGCCCGGGAACTGGACGCGCTCGGCGGTCTCAACCCCCGCTTCGTCTGGCTGATGGTCGTGTTCGTCACCGGCCTCAGCTTCGGGGCGTACGTGCTGAGCCGCGTCCTCGGGACCGAACGGGGGATCGCCCTCACGGGGATCCTTGGCGGGTTCGTCTCCTCGACGGCGACGACGGTCTCGATGGCCGAGCGGACCCGGGAATCGCCGGACCTGTACCAGCTGTGTGCCTTCTCGACGGTCGTGGCCGCCGTCGTGATGTTCCCGCGCGCCCTGGTCGAGGTGGCGGTCGTCAACCCCGCGCTCGTGCCGTCCGTCGCCGTCCCGCTGGGCGCGATGACCGCGGTCGGCGCGGTCGTCGCCGGCGTCGTCTACTGGCGGTCGGCAGTCGAGACGACCGTCGACGCCGACATCGAGAACCCCTTCCAGTTGCGGACGGCCCTGTTTTTCGGCGCGCTGTTCGGGGCCGTGCTGTTGCTCTCGGACTACGCGAACGCCTGGCTCGGTGCGTCGGGCATCTACGCGACGGCGTTCGTCTCCGGGCTCGCCGACGTGGACGCGATGACGCTCACGCTGAGCAAACTCGCTGCCGAAGGAGCGGTCTCCCCTGGCGTCGCCACGACCGGCATCGTCATCGCCGCCACCGCGAACACGCTCGTCAAAGCCGGGCTGGCGTGGATCGTCGGCACGCGTCAGCTCGGCAAGCTCGTCACCGCCGTCCTCGGCGTCGTCGCCGCCGTCGGGCTCGTGATCGCCGTCCTCCTCTGAGATCGACCGCAAAAAGGGGGTTTCGGATCACGAGACGGCGAGACCGTCTCGGAGGGGTCGGTGCGCTATCGCTCAGTCGTCCGCTTCGCCCGTCTCGATGGGCGCGCCGACCAGGTTGCCCCACTCGGTCCAGGACCCGTCGTAGTTGACGGTGTCCTCGTAGCCGAGCAGTTCGTGGAGCGCGAACCACGCCACGGAGGAGCGCTCGCCGATGCGGCAGTAGGCGACGGTCGTCCCCTCGCCGTCGATGCCCTCCTCGGCGTAGAGTTCCTCGATCTCCTCGGGGTCTTTGAACGTGCCGTCGTCGTTGGTGACGGCGGCCCAGGAGATGTTCTTCGCGCCGGGGATGTGGCCGCCGCGCTGGGCGGTCTCCTGCAGGCCCGGGGGCGCGAGGATCTCGCCGGAGAACTCCTCGGGCGAGCGAACGTCGACGAGGGGCACGCCGCGCTCGATGGCGTTCTCGACGTCCTCGCGGTAGGCGCGGATGGACTCGCGCGGGCCGGCGGCCTCGTAGTCGACTTCCGGGAAGTCCGGTTCCTCGTCGGTCAGCGGGTAGTCGTTCTCGACCCAGTAGTCGCGGCCGCCGTCGAGCAGGCGCACGTCGTCGTGGCCGTAGTACTTGAACTGCCAGTAGGTGTAGGCCGCGAACCAGTTGGAGTTGTCACCGTACAGGACCACGGTGGAATCCTCGGTGATGCCGGCCTCGCCCATCGTCTCCTCGAACTCCTCTTTCGAGAGGATGTCCCGTGTCGTCTGGTCCTGCAGGTCCGTCTCCCAGTTGAAGCCGATGGCTCCGGGGGCGTGACCCTCGTCGTCGTACAGTTCGGTGTCCACGTCCACTTCGACGAGTCGATACTCCGGATCGTCGCTCTGGAACTCCTCCAGACGGTCCTCGACCCAGTCCGCAGAGACGAGAACGTCTTTGGCGTAGTCGGTCATGTTGCGTCGAACCGTTAGCCTACCAAACATATAGTCCTGCACCTATCGGCACATTCGGCTCCTCCTCCCCTTTGTCGGCAGCATTCTCCGATACCGGCCACCCGTCGAGGCGGACCGACAGCCACACCAACGGCGTGTGTGGCCAACGTCCAACCGCCCGGTTCGGTACTGCCCGCGACCGCGTGAGTTGCAGTCATTGTTGCCGCTAGCTGGGAGCGGTCGAGAGAGAAGGGTTGAAACGGTCGCTGGCGTACGGGAGGGTATGAGCGAGGTTGTCGTCCCGGCGGCGTGGGTGGCCGAGCGACGCGACGAGATCGCCCTCGTCGACGTCCGAGACGCCTGGGAGTTCGACGGCATCGGCCACGTCCCGGGCGCGGTGAACGTCCCGTTCGACTCGTTCCGGGCCGGCGAACACGCCGCGGCGGGCGACGGGGCGGGCGAGACCGGGATGCTCCCCGGCGGCGAGACCTTCGCCGACCTCATGGGGGAGGCCGGCGTCACCCGGGCGGACCACGTCGTCGCGTACGACGACCACCACGGCGTCTTCGCCGCGCGCCTGCTGGTGACCGCCGAACTGTACGGCCACGACCCCGCGAAGCTCCACCTGCTGGACGGGGACTTCTCGGCCTGGCAGCGCGAGCGCGAGACGACGGGCGAGGCGACCGAGGTCGAACCGACGACCTACGAGGTGGTCGACCCCGACGAGATCGAGACGCCGCTGGTCGACGCCGACGCGGTGGCCGCGGCCGCCGACGACCCCGACGCCGTCGTCGTCGACACCCGCGAGGACTGGGAGTACGAGGAGGGGCACATCCCCGGCGCGGTCCGGCTGGACTGGCGGGAACTCGTCGACGACGAGACCCGCGGGCTGAAGTCCCGCGAGGGGATGGAGTCGATCCTCGAGGAACGCACCATCACGCCCGAGAGGCGGATCGTCCTCTACTGCAACACCGCCCGACGGATCAGCCACACCTACACCGTCCTCCGCCATCTCGGCTATCCCGACCTGCAGTTCTACGAGGGGAGCCTCACCGAGTGGGAGGAGGAGGGGCGGCCGATCGAGTCGTCGAGCTAGTCGTCCGGGCCGGCGGGTTCGACCCCCATCTCCGTCGAGAGCTGTTGCCCGGCCTCGAGCAGGGTGGCGACGGCCAGCGGCCCGGCGATGAAGCCGACGATCCCGACGGTGAGGACGCCGCCGACGAAGCCGACGAAGTAGAGGCTCCCCGGCATCCCGGCGGTGTAGGACGCCAGTCGCGGGCGGATGAGCGCGTCCGGGAGGAACCCGATCAGGACCAGCCCGAGGGCGACGACCAGCACCGCCGCGCGGGGGTTGCCCAGCGTCGTCTGGTAGATCCCCAGCACGATCACCAGCACGCTCGGCCCGACGATGGGGATGAACTGGAGCAGGCCGGCCAGCACGGCCAGCACCAGCGCCGAGTCGTAGCCCAGCACGGCGAAGACGGCGTAGGCGATCAGGAAGGTGCCGGCGGCCGTCGCCACCTGCAGGACGTAGATCGCGTACAGCGTGTCCCGCACCCGGCGGTGGAACCGGTCCACGATGTCGTGATGGACCGACGGGACGAGCTCGAAGGCCGTCGCCCTGATCTCGTGGGGCCGCCACAGCAGGGCGTACACGAGCAGGGCGAACAGCGTCGCCTTCAGCGCGATGACGGGCGCGGCCGCGGCCAGGTCGACCGCCACGTCCGTCAGCGCCGACTGGACCTGCGTGCGCACCGCGCTCACGTCCACGGCGAACTCGAAGCCGAACGCGGAGACGGGGATCTTCGCGGGGAGTTCGCGGACGAACGAGATAAACGCCATCCGTCGGGCGTACAGCGCACCGACGATCGGCAGCGACACCACGACGACCGTCAGAAACCCCACGAGCGTCGCCATCCCGGCCGACACCCGCTGCCCCCAGCCCCGGTGGCGAACCCACTGGCGCACGGGATAGAGGACGTACGCCACCGTCACCGCGAAAAACACCGTCGCGAGGACCGTCGCGAGGACGACCGTCGTCAGGATCGCCAGCACGACGACCGTCCCCAGTAACACGCGACGCCGATCTACGGCCATGGCGACCACTTCCGGCCCGGCCGCCAAAACTCTGCTGTCGAAACAGGTCGGCGGCCGAGAACCGCAACACGGTACCCGGTACCACGCCGCAATAGTAACTACTTGCAGGTGAAACGGTGGGGTTCGGACCGTCGGTCGACGGAGCACGCCGACCGTCAGAAGTGTGGTCTACGTGCGGTAGATCCGATCGTGGCATCGCGTGGCTCCCGATCTTCGGTTGGAAGTTCCCGGCCGGCGGCGTCGTGATCCTCCGGTCCGGGACGGGTCCCGGTCGGTGACGGGGACACGACGGGATCGGTCCGGGTCGCGATCCCGCGGCGGCTCTGGAGTCGTGACGGTTTTACCCCTGGGCACTCCCTCGCGGGTATGGGACGCAGACGCCGGTACCGGGTCGCGGACTCCGCCCAGCAACTCGTCGGCGGGTTCCTGCTGGCGGGGCCGTTCGTCGTCACCGAGGAGGTCTGGAGTCTCGCACGGAACATGAGCGTCCTCCACACCCTCGTCACCGTGGCCATCGTGTTCGGCATCGGGTACGGCGCGCTCTACAAGGCCGACGACGACCGCGACCCCGAGACGGAAGCCGAGGTCGCCGGGATCCCCGTCCGGTTCGTCTCGCTGATGGGGGTCGCGTTCGGATCGGTCCTGGTCCTCGCGCTCGCCTTCACCGCCCCGGGGACGTTCCTCGCCGACCTCGGGGCCATCGACCGGGCCGTCGTGACGGCGAAGGCCGTCAGCGTCGGCGCGATCTTCAGCGTCGTCGGCGCGGCCACCGCCGACAGCGTCTTCTGACCCGCAAATTTAACCCCACCCCTCTCCGTGTTGCCCGCATGGACTACGAACTCGCCGTCGAGAACACGCCGGACACTATCCCGGGGGGAACGGGGGTACTCCTCTTGCACCCCAGCACCGGCGAAACCGACCGCATCGACACCGACTTCCTCAAGGCCGACACCGACCACATGCTCATCATCTCGACCCGCACCACGGCCCGCGAGGTCGAGCAGAAACTGGAGTACTACGACGTCGACGAGACCCGCGCCACGATCCTCGACACCTTCTCCATCGAACGGGGGTACACCCGCCGCCCGACCGACAACGTCCGGTACGTCTCCTCGCCGGACGACCTCTCCAGCGTCGTCGAGGCCGCCCGGGAGTTCCTCACCGCCCACGACGGGAAACTCCGGGTCACCGTCGACTCCATCACCGAGATGGCCTACTACGCCGACGAGGAACGCACCCGCGGCGCGGTCGAGGACCTGCTGGGTCTCCTCCGGGAACACGACGCCGTCGGCCTCTTTCACCTCTCGCCGGAAGTCCACGACGAATCGGTCGTGGACGGCTACCGGGACCTCTTCGACGGCGTCGTCGAACTCTCCGCGGACGGGACCGTGTCCGGCGAGTTCTAGCGCGGTCCCCCTTCTCGCGCCGGTCGGCCGGTCTTCGCGCCCCGGGACGGTCAGTCGTCCAACTTCTCGAAGGTCTTCCTGGCCCACTCGACGGCGTACTCGGCCCCGTGTTCGGCGTAGGCACTCGAATCCAGCGCGGCGAAGGGGGTCGGCACCTCGACCCGGCCGCCGTCGGCGTGTTTGATCGCGCCACACGCCAGCTCCGCGGCCGCGGGGAACTCGGTCCGGCCCTGCGCGACTTCCGTCGAGAGGTCGCCCAGTCGCGGTTCGAGCCGCTGCCCGGCGTCGACCCAGGCGTCGAACAGATCCGGTCGGTCGCCCTCCCAGTCGGCGAAGACCTCGCGGGTGTGCAGGCCGCAGTAGGCGGTGTAGAGCGCGGCGGCCAGCTGGTAGACCCCGGCGGGATCGAGCGGGGTCGCGGCGGCGAGATCGCGGTAGCGCTCGCCGAAGAAGGGGAGAAACGTCTCGGGCAGGTCGCGGCCGACCTCGACCAGCGCCTCCGCGATCAGGAAGTCGACGAACGGATCGGGGGAAGTGCGCAGGCGCGGTTTGACGAACACCACCGGCGGCTCGGTCTGGCGGGTCCAGGTGACGCCGCCGTCGCCCGGGAGACCGATGGTGAACTCGTCGCCGGCGTACTGGGCGAGCTGGTCCGGCACGTCGGCCGGGAGCCACTCCTCGGGATAGTCCACGGGGTCGAGTCCCTCGACCAGCAGGCCGAGTTCCTCGGCGACTCCCGGGTCCAGCGTCTCGAAGTCCCGCTCGGTGTTCACCACGAGCGCGTCGGGGGCGCGGGACTCGCGGACCGCCGCGAGGTCGCCGTCGAGAGTGCGCGTCTCGAACATCAGGCGAGCGCGGTGCCGAGAATCTGTGCCACGGAGAGGACCGCGGCGAGGCCGACGGTCAGCAGGACGATCTTGGTTGCCTGACTCATACCGGCGAGTACCGCCAGCAGCGGTTTAAATCCGACGTATCTAGTCGTCGGCCCCGGCCCCCACGTCCGCGCTCCGGGCGATCCCCTGCCACTTCCCCGTCCGGAAGCGTGCGGTGTTGACCGCCGCCTTCACGTAGAAGTCGGCGATCAGCGCGACGAAGATCGCGGGCAGGCCCCAGCCCAGCCCGGGCGCGACGGAGAACCCGGCGACGGTGACCGCGTAGCCCGCGGGCAACGCCAGCGCCGCGACGGGCAACCGGACGAGATACGACCCGGCGAAGGTCCCGTACATCGGCCAGCGCGTGTCGCCCGCGCCCCGCAGGCTCCCCCGCATCGTCCGCGAGATCGAAAAGCCCGCGACGATCACCCCGAACACGCGGATGAACGACACCGCCAGATCCGGGTACTCGGTCCCGAAAGCCAGCGCGATGGAGTGAGCGAACCCGACCAGCACCGCGCCGAACAGGAGCTGTGTCACCAGCGCGATCCGCATGGTCTGCCAGCCGTAGGCGGTGGCGTCGGCGGTCTCGCCCGCGCCGATGGCCTGCCCGACGAGCGTGCTGGCGGCCGTCGCGTACCCCCAGGCCGGCATCAGCGCCAGCAACATCACCCGGCGGCCGATGGCGTAGGCCGCGACGACGGGCGTCCCCAGCACGCCAAGCACGAACAGGAAGGGGAACCGGCCGAACGTCTGGAGGACTCGCATGCCGGCCAGGGGCAACCCGACGCGGACGATCTCCCGACACAGCGAGAGGTCCAGTTGCGGGCCACGGAGCGGTAGCCGGACCGCGTACCGCCCCGAGACCAGCAGACCGAGAAAGACCGTCGCCGCGAGCGTGTTGGCCGCGGCCGTCCCCCAGGCCGCCCCGGCCACGCCGAGTTCGGGGAACGGACCCCACCCGAAGACGAGGACGGCGTTGAGGACGACGTTCGTCGGCAGGGTCAACAGCCGGACGTACATCGGCGTCCGCGTGTCGGCGCTGCCCGCCAGCGCCCGCGCGGCGATCATGCTCCAGAACCGGAAGGCCAGCGACAGCATGACGATCCGGAGGTAGATCGCGCCGAGTTCGATCGTCCGGGGGTCGTTCGTCAGCACGTCCAGCATCGGTCCCGCGTAGACCCATGTCAGCGCGGTCAGCGGGAGCGAGATGGCCAGCGAGAGCCACAGCGACTGCTTGACCGCCAGATCGGCCCGCCCGGGCCGGTCGTCGCCCTGCAACCGGGAGACGACGCTGATCGTCCCCGAGGACAGCGCCAGCGACAGGCCGAATCCGAGGAAGTAGTACTGAAAGCCCAGCTCCAGCGCGGCGATGGCCGCGTCGCCGACGGCGATCCCGACCATCAGGAAGTCCGCGATCCGCAGGAGGATCCGGAGCCCGCCGGTGACCATCACCGGCACCGCCAGATCGAACGCCTCGGTCCCCTTCTCGCGGTCGACGAGGCCGAGACGAGCCAGGAGCGCGGGAAACCCCAGCAACGCGTCGCGCACTGCAGCACGGATGCCCATCTACGCCCACGTTGGCCCGAAACCCCCTGTGGCTTTCGACCCTGGTCGCCGAGACGGTCGCCCGTTTCGCACCCGACTCGACGACGGGCGCTCGATCGACGAACACGAGTTCCGTCTATCGGCTCGTCCGTCGAGAAGAATGTTTCACCTGAACGAGTCATTACTTCAAACAGTACCAATCCTGATATAGGATGTTCACAAAGGGTACTGTATGTTCCCGGGGCCGGAACTCTACGCAGTGGTACTGTTTCTCACAGTACTGCCTGCGGCGTACCTCATCCGGGCGGTCTGGAAGCGGCTTGATCGTCCGGGTGGACGCTGGCTCGCGGTGACGCTCGTCGGAATGTGTGGCTGGTCGGTCTCGTGGGCGTTGATGTTGCTTTTCGACGGATACATCCTGTCGCTGTGGAGTCTCAACGCGACCGTGTTTTTCGTCAGTGTAACGACTCTCGGCTGGTTGTTCGTGACCGTCGAGTACACGTGGCGGACACGGATCGCCTATCGTGTCGTCTTGCCGTTTCTGCTCGTACCGATAGGCGTGCAGATACTCGTGTGGACGAACCCCCTTCACGAATTAGTGTGGAAAGCCGGAACGGCCGTAGATGCCCAGGGGATACTCCATCCAGTCCACGGCCCCGCGTTCTTCGTCCACACGGGATACTCGTACCTGTTGGTCGTTGCCAGCGTGGTCCTACTGATCGTCGCCTTCGTGGATCGAGAGGGTATCTACCGGAAACAGGCGCTGCTGTTACTGGCTGGTTGGTTAGTTCCGACCGCGACGTCGGCCGCGTTCCTCACTGGCGTGGTCCCGACGGACTATCTGAATCCGACGCCGCTGGGCTTTCTTCTGGGAACGACCATCTGGGGATGGGCACTGTTCAGGTACCAGTTGCTGAAGACGGTACCGGTCGCACGTCGGATGGTACTGTCCGAGATGGACGAGGGCGTACTCATCGTCGACGATTGTTCCGTCGTCACAGACGCCAACCGGGCGGTCCGCGAGATGTTCGAGCTCGAACAGGATCCGACGGGAAAACGCATCGAAACGGTACTGGACTCACATCAGGAACTCCTGGACCTGCTCGACGACGGTCCTATCACGGAGGGACGGATCACAGTTACACTCGGGGGAGAACAACGGCACTTGCTCGTGAACAAGAGCCGTGTCACGCCCTACGCTGGTAACGGCGGTTGGGTTATCGTGTTCAGTGACCGGACGGAACTGTTCCGCTACGAGGAGGACCTCGAACTGTTGAAAGGTGTTCTCTCACGTGTTCTCAGACACGACATTCGAAACAAACTGAACGTGATTCGTGCCCACGGAGAGTTGCTCTCCCAGCAGACCAGCGGCCAACACGTCAAACAGGCACGGACCATAGTTCGGACGGCCGATACCGTCATCGAGACAGCGGAGAAGGCGAAAGCCATCGAGTCACTGGTCGAGGCAGACCGGCCGATGTATGAGACGGACCTCGTCGGGGTCGCTACCGAAACCGTCGAGTGGGCCCGGAACCAGTACCCGGAGGCAGTCGTCGAGCTGGACGCACCGGCGGCGGCGTGGACACGGGCAGACGAGCGACTCCCTCTCGCGATCCGAAGCCTCGTGGAGAACGGAATCGAACACAACGATAGCGACACGCCGACAGTTCGTGTCGAAATCGACCGGGGAACGGAGACGGTCACACTCGCGGTCGAGGACGACGGTCCGGGACTCGACCGTCACGAGCAGCGGGTGTTCGAGAGCGAAGCCGCAGATCAACTGAACCACAGCACCGGACTGGGGTTGTGGCTGGTGAACTGGGTCGTGCGCAACTCGAACGGGAGGGTCACTGTCGAACAGACCCGTTCCGGGACTCGAATCGTCATCACGCTGCCACTGAACCCGGACGCGGAGCTGGCCGACTTGGGCGGCGGCGGGACCGGATCAGTTGAGACGGATCACGCGAACCCCCAACCGTAGAGTGCACTCGAACAGGAACAGACCGTATCGAACCCGCAGTCGGGACACCGCCACTTCGACGGCGATGTCTCCTCGAACGTCGCCAGACGCTCGAACCCGTAATCTTCGGCGAGTTTGATGTTCCCGTCGTTCTCTCGTTCCCAGAGCATCGTCACCACCGGAGGATGGTTCGCCAGATACGCCATGCCGTGTGTGGACAGGGCTGCTCCGATCCCCTCGTTCTGGTGGTCGGGATGAACGGCCATGAGTTTGTACATGCCCAACGGGAAGTCCGCGGGTTCGATCCGTGTCCGGTCGATGATCTCCTGGACGGAGACGGGAACTGCCTCCGCGAACTCCTCCCGGTCGAACTGGCCGGTGATCGCGAACCCCTGGATGTCGTACTCCCGGTCGAGATGTGCCGCCAGTTCGATTTCGCGGATTCCCTCGCCGGCGACGTACACGTAGATGTGTTTGTCGTCGGGTTCGACGTACCTCTCGGTCAGTTCCGCGATGGTCGGCGCGTAGTCGGGGCTCAACGTCGTCTCGCTGATGCCGACGATCTGTGCGCCCGCCGTTCGCCCGGACTCGTACTGCTCGATCCGGTCGGCCAGCCGCCTGAGTGCGTCGGGGCGGTCGCCGGCGCGCGTGACGAGCCCGGTCTTGTCGTCCTGTACCCGATACGAGTTCGCCTCGTGGGTCAGCCGGACCGTCGCCGTCTCTGTCCGCCACTGAACCGTCCCGTCGGGGCCCGGGAGCCGCGCCACCTCGCCCTCGTCGGCCAGTTCCGAGAGTACCTCGCCGGTCTCCTCGGGTGTCGCGGCCAGCGGCGTGCTGATCTCCGCCGCCGTGACCGGCCCCGTCGCCGTCGAGAGGATCCCCAGTACCGCGTCGCGCAGTCGAACGTCCCGTTCCACCTCACCCACGTGCCGATGTCTCGAAGACATCGATTCGGCGTTGGGAGCGAGAAATTAAAAGCTTGCATGGTGTGAGAAAACTTGGCACGAGTCGCCGAGCGGGATGCAGTTGCGTGGCAGTCGGGAACGCGCCACCTCAGGGGATCAACTGCTCGCCGTCGTCGTCGTCGTAGACGGCGATGGCGTCGACGGGGCACGCGCGGGCGGCGAACTTCGCGTCCAGTTCGGCGTCCTCGGGAATCTCGCGGGCGAACAGGCCGTCATCGACTTCCTCGCCGTCGACGAGGACGGCCTTGCCGGCGTCGGTGTCCTCCTCGAAGCCCTCCCACTCGGCGGTACACTGGAACATTCCGATACAGGTGTCGCGGTCGAACTCGACGCGCATGGCCGGTCGTTCGGCCGACGCGAGTATAGGTGTGGCGACGATCGCGCGGGTCGACGACGGACCGGAGCGGGAACCGGCGGCCGCGGTCTAACCGAGTTCGGAGAAGTCCGCGGGGGCGGTCTCGGCGTCGGCGATGGAGTCGATGTCGATGTCGTGGATGAGGTCGACGAGCGGTTCGAGTTCGGGGAAGGTGTAACAGGTCAGCGAGAAGTCCACGTCGGCGGCGGTGATCTGGGAGTCGACGACGAACACGATCTCGGTGTCGGGCCACTCCCCGATCTCGTCGAGCATCGTCGCGCTGTCGCCGTAGGCGAAGTGGGGCGGCGAGTGGGCGATGGTCGTCCCCAGCACGTTCGCCCAGCCGTCGATAAAGGCCGATGTCATGATGTTGCCGACCTCCTGGATGGCCGACTTCTGCATGTCCGAGAACCCGCTGCCGTCGGCGTCGGCCTCCGCGCCCTGCCCGAGCATGGCGTTCGCCAGCCGCTTCGCCTCGGCCCGGGCGACCAGAAAGAGCAGGTAGCCGTAGGGCGCGTCTTCGAGTTCGGTGTAGATACCGACGTGGGAGTCGGTGTGGGTTTCGGTCCGCAGGTGCGTGCCCACGTCGTCGAAGTCGAGGAAGTTCAGCTTCGAGACCGACGCGGTGGTGTCGAGACCGCTCATCTGCTGGAGGTGGTCGGCGACGGTTTCGGCCCCTTCTTTGGCCAGCCCGTTGAACAGGTGGAGCTTCCGCACGTCGACCTTCAGGGAATCCATAGGGAATCCTACGGGTCCACGGCCATGAAACCACTGGAAGCGTGCGCGCTCGATACCGCCCGCGAGGTTTAAACCCGGGGACGCGCAACGGACGGGTAATGGACGTGTCGGCGATTCCGGGGGTCCCCGAGTGGTTGCCCGGCCATCTGGAGGCGGAGGGCATCGAGTCGCTGTACCCGCCACAGGCCGAGGCGGTCGAGGCGGGGGTCACCGAGGGCGCGAACCTCGTCGCCAGCGTGCCGACCGCCAGCGGGAAGACGCTGGTCGCGGAGCTGGCGATGCTGTCGGCGGTCGCCGGCGAGGGGAGCGGTCCCGCAAGCGAAGCGAGTGGGACTTCGTCGAACGGGCGGTCCGACGGCGGCAAGGCGCTGTACATCGTTCCCCTGCGGGCGCTGGCCAGCGAGAAGGCCGAGGAGTTCGAGGAGTTCGAGCAGTACGGGATCGAGGTGGGCGTCTCCACCGGCAACTACGACTCCGACGGCGGGTGGCTCGCGGACAAGGACGTCATCGTCGCCACCAGCGAGAAAGTGGACTCGCTGGTGCGCAACGACGCCGGCTGGATCGAGGACCTCTCCTGTGTCGTCGCCGACGAGGTCCACCTCGTCGACGACGCCGAGCGCGGCCCCACCCTCGAAGTCACGCTGGCGAAGCTCAGACAGCTCAACGCCGACCTCCAGACCGTCGCGCTGTCGGCCACCATCGGCAACGCCGACGAACTGGCCGACTGGCTCGACGCCGAACTCGTCGACTCCGACTGGCGGCCCATCGAACTCCGGAAGGGGGTCCACTTCGGGCAGGCGCTGCACCTCGAAGACGGGAGCCAGCAGCGGCTCGAAGTCCGCAACGGCGAGAGCGAGACGGCCGCGGTCGTCCGGGATACGCTCGAAGACGACGGGTCGACGCTGGTGTTCGTCAACTCCCGCCGGAACGCCGAGGCCGCGGCCCGCCGCCTGGCCGGGACGACCCGGGAGTTCCTCGACGCCGACGAGCGGGAGGCGCTGGCCGACATCGCCGCCGAGATCCGGGACGTGAGCGACACGGAGACCAGCGACGACCTGGCGGACGCCGTCGAAGACGGGGCGGCCTTCCACCACGCCGGTCTCGCCAGCGACCACCGATCGCTGGTCGAGGACGCGTTCCGGGACCGCCTGCTGAAGGCCGTCTGTGCGACGCCGACGTTGGCCGCGGGGGTCAACACGCCCTCCCGGCGGGTGGTCGTCCGGGACTGGCGGCGTTACGACGGCTCGACGGGCGGGATGGCCCCGCTCTCGGTGCTGGAGGTCCACCAGATGATGGGGCGGGCCGGCCGCCCCGGGCTCGACCCCTACGGCGAGGCCGTCCTGCTGGCGGACAGCCACGACGAACTCGACGAACTGTTCGAGCGGTACGTCTGGGCCGACCCCGAGCCGGTCCGGTCGAAACTCGCCGCCGAGCCCGCGCTCCGGACGCACCTGCTCGCGACCGTGGCCTCCGGGTTCGCGGGCTCCCGCGAGGGCCTGCTGGAGTTCCTGGAGCGGACCCTCCACGCCACGCAGAACGCCGACCGGAACGAACTGGAGCGGGTCACCGATCGGATGCTCGACTACTTGGAGACGAACGACTTTCTCACCAGAGACGGCGATCAGTTACAGGCCACGGGCCTGGGACACACGGTCTCGCGGCTCTACCTCGATCCGATGAGCGCCGCCGAGATCGTCGACGGCCTGCGCGATTGGGAGCGGTCGGGCGGGTCCAGCGCCGCGAGCGGTCGGGGCGGCGCGGCCGCGGCGGACGAAGGCGACGGAAGCGGCGGCGAGGAGCCAGGATTCACCCGCGCGAGCGAACTGACGGGCGACGACGGCGACGACGACCCTCGGGAACCCCCGTCGGCGCTGGGGCTCTACCATCTCGTCGCGCGGACGCCGGACATGTACGAACTCTACCTCCGGAGCGGCGACGAGGAGGAGTACACGCAACTGGCCTACGAGCGCGAGACGGCCCTTCTCGGTCCGACGCCCAGCGAGTACGAGGACGACCGCTTCGAGGACTGGCTGGCGGCGCTGAAGACCGCCCGCCTGCTGGAGGACTGGGCCAGCGAAGTCGACGAGAGCGAGATCGCCGACCGCTACGGCGTCGGCCCGGGGGACATCCGCGGGAAAGTCGAGACCGCCCAGTGGTTGCTCGGGGCCGCGGAGTCGCTGGCGGGAGAACTCGGCCTGGACTGCGTGCCGGCGATCCGCGAGGCCCGTACCCGGGTCGAACACGGCGTGAAGAGCGAACTCGTCGATCTCGCGGGCGTCCGCGGCGTCGGGCGGAAACGCGCCCGCCGGCTCTACGACGCGGGGATCCGGACCCGCGCGGACCTGCGCGAGGCCGAGAAGGCGGTCGTCCTCGGAGCGCTCCGGGGCCGGGAGAAGACCGCCGAGACCGTGCTGGAAAACGCCGGCCGCGAGGACCCGTCGATGGACGGCGTCGACCCGGCGGACGTCGACGGGATCGACGCGGCCGCCGGCGAGACCGCCCGGGACGGCGGCGACGGAACGACGGACGACGCCGACGACCAGTCGAGCCTGGGTGATTTCTGATGGAGGTGATCGAGGGGACGGCGACGGTCGAGGACGTGGACGCGTTCGTCGCGGAACTGGGCGCGATCGGTGACGAACGCGACTGTGCGGTCCAGGCGTTCGACGCCCGGTACGTCGTCGACCGCGGCCACCTCGAACGCGCGGTCGCGTGTGCCGACCGGGCGCGGACCCGCGGCGAGGCCATCGCCGAGGACCCCGCCGTCGAGATCCTGCTGTACGCGGCCGGCCGCCGCCAGATCTCGCGGGCGCTGGAGATGGGGGTCTCGGCGGGCGAGTGCCCGGTCGCGGTCGTCGTCCACGGGACGGCCCGGGACGCGGACGAACCGGGGGCGGCCGCGGCGGTCGCGGACCTGCTGGACTCGGCGGCGACCCTCGGCGCGTACGACGAGGGTCGCGTCCGGGACTTCTTCGACGTGTCCGACCGGGAACTCGGGGCCACCGACGCCGGCCTGCCGGCGCTGGTCCGCGAGCGCGTGGCGCTGCTCGCCGTCGAGAAGTGACCGCGCACGGCACCGCCGATCCCGGGTGGATCTCCCCCTCGCGTTCGTCGGCGGGAGTCGACCCCTCGTCGCGGAGTCGGGCGCGGGAACCGCTGCGGACCCGGGGATCGACGTGCGATACGATTCCGAAGACACAAGGTCTGTGATCCCGAGTGACTGGTGAATGGCGAGTTCGAGCGGCGACGCCGGCATCGGCGCGCAACGGACGGTCGAGGTGACGGCCGAAGACGGGGCCGGGCGGTCGACGACGACGACCGTCCGGTACAGCGACACGGGCGAGGGCCCACCGCTGGTGTTGTTACACGGCGTCGGGCTCGACGCGAAACACATCTCCTGGAAACACGCGATCCCGCACCTCGCGGACGACCGGCGCGTGATCGCGCCGGACCTGCCGGGCCACGGGGCGAGCGACAAACCGAACATCCGGTACACGACCGACTACTACGTCGACGTGGTGTCGGAGCTGGTTGCGGAACTGGACCTGGACCGGCCCAGCGTCGCCGGCATCTCGATGGGCGGGGGCATCGCGCTGGGGTACGCGCTGGCGGAACCGGTCGAGCGGCTGGCGCTGGTCGACAGCTACGGGCTGGGCGCGGACGCGAGCTGGCGGCCGATGGCGTCGGTCGCCCTGCGCGTCCCCGTCCTCGACCAGCTGGTCTGGAACGCGATGGGCGTCAACGAGGGGACCGTCCGGGACACGCTCCGGGGGTACATGACCAACGCCTCCGAGGACTTCGTCACGGAGGTCCACGAGGTACTCCAGGACGACGACTGCGGCCGGACGCTGCGGCGCTGGCAACGCAGCGAGTTCGGGGCCTGTGGGTTCCGAACCTGCTATCTCGACGACCTCTCCGAGCTGTCCGTTCCGACGCTGCTGGTCCACGGCGACGACGACACCCTCCTGCCGACGACGTGGTCCGAGCGCGCCCACGACCGGCTCCCGGACAGCCGGCTCCACGTTCTCGAGGACTGCGGTCACTGGCCGCCCCGGGAACGCCCCGCGACGTTCAACCGCGTGCTGGCCGACTTCCTGGCGAGCTAAGGGCCGCCCGATACCCTAGAAGACGCTGAACAGCCGACTGGTCAGCGCGGCCTGTCGGAACGCCAGTTTCTGGACGGCGGCCGGTTGCCGGACCGCCTCGTCCAGCACGAGATCGGGCATCGACCGGCGCGACTGCTCGAACAGGAACTCCGTCTCCACGTCGGCGGCCACGTCGCCCAACAACTGCAGGACCGTCAGCGTCTGTGGCCCGAACGGACCGTCGGTCTCGACGGACAGGTCGCCGCCCAGCACGGCCGAGGTGGCCGGCCGCCCGTCGATGATCGCCTGCCAGACGTTCCAGGGCGCTTCCAGCACCGCGTTGACCTCGCGCTCGTCCGGTCCGTCGAGGATCTCGACTTCCGGACACTTGCCGTTCTCCAGCCCGATGTAACAGTAGATGCTCCCGTCGTGGACGCAGTGTTCGAGCTGGTCGAGCAGATCCCGGGACACCGGCGGGAAGTGTTCCCGGACCCCGTCGTCTATCAGCTCGGGCGCGTCGTCCAGCGTCACGTCGTCGATGTCGTTCCGGACTTTCTCCGGGACGCCCTCGAACACCAGCTCGGGCAGGTCCCCGATCCGCGTCTCCGAAAGCGGCAGGTCCGCCACCACGATCAGCACGTCACCGTTCGACCCCACACCCCAGCCGACGCCGACGTCGTCCAGCGCGGTACTCTCGTTGATCGCACGCCGGTATTCGTCGAGCCACTGTCGCGTGGGAAACAGACTCACACTCAAGACAGTCCGGATACACGGTCCCCACATAAAAGAGCTCCGCCTCAAATGACGTAAATTCAAGCCCAGGCGGGGAGAAAGGATCAGCGGACGCCCTCGGCTTCGAGCAGGCGGTGGAGTTCGGCCATCGAGAGGACGATGGTGTCACACGCGGGCTCGACCGCGGGCTTGGGGTCGAACCCGACCGACAGGCCCGCGACTTCGAGCATCGGCATGTCGTTGGCCCCGTCGCCGACCGCGATGGTGTCCGCCATCTCGACGCCGACGGTCTCGGCCAGGTCTTCGAGCGCGTCGTCTTTGGTCCCCTCGATGAGCGGACCCTCGACCTCGCCCGTCAACGCGTCGTCCTCGATCGGCAGGCGGTTGGCGACGATGGAGTCGACGGTCACGCCGGCTTTCTCGAGGGCGCGCTCGACCCCGCGCTCGAACCCGCCGGTGAGGATGGCGGTGTGGACGCCCGCCTCGTTGAGGCTCTCGATGACCATGGCGGCGTCCTCCCGGAGGACGACCCGATCGAAGGCGTCTTCCGCCTGCTCCCGGGCGAGCCCCTCCAGCAGTTCACACCGACTGCGGAGGCTCTCGGCGTAGCCGATCTCGTCGTTCATCGCCCGCTGGGTGATCTCCTCCATCCGGTCGGCCACCCCGCACTGCTCGCCCAGCAGGACGGTCATCTCCGAGTCCGAGAGCGTCCCGTCGAAGTCGAACGCGACGAGTGTCATACCCCTCCGTTCGCGTCCGGGGGCTTCAAACGCGGTGGTTTCGGCCGGCGACGGTGAGGTCGTCGGCACCCGAGACGTGTTCGATCCCGTCGGTGTCCCGACCCTGCCGCATGCTCCAGTTCTGGGAGACACAGTCGATCGACCGGACGGCCCAGCCGTCGGCGTCACGTCCAGTCGGGGAGTTCTCCCGGACGCGTTCGGGAGACCGTGGGGACAGATCACACGCGAGCCGCTCCCTCTCGCCCGGTTTCGGCTGAGCCGATGAAGAAAGGGTTATGCCGGCAGGCTGGAATGGATCGATCATGAAGGTACTCGTCACGGACCCGATCGCCGACGCGGGGATCCAGCGCCTGCGCGCGGCGGGCCACGACGTGGAGACGGCCTACGACGTGGAGGGCCAGGCACTGCTCGACGCCGTCGCCGACGCCAACGCCCTGATCGTCCGCTCGGGCACCGAGGTCACCGACGAAGTGTTCGAGGCCGCGACCGATCTCGTGATCGTCGGTCGCGCCGGCATCGGCGTGGACAACATCGACATCGACGCCGCGACCGAACACGGCGTCATCGTCGCCAACGCCCCCGAGGGCAACGTCCGCGCGGCCGCCGAACACACGGTCGCGATGGCCTTCGCCACCGCCCGCTCGATCCCGCAGGCCCACGCCCGCCT
Organism: Halorientalis sp.; assembly: GCA_042216105.1. Taxonomy (GTDB): domain Archaea; phylum Halobacteriota; class Halobacteria; order Halobacteriales; family Haloarculaceae; genus Halorientalis. The sequence goes on from JBDGUF010000030.1 coordinate 19,208, forward strand.
CCGCGGCGGCGAGTGGGCCAAGGGCGACTTCCTCGGCACCGAACTCAACGGCAAGACGCTGGGCATCGTCGGCCTCGGCCGCGTCGGCCAGGAAGTCGCGAAGCGCCTGGGCAGTCTGGGCATGAACCTCGTCGCCTTCGACCCCTACATCTCGGAGGAACGGGCCGACCAGCTCGGCGCGGAACTCGCCGAGGATCTGGAAGAGTGTCTCGACCGCGCCGACCTCATCACGATCCACACGCCGCTCACCTCCGAGACCGAGAACATGATCGGCGCGGACGAACTCGCCAGGCTCGAGGACGGCTACGTGATCAACTGCGCCCGCGGTGGCATCGTCGACGAACCCGCCCTGGCCGACGCCGTCGAGAGCGGCCAGCTGAAGGGGGCCGCCGTCGACGTGTTCGCCGAGGAACCGGTCGATCCGGACAACCCGCTGCTCGACGTCGAGGACGTGATCGTCACGCCCCACCTCGGCGCGAGCACGGAGGCCGCTCAGGAGAACGTCGCGACCGCGACCGCCGACCAGGTGCTTGCCGCGTTCCGCGGCGAGCCCGTCATGAACGCGCTGAACGCCCCGTCGATGGACGAGTCGGCGTTCCCCCGCGTTCGCCCCTACATCGACCTCGCCGAGACCGCGGGCAAGATCGCCGTCCAGCTGTTCGACGACCGCGTCGAGGAAGTCGAGATCGCCTACGAGGGCGAGATCGCCGAGGAGGAGCTGGATCTGGTAACAGCGAGCGCTCTCAAGGGCTGTTTCGAGCCCCTGGAGTGGCAGGTCAACGCCGTCAACGCGCCCCGGATCGCCGAGGAACGCGGCATCGACGTGACCGAGACCAAGAGCCGCTCGGCCGAGGACTTCCAGAGTCTCGTGACCGTCACCGTCCGCAACGGCGACGACGAGGTCAGCGTCTGTGGCACCCAGTTCGCCGGCGAGGACTCCCGGATCGTCCGGATCGACGGCTACCGGGTCGACGCCATCCCCCACGGCCACATGCTCGTCGCGCGCAACGAGGACGTGCCCGGCGTCATCGGCTTCATCGGCTCGACGCTGGGCGACCACGACGTCAACATCGCGGCGATGTTCAACGCCCGCGAGACCATCGGCGCCGAGGCCCTCTCGGTGTACAACCTCGACGACCAGCCCAGCGACGAGGTGCTGGAGGCCATCCTCGCCGACGAGCGGATCATCGACGTGAGCTACATCAGCCTCAACGGCGCGGCCGAAGACGACGACTAGAACAGGTTCGACAGCCGCTCGCGGAGTCGCGCGGCCAGTCCCGACTCGGACGCTTCGCTCTCGAACTCGATCTCGACGGCCCCGTCGTCGACGTGTGTCCGGGGCTTCTCTGCTTCCAGAATCTCCTCGTAGCGGTCGATCACCGCCTCCAGTTCCCGCTCTCGCCGGGCGACGCGCTGTTCCAGCAGGGCCACTCGCGCCCTGAGGATCTCCCGTTCGGTCGCCCGCAGGCGGGCGCTGTCGGCGCGCGGGAACCGGCCGGCCGGGGGCCGGTCGGCGTCCGGCGGCGCGGCCACGATCACGTTCTCGGCCCGTTCCTCGGCCGATCCCCCAGGGGCGGCGTGTGTCGTATCGGAGGTCATCTCACGGATCTACGACTGTGTCACCGAGTCACAAAAAGACCAGTCAGACGCCCGGCACACGGATGGCCGACGCGGTGCCGTCCTGCGTTTATCGGACGTATCCCAGCACCTTCCCGAGCAGGCCGTCGCCGCCGACGCCGACGCGTTCGCCCTGGAGGTGTTTCAGCACCTCGTCCGTGTCGTTGGGGACCGGTTCGGGGTCTGCCCCGGCCTCGGCGGCGGCGTCGGGGTCCTTGAGGAGGTGACCGGTCGTCAGACAGACCACGTCCTCGCCGGGGTCGACCTCGCCGGCGAGGCGGAGCTTCCGCAGGCCGGCGACGGAGGCGGCGGAGGCGGGTTCGACGCCGACGCCCTGTTCGGCGAGGTCGCGCTGGGCCTCCGTGATCCGTTCGTCGGAGACGGCGACGGCCGTGCCGCCCGTGTTGCGGATACCCGGCAGGGCCTTGGGGGCGTTGACGGGGTTGCCGATGCGGATGGCGGTCGCGCGGGTCTCGACCTCGTCCCACCGCTCGGTGTCCTCCCAGCCGTTCTCGACGGCCTCGACCATCGGCGCGGCCCCCTCGGCCTGGACGCCGGTGAGCTTGGGCACGTCCCCCGGCGCGAGGTCGCCGCCGCGGACGAGTTCCCGGAAGGCCTTGTACAGCGCCGCAGTGTTGCCCGCGTTGCCGACGGGGAGGACGATCCGGTCCGGGAAGCGCCCCTCGTCCTCGTAGAAGCGTTCGAGGATCTCGAAGCCGATGGTCTTCTGTCCCTCCAGCCGGAAGGGGTTCAGCGAGTTCAGCAGGTAGGCCTCGCCCCGGTCGGCGAGGTCCTGCACGATGTCCAGACAGGAGTCGAAGTTGCCGTCGACTTCGAGGATGCGCGCGCCGTGGAGACTGGCCTGGGCGACCTTCCCGGCGGCGACTTTCCCCGAGGGCAGGAGGACGAGGGTTTCGAGGTTGGCGCGGGCCCCGTAGGCCGACAGCGCGGCGCTGGTGTTGCCCGTCGAGGCACAGGCCAGGCGGTCGACGCCGACCTCCTGGGCGACCCGGACGCCGACGGTCATGCCGCGGTCCTTGAACGATCCTGTCGGGTTCATCCCCTCGTGTTTGATGCGCAGGTTGCGCACGCCGATGTCGTCCTCCAGGTCGGGGACGTAGTGCAGCGGCGTGTCGCCCTCCGGGAGCGTGACGCCCTCCTCGAAGGGCAGGGCCGAACTGTAGCGCCAGACGCCCCGGCCCTCGAAGCCGTCGAAGGTGGGGGCGTCGGCGTAGCGGGCCTCCAGCAGGCCGTCGCAGTCGTCGCAGGTGTAGCGGACGGTCTCGAAGGGAGCGAACGTCTCGCCACACTCGATGCAGGTCAGCCAGACGCCGTCGTCGGCGTCCTCGGGCACCGTCTGCGGACCGCCGAGTTCGAGATCGAGGGTTGCCATTACCTGACACGACGGCGTGCCGGCGCAAAAGTGGGGCGGTTTCGCGTCGGGACCGGCGTCACTCCCCGCCCGATCCCTCGCCGAACTCGTCGATGCGCTCGTGGACGTAGGCGGTCCACTCGTCGAGCGTCTCGTGCATCAGTTCGCGGGCCTCGGGCACCGGCGTCGCGGTGTACTGGTAGACGTGACCGCCGTCGCCCAGCAGTCGACGGGTTCGGTCGGCCAGCCCCTTCTCCCGGAGCGTCGACAGCGACCGGTTGACGTTGCTCCGGTCCCGGTCCAGCACATCCGCCAGCTCCGCGACGGTACTCCCGGGTCGGTCGAGCAGTTCCAGATACGTCCGGGCCTCCCGGTGCTGGATCCCGAACACGCAGGTCAGCACCTCCTCGAATCCCGGCTCGTCGTCGAGCATCAGGTCCCGGAACCGGTCCGGTTGCGGATCGGCCGTCGGCATCACTCGTCGGTTGGGTCGCTCGCCGAATAAAACGAGCAGTTACCCCACACTCACCACCCCACGGGACTTCCCGGCCGCCCGTCGGACCCGAACGTGACCCCCCGGCACGCGGTCACGCTCCACCGACGGCGAAGACCTCGCTCTCGGGGCGTGTCCCGTCGACTGCCCGCCGCGATCCGCGGTGGTTTCAAATGTTAGCACCCGAAACCAATGTGTGACAATGTCACAGGGGGTCGACGACGCGGGGGAGTGGCAGAGTCTGCTGGAAGATCTGCCGGTGATGTACGTCCACACGCGCACCGAGGACGGGCGGGCGGTGATCGACGCGTGCAACGAGCGGTTCGTCGAGACGCTGGGGTACGACCGCGAGTCGCTGGAGGGGCGGCCGCTCGCGGACGTGTACGCACCCGAGTCGGCGGCGGCACTCGAAGCCGGCGATCCGGGGCCGCCGGCCGACGCCGATCCCGTCACCGAGCGGCGCAAACTCGTCTGTGCCGACGGCACCGTCGTCCACGCGCTCGTCCGCGCGGTCCCGCGTACCGACGGGGACGACGTCGTCGGGGCCCGTTTCCTGTTCGTCGACATCACGATGCGCGAACAGCGCCGCCGGCAGGCGACCGTCCTCAACCGCCTGCTCCGGCACAACCTCCGCAACGACATGACCGTCGTGTTGAGTCACGCCCGTCTGCTCGCCGACACGCTGGACGAGAGCGAACGGGCCTCCGCGCGAAAGGTCCGGGACATCGCCGAACGCTGGGACCGCCTCGTCGAGAAGGTCCAGCGCATCCGGAAGGTCCTCTCCCCGGAGGACGACTGGCGACCGACCGATCTGGCCACCGTCCTCGAACGCGTCGAGGACGACCTCGTCGATCGGCATCCCGACGCACAGATCCACATCCTGCGCCCCTCCGAGGGTGCCGCGACCATCCGCCCGGAAGTCGAACTCGCCCTGACGGAACTCTGCGAGAACGCCATCCAGCACGCCGAAGCCGACGACCCCGAGGTCGTCGTCACCGTCGGCGTCCCGCCCGCGGAACCGTGGGTCCGCCTCACCGTCACCGACGACGGCCCCCCGATCCCCGAGAGCGAACTGCTCGCGCTGCGCGACGACGAGACGACCCCCCTCGTCCACGGCACCGGTCTGGGCCTGTGGATGGTCCGTCTGGCCGTCGAACGCGTCGGCGGCCACGTCACCGTCGTCGAGAACGGCGACGAGGGAACCGCCGTCACCATCCGCTATCCGTCGCAGTCAGCTACCCACCGCTGAAGCGGTGGGCTTGTCGGTGGACTCCCGTTCTACCGACACATACTGGTCGGACGCCACTTCAGTAGCGTTCACGGTCATGATCCCCGACTTCAGGGCGTACTGACAGAACGCCCCTCCAGCGGGGGACTTCTGCCCTCGCTGGAGTTTGACTGCAAGTTTCCGGGCGATATTTTTCGCTGCGTTGTAGTCGGCGTTGACCGCATACGAACAGTCGAGACACTGGAAGTGTTGGCCGTCACGGTTCTCTTCCAGCGTACAGCCACACTTCGAGCATTGTTGGCTGGTGTAGGACGGTTCGACTGTTTCGACCACGATGCCAGCCAGTTCTGCCTTGTTCTCGGTCTGTTCTTGCAGTTCACGGAACGCCCATTGTTGGAACTTCTTGCCGTCGCTGATACGCGCTCGAATCTGCTCCAAGTCCTCGAACGCGATGTGCGTGCAACCGTGGCGCTTGGCTTCGGCAACGATCTCTTTGGAACACTGGTGCAGGTAGTCTCTACTCCAGCGACCGAACCTGTCACCAATGCGTTGGAAGGTCAGGTGTGCGCTCCGTGTTCCCGTCTGT
>JBDGUF010000007.1:0-24408 GCA_042216105.1 Halorientalis sp.
GGGCGAGGTGATGGGTCGCCCCTCCAGAACCAGACTTGCGCCGGTTCTGGATGTATCTGTGTGCGATATTGCGTGCCGCGTTGTAGTCGGCGTGTAGCTCTTTACCGCACTTCTGGCAAGTAAACGCGTCGCCGTCGCGGTTGTCCTCATGCGTAAAGCCACAGTCGGCGTGACTGCACCGCTGGCTGGTGTAGGCTGGATGGACAGACTCGACAGCGATTCCTTCGGCACGGGCTTTGTACGCGGTCTGGCGTTTCAACTCGCGGAACGCCCACTGCTGGAATTTCGAGGCATCGGAGATCCGTTCGCGTATCTGTTCCAGGTCCTCGAACACGATTACTGAACAGCCCTGTGACACGGCCTCTGCGACCAGTCGCTTCGAGGCTCGGTGTAGGAAGTCCTCGGACCACCGGGCGAACCTGTCCCCGATGGACTCGATGGTGAGGTGTGCGCTCCGCGTTCCCTGCTGTTGCAGGCGAGCGCGGCGGCGTTCGTACTCGCGGCGCTTGTGATTCAGCAGGTCGGCGTTGCCGATGAACGCTCCCGTGCTGGTGACGGCCAGATACCCGTCCACGTTCCGGTCCACGCCGAGAACTGTTCTGTTCTCGGCTTCTCCCGACGACTCGTCGCGTTCCTGCGTGACGGAAACGTGAAGATAGTAGGTTTCGGTCTGCTGGTCGTAGCGGAGTTTCGCGCTCTGTTTGGTCCATTCATCGCTTTCCATGTACTCGGCCTGCGGGGAGTCCTCGAGGTAGATGTACTCGGCGTGAACACGACCGTTGCCGTATGCCGCCAGCGAACAGTACCCGTCGAAGTAACTGATACGCCGGCGACGACGGGAACGCCGGCAACCACCGTTTCACGATCGTTGCCCGCGTCGGTCGGGTATCCGCCCGGAACCGGCAACCACGGTATCGACGACCTGGACGCACTGCTCTCGGCCCACCGGCGGGCGCTGAAACCGCCGACTGGTCGGTAGACACACGTTCTGCCGACAAGGACGGAACTACAGTGACCGTCATTCCCGACGACGGGTCCGTCGCCGAAGAGAGTAAGTACGATACGGCCGGAGAGTTCGGTACGACTCGCGGTAGCTCCGTCACCGACGACGCTGACTCCGTTCACAGGCGGTACGAGGCGGATGCCACGGGGCTTGACCCCGAGGCAGTTGACGCGTCTCGTCCCGTATCACTGCTCGATTCTCCACAGCAACTCCGAGACGAGTTCCTCGACTGCGGCGGAGATATTGTACCCCACGGAAACCACCGATCCGGTCAAGAACAGCGTGAGTCCCGTGCCGAGAGGTGCGGCGACGATGAGGTGGGCAGCACCGATCGGAACGAGTGCGGCGAGATAGTGGATGCCGGCGAGGATGTGGTACTGCGGAGTCGACTGGTTCTCGACGGTGTCGACGGCACCACCGAAGGTAGTGACAGCGAGGAGACCGAAGCCGGTGACCGTGCCGACCGCATACTTCAAGATCCCGACCGTGTGTAACAGACTGAACTCGTTGATGAGAAGGAGCCCCGTTCCCCAGAACGCGATCGTGAACCCGTATGCGAACGATTCTTCGACGATGAGACCCCGCATGAAGTCCCTGTTCATCGTCGGTCACCGAAACTACAGCCCGCCGAGTCAAATAATCGTAGGCTGATGCTCCCTTCCGATCCGTGTGGTGTATCGAGAGGTTGCCGACCGCGGAACGGACGGGTCGAGTTCTCTCGGATCGAGAGGCGGTCGTCCGCCACTCACCTGTCGATCTCGGATGCCTGAGAGCTCCCGTGGTCGGCTGTTCCCTGCATCTGTTGGGCCGAGACCGCTCCTGCTACTCCATGATCCGTTCGGCTCGGCCGACGAGCGGATCGGTGTCGGTGTCCGGGTCGGTGACGGTCGAGAGCCCCTCGAAGAGGCCGGTCAACAGGCGGTCGAGGATGTCGAACGACGGGCAACCGAGCCGGGAGCTTCGCTTTCTCCGTTCACGGCGCGGAGTCAGCAACACGCACGGAGCGTCGTGGCGTCGTTCGGGTACTCCCGGCGCGTGGCACGACGTATAAGCCCACGGGGGACGAACCTTCTCCCGTGATGCAGGTTGGATTCATCGGCCTCGGCGCAATGGGCACGCCGATGGCGTGGAACCTCGACGAGGCTGGCTTCGACCTCGGAGTCTACAACCGCACAGCCGCCAAGATGGAACCGTTCGCCGACGCCGGCGTCGCGACGTTTGACTCCCCGCGAACGCTCGCCGGCGCGTCCGACGTCGTCGTCACGATGGTCACCGGGCCGGAGGCTCTGCGGGAGGTCGTTCTCGGTGACGAGGGAGTCGTCCGCGAGGTCACCGACGGCGTGACGGTCGTCAACACGAGCACCGTGTCTCGAACGGCGACGGGAGAGGTGGCCGACCGGGTCCGGGACGCCGGCGGTCGGTTCGTGGACGCGCCCGTCCTCGGGACGATCGGCCCCGCGGAGGCGGGCGAACTGCTGGTACTCGCGGGCGCCGACGAGGCGGTCCTGGAGGACGCACGCCCGATACTGGAGGTGTTCGGCGACGTTCGACACGTCGGCGATGTCGGGGACGGGACGAGTATGAAACTCACCACGAACCTGCTGCTGGGTGTCATGATGGAGGGGTTCTCGGAGGCGCTCACCTTCGCGGACGCTCAGGACCTGCCGTTGGACGAGGTTCTCGACGTGATCCAGAACGGCGTCCTCGGCGCTCCGCTGTTCGACTACAAGGCCCCGGTCGTTCGAGAGCGCGAGTTCGAGCCGCAGTTCCCGGTCGAGCTGCTGTCCAAGGACCTGGACCTCGTGCTGGACGCCGGTGGCGACGAGGAAGTGCCGCTTCCGGCGACGGCTGCGACCCGCGAGGCCGCGAACGCGACCCGCGCCCTCGGCCACGGCGACGAGGATATGGCGGCGCTACTCAAACACCTCGAAGCAGTCACCGGCCGAACGGTCGGCGGGGACTGACGGCGTCACTGTCGCCGCCGTCGACGAGGGTCTGGAACGACGACGCATTTCCCTGGCGTCGAGGCGGGGCCGTCGTGGGCTGTTTCCGCGAGCCCGGGGCTCCCCTCGTCACTCGTCGGTCAGTCGCTGGACACTCTCGTTGATTTCCTGGATTTTCGTGGCCTGCTCTTCGTTCGCGGCGGCGACGTCTTCGATTTCCTCGGCAGCCTGTTCTGCCTGGTCGACGAGTTCGTCGACCATGCTCGCGACCTCTTCGGTGGAGGCGGCCTGGTCGTCCGTGGCCTCGGACACCTCCTGAATCCCACGTGAGGTCTCTTCGACGGCCGTGGCGATCTCTTTGAGTTTGTCGACGGTCTCCCTGACCTGGTCGACGCCGCGATCGATTTCTTCGGTCGTCGTCTCGAGGTTCTGGACTGTCTCTTCGGTGTCTTTCTTGATCTCGTCGACCATCTGCTCGATCTCGCTGGCGTGTTGTTGCGATTCCTCCGCCAGTTGTTTGACCTCGTCTGCGACGACGGCGAACCCCTCGCCGGCTTCGCCGGCCCGGGCCGCTTCGATGGAGGCGTTCAGCGCGAGGATGTTCGTCTGCTCGGCGATGTCGTTGATCACCTCGACGACCTCGTCGATCTCGTCGACGCGCTCCTGGAGCTGGTCGACATCCGCGGCGACCTCCTGAGACGACGCGTTGACGGCTTCCATCACCTCGATTGCCTCGTCGGCCGCTTCGCGCCCCTCGTCGGCGAGCTGTTCGGCCTGGTCGCTCGTCGCCGCGACCTCTTCGGCGGTGGAGGCGATCTCCTCGACCGTCGCGGACATGTCCGCCACCTCGTCGGAGACCTCCCGCATCGACTCGGCCTGTGACCGGGCCAGGTCGCTGATGCGTTCAGTCGTCTCGGCCGTCTCCTCGGCCGCCGCTTCCGCGTCCTCGACGGCTGCCTGGACCTCGGTGGAAACCTCGCGCTGGCGGGTCAGCTCGTCCTCGAGATCCTGGCTGTAGGAGTGGATGTACGGGTCAGTCACGATCTGCATATCGAGGTTGATGATGCGGAGAATCGAGAGGATATCCGCGATCGCCTCGTCGACTTCCTCCTCGATTGCGGCTTCGAGTGTGTCCGGCGGGAGGGCGCTCTCCGTGCCGAGTTGGACTCCAGAGTCGGCGTCACCATCGGATACCGTGCCACCGTCGGTGATGGCTCCGATCAGCCGGTCCCTCAGCGATTCGATGAGCCTGTCGCCGACCAGCGGGAGTATCAGGTCGTAGTAGACGCCGTACTGACCGAGATAGTGTTTCATCGGCATCTCCAGCAGATCGTGAATCTTGCCGATACGGGCGCGGTCGCGGAAATACTCCCTCCCGTACTCGCCCTGGGCCAGCGTGACCAGATACGCTGATTGCGTGCGCTTGAGTTGCTCGACGGACTTGGACGAACGACCGATGACCTCGACGGTGTCCTCGTAGTCGGTCAGGTTGTCGTAGAAATCCTCTGCGACCTCCTCGGCGTGTGCGGCAAAGACGTCTTGATACCGCTCCAGGCGCTGGACATCCGATCGATCGAAGCCGACGAAGTCCTTGCGCCACTGAATCTCACTGCCGTCGAGACCGATCTCATCGAGAAGGACATCTGCGTCGAGTTCGGTGTTCAACCCGCCCTGTCCAAAATCGCCCGCTCCAAATTCGCCCGCGCCCATATCTAACAACTTCTTGAGATTTAACGTTAATAAATCTACCCACTGTCACGTCCGTCGGTGCCTCGGACGAGTGTCAGAATGGTCGCTGGGTTCGGCGTGTCACCAACACAACCGTCCACCCGACGCGATGCGACCACGTCGAGACCGCGCCAGGCGGGCGACGGCGAACAGCATCAGTCGGCGTGGCCGGGTTTGGTCGGCTGGCGACCGGCCGCTTTCCGGACCGTGAACGTCGCGAGTTCGACCAGTTCGCGGAACTGTTCTCGCCGGTGGACGAGGAGCGCCACTCCGCCGACCAGGTAGATGGCGGTGTAGCTCAGCAGTAGCGCGAACTTCGGCTCGGGGAACGGCTGCCAGATCTTCAGGAAGACGAACTCCAGGAGTACCTGCGTGATGAACAGCACGAACAGGGCGACGGCCTCGCGGATGGAGATACTGAAATCGACGATGAGAGTCAGTGCGAAGAACGATTGCGCGGCGGTGATCCAGATCTCGGCGGCCTGGATCCGGTCGAACGGGAGCGTTCCGATCTGTCCCAGCGCGATCGAGTAGACCACTGCGAGCGTCCCGATGAGCAGTGTCCACTGGTTGAGCTTCGAGGAGATGAGCGCGTTGAAGGCGGCCGTCGAGCGGGATTTGTAGACGAGGACGGTCACCACGACGAGTTCGGGTGACTCGCTGGCCAGCGGTGCGATCCACTGAATCATGAAAAACGGCGGGACGCCGATGGCGGTACCGATGTGCTCCAGCCCGTGTGCGAACGGTTCGACGGCGATGAAGATCAGAAAGCCAGCGTAGGCGAAGAGCCCGACGACCGTCGGGACGCGCACCTTCGTCTCGAAGTCCTGGAGGTACGCCGGGACGCCGATGTGTTCGTCCGTGGCTTCGACATCGCCGCGGACGACGATGCCGATGTAGAGGACGTACAGCCCCACGAGGATGGCGGAATCGAGCACGTCGATGCCACCTCGCAGGGGGACGAAGAACGCCCAGCCGGTCGCCAGAAAGAGGAAGGCGACCTCGGTCGCGATCTCGCGGTCGAGCGTCACGGCCGTCGCCAGCCACCCCTCGCGCTGCTGGACCGCGGGGTCGTCGGTCCGGCGGGCCCGCAGGAGGGTGAAGATGGCGACGCTGGCCCAGCCGATCCCGATGAGGATACGGTTCGCACCGGTCATGTTGGCGACGGCGAGGTTGGCGGCCTGACAGCCCGCGTGGGCCACGCCGCCGGGATCGCAGACCGCCTCCGTCGCGCCCTTCGCCCCCGCGGTCCAGGCGTACAGCGCGTCGACGGCGTACTCCGGTGCGACCGCGAGTACTGCCAGCACCGCGATGGCGAACGCCCGAGGGACGTCCTTCTCGGCCGTCTCGGCCGCCCACGCTAGCAGGAACGAGGCGCCGAGCACGCCGAGACCGCTGACCAGCACCGTTGCTCCGGCTCCGAGGCCGACACCTGCGGCCCACACGCTCACCCAGGGAAGGGACAGGAGTAGAGCCGCCGCGAGCGCGGTGAGTGGATGGCGCAGTCTCACTACCGGAGGCGTCGGGAAGTCGAAAAGTATGCCTTACGGTTTTTGCGGTTCGACCCGGTCCATCGAACGGACGATACTCCCCGTTAGAGGCTCGCGAACGCCTCGTCGACGAGTTCGCCGGTGTCGGCGACGATGTCCGCCATCTCCTCGTTGTCGGGCGCCATCCCGACGAGGCGGGCGATGCGCATGATCGAGACGTGATAGACGACTTGCTTGCCCGGTTCTTCTTCCCAGATCACGACGTTACAGGCCATGAGGGCCCCGAGTTTGTTGTCGGTTGCGTCGAGCGCCCGGTCGGCAACCTCGGGGTTACACGCGCCGAGGACATAGTAGGGATCCCGACCCGCGTCGACCTTCTCGTTGAGCATCTCGGAGGGCGAGAACTCCACGGGAATACCGAAGCCGACGTCCGTGAACACGTCGCGGACGTGTTCGATGGCGTCTTCGTGGCTCATCTCGAGGGTCGCCTGTTCTTCGCCGATGTCGGCAGGGTCGATCTGGCTCGGGTCGATCGGGAGCGTCATTCGTGTATTGTATTGTGCCTACAACACAAAACCCTTCGGATGTGACGTCGTGAGACGGGTGGCGGTTGAACGGACGCCCCGACCCCGCAGACCGCCGGACTGTAGCCGGACGGACATCCACCCCGTTGTTTTTGTATCGGCCCGGAGTACCTCCGGTGAGGATGTACGAACGGATTCTTGTGCCGACGGACGGGAGCGATCACGCCGAACGCGCGGCCGAACACGCGCTGGCGCTCGCGCGGGTCTTCGACGCGACGGTTCGGGTGATCAGCGTCGTGGATCTGGAGGGGGCCGCCGGGCCGTTCGACGCCGGGGGCGTCAGCGACGAGTTCGTCGACGAACTCGAAGCGGAGGCCCGCGACGCGATCGACGGGATCGCGGCGCTCGCCGACGGTCAGTTCCGGGCGGAGGTGCTGGAGGGGAGACCCGCTGACGCGATCGTCGACGACGCCCGGGAGTTCGGGGCCGACCTGATCGTGATGGGGACTCACGGCCGAACGGGCGTCCATCGCTACGTGGTCGGGAGCGTGACCGAACGGGTCGTCCGGCTCGCCGACGCGCCCGTGCTGACGGCCCGCGCCGGGATCGAGGCCGGCCCCGCCGGGAACTGTGACGACGTGTTGCTCCCCACCGACGGGACCGAACACGCGACCGTCGCCGTCGACCACGGCATCGCGATCGCCGAGCGATTCGACGCCCGCGTTCACGCCGTCTCGATCGTCGACGTGGGTGATCTCGCCACGCGTGTGGAGTACACGCCACCGACCGAGACGCTCGAACACGTCCACGAGGAGCGGGTCGAGGCGGTCGAGGCGATCGCCGACCGGGCGCGCGAGGCGGGACTGGACGCCCGAACGGAGGTCCGCGAGGGGTTCCCGGCGGAGGACCTGCTCGCCTACGCCGACGAGGAGGGGATCGACCTGTTCACGATGGGGACCCACGGCCGAACCGGTCTGAACCACCTCCTGCTGGGGAGTACCACCGAACGGATCATCCGGCACGCCGACGCACCGGTTCTGGCGGTACACTCCCGGGAACGGACCGAGTAGCGCCCCGCGATCGCCTCACGCCGCCTCGTCGGCGATCCGGTACGGGAGCGTCGCGTAGACGCGTGCGTTGTCACGGAGCGCGTCGACGGTCGTGTACTCGTCGACGGCGTGGGCAGTGTCCGTGCCGAGTCCGAACTCGACGGTCGGAATGCCGGCGTTGCGGAGCGTCTTCGCGTCGCCACCGCCCGTCGCGCTCCGGCGGTAGACGCGGTCCTCGGTCACGGCTTCCGCCGCCTCGGCGACGGCCGTGACCAGCGGACTGTCGAGGGGTTCGTAGGTCCCGACGCTCCAGGAGACGTCCTCGATACGGATCCCCTCACAGTCCTCGGCACAGTCCCGGATTCCACGGAGGACGTCACGCGTCCGGACGCCCGCAGTCAGTCGGACGTCGAGTCGCGCCGTCGCCGACGCCGGGACGCTGTTGACGCTCTCCCCGCCCTCGATGGTGCCGAGGTTGATCGTCGGATACTCGAACAGGTCGCGAGCGGCGTCTTCGCCCATCGTCGGGGCGTAGTACGCGACGGACTCCGCGACGACGTCCTCGATCTCGGGGGCCAGCTCGAACCGTTCGGTCCCGAACTCCCGGCGGACGCGCTCGACGGCCTCGTAGAGCCGGTCGATGGCGTTCTCCCCGAGTACCGGTCGCGACCCGTGTGCGGCGGTGCCGTCGGCCGCGAGCGTCAGCCACACGCTCCCCTTGTCCGCGACCGTCACGGAGTGGCGGTCGTTCTCACAGGTCGTTTCCCCGATGACACACCAGTCGGCGTCGACCCGCCCGCTGTCGAGTAGCGTCGGCAGCCCCGCCTCGCCGGCGACCTCCTCGTCGCTCACGAACGCGAACGCCAGTGTCACCGGGGGCGTCGTGTCCGTCTCGACGGAGGCCTCGGCGACCGCCAGCATGGCCGCGAGCGCCCCCTTCATATCGGTCGCGCCGCGGCCGTAGATCCGGTCGCCGGCCCGTTCACCGAGCGGGTCGTGATCCCACGCCGACGCGTCGTAGGGCACCGTATCGAAGTGCCCGTTGTACAGCAACGTGCGGTCCGAGTCGCCCGGAACCCTCGCCAGCAGGTTCGGCTTCGCCGGATCGGCGACGATCCGCTCGGTCTCGATCCCGAGCGACTCGAACCGCTCCTCGACGGCGTCCGCGATGTCGGCGGTCTCGCCCGGTGGGTTCGACGTGTCGAACGCCAGCAACGCCAGCAACTGGTCGACGATCGAGTCCACCCGGTCCTCGACGGCCCCCGTCAGCGCCGCCGGCGGTCGATCGCTCGTCATTCGCGTCCGTCAGCCCTCCGCCTCGCACGTGTCGACCCCCGCGCCGGCGTAGATCGGGCACCGCTGGGCCGCCCCGGTCACCACCAGCACCGCGCCGACGGCGGCGAGCAGGGCCCCGACCGCGGCACCCGCCGTCCAGTAGCCGCCGATCGCCGCCACGCCCGCGATCGCGACCAGCACGCCCAGCACGATCCGCACGATCCGGTCCAGATTTCCGACGTTTCGCTCCATACGCTCCCTTCGGACCCCTCGGTATTGTATGTTGTGGGTACAACACGGGATTGAGAATACGGCCGATCTCCGATCGAAGCTTCCGTTATAGGCGTTTTATCTTTCATTGCGGCCGAGAGCCGTAGCCAATAGTATTGTGAAGAACAGACAAAACAACTAAATGGCCTCGGGACGTACTGGTCGGTGATGAGCGAGAACCGATCCATCGACGACATCAGGGAAGAGAAGAGAGCGGAACTGCGCGAGTCGGCCGGCGGGGACGCCGCCGGGTCGCCGTCGGAGCCGATCCACATCGAGTCGCCGGACGATTTCTCGGAGACTGTGGACCAGCACGACGTGGTCCTCGTGGACTTCTACGCGGACTGGTGTGGCCCCTGCAAGATGCTCGAACCGACCGTGGAGGAACTCGCGGCCGAGACCGAGGCGGCCGTCGCGAAGGTCGACGTGGACCAAAACCAGCAACTTGCCGGCCAGTACGGCGTCCAGGGCGTCCCCATGTTGCTCCTGTTCGCCGACGGCGAGCCCGTCGAGAAGATGGTCGGCGTCCAGAGCAAGGACGACCTCGCCAGCCTGATCGAGGCCTACAACTAGGCCGCCGGACGGGAATTCGGACCCGTCGTTCGCTCGGTCCGTCGGGACTCCCCGCCCGTCGGCCGCGACATCCGCCGGACGTGAGCGACTCTCCGACGGCTCAGTGCTCGAAGTCTTTTTCGCCCGCCTCGATCCGCACGTCCAGCCAGTTCTCCGTCGGCGGGAGCGGGCACTCGTAGCGATCCGAGTACGCACAGGTCGGGTTGTACGCCTCGTTGAAATCGAGGATCCACGTCCCTCGATCGGTCCGGTGGCGGTCCGGTTCGAGGTCGATGTACCGACCCGCACCGTACGTCTCGTCCCCGCTCGTCGCGTCCCGGAACGGTACCCAGAGCCTATCTTCCTCCGGATCTCCCTTGTAGGCAGTCAGGGTGACCGGCTCACCGTCGATATCGACGGTGAACTCCCCCCAGGCGAGATACTCCTGTTCGCCGTCCGTGCTGGTCCCGACGACCACAAGCTCGGGGTCGTCGTAAGCGTCGAGTTCCACCTCGAACCGGTAGGCCGGGTCGACCGGGTAGTACTGCAACCCGTCGAACGCCGCCCGCTCGTCTTCGGGGATCGGCGACCGCGGGTCCGCCCCGAAATACCGGTCTTTCTGCCGTCGTTGCTCCTCGATGTCCTCGATCCAGTCCTCGGCGGTGGTCATACCTGTAGTTTTGTTCTATGAGAACAAAAGTGCGTCGCCCGGAACTACCGTGTGGTGCCACTTCTCTTCATTCGATCCGTCCGAATACGGGCCACAGTACGACGATACAGACTCGATACGACCACGGTAACGACACTTCCAATATTGTGGAATAGACACAATATTTTATTAGCGGTGCGGTCGTAGGTGCGCGTATGACAGCACCGGTAGTCGTGGTCGGCGGTGACGCGGCGGGGATGAGCGCCGCGAGCAAGCTCAAACGCGACGCGCCCGACCGGGAAGTCGTCGTGTTCGAGCGCGGCGAGTGGGTCTCCTACGGCGCGTGTGGCCTGCCCTACTACGTGAAGGGCGCGGTCGAGACGCTTTCGGACCTCGTCTCGGTGACGGCCGAGGAGTTCGTCGAGGAACGCGGGATCGACCTCCGGACGAACCACGAGGTGACGGCCGTCGGCCGTGACGACCGAACGGTGACCGTCGACGGCCCCGACGGCGAGTTCGAGCAGCCCTACAGCGACCTGCTGATCGCGACGGGGGCCCGGGCCGTCGAACCCCCGCTCGACGGGATGGAACTTGACGGCGTGTTCACCCTCCACAGCATGGGCGCGGGGGCCGACATCCGGCGGGCGCTGGGCGTCGAGACCCCGTCGGTGGACGCCCGCGAGGCCGCAGTGGACTACGCCGACGCCGAGTCCCCGGAATCGGTCGGGATCATCGGCGGCGGCTACGTCGGCATCGAGATGGCCGAAGCCTTCGCCGAGCGCGGCCTCGACGTGCATCTCTTCGAGATGTTGCCCCACACGCTCCAGCCCTTCGGGGCCGAGGCGGCCGCCACCGTCGAGGACCACCTCCGCGAGCAGGGGATCGACCTCCACCTGGACACGGCGGTCGACGCGATCCGGGGCGACGGGCGCGTCTCCGCCATCGCCGCTGGCGACGCGGACGTCCCCATCGACCTCGCGCTGGTCGGCGTCGGCGTCGCGCCGAACACCGAACTCGCCGAGGACGCGGGTATCGAACTCGGACCGACGGGCGCGATCGCGACCGACGAACACGGGCGAACCAACGACGACAGCGTCTACGCGGCCGGTGACTGCGCCGAGGCGACCCACGTCGTGACCGGCGAGCCCGATCACGTCCCGCTCGCGCTGACGGCTAACCGCGCGGGCCGCGCCATCGGCCAGACGCTGGCCGGCGACCCGACCCCGGTCGGCGAGATCGCCGGCACGGCCGCGGTGAAAGCCTTCGACCTCGAAGTCGCCCGCACGGGGCTGATAGACGAGGAGCGGGCCCGCGACGCCGGCTTCGATCCCGTCTCGGTGACGATCACCGCGCCCTCGCGCGCCCACTACTACCCCGGCGGCTCCGAGATCGAGATCACGATGCTGGGCGACCGCGAGAGCGGCCGCGTCCTCGGGGCGAGCATGGTCGGCCGCGAGGGCGTCGCCAAGCGGATCGACACCGTCGCCGCCGCGCTGCACGCCGAGATGTCCGTCCACCAGCTCTCCTACTTCGATCTCGCGTACGCGCCCCCGTTCAGCCCGGTGTGGGACCCGGTCCTCACAGCCGCGAAGGTCCTGGAGGGGAACCTGTGACCGACCCGCTTACCACCTTCGAGCGACGGTTACTGACCGAAATCGCCGGGGAGAGTCGCTCGCCGGCTTCGCTGGCCGTCGCGCTCGATACCGACCTCGGGACCGTGCTCGAAACGACGGCCGCGCTGCAGGCTCGTGATCTGGTCGAGCGCCGGAGGTACGACACCTGCCGATTGACAGCGCGAGGACGGGACCACCTCGCGGAGCGACCCACCTGAGATGCCCGTCGTCGCCCCCTTCGAGGAACACACCGACCGGTACGACCGCTGGTTCGAGAGTCACGGGGCCGCCTACGAGTCGGAACTGGCGGCCGTCCGGGACGCACTGCCGTCGGTCGCCCCTGAGGCGGCCGTCGAGATCGGCGTCGGGAGCGGCCAGTTCGCCGCCCCGCTGGACATCGGCCTCGGCGTCGACCCCTCGCCGGCGATGCTCGCCCGAGCGCGCGAGCGCGGCGTCACCCCGATCCGGGGCGTCGCCGAGGCAGTCCCGTTACGGGACGACAGCGTCTCCGCCGCGCTCCTCGTGACGACGATCTGTTTCGTCGACGACGTGGACCGGGCGCTTGCCGAAGCCCACCGCGTCCTCGCGCCGGGCGGTACGCTCGCGATCGGGTTCGTCGCCCGCGAGAGCCCGCTCGGGAAACGCTACCGGGAGCAACGCGACTCGAACCCCTTCTACGGCGACGCGACGTTCGTGGCGGTGCCGGACCTGCTCGACGCGATGGGGGCCGCCGGCTTCGCCGACCTCGGGGCGGTCCAGACGCTCTTCGAGGATCCGGAGAGCATGGACGAGCCAGACCCCGTGGCGGCCGGGTGGGGCGACGGCTCGTTCGTGGTCGTCAGTGGCCGGGTACCGGACTGACCGCGGCGACCGGAAAAAACAGACTCAGTCCTCGCGCATGTCTCGCCCGAGCGCGCGGGCGACGGCGAGCAGGAAACCCATGCCCGACTGCACGTCGGGGTCCCGCAACGCCCTGACCGTCCCGATCACGCCCGGGGGCTCCGGCGGCTGATCGCCGGCCTCACCGACCGCCTCCAGCATCGATTCCAGCGAGCCGGCGACCTCCTCGTCGGCGGCGGTGTCGGCGAGTTCGCCCAGGCGCGAGCCGGTCGCGGTCAGGTTCTGGACCATCTCGTCGTCCATCGCCGCCGTCAACAGCGAGAGGGCGTCCGCCAGCGCGAGCACGTCGTCGAGCGTCCCCGACCGCTGGAGTCGGGCCAGCGTCTCGATGGCTTCGGCCAGCTCGCCCGCATTCTCGCCGGCCGCCTCGCCCAGCCGGGCCGCCTCCGGCGTCGCGAGTCCGTCCGCGGCAGCGCCGAGATTCGTCCCCGTCGCCGCCAGATTCTGGATCATCTCGTCGTCCATCGCCGACGTAGCGACGGCCGTCCCGTCCAGCAGGTCGTTGACTTCCCCGAGGTTCTCGAGGAAACGCGCGACTTCCTCGGGATGCTCGGCGACGGCCGCCCGTACTTCCGGCGGGAGGTCGTCGCCGGCATCGACCGTTTCGGCGTCGGCGTCAGCGTCGCCCGCCGACTCGTCCGCACCGTCCTCGTCTCGCTGTGGTTCTGCCATCCGGATCACCTCACAGGAGCCCCCTGGCGGTCAGCCAGTAGGACTCGTTGTAGCCGAGCTTCGCCCAGTGGACCGGCTTCGAGGGGTCCCTGATCGTCGGCTCGGAGCCGTACTCGAACTCGACGAACGTCGCCTCGTCCATGCCGCTCTCGATGAAACAGACGGTCTTGCCGTCGTAGGTCGCGGTCGGCGTCCGACCGCGCGTGCGGCTGGCGATCCGATCCGCGACCGTACCGGCCTCGTAGTGGGCGACGCTCCCGGCCTTGCTCGTCGGCACGTCCGCCAGGTCGCCCAGCACGTACACGTCCTCGGCGTGGTCGGACTCCAGCGTGTGCCTGTCCACGTCGGCCCAGCCGTCGTCGCCGAGCCCGGCCTCGGTCACGAGGTCGCTCCCCTCGTGGGGCGGAATCCCGACGAGCAGGTCGTAGTCCAGGTCGGTGCCCTCCATCGAGTGGAGGACACCGGCCTCGGGGTCGACCTCCTCGGCGTTGAAGAACGTCTCCAGTTCGATGTCCCGCTCTTCGAAGATCTCGCTGGCCCAGTCGGCGACCGTCTGGATCGCGTGGGCGCGCTGGATCGGATAGGTGTAGGTGATATCGACGTCTTCCCGGAGGCCGCGCTCGCGGAACCAGTCGTCGGCCATCAGCACGAACTCGACGGGCGCGGCCGGGCACATGTGGGGCGTGCCGATCACCGAGAGGACCAGATGCCCCTCCGTGAACTCGGCCAGTTCGTCCCGAAGCGTCGCCGCGCCGTCGGGGCCGTAGAAGTGGTGCCCGCCCTCGGCGAGGCCCGGCAGATCCTCGGGCACGAGCTGTGCGCCCAGCGCCAGCGCGAGCTGGTCGTAGGCCATCGACCCGCCGTCCCGGAGCGACAGGCGCTTGCCGTCGGTGTCGATCCCCGTGACCCGGTCGATCTCGATATCGACCGCGCGGTCGACGAGGTCGTCGAGTGGGCGTTTCGCGTCTTCGACCGTCTTCTTCCCGAACGGGACGTAGAGGAACGTGGGCTTGTACACGTGGTCGGGGTCGTCGGAGACGAGCGTGACGCGGGCGTCACCGCGCTCGATCTCCGGGCCGAGTTTCTCGGCTAACCGGTTTGCGAGCACGGTGCCGCCCGTGCCGCCGCCGACGACGACGATGTGTTCTGTCAGGGGTGTGAAAACGCGGGGACCGCTCAGTTGGTCTCGACGTACATGCTCCAGTGGTCGTCGCGTTCGACGACCTCGAGCAGGTCGTGGCCGGCCTCGTCCAGCCACTCCGGCACGTCGCTTTTCGATCCCTCGTCCGATGTCCGCAGTTCGATGACGGTGCCCGGGTCGGCCTCCTTGACCTTGCCGATGAGGTCCATCAGCGGACCGGGGCAGGTTGCACCGCGGGAGTCGACCGTGATGTCGGGTTCGTGTTCTGTTTCGCTCATTGTCGTGTTTGTATTGTGGTGTATTCGAACGACCGTTGCTCAGACGAAGACGACCTGTTTGTCCTGGGCCCGGTTCAGGAAGCCCGAGACGCCCAGCGAGTCGTCGAACACGTCGACGTAGTCGTCGAGGTCCTGGCCCATCAGGTCCATCGCCATCTCGCAGGCGTAGAGCTTCAGCGGACCGATCTCCTTTGCCTGTGCGAACTGTTCGGTGAACAGCGGCACGTCCATGTCCTCGGCCTCCAGCATCCGCGCGCCGACGGGCCCGACGTCGAAGTCGCCGGACTCGACGGTCTCTTTCTCGAAGGGCAACAGCCCCTCCATCGTGGCGAACACTTCGACTGGCACGTCCGACGCCGCAGCGACGGACGCGATGGTGCTGACCGCCTGCACGCGGGACAGTTTCCCGGACGCGAGGACGATTGCGTAGCCTGTCATCGGTGCGGTTGTTACTACGCCAGGTGCGCATATAATAGTGTGCGCAATTCCCAAAACTCTGTAATGCTATCGACGACGACCGCTCCGGCGGTGAGAGTCAGAAGGACGAGCGGCGGTGAGCGTTGCGCGCGGGCTTACGTCTCCGAGGGGGCCGGTGGCGTCACCTCGTCGGCGTACTTCGTGCGGAACTCCTGGATGAGCGTGCCGATCTGGGCGTACCAGTCGTTGAGTAGTCGCTGCATGTCGTCGGCGACCTCGTCGGGATCGGCGGGGTAGTAGACGTGGTAGTACCCGCCCTGATCGTAGTTGATCTGTTCTTTCTGAACGAGCCCGGTCTGGAGGAGGCGCTGGATCGACCGGTAGGCCGTCGAGCGCTCCCGCCCGACCCGGTCGGCGATCTCGTCGACCGTCAGCCGGTCGTCGCTCTCCGCGAGCGTCTCGAAACACTCCCTGTCCAGGTCCTTCAGGCCGTGAAGACACTCCAGGAGCCCCTCGCACTCCATGTCCTGGCGCAACATCTCCGCCATCGAGTCTGGCATACGTGGGATTAGTTGCCGCGACGCCAAAAGAGTTATGTATGGAACATACAACACTCCGGAAGATCGCGGAGCGGTCGGGACCGCGAAAGCGGACCGGTCAGACCAGGAGCTGGATGTCGGCGTCGGCCATTTGCTCCAGCGCCGTCGCGGCACCGACGCCGACGGTGACGTCGTCGTAGAAGTCGTCCTCGTCGTAGTCCATCAGCTCGACGGTCATCTGACAGGCCTGCATCTCGACGCCCATGTCGAAACAGGTGTCCAGCAGTTCCTCGATGCTGGCCGTGTCGTTGTCCTCGATGCGCTTTCGCATCAGCTTCGTCGTCACGCGGTCCATCCCCGGGAGCGATGCGATAACGTTCGGGACGGGCATGTTCGGGTTCCCGACCGAACTCATCTGGAGATCCTGGGAGTGGTCCTCGTGGAGGATGTCCAGCCCCCAGAACGTGTGGAAGACGGTCACGTCCCAGCCGAAGGCGGCGGCCGTCGACGCGAGGATCAGCGGGGGATAGGCCATGTCCAGCGTCCCCTTGGTCGCGACGATGACCATGGACTTCCCCTCGTCGTCGGCCTCGGTCTCGGCGGCCGCGAGCCGGTCCTCGAGTTCGTCGACGCGTGCGCGAAGTGCCTCCAGTTCGGCCGCCTCGGCGTCCGGTCCCGGACCGTCGGTCTCCGCGGTGTCGTCCGTCTCCGTACTCATTCCGCCACCTGCACGTAGTGGACGTAGACGCTCTCGCCGCCCTCCTCGCGCTCTTCCTGGTCGAGCAGGGACACACCGCTGGTGCCGTCGGCCCAGCCGTCGATATCGCTCATGCTCCCCGAATCCGTCGCGACGACTTCCAGTACGTCGCCGCCACCGAGGTCGTCGACCGCCTGCTTCGTCTTCACGACCGGCATCGGGCACGAGAGTCCTTTCACGTCCAACGTGTCGGTTACGTCTGCTTCGTAGCTCATGTTATGTCCTCGACGTACAATACTATGTCGGACCTTGATAATTGTGTCGGTTGCAGACACTACTGGATTGCCGAGAGAGTGGCGAACGGCTATCAGTGGCACTATAGCGGAACTATTCGTCAGATAGTATTGTGGTATAGATGGTTTGCTATGCAAATCCTTTTGCCCGAGCAGGCGATACGGACGGGTGAGACATGACCAGCAAGCGATCCGACACACCGGCCCGCTCGGGTGGGGTGACCCGTCCATGATCGGGGCGGAGCTGTTTCCCAACGGTATCGCGCGGTACCTGATCGGCGGGTTGTTCATCGGCGGCGGCGCGGCGCTGATCTACCTCGCGACCGGCATCATCGCGGGCGCGAGTACGTTCCTCGAATCGACGCTCTCGTACGTCTCGAGCGTCCCGCGGTTCAACCGGCTCCCGTACGTGACCTCGCGGGACTGGCGCGTCGTGTTCACGCTCGGAATCGTCCTCGGGGCCGGCGTCTACGCCGTCTTCTGGCAGGGCGGTACCTGGACTACCGACGTGCAGTGGTGGCGACTGCTCGGCGGCGGCGTCCTCGTCGGCGTGGGCACCCGCCTCGGGAAGGGCTGTACGTCCGGCCACGGCGTCTGTGGCGTCGGCTCGCTCTCGTCGACCTCGATCGTGAACGTCGCGACGTTCATGGCCGTCGCCATCGGGACCGCCCAGCTGGTGCAGGCCCTGGGGGTGTCGCCGTGAGCGACCGCAGTCCCGGCTTCTACCTGTCGATCCTCGTCGGCGGCCTGATCTTCGGCTTCGGGCTTGCCTACAGCCACATGGCCCGCCCGGAGGTCGTGCTGAACTTCCTCCAGTTCGAGGACCTCGGCCTGCTGTTCGTGATGGGCGGGGCGGCCGTCGTGACCGGCATCACCTTCGCGGTCGCGACGAACGTCCTCGACGACGCTCCGCTCACCGGCGAGGAGTACGTCCGCCGGGTGAAGTCCTTCGATCGCAACGTCGTCGTGGGCGGCGTCGTCTTCGGTGCCGGCTGGGGGCTCTCCGGAATCTGTCCCGGTGCCGCCTACGCCAGCGTCGGCATCGGTAACTGGCCGATCCTCTGGGCCGTCGCCGGCATGTTCGTCGGCGCGTACGCCCAGGGGCGCCTCCGCTCGCGGCTGACCGACACGAGCGCCGGCCCCGCTCCCGCCGACTGACCGCCCCTCCCGGGCGATTCCACTCTCCGACTTATCGTTGTTGGTATTGCACAAGACACACAAGATATATGCACGTCGGTCGCGTACCGGTGAGCGTACATGGAGGCTGAGGACTTTCCGACACCGGACGTCGAGGTCGACGAGATCGAACCGAGCGAACTCGAAGCCCGGATCGACGCAGGCGAGTCAGTGACGGTTCTCGACACCAGGATGGAGAGCGACTTCGAGGAGTGGCACGTCGACGGTGAACCCGTCGAGATCGCAAACGTACCGTACTTCCACTTCCTCGACGAGGGAGTCGACGAGGACCTGCTCGATCGGGTCCCAGAGGGCGATCCGCTGGTCGTCCTCTGTGCGAAAGGCGGCGCGAGCGAGTACGTCGCCGGCCGGCTGGCCGAGGCGGGCCGGGACGTGGTCCACCTCGAAGAGGGGATGAACGGCTGGGCCCGGATCTACGAGCGCGAGGAGGTCACCCGCTACGACGGTCCGGGCGACCTCTACCAGTACCAGCGCCCCTCCAGTGGCTGTCTGGGCTATCTGCTCGTCTCCGACGGCGAGGCGGCCGTCGTCGACCCGCTGCGGGCGTTCACGGACCGCTACCTCGACGACGCGGCCGCGTTCGACGCCGACCTGACCTACGCGCTCGACACGCACATCCACGCCGACCACGTCAGTGGCGTGCGCGAACTCGACGAGCGCGGCGTCACCGGCGTCGTCCCCGAGGCGGCCCGCCAGCGTGGCGTGACCTACATCGACGACCTCGAAACCGCCGCGGACGGCGACACCTACGACGTCGGCGATGCCACCGTCGAGGCCGTCTACACGCCCGGCCACACCAGCGGCATGACATCCTACCTGCTCGGCGGGAGCCTGCTCGCGACCGGTGACGGGCTCTTCGTCGAGAGCGTCGCCCGTCCGGACCTCGAAGAGGGCGACGAGGGGGCGCCCGACGCCGCGGCCCAACTCTACGAGACGCTCCAGACGAAGATCCTGCCCCTGGACGACGACGTGTTGATCGGCGGCGCACACTTCAGCGACGCCGCCGACCCCGCCGCGGACGGCACCTACACCGCGCCCCTCGGCCAGCTCGAGGACGAGATGGACGCGCTCACGATGGACGAAGACGCGTTCGTCGACCTGATCCTCTCGGATATGCCCCCGCGGCCGGCCAACTACGAGGACATCATCGCGACGAACCTCGGCCAGCAGTCGGCCGACGACGCGGAAGCCTTCGAACTCGAACTGGGCCCGAACAACTGCGCGGCCAGCCAGGACGCCCTGACCGGCGACTGACGGCGGTCGATGACCGATCACACACCGTCAGACGGACCGGGGGCCAGCGAGGCGGCGGACGACGGACTCGACGCCCGCGTCGGCGAGGGGCTGCTGGACCGTGACATGGGGCCGAGTTCGGCCATGGCGCACCTCTACCGCGGCGAGATCCACCGGATGAAGCTGTGGCGCGAGCGGCTGGACCGGACGACGAACTGGGCGGTCCTGCTGATCGCGGCCGTGCTGACGTGGGCGTTCTCCAGCGAAGCCAACCCCCACTACGTCATCCTCGTCGGAGACGCCGCGGTCGTGATGTTCCTGTTCATCGAGGCGCGGCGATACCGCGCCTACGACGTGTGGCGCTCGCGCGTGCGCAAGCTTCAGGAACACGTCTGGGCCGTCGGTCTCGATCCCGGGCAGGAACTGCTCGACGACGAGTGGCGCGAACGGCTGGCCGAGGACTACCGCAGACCGCGGCTGAAGATCTCGACCGAGGAGGCCATCGCCCACCGGCTCCGGCGGGTCTACTTCCCGCTTTTCACCGTCTTGAACGGGGCGTGGTTGCTCCGGGTGACCGCCTTCGCGGACACCGACTGGCCCGCGAGCGCGGCGGTCGGCACCATCCCCGGCAGCGTCGTCACCGCGATCGTCGCCGTGCTGTACCTCGGCGCGCTGGTGATCTGCTGTCGGCCACGGACCTGGCACACCCGGAGCGAACTGCTCGACGAAGATCTCAGGCAGGACGGCGACTGACGAACCAGCAACCGGCAGGAACACGGGGCGGCGTATCGAGATCGGGGAGAAACCGGGGCGGGGACGGACCGCCGTCGTCAGCGCTCGTCGGCGGGGCCGGTGTGCTGGGTGACTTCGAGACCCATCTCGCCGCTCGCGCCGAGGGAGACGACCACGTCCTCGACCGCTCGGACGTACTCGCTGCTGTGTTTCCCGGTCGTGCAGAGGCGCATCTGCTCCTCGAGCAGTCCCGCGTCGGTCAGCAGATCGAGCTTGCGGTAGGTCGTCGAAAGCGGCAGGTCACAGACTTCCGACACCTCGCTGGCCGAGAGCGCCTCCTCGCCGGTCGCGATCAGGATAGCACGGCAGTCGGCGTCGTCGAGCGCGTCGAGGACGCCCCGGATTTTGTCGGCTTCTTCGACGGTCGTCGAGTCGTTCGAGGGGTCGTCGGCGAACGTCACGGACGCACTTGCGGAGGGTGACTGACTCATACTACCCACAACACGAGCGAGGGGGAGGAATTGACAGCCCCAGTATCCGGGTAGGTTTATATGCAAGTCGAAAACGTTCGATGCCTCCTCTTCGGTCGGTCGGGATCAGAGCAGGTCGTCGAGCAGTTTCGTCTCGGCCGCCGAGAGGTGTTCCCGCAAGGTCGAGGGGTCGATGTCGAGTTCGTCGGCCACCTCCGTGGCGTTTGCCTGCCGCGGGTTCTCGAAGTAGCCCATCTCGTAGGCTCGTTCCAGCACCTCCAGTTGCCGGTCGGTGAGCTTGCCCCGGTCGACCAGCACGGAGTCCCGACCGGTCTCACCGGCCGGTGCCTGGACGAATCGCTTGATGTCGACCTCGGGGAACTGCTCGCGGAGTTCGCCCACGACGGTCTGGAGTTCGTCGTAGTCGGCCGCGTGGAACACGACCGTCAGCTGCCCCTCCCTGGCGACGTATCGGGTGACGGGACACCCGAACTGCCCGAGACACTCACAGGGACAGGAGATCCCGTCGTCGTGACCGACCCGGTACCGCCGCGTCGATCCGTGCGAGAACACGGGTGTGAGATCCCCGCCGTGTTCGTCGGCCCCGTCGATGGAAAACTCCGTGGCACACGGGACCTCCGGACCCGGACGGACGCTCGTCGCCACCGACTCGACCGTCGCCTCCGCCGCCGTGGCGTGTTCGACGATCGGACAGATGTCGTGCGTCGAAAACTTCACCGTGGCTCTGATCCCGGACGACATCGGGTGGGTTTTTCCAGGGCACTCACTTCAGTGTATAGGTCACTCCGGGGGCCGGTCCAGCAACTCCTCCTCGTAGGCGGCGACGGCCTCGACGACCGCCT
Source organism: Halorientalis sp. (assembly GCA_042216105.1). Taxonomy (GTDB): domain Archaea; phylum Halobacteriota; class Halobacteria; order Halobacteriales; family Haloarculaceae; genus Halorientalis. Next base: position 21,529 of record JBDGUF010000007.1, read on the forward strand.
CCGCGTCCTCCTCGGGCACGTCGAAGGCGTCGAGGCTCTCCCGAAGCAACTCGACGGCCCGCCCGATGTCCGCCGGGTCGAAGGGAACGTGGAGGTGTGCCTCCCGAACCGGTTTCGCGTCGTAGGTCTCCGGTCCGCCGGCGGCCTCACAGAGGAAGTCGGTCTGTGTCCGGCGCAACCGCTCCAGATCCGCGTCCTCGAAGTACGGTCCCAGCCGATCGTCGGCGACCAGCCGGTCGTAGAAGTCGTCGACGACCGCTCGAATACCGTCCCTGCCACCGAGTCGCTCGTACAGCGTCCGTTCGGACATGTTCGGCTCGCCGAAGCCACCGAATAAAAAACGGCACCGGCCTTCTCAGTCCCTGGAAACGGGGCCCGGTCAGGCGACGCGAGGAGGAAGACGGCCCCCAGCACGCCCGCGACCGCCAGCGTGCCCGCCAGCACGGCGTACCCGAGATGCGGGTCGGGTGCCCGTCCCGTCGCTGGATCGACAGTTCATGACGTTCCATTCGAGCGATCGGTTCTTATCAGTGCGGGACGGGCGGAAACGCCGGGCGGTACCGGGCGTGACGACGGCCGTCCGTCGTTACCGCATCTCGTCGCACCGCACGAACGACCCCTCGCGGGCGGTCATCCAGGTCGTCATCAGCTCCATTCCGCTCGCGTCGGCCGGGTAGAGGGTACACTCCGCCGGGCGGCCGGACGCGGTGACGACCTCGGCCACGACTTCCACCGTCCCGTCCGCCGGAACCGGGAGTGACGCCTCCTCTCTACCGTCGTCGGTCGCGTGTGTACTCATCGTGATCGCCCCTCCTTGACGCATTTGGAAGGACGGCCCCGGCGTGGATAATTCCCCCAGGCGGTTCCCGCGGAGTGAGAAGTCGTCGGAGTCGATCGCTGGCTCTCAATCCGGTTCGTGTGTCTCGTCGACTTCGACCCGTCGACCGCTCAGCTCGTCGGGAACGAGCTGGTACAGCTGGATGTCGAGATCTCCCTTCGACTCCCCCCAGATCTCGAACAGCGGACGTTTCGTCTCGCCGTACTGTTCGACGTGTTCGATCGTCAGCTCCGAGCGCGGTATTTCTTCGAGCGTGCCGATCACAACGACGCTCCGGTACACCCCCCTCTCGTTCTCGTAGACGACCAGCCGTACCTGCGGCGTGGAACGCAGGAACTGCCGTTTCTCGCTGCCCGGCGCCGAGACGAGTCGTAGATAGAACCGCCGTTCGTCGCTGTCGTACCCGTACGAGATCGGGATCGCGTACGGCTCGTCGTCACGAGCCATCGACAGCACCCCGGTCTCGTGGCGGGCGAGAACCGTGTCGGTCTCGTCCTCTGACAGCGATGTCTGCTGATCCAGAGCCATTTGTTCGCATCTTCAATACAATGGTGTCCAATTAATACTTGTCCGTCTCTGGCACCGAAAGTTATCGGTGCGAGACCAGATCCGACGACGCGAACACCGCCGGCGTCACGCTCGCACCACAGATAAGCGATTCAGTCGTTCTTACAGGCTGAGAACGCCCGTGTCGTCGCCGGGGGCAATTCCCGCTCGGCAGGAAACAGGGAGGTTCATTTATTCCAGGACTCCTTGTTCCCGACACGGATGGTCGAGAACGGGGCCGCGGAGTACCGATTCGTTTGTGAAGAGTGTGGTGAGTCCCTCGCGGTCAACGACGCGATGCGCGAGACCCTCATCGAGAACGGCTGTGTGATCTGCAGCGCCTCCGTGACGACTGGCGAGTTCTCCACCGAGTGAACAGCCGAACCTCGTAAGGACCGCCCGGCTTCGGCACCATCTCGTAATGGGCGGTCGCTGTCCCAGTCCCCGGCCCGTTTCGGACGCCGCCGGGAGTGCTATATCACTGGCCGCCGGCGTGTTCCTCGTACGGTTGTACGACGACGTAGCCACTGTCGCCGTCGAAGTTCATCTGATAGCGTTCGCCCGATTCCTGGCCGATCATATCGGAGAGGTTCTTGTTGACCTGCACATCGGGAGATGTTCCACTCCAGGCGACCGTCGCGCTTGGATCGGTCGAGACCGGCGGTTCGAGAACGATGGGATCGGCATGCGTCGTGATAGCGACATACCCCGGACCGTCGAGGGAGACGTTCGTGAACCCACCGGCGAACGCCCCGGCGAGCGAGTCCATCGAAGAGATCTCGTAGGAGACCTCGGAGTCGAACGCGAGGACGTCCTCCCCATTGACGGTGATCGAATCCTCGGCATCGAGTTCGAGAAGCTGGACTTTCTTCTCGCTATCCGCGAGGTAGACGTGTCCTTGCCCTTCGATAACCATGACTGGCGTGCCCTCGCCGGTTGCGGCTTGCTTGAGGAAGCCGGTAATCCCGCCTTCCGCTGAGCTTTTGCCGGTAAACGACAGATCTCCCGTAAATGCGATCATCGAACCGGCTTTCGCTAGCACGGATCCGTCGACGGCGATATCGAGCGTGTAGCTATTCTCCAGTTGGAACGGTGCATCGGTCTCGGTCGGTACGTGCTCGGAGGCGAACTGGTCGAAGTCCATAGGTCACCAAGCCGGTTTTGAAACGGCTTCGCCCATGATTCACCGGGTGACATTGTAAATTTGGCCCCTCATCTTCGATAAATACGGTCCGTCAAAGTATACTTAGAACAACACGGGCAATGGGCTTGGAAGAGTCAACGGTGGTCTCCATACTGTACGATCCTGTTTCACCCGGAGCAAGCGCACCTGGCCCGCCACCGCCGGACGATGTGGGGAGCCGGTCTCCGTTCGGGCCGTATACTGTCATCATGAAGGTCGGCCTGGTCTTCTGTTCGCTCCTGTTTTTCAGCGTTAACTGAACTGCTCTGTTGAATAGATGCTGAATCACAGTTAGAGCGGTTCACAAAGTGAT
>JBDGUF010000020.1:0-24260 GCA_042216105.1 Halorientalis sp.
CGACTCCGGCCGGACCGAGACGTTCACCTCGCCGTCGTCGGTCTCGTAGGTCCGAGGTTTGCCCACGACCGAGACGTACGCCGGCGGCTCCAGTTCCCGGAGCATCGAGGCGGCGTCGGGCTGGTACTGCCCGGCGTACATGAAGAACGTGTCGCCGTTGGGGTCGACGACCCGTCCCTGCCAGTACTCGCTGTCCTCGCCCACGTCCTCGGTCTCGGTGAGCGTGCCCACCAGGAAGATCCGGTTGGCCCGCTCGCCCGTCGGGAGCAACAGGTAGACCGGGGCGCGCTCGTCGTCCGATTCCTTGAACGTGTAGCTCGCGTCGTTGAACTCGCGGGCGAACACGCGCCGTGCCACCTCGCGGGATGGAACTGCTGCCATGTCAGATCGACCTCGCTTTGATGAGCGTCTCCTCCGCATCCACCGGCCCGTCCAGTTCCTCGACCTCGTCGGCCAGGACGTACCGGCTGAAGGTCGGCCCCGTCACCCGGTAGTACCGACCCAGTGTCTCCTTGCGCATCTTGTCGGCCACGACCGTCGTGTCCAGCGCGTCCATGGCCATCTCCTTGGCCTCTTCGAGCGTGATTCCGGTGAAGTCCTCGGTGGCCTCCTTGTCGAAGATCACCTCGTGGACGTCCTCGCCGTCGTCCAGCACCCCCTTGATCCGGAGGTCGAACTCGCCCTCGGCCTCGCCGTGTTCCGAACACCGACCGTTCTGGAGGACGCGCGTGCAGTCCTCCTCGGGACAGCGCTTGATGAGTCCCGAGCCGCTCTGGATGTCGACCAGCGCGCCCTCGACGGTGGTGTCGTCGTCGCCGACCTCGATGTCCTCCTCGGCTTCCTCGATGACCGTCGTCCGGTTGAGCTTGACCGAGAACCGACCCTGGTACTCGTCGGTCACGACGTTTCGCAGGTGGTAGACCGCGCCTTCGTCCAGTTCCGGCAGGTCCGACTTGGACCACTTCGTGAACTTGATCGTGCCCGTCTCGTCGCCGAGCAGGCCGACCTGCGCGACCGCGTCGCTGTTTGGCTCCCACAGCTCGACGACCTTCGCCGTCAGGTCGACCCACTCCTCGGCCGCGTCCACGTCGCCGACCTGGACCTGCTCGTTGCCGCCGCCGCCCGACAGTTCCTCGCGGTCCATGCCCGCCTCGTCGAGGTACGTGCTGGTGACGCTCCGGCGCGCCTCGTCCACCGGAACCTTGTACTCCTCGACCAGCGTCTCCAGTCGCTCGTGGACGTCCTCGACCGAGATCTCTAACTGATCGGAAAACTGCTCGTGTATCTCTTCCGCCTGGGTACGCAAATCTGTCATTGCTCTCACTGCCTCCGCGTCGTTTTCAATGGGAGGCAAGTGAGCGTTGGTCGGCTTCGTTGATAAAGGCTCGCCCCACCCGGAGTGAAAGTGAAACCCGTAGACAGGACCCGGACGATTGGGTCCGTCGGCGACGGTTACAGCCGTCGACCCGAGTTCCGAAACCCATATATGAACAGTTGTTCAGATACTCAGGTATGAGCGAGACCGAGCGGATCGAGCGGCTCATCACCGAGGAATCGGGTGAGTGTTGTGCGGCCGACGTGGAAGAGCGACTGGACACGCTCCGGGAGTATCGGTCGGCGGTCGCCGACGACTACGCGACCGATCTGGCGGCGCTGAAGACGTTGGGCGACGACACCCGCTACGAGATCGTGCGGCTCCTGACGGGGGCTGGACGGGAACTCTGTGTCTGTGAGATCGACCCCGTGGTCGACGTGAGCGACAGCGCGATCAGCCACGCGCTCTCGGATCTCCGGGAAGCCGGGCTCGTGACCCGGCGGAAGGACGGCACCTGGCGCTACTACGAGGCGACCGACCGCGCCGAGGCGCTGCTCGCCGCGCTGGACGAGACGCGGGGCGACCGATGACCGTCCGCGTCGCCTTCGTCTGCGTCCAGAACGCCGGTCGCTCCCAGATGTCGACGGCCGTCGCCGAACGGGAGCGGGCCGAGCGCGGCCTCGAAGACACCGTGGAGATCCTGACCGGCGGCACCGACCCCGCCGATTCGGTCCACGAGGAGGTCGTGGAGATCATGGACGAGATCGGGGTCGACCTCTCGGACCGGGAGCCACGCGAGATCGGCACCGGGGAACTGAACGCCTGTGACTACGTCGCGACGATGGGCTGTTCGACCCTCGACCTCGACGCCGACGGCCCCGACGTGCGCGACTGGGCGCTCGACGATCCGGACGGGCAGGATCTCGACGCAGTGCGGGCGATCCGCGACGAGATCGAGGGGCGCGTCGGCGACCTCTTCGACGAGATCGAGCGGGCCGTCGAGGACGGACGGCAGGGGTGACCGCCGATGAGTGACGCCGTCCACGAGCACGGCCCGGACTGTGAGTGCGAGAGCTGTGGGGACCCACGGTCGATGGACTTCCTCGACAAGTACCTCACCGTCTGGATCTTCGGCGCGATGGCCGTCGGCGTCGGCCTCGGGTTCGTCGCGCCCTCCGTCACCCGACCGATCCGGGACTTCCACCTCGTCGAGATCGGGCTGGTCGCGATGATGTACCCGCCGCTGGCCAAGGCCGACTACTCCCGGCTCCGGACCGTCTTCAGCAACTGGCGCGTCCTCTCGCTGAGCCTCGTCCAGAACTGGCTGATCGGGCCGACGCTGATGTTCGGGCTGGCGGTCGTCTTCTTCAGCGGCCTCGTCCCCGGCCTGCCCGCGCGGCCGGAGTACTTCCTCGGCCTCGTGTTCATCGGGATGGCCCGCTGTATCGCGATGGTGCTGGTCTGGAACGAACTCGCGGAGGGGTCGACCGAGTACGTCACCGGCCTCGTCGCCTTCAACAGCCTCTTCCAGATCCTCACCTACGGCGTCTACGTCTGGTTTTTCGGCCTGTTCCTCCCGCCGCTTCTGGGCATGGACGCGCTGGTCGCCGGCATCCAGACCTTCGACGTGACGCCGACGCAGGTGTTCGAGGCCATCGTCGTCTTCCTCGGGATCCCCTTCGCCGGCGGCTTCCTCACCCGGTACGTCGGCACGCGCTGGAAGGGCCGGCAGTGGTACGAGGAGACGTTCGTCCCGAAGATCGACCCCCTGACGCTGGTCGCCCTGCTGTTCACGGTGATCGTGATGTTCGCGACCCAGGGCGAGAACATCGTCGCGTCGCCCGGCGACGTACTCCTGATCGCCGTCCCGCTGACGATCTACTTCGTCGTGATGTTCCTCGTGAGCTTCGGCATGGGCAAGGGGATCGGCGCGGACTACTCGACGACGACGGCCATCGGCTTCACCGCGGCCTCGAACAACTTCGAACTCGCCATCGCCGTCGCGGTGGCCGTCTTCGGCGTCGGCTCCGGCGTCGCGTTCGCCACCGTCGTCGGCCCGCTGATCGAGGTGCCCGTGTTGCTCGCGCTGGTCAACGTCGCGCTGTACTTCCAGCGCCGCTTCGACTGGAGCGGGACCACCGGTGGTCTCGACGGCTCGTCGGCCGAGCCGACGCCCGAGGACGACTGATCGCCCCGGCTGTGATCGAGTCGCCCGTTCGGAACCGGATCCCGAACTCGCCGGTCTTTTTGTTCGCTCCCGCGAAGGCGGTGTATGGACATCGGGACGGCGCTGCCCTGGCGACGGCTCGGGCTGCTCGCGGCGGGGCTGGGCCTCACGATCGGCGGCATCGTTCTCGGCGTGGCCGTGCTGTTCGGTCTCATGGCCGTTCTCGTCCTCGGGTTCGGCCTCGAACTGTCGAGTCGGGAACTGTTGATCCTGAACCTGATCGCCGTCCAGGGCGTCGGCTTCCCGGTCGCCGGCTACGCTTACCTCCGGTACCGGGGGCGGCGCGTCCGTGAGTTCGTCCCGGTCGCGGTCCCGAGTCTCCGACAGGTCGGCGTGATCGTCGGCGGCTGGATCGGGGCACTCGTCCTCGTCGGCATCGCCGGCGTCGTCATCCAGCTCACCGGGACGACCGCCGCGGAGAACCAGGCCGGCCAGGTCGTCGCCGAGAATCCCAAGTTCGTCCCCTACCTCTTGCCGTTCGTCTTCCTGCTCAACGGCCCCGGCGAGGAGTTCCTCTTTCGGGGTGTCATCCAGGGCCGGTTCCGGGAGGCGTTCGGACCCGTCGCCGCCATCGTGCTGGCCACGCTGATGTTCGCGCCGATCCACGTCTTCTCGTTCGTCGAAGCCACGCCGCAGGCGGCGCTGGTGACGATCAGCGTCCTCACCGTCCCGAGCCTGGTCTTCGGCGCCGTCTACGAGTACACGGACAACTTCGTCGTCCCGGCGCTGGTCCACGGCCTCTACAACGCGACGCTGTTCGGGAGCATCTACCTGAGCAGCCTCGCCGGGTGAAGCGCCGCCGATTAGTACCCGCCGCCCCAGCTCCAGATATGGACGAGGACGGGCGACTCCGCCGGTTCGTCGAGAACCTCCGGTCGGCCGGCGAGCAGTTCGCCGCGGCGAAACGCGCCTACAGCGACGCCAAGCGGTCCGCGCTGGCCGACCTCCCACAGGACGACCACGGCCGCGCACGGATCGTCTGTCGCCGCCACGCCGAGAAACGCGCCGTCGCGCTCGACGACGAGGGGCGCCCCGCCTGTTTCGACTCCGACCACCGCGACTGCCGGGGCTGTGCCGAGGACGTGCGCGAGGGCGTCGTCGAGACCTGGTAGGTTTTTCCGGCGAGCGGCCGTCTCGCCGGTATGGACCGTCCGCTCGTCGCCGTCGTCCTCGCCGGCGGGACCGGCACCCGGCTCTACCCCGCCAGTCGGGGCCACCGGCCCAAGCAGTTCCGGTCGTTCGACGGCGGGCAGTCGCTGCTCGCCGCCACCGTCGACCGCGCCGGCGTCGCCGACGAGGTGTACGTCCTCACCCGCCCGGAGTTCGCCGAACGGGTCCGGGAACACGCACCGCGGGCCGCCGTCCTCACCGAACCCGAACCGAAGGACACCGGGCCCGCGCTGGTCTACGCCGCCCACCGCGTCCGCGAACAGGTCGGCGAGGCCGTCACGGTGACCATGCCCAGCGATCACCGGATCGACGGCGACTTCGCGGGGACCGCCCGTACCGCGGCCGAGGTCGCCGAGCGGACGGGCGGACTGGTCACCGTCGGCGTCGAACCCACCCGCCCCGCGACCGGGTACGGGTACATCGAACCCGGGGCGCGGCGGGAGGTCGGCCGTCGGGAGACCGCCGAACGGGCGAGCGGGGAGGAACGACCCGCGAGCCGCGACGGCTACCACACCGTCGCCTCCTTCACCGAGAAGCCCGACCCCGACACCGCCGAGGAGTACGTCGAGGCGGGCTACTACTGGAACGCCGGCGTCTTCGCCTGGACGCCCGACGCCTTCCTCGGCGAGGCCCGCGAGTCCTCGCTGGGGCCGCTCGTCGAGGCCATGGACGACGGCGACCCCGACCGCGGGTTCGCGGCCGTCGACCCCGTCAGCGTCGACTACGCCGTCCTCGAACGCACCGACAAGGCGTACGTCGTCCCCGCCGACTTCGACTGGGACGACCTCGGGTCGTGGGACGCCGTCGAACGCCTGGTCGACGCCGACGACGCGGGCAACGTCGTGCTGGGCGACGCACTCCTCTCGGACGCCGCCGACAACGTCGTCGCCACCGACGGCCACGTCAGTTTGGTCGGCGTCTCCGACCTGGTGATCGCCAGCTACGGCGACCGGACGCTCGTGATCCCGAAAGAGCGCGCACAGGAGGTCCGCGAGGTCGTCGCGCGGTTGCGTGAGGCCGACCGGTACTAGCTCCGCAGACTCCCGCCGTCGACCGGCACCGCCGCACCGTTGACGTAACTGGCCGCCTCGCTGGAGAGCCACGCCACGGTCTCGCCCAGTTCCTCGGGATCGCCGATCCGCTCCAGCGGGATGCCGTCCGACCAGTCGGCCAGCCCCTCGTCGTAGTCGTCGTACTCGCCGCGCTCGATGTTCTGCTCGATCAGGTCCTCGATCCGGCTGGTCTCGTGAGCCCCCGGCAGGACCGCGTTGACCCGCACCGCGGGCGCGAACTCGCGAGCCTGGGTCTTCATCAATCCGATGACCGCCCGCCGAACCGAGTTCGAGAGGACGAGCCCGTCGATGACCTCCTGGACCGACCGGGAGGTGATGTTGACGATCGTCCCCGCGTCGCTGTCCTGCAGGTGGGGGTAGGCCTCCCGCGTCGTCCGCACGACGCTCATCACCAGCAGGTCGTACGCCGAGTAGAAGTCGTCGTCATCCATCTCCAGGAAGGGACCGCTCGGCGGCCCGCCCGCGCTCGTGACGACGTGGTCCAGCCCGCCGAACGCGTCGACGGTCTCGTTGACGAACCGCTCGACGTCGTCGGCGTCGGTGATGTCGGCCTCGACGGCCAGCACGTCGCCGTCGCCCAGGTCCCGGAGGTCGGCCGCGGCGTCGTCCAGTCGGTCCGCCGACCGGCCACAGATCGCCACGTCCGCGCCCTCCCGGGCGAACGCCTCGGCGCTCGCCAGCCCGAGGCCGCTGCTGGCTGCCGTGAACAGTGCCGCGTTCCCGTCGAGTTCGAGATCCATGTCCGGGCCGACGGGAGCCGTCGCCTAAAGGCTCACTCCTCGGGCCGCTGGCGCACCCGGACCGACCCGTCGCTGGTGACGCCGACGAACAGCCGCCGCTCGACGTTGCGCCCGACGACGGCGTCGCCCGCCTCGTCGCTGATCCGCTTCATGAGTTCCGGCGCCGTGTGGTTCACCTTGACCCCCACCTCGTCACACTCCGCGAACACCCGCGCTGGCACGTCGTAGAGGTCCGTCCCCGACTCGACGGTGGTCCGGACCGGCGCGCGAAGCGTCTCCGCGAACGCGACCGTCTCGTGGGCCTTCGAGACGTTGTCGCGGGCGCTGGACTCGACGCTGGAGACGTTCGCCCGCGACGTGCCCAGCAGGTCGGCGATCTCGGCCTGTGCCAGTCCCCGTTCCCGCAGTGCCAGCACCTCGGCCTGTCGCCGCGTCAGCACGTTCTCCGCGGGATCGAACCCCGCACGATCGAGGATCTCGTCGACGTCGATGTCGTCAGTCATTCGTCTGTGGATGCCCGTTGTCCGCCGTACTCGCGCCCGGACGAAAAACCCACCGTCCGCCGGCAGTCGCCGACCGCGGGCGGCGGGTCGGATTGTCCACGGTCCCGTCGGTAACCGCCCCGGTACCGACTACCCGCCCCAGAAGTTGTCCCGACTCCCGAGGTGGGGCTGGTCGTCCCCCTCGTCCGTCGCTTCGTCGTCGGCCTCGCGCTCCGCGTCGGGATCGGCTCCCGCCTCGGCCTCGTCGTCGTCCTCCTCGTCGTCCTCGAGTTCCAGCCGCTCGATCTCCTCGGCCCTGGCGTGGTTCGAGCGGACTTTCGTGATCTTGACCTTCGACCGGGCCTCCGGCAACACGCCGTCGACCATCACGATGAACCCGTCCTCGGTGCGGCCGACGCCGGCCCCGCTCTCGTGGATGTCGTCGATCGTCACGACGACCTCCTCGCCCGGCTGGACCGGCTGTTCTTTCAGATCGCGGATCGGCTGGTTGTAGTGATTGCACCACTCCGCGCCGCCGCGGTCCCCGTAGTGCTGACACCCCATCCCTTCGATGCGCTCGCTAAAACTGGGGCAGTCCTCCGCCAGTGGACAATCCGGCATACAGGAGCGTAGTCAGAGCGGCAATTAAACGCTTACGACCCACCTTTTTACTGCGGGGGGTGCGCGAGCGCACCCCCGCTTGCAAAAAGCTGGACCAAAAACGCCCGGAATTCGCGCCCGGCGCGAATTCCGTTGCTGTGCCGGTGCGACCGCCACCGCCACCGCCACCGCCACCGCTACCGCTACCGCCACACCACCACCGCAACCGCTACCGCCACACCACCACCGCAATCGCCACCGCCACCGCAACCGCTACCGTCGAAATACCGGCGACTACTCCGCGAACAGGTCCCGGATCGGGTCGAGCTGTTCGGGCGTGTTCAGCGCCGGCGCGTGCCCGCAGTCGATCTCGACCGTCTCGGCGTCGGGCTGGACCTCCAGCATCCGCTCGAACGGCTCCTCTGGGAGGATGTCCGACTCGGTCCCCCGCAGGATCAGGATCGGCGCGTCGATGGCCGCCCACACGTCCCACGGATCCGGCCCCTCGTCGTCCTCGTCCTGGAGGATCCGCGGATCGTAGTGGACCGTCACGCGCCCGTCGTCGGTCCGTCGCGCCGAGGTCAGCGTCAGCCGCCGGTACTCCGCGTCGCTCATCTCGCTGAACCGCCCCTCGTACAGCTCCCGGAAGTAGTCCTCCAGTTCGGTCACCGTCTCGACGGTCGGGGGATCGGGCACGTACTCCATGATCCGCCCGAGGGCCTCCGGCGCGGCGTCGGTCTCCGGGTTCGGCGGCATGTCGTTTATCACCAGCCGCTCGATCCGGTCGGCGAGCGGCCCGCCCGCCAGCGCCATTCCCAGCCCGCCGCCCATCGACGTGCCGACGTACCGGATCGACGCGAGATCGAGCGCGTCACAGAAAGCCACCAGCGTCTCGACCATCGCCGCGTTGCTGTACCGCTCGGCCGGCTCGTCGGCCCACTCGCTCCAGCCCCGCCCCGGCATGTCCGGACAGACCACGTGGTAATCGTCTTCCAGGTCGCGAGCCAGCGGGTCGAAGTCCCGCCCGTTCCGGGAGAGTCCGTGGACACACAGCACCGTGGGGTCGGCCGGGTCGCCCCACGCCGAGTAGTGCATCTCGATCCCGTCGACGGTCTCGAAGGCGTCACGTCGTGGCATAGCCCCGCTTGGGCGGCCCCGCTCAAAAGTCCCGGTGGCGCGGTGGACAGTCACACTCACGGCGCTTCGAGACCGGGGCAGTTTTACGCCGGGAGTCTCTGCCGTGGAACACAATGGGCTTCGGTAGCTACGACGAATCCGAGCAGAAAGACCAGAGCGTCGAAGCGGACGAGGACGAAGCGGTCAACGTCCACGAAGACCACGACACCGGCGAGGTCGAGTTCGAGTCCGACAAGGACACCGACGAACTGGTGGATCAGCTCCAGCACATGAAAGACTGAACGGGCACCGCCCGGATTGTCAGAGTGTCGTGCGGGCACGGCACCGCTCCCGTAGGACGGCATCGCTTTCTGCTCGCGGACCGCGAGCGGTCCGCATGCTAGGGGTTCCGCCATCACAGCGGTACAGCGCGGAAGCCCACCCCTTCAGGGGTGGGAGGAAGCGCGTAAGCTCCGTCCGATAACCCACCGACGATGACAGGGCCGACTCCCCAACGCTGGCACAGGATATATAAACAGACCGTCCGTATGTGAGGGTGCGATGGAGGTTAAACGCACCGTTCCCGTCAAACTCGATGTGCCCGAGGAGCGGCGCGACGACCTCCATCAGACCATCCAGCAGTTCAACACCGCCGCCAACTACACCATCGACCACGGCAGAGACGACGATGGCGACCTGATTCTCAACAAGTCCACCATCCACGACGAAGTGTACCACGACCTGCGGGACAGAACCGACCTGCCCGCGAACCTCGTGGTGCGGGCCTACTCGAAAGCCGTCGAAGCGATGAAAAGCACCGTCGCGGAGTGGGAGAAAGGCAACAGTCGCCCGCTCCCCTCGTTCGATGAACCCTCTGCCGTCTACGACAAACGCACCCTGACCATCAAAGACGAGTATGCCACGCTCTCGACGGTCAACGGGCGCGTCGAAGCCGACTTCGTTCTGGGTGAATACCAGCGGTCGTACCTCGAAGATGACGACTACGAGAAGCGGATGGGAACGCTCCACTACCGCCCCGACGAGGATGCGTTCTATCTCCACGTCGTCATCCAGAAAGAGGTAGACCAACGTGACGGCGACCGCGTGCTTGGCGTGGATTTGAACCTGAAGAACGTCGCCGTGACCAGTACGGGGCGGTTCTTCGACGGTGGCGAACTGCTGTGGGGGCAGAACCACTACTTCCGCGTGAGACGGAGCCTTCAGGACAAAGGCACCCGTTCCGCTCGGCAGGTGTTACGGCGACTGTCGGGGCGGGAAAACCGCTTCGTCCTGAACCGCCTGCACAATATCTCTCGCGGAGTCGTGGAGGAAGCCCTGCGACACGACTGTTCGTACATCGCCGTCGAAGACCTGACCCACATCCGCGAGCGCATGGACGCCCACGACGACCGCCTGAAGCGGCAGATGCACAACTGGGCGTTCCGCGAGCTACAGGAACAAATCGCGTACAAGGCCGCCGAGTACGGTATCCGCGTTGAGTCGGTCAACCCTGCCTTTTCCTCGCAGACCTGCTCGAAGTGCGGCCACCAGTCCAGCACGAACCGTGACAGCGAGACGGGGTGGTTCGCGTGCAACGAGTGTGGGTACGAAGTGGACGGCGACTACAACGCGGCGAAAAACGTCGGATTGCGCCTGTTAGCTTTACCATCGGGCAAACGTCCCGATGGGTTGGGCAACGGTCAGCTTGCCCTGAAGTCGGGGACGTTGAACGTGAGCGACGTGTCCAACGTCCACTCCAGCTTGGAGTTTGAACCGGAGTCCACCGACAAGCCCACCGCTTCAGCGGTGGGTAGCTGACACGGCCACACGTCGCGAACGAGTAGCGTGGCCGTTCCTGTACGATAATTGGATTTATTGGGTCCGCACGAATGCGTCCCGATACGATGTCCAAGACGTCGGTACGTGGGACGATCAAGGGTATGGCACAGGCAGCGAACCCCGCCTTCGCCGTCGCCGTGGTAGTACTCCCGCTCGTCGCGTTCGGGTACGTCCAGACCGTGGGGACGCTCCAACAGCACACGTTCGTTCACGTGATGTCGGGTGTCCTGTGGACGGGGATCGATATCTTCATGGGGTTGGTCGTCGGGCCGGTCGTCGGCGGCCTCGACGAGGAGTCGGCCTCGCAGTTCTTCCAGCGGTTCACCCCCAAGTCGACGTTTCTGCTCCCGACGATCGCCATCGTGGCGATCTTCGGCGGCATCACGCTGGCGATCAGGACGCCGGGGCTGCTGCCGAGTCCGGACGCGTGGCTGGCGCTGTTCACGCTGGTCAACGTCCCCGGTGCCTTGCTGCTGATCGGGTGGCAGTTCGACGCGTGGCGCGACTGGCGATGGCTGGTGCCGTTCCTGCTGACGGTCGTCGGATCGGCCGCCTGGGTTGCGCTGACGATCGGTGCCCTCCGGATGCCCGGTCCGGCGATCCTCGCTGCGCTGGCCATCGTGACCGTCCTCAACCTCGAAGGGTTCGGGTTGATCTTGCCCGGCGAGATTCGCGTCTACCTGGAGATGAACACGGCCGATCCCGATCCCGGGCTCATCCAGCGGATCGGACAGCGCAACGCCAAGCTTGCGGGGGTGCAGGGCACCTTCCAGTTCGCGATCATCGTCGTGATGGTCTACCTCCGCTACGGCGGGTTCCCGTTCCTGTGAGCGGAGAATGGGTTAGCGACCGCCGTCGCCGGCTACCGGTGGCGATCCCGTCGTGTCCGAACCGTCCGTTCCGACCGTGAACTCCGAGAGCATCGTCTGCAAGTCCTCGGCCCGGGTCCGCAGCGTCGAGACGGCCGCGTCGACGTCCGAGATCGACACCAACTGCTCGTCGGCGGTGTCGGAGACGGTCTCCGTCTCCGCGGCCGTCTCCCGGCTCAGATCGGTCACCTCGTCGATCATCGCGACGGCCTCCTCGGTGGAGGCGGCCTGGTCGTCGACCGTCTCGCTGATCTCCTGAACGCCGCTGTCGGTCTCCGCGACGTTCTCGGAGACGTCCTCGAACGCCGCGACGGCGTCGTCGATGGCCTCGATGCCCTCGCTGACGCTGGACTCGGCCTCCCGTGCCTTCCGGACAGCCGTCTCGCTCTCAGCTCGGGTGTCCTCGATGAGCGTCTCGATGTCGCCCGCGGCCGACCGCGTCTCCCCGGCGAGGTCTTTCACCTCGCTGGCGACGACGGCGAACCCGTCGCCGGCGTCCCCGCCGCCGTCCCCCGCACGCGCGGCTTCGATGTTGGCGTTCAGCGCGAGCATGTTCGTCTGCTCGGCGATGTCGCCGATCAGCTCGACGATCTCGCCGATCTCGTCCATCCGCTCGTCCAGCGACTCGACGCGGTCGACGGTCGCTTCGATGGCCGCCCGAACGTCCTGTGCCTGCTCGTGGGCGCGGTGGGCCGTCCGCTCGCCGCGGTCCGCGATGTCGGCCGTCTCCCGGGAGTTCTCCGCGACGGTGTCGGCCGAGGCCGCCACCTCCTCGATCGTCGCCGACAGGTCGGTCATCTCGTCGGCCGTGGCTTCGAGTTTCTCGCGCTGTTCGTCGGTCGCGGTCGCGATCCGCTGGACGGAGTCAGTCAGCGACTCCGAAGCGGTCCGCGCGTCGGCGGCGTCGGTCGAGGCCCGCTCGCTCTCGGTCGCCACCTCCTCGGCGAAGTCCTGGATCTCCTCGACCGTCGACTCCAGTTCGTCCAACATCCCGTTGAACGCCGTCCCGATCTCGCTCATCGCCTCGTTGTCCTCGTCGACGTCGACGCGAGCGGTCAAATCGCCCGCGGCCGCCCGTTCCATCTGTTCGCGGTAGCGATCCGCGACCCGTTCGAGCCGTTCGTTGCGTTCGCGGACCTCGGCCATCTTGCGTTCCGCCTCGGCCTTCGCCTCCTCGGCCTCCTCGCGTTTCCGTTCGATCTCGGCCTGTTTGGCCTCCAGATCGTCGATCTCGCTGGCGCGGGCCTCGGCCTCTTCGAGCCGTTCGCGAGCCTCCTCGCGGGACCGCTCGGTCGACACCCACTGGGACATCAGCGCCAGCGCCAGAAAGAGGACGAAGACGCCGTGGATGAGCCCCCAGGCCCAGGGGTTGTTGATCGCGGCCGTGTGGTTGTAGACCAGGCTCGCGTCGATGGTGCCGAACACGCCGTGAGTGAAGACGACGTAACCGAGCCCCAGGGCGAACGGGATCCAGTCCTCGTAGATGGCGACCACGGCCATCGCGACGAAGAAGTGGAAGTGGGCCTCGATGTACCCGCCCGAGAACTGCACGAGAACGACCGACGACGCCAGCAACGCGGTGATCGACAGCGCGGTCCGGACACGCCGCGGGAACCAGTCGGGCCAGGCCGCCGCCGCGATCGCGAACACGATCCCGACCTCCAGCGCGACCAGCGGGAGCGGCGTCGCCGGAATGCGTGCCGCCGCGATCGGCGTCGTCCCGCTGTAGATCCCCAGCAGGAACCAGAACGGCAGTTGCAACAGCGTCGCCGCGATCACGTTCCGGTGTCGCGCTCGCCACGTCGCCTCCGGGATCGTCGTCCCGTCCGGAATGTAGGATACGAAAGTCGTGAGGGCGTCCAGCGGACTCCCGTCCCTCGATACTCCCGCCCCTGCCGTACCGGATGCCTCCGTCATAGCCCCAACCATCGTAAACTGCGATATGAATGTTTGCCCGGCGGACTCAGCGTTGATAACGGGATTGCAGGACAGGCGACAGATCGAGCGGCCACCTGGGATCGAGCATCCGCCGAGGAAAGTTCAGACCGGTGTGCGTTCCACGACCTGCCCGTCGTAGGTCGGGTACTGCTCGACGATCTCGCCCTCGTCGAGGTCGCCGTCCTCGATCATCTCCTCCAGCAACCACCACGCCACCTCGACGTGGTCGGACTTCACAGTATAGAACTCCTCGGGCACGCCCAGGGCCTCGAACCGTTCGGGTTCGGCCCAGGTCTTCCCGTACACGAGGGTGCCGTCGTCGGTCACCTCGTCGAAGGGCCGGCGGACGGTGCGGGCCATCCGCTTGAGCCGGCGGCGGTGCTGGGCGGCGTCTTTGAACACCGAGGTACAGAAGTACACTTTCTCGTGGTCGCCCATGACCTCCAGGATCTCCTCGCGGGAGTTCTCGACGGCGCTCATGTGGCCGTCCTTCAGTTCGTAGCCTTTCTCCTGCATCCGGCGGTAGTTGCCGTCGGACATCTCGAACTCGTTGATGTTGCAGAACTCGGCGGCACCCTCGTCCAGGAAGTCCAGAAACTCCGTCTCCGGGCGGATGCCGGGGATCTCGAAGGCGGGGGTCAGGCCCTCCTCGCGGGCGACGTAGAGGATGTCCTCCCACTCGGTGCCGTGGAGGTCGCCCCACTGCTCGAAGGGTGGGTGAAAGCGGATCTCGTCGAGACCGGCCTCGCTCAGGCGGCGCATGTTCTCGCGGCCGCCGGTGATGCCGGTGTAGAGGTGGGTGTGGAAGTCCTCGCCGTACTCGTCTTTCAGCAGGGAGAGAAAGCGGGTGGTCCGCTCCATGGCCTCCTGGGGTTCGCCGCCGGTGATCGAGGCACCGAGCGCGTCCATGCGCTCGGCCTCCTCGATCACGTCCTGGTCGTCCTCGACCTTGCGCTCGTTGGCGTACACGTCGGTGACGTTCTTGCGGTTCTCGCCGAGCGGGCAGTAGAAACAGTCGCGCTGGTCGCAGTAGCCGTAGACGAAGAGGACGAGCTTGCCGCCCTCGGCGCACTGTTCACAGCCCTTGGAGATCATCGGTTACCCCGTCTTTCCCGTCGAGGGACAAAAGCCGTGCGATGGCGACCGAGGCGGCCAAAGAGGGATTATGTTCGAGTCGTTAGAGGAGGTGTGACCGAGACATCGGCCGAAGAGGAAACCGACACGGAGGGGGAAGGGGACCCGGCGGACGGGCCGCGGGCGATTGGAGGCACCTCCGATCGGATCGATCGGGTCGTCCACCGCTCCGAGCAGGTGATGCAGTGGATCGAACTCGTGGCCGGGTTCGTGCTGGTCGCGCTCTTCGCCATCGGCGTGTTCGATCTCGGGTTACAGATCCTGAAGGAGATCCGGTCGGGTGACATCAGCGATCCCCTGGTCGTCATCGGGTTCATCGACACGGCGCTTCTCCTTTTCATCATCGTCGAGGTGTACCAGACCGTGGTCGCGTACGCCCGGTCCGACGAGACCGCCCGCATCCTTCGGCTGGTCATCTTCACGGGCGTCATCGCGCTGGTCCGAAAGGCGATCGTCTTCCGCACCGGCGAGTACGCGACCAAGACCGACGCCCTGCTGGTGGCGGTCGCCTACGCGACCCTCACGATCGCGCTGGCCCTCCTGCTGTACGTCAGTTACCAGTACGTCGGCGGCCGGGAGGACGAGCCAGCGCAGTACTGATGCCCAAAAGCAGTTAAGCGACAGCGGCGAAGTGGCGGGTGATGCTGCTGGTCCTGTGCGTGGACCTCGACGACGACCTCGGGCGCAAGACCGGCGTCGACACGCCGGTCGTCGGCCGGGACGCCGTTGAGGAGGCCGCCGTCGCGCTCGCGACCGCCGACCCGGAGGACTCCGACGTGAACGTCCTCTTCGAGGGACTGCACCTCCAGAAGTCCATCGAGGACGAAGACATCGAGGTCGCCGCGGTGACCGGCGTCGACGGCAAGGACGTGGCGGCCAACCGCAAGGTCGGCGAGGAGGTCGACACGGTGCTGGCGAGCCTCTCCGCCAGCGACGACGTGCGCGCCATCGTCGTCACCGACGGCGCACAGGACGAGAGCGTCGTCCCCGTCATCCGCTCGCGGGTCTACATCGACGGCGTCCGGCGCGTCGTCGTCCGCCAGGCACAGGACCTCGAATCGATGTACTACACCATCAAGCAGGTGCTGGACGACCCCGAGACCCGCGGGACGATCCTCGTCCCGCTGGGCATCCTGCTTTTGATCTATCCGCTGGCGATCGTCGCGGACCTGCTGGGACTGCCCGGCGCGGTCTTCGGGATCACGTCGGGACTGCTCGGCCTCTACATTCTCGGCCGCGGGCTCGGCGTCGAACGGACGCTGGACGCGGCCATCGACCGCCTCCGGTCGGTGTTCTACGCCGGGCGCGTGACCCTGATAACGTCCGTCGTCGCCGCCGCGCTCCTGCTCGTCGGCGGCGTCGAGGGCGTCCAGTCGCTGGAGGCCACCCAGGCAGGCCACGGGACGCTCGGCGCGCTGGAGGTCGCGGCGGCCCTGGTGTACGGGGCCGTCCGCTGGGTCGCGGCCGCCGGCATCACCTCCAGTCTCGGCCGCGTCACCGACGAGTTCCTCACCGGCGAGTTCGAGTGGCACCACCTCAACGCCCCCTTCTACGTCGTCGCCATCGCGACCGTCCTCTACGGGATGGGCGCCTACTTCCTCGATCTCGTCTCGCTGTCTTTCCTCGCGGCGACGCTCACCGGCGGCACCATCCTCGGCCTCGTCAGCACGCTCACGTTCGCCGTCGTCGAGTCCCGCGTCCGGACGGACCAGTCACCGGCCTGAGCCGGCGGTTCCAACCCCCGCGGCGTGACCGCTGCCGAGTTCGACAGAACGCTTATTCCACCGTCGGTCGTAGCCCCGCGTATGTCCAGCCGGGAGATCCGTCTCATCGAAGAGGCCGACGGTCAGTGGTCCGCGGTCGACGTCGAAACCAGCGTCGTCAGCCAGGGGGAGACCCGCCAGGAGGCCCTCGAAATTCTGGACGAGGCCGTCGCCCTCCACACCGACGACGACGGCACGGCCATCGGCGACGAAGTGGCCTACCTCGAAGACCACGGCATCGACCCGGCCGAGGTCACCGACCCGCGGGACCTCCCCGATTTCATGCAGTAGCGAGGCCGAGCGAAGCGGGGCTGCCCGCTCACCGCTCCCTCACCACGACGAACTCCGCCAGATCCTCCAGGTACGCCAGCGCCTCGGAGTCCTCGGCGTCGACCGTCGAGAGGGCCGACATCGCCTCGTCGGACATCTCGCGTGCGCGTTCGTTGGCCTCCTCCGGCGTGAGGTCCGTCACCTGGACGAGAGAGGGGCGGTCCATCGCCGCGTCGTGGCCGGTCGGCTTCCCCAGGTCGTCGGCGTCGGCGGTCGCGTCCAGCACGTCGTCGCGCATCTGGAAGGCGATGCCGACGCGCTCGGCGTACTGCCCGAACGCCTCGACCGTGTAGGCGTCGGCGTCGGCGGCGATCGCGCCGAGTTCCGCGGCCGCACGGAACAGCGCCCCCGTCTTCCGCCGAGCCAGCTCCACGTATTCGGCCTCGTTTTCCGGCTGTGCGACCAGTTCCGTCGCCTCCCCCTCACCGAGTTCGACCATCGACTCCGCGACGGCCTGCATCGCCCGCTCGTCGCCCGAGAACAGCGCGAAGGCCTCCCCGAGCAGGCCATCGGAGGCGATGATCGCCGGACCGAAGCCGAACTCGGCCCACACGCTCGGGACGCCACGCCGGACCGCCGAGTCGTCGATGATGTCGTCGATCACCAGCGAGGCGTTGTGGACGAGTTCGATGCCCGCAGCGAAATCGACCGCGTCCGCCGGGTCACCGCCCAGCGACTCGCAGACCAGCACCGTCACCGTCGGCCGCACGCGTTTCCCCCCGGAAAGCGTGACGTGGCTCAACTCGTCGGCCAGCTCCGCCGGCTCGACCCCGTCGAGGACCGCCTCGAGCCGCTCCTCGACGCGCGCCCGCCGGCACTCCAGATACTCCATCGACCGACCGTTAGGCCCAGGGCCCAATGAGGGTGACGAAGCGGCACACGACCCCGGCGGCCGCCCCGAGCCGTCTCAGAACGAGTCGATGACCGGGATACCCTCGGTCTCGAAGTCGGTCATCGCCGCCAGCTTCTCGGAGACGTCCTCCAGCCCGACGGTCTCCGAGACCACGGCGCTGGGATCGAGTTTGCCCGTCGCGACCATGCGGAAGATCTCGTCGTAGCGGGTCGGCGGCATCCCGAACGAGCCGATGAACTCGATCTCCTGCATCACCATCGCGTCCGTCGGGACCGCGACCATCCCTTCCTCCTCCTCGGTCGTCAGCCCGATCTGGAGGTGCTGGCCGCGGTTGCCCAGGCTCAGAATGGAGTTCCGACAGGTCTCGGCGACGCCCAGCGCGTCGACGCTGACGTCCGCGCCGCCGTCGGTGACGTCTTTGACAGCCTCGGGCACGTCCTCGGTCTCGGCGGCGTTGACCGTCTCGACCGCTCCGAGGTCCTCGGCATCGGCCAGTTTCTCGTCTTTCAGGTCGACGGCCACGACGTTGCCCCCCAGCGCGTCGGCGATGTGGACCGCCGACAGCCCGACCCCGCCACAGCCGTGGACGGCCACCCAGTCCCCGGCCGCGAGGTCGGCCTGGTGGGCCAGCGCGTGGAAGGAGGTCATGAACCGACAGCCCAACCCGGCCATATCGACCGAGGAGACGCCCTCGGGGAGCTCGACCGCGTTGTGGTCGGCGAATGGCACGTGGACCTCCTCGGCGAAGGCCCCCTGTGCCTGCTTGACGAACCCCAGCGGCATGCCGTTCTCGCAAGTGTTCGAGAAGCCGCGCCGACACTCCGGACAGGCTCCGTCGCCGAGGTTGAACGGGATCGCGACGTGGTCGCCCTCCCGGACCCCCTCGACCTCCTCACCGACCGAGACGACCCGCCCCGCGGGCTCGTGGCCGAGGATCTGGCCCGGTTCGGTCTCGATGCCCAGCCACGCCCAGTCGCCCTGCCAGCCGTGCCAGTCGCTCCGGCAGATCCCGCAGGCCTCCGTCTCGACCACGACACCGTGAGGTTCCGGCTCCGGGGCGTCGACCTCCTGGATCGCGAGCGGTTCGCCGTGTTCCTCGAGGACTGCTGCGCGCATAACGTAATATACGTTGTCTCATCGGGGCATAAAGGTTAACACCGGATTCCGGAGCGGACGAACTGTCGTCGAGTGGAAACAACCCCGTTACGCTCGGGTCGCCTGCGGCGACCACTCGCGCAAAAACGTGGGCGAAAAAACCAACCTCGCTACCCGCGTTCGTCCTACACGTCCGGCACTTCGCCGCCGAACTCCTCGATGAGTTCGGGCACGACCTCGAAGAGATCGCCCTGGATGCCGTAGTCGGCGATGTCCCAGATGGGCGCGTTGGGGTCGGTGTTGATCGCGACGATGGTGTCGCTGCCCTTCATCCCGGCGACGTGCTGGACGGCCCCGGAGATGCCGATGGCGATGTACACGTCGGGCGTGACGACCTTCCCGGACTGGCCGACCTGCCGGTTGGCGGGGAGCCAGCCGTTGTCGACGATCGGACGGGACGAGGACAGCGTCGCGTCGGTCGCCTCGACCAGCGCCTCGATCAGCGGGAGGTTCTCCTCCTCGTCGATCCCGCGGCCGATCGAGATCAGGAAGTCCGCCTCGCTGATGTCCACGTCACCGCCGGCGACCTCCTCGAAGCCGGTGACGGTGGACCGGATCTCGCTCTCGTCGATGTCGGCGTCGAAGGCGGACACGTCGGCGTCGCCGTCGCCCTCGGCCTGGGGCCACTCGGCCGGCCGGATCGTCACGGCGGCGTGGTCCTCCTCGACGTCGATGGTCGTCTCGACCTTGCCGCCGTACTGCTCGCGGGTAACGGTGAGCCCGCCCTCGGCCTCCAGGTCGACGACGTCGGTGACCAGGGGCAGGGACAGGCCCTCGGCGACCGCGGGCGCGTAGTCCATCCCGTTGACCGAGTTGGGGGCCAGCAGGTACTGCGGGTCGAGTTCGGCGTAGAGCTGTTCGATGGCCTGCGTGTACACGTCGTGGTTGAACTCCTCACCGTACGCGACGGTGTGGATGGCGTCGACGCCCTCGCGGTTGACCTTGTCCGCGTAGTCGTCCACGTCGCCGCTGATGACGGCCAGGTGCAGGTCGCCGCCGGTCTGGTCGGCCAGGTCGCGCCCGGCCGTGATCATCTCGTAGCTCACGTCGCGCAGTTCGCCGCGGCGGTGCTCGGTGACGGCGAGAACGTCCGTCATCCCTCGACCACCCCCTTGTCACGCAGGAAGTCGGCCAGCTGCCCGGCCGTCTCCTCGGCGTCGCCGTCCCAGACCGTCGCGTCGCCCTCGGACTCGGGCTCGTACATGTCGGTCTGTGCCAGCGGACTGTCGAGCACGTCGGCGTCGAGACCCAGGTCGTCCAGCGACTGCACGTCCAGCGGCTTGCTCTGGGCCTGCCGGATACCGCGCAGGCTCGCGTACCGGGGCTCGTTGATACCCGACTGGATCGTCAGCACGGCAGGGGTCTCGACCTCGGTGAGCTCCTCGACGCCGCCCTCCAGTTCGCGGTGGACGTTGGCGACGCCGCCCTCGATGTCCAGGTCGAGTTCGTTGACGACGGCCGCCCACTCGAAGCCGAGCTTCTCGGCGAGCGTGACGCCGGTCGCGCCGTTGGACTCGTCGCCGGCCTGGACGCCGGTCAGGACGAGATCGGGATCTTCCTCCTCGACGACGCCCGCGAGCAGTTCGGCCTTGGTGTCGACGTCGAGCTTGCCCGCGCTCTCGACGTCGTCGTCCCACACGCGGACCGCGCGGTCGGCGCCCTTCGCCAGCGCCATCCGGATGGTCTCCTCGGACCGCTCCGGACCGATCGTCGCGGTGACGACCTCCACGTCGTCTTCGGCCTCGCTGATCTGGACGGCCTCCTCGACGGCGTAGTCGTCCCACTCGTTGAGGTCGTATTCGAGGTACTCCTCGGCGATGTCGTCGCCGGAGATCTCGAACTCGTCCTCGACTTCCGCCACCTCCTTTACCGTTACGAGAATCTTCATGCTCACCCGACTCTGGGAATTACTCCCCGTTAAACGTTTCCGAACGCCGGAACCGAAGAAAATCGTTCACTAGCAGCTACCGCCGTTCGACGACCGCTACTGCAGTCGTCATCCGGTCAGCTCCCGGAAGTGTTCGGAACAGAGAACCGGGGTCAGGTCGCCGTCGCGGACGATGTACGGGGCTTCGCCTTCGGCTGTCCGCTTGACCGTGAGGGGGACGTGGGCGTACTCCGCGGTCACAGCACAGTCGACACAGTCTTCGCCCGCCGGGAGTTCGTCGAGTTTCTCCTCGACGCAGGAGTCACAGACCCGGCCGACCTTCTCGTCGTCGGAGAGCTTCTTGATCCCGTGTGTCCGCTCGTCGACGTGGCTCCGAACGGTGTGCCCACAGAAGACACAGACCGATTCGCCGTAACTCATGGACTGCCGTACCGGACGGAGACTTTTGTTCTTGCTGCCTCTTCACATGCGATGGGAACTTCGGGGACTCGTCGTGACCGACAGGCGCGTTCGTCACGATCGAGCCCTACCCGTCGCTTTCGGGCTCCTCGCCGTCCGTGACGTCCTCGTCGGGGAAGGAGATGAGGTTCTCCCGACCGATCCGGAGTTTGTCGATGCGGCCGTCCTCGTCCATCGAGGAGAGCAACTGGGACACCTTCGCGTTCGACCAGTCCGTCTCCTCGACGATGGTCGCCTGTTTCATGCGCCCGCCGTTCTGCTCCAGCAGGCGCTCGATACGCTCCTCGTCGCTCAGCAGTTCCGGATCGATCCCGGCGTCGTCCTCCGCGTCCGCCGTCCCCCCGTCCGTCGTCGACGCGGCGGTCCCGGCCGTCGCCGCCGGCGACTCGTCGTCCCCGCCACCGTCGTCACCGGTCGGGGACGCCGGCGACGGGAGGTCCACGTCCCGCGTCGCGAGCAGGTACGCGATCAGGCCGGCGACGACGAGGATCGCGAGGCCGAGGAGCAAGAGCGGGGGAACGCCGCCGGCCTGTGGCGCGGCGGTGCTGTTGTTCGTGACCGGGCCGCTCCGCTCGTACACGACCGCCGGCGGACTGGAGCTGAAGAGGGTCGGCTCGATCCCGCTCCAGCGGAGCGAACCGTTGGTCACCGAATAACCCCGCGGCGACGCGCTGACCAGATCGTAGCCCGGCGGCGGGGCGATGACGAGCGTCTGGTTCGGCCCCAGGGTCGGGAACCACGTCCGCTCGGGCGAGAGGAACACGTCGTCGACGACGAGCCGGGCACCGGATTTGCGGGCGAACCCGGTCCAGGTGAACTGCAAGACGAGCCGGCCGGTCGAGCCCACGACGGCGCTTCGGCGGGTCACGCCGGTGATCGCCATCGGACGGCCGGTGACGGCGCTGGCCCGATCGCTGGCCGCACGGACCGTCGACATCGTCCGGAACCCGCGTCCGTCCTCGAACTCCTCTGCGACCGAGTCGAACGCCGCTCGCCGCGCTTCCGTGCCGAGCGTGTAGGTCCGCGTGATCGTCCACACCGCGTCGCCGTCGGGACGGACCGCGATCCGAAACGTCGTGTCCGTCCGGTTGAGAGCGGTGTCCTGCTGGAGAGCGACGGCACTGCTCGAAACCGCCGGTCGGTGGGTTCCGGCCCCGTCTGCCAGCGCCGGGGCGGCGACCGGACCCGCGGTCAGGAGGAGGGCGAGTGAAGCGAGCAGGGCGGCGTGTGCCCGCGTCAGCATTGGTCCTTTCTGCTCGCGCCTCGGGGAAAACACTTTCCATCAGGTGAGAACGCGTCAGAGGAGTTCGTGAAAGGTCTAAGAATCGCTCGCGGGTCGAGAGAAACGTAGCGCCGACGACAACGGGACGGGTGACGACGGGGATCGGTCGGGTTTTTTGTGGATCCGCGGCCATAGAGCAGGTACCCCCATGCGATACACGCTCCCCGCGATCGCGGCCGTCCTCGTCGTCACTGCGACGGTGGCCGTCGGAACGCCTGCCCTCTCCCCCGCGACACCACCGGCTCCCGCGGCTCGGAACACCCCCGACGCCACCGCGACATCGATAGCGACGGTGGGGAACACGAGCAACTACCTCGAACTGCCCAGTGGAGACACGCGGAGCCGATTCGGCAACGCCTCGCTCGATCTCGGAGCCGCAGTCGCCGCCGACAGCGCGAGACTGCAGGAGACCCTGGCCATCGAGGCGGGAGTCGAACGGTTCCGCTCGGCACCCAACTCCTCGGCCAAGACCGCCGTCCTCCGAGCAGTGACGTCGGACATCGAGAACCGAACTGCCGCGTTGCGCCGGTACCAGCGACGGACGATCCGGCAGTTCAGCGACGGACGCATCTCGGCCGAGGTCGTGTTCAGGCGGTTCGCGGTGATCGACGCACGTGCCCGGGCGATCGAGGACAGCGCCATACGCATGCAGGGAATCGCCCAGTTCACGCCCCAGTACACCATCCCGTTCGACATCAGCAATCGACTCATCAACGCCAGGGAGCGTGCCGGGTTGTTCTACACCGACCAGCGGGAGAACGTCCGCGCCTCGCTCGTCGGCAGACGAGAGGCGAAACGGTATCTGGTGCGAGCGGGCGGGAGCGGAATCGTCCTGGCGAACGTCGACAGCCGCCGGCAGTCGTACACGCGCGAAGCGTTCGTCGACGACCGATGGCGACGGGGCGGGAGCGACCGGTTCGACGGCGACATCGGCGCGGCACTCGACTTCGTGTACGATCTCTACCCGTGGGCGGCCGAGGACGAGAACCAGCGCGGCCCGGACGCGGACATCGACTCGATGCTCGAGAGCATCTACAAGGTCTCCATCACCCACAGACACGGGGAGTTGCTGACCTATCTCGACGGGTCGACCGCCGAGATATTCATGGAGGTCCAGGACAAGCGCCTCCCGCGGCTCCCGATCGCCGGGACCGTCGGCGAGACGAACGCGACCGCCGACCTCACCGTCCGAGTGAACCTGACACACCCGACCGGCCCGATGGAGGTCGCCGTCCGTGACGCGACGACCGGCGCGCCCGTCGACGCCCGGATCAGGGTCGACGGCCAGTTCGTCGGCGAGACCGGCGAGGACGGCCGGCTCTGGACGATCCAGCCCGACGAGCGAGTGCGGGTCGAAGCCGTCGCCGACGGGGGCCGCGTGGCGGTCACCGTCGTCCACGACACCGGCGGCGGAGTTTGAAGTAGGAAGCCGGCTCCAGCGCCGACCGTGTCGACCCGCGCTCTCGGTTCCGTCGTCGGCGTCGTCCTCCTGATCGCCGTCGCCGTCCTCGCGGCCGCGGCCGTGGGCGTGACCGCCCTCGGCGCTACACCGCCCGACGGCCCGACCCGTGTCGCCTTCGAGCTCCGGGCCGACGCCGGGGCGGATCGGTTGACCCTCGTCCACCGCGGCGGCGACACCGTCGCCGTCTCCGACCTCCGCGTCCGCGTCCGGATCGACGGCCAGCCACTCGCTCACCAGCCGCCCGTCCCCTTCTTCGCGGCCACCGGCTTCGAGTCCGGCCCGACCGGCCCGTTCAACACCGCCGCCGGCGGCGACTGGGAAGCCGGCGAGCGCGCGAGCCTCCGACTGGCCGGAACGAACGAGCCCACGCTGGAAGCGGGATCGCGGGTGACCGTCGAGCTGTACCTGGACGGGCGGAAACTGGCGGAGTTGAAAGCGGTCGCGTGAGTCGGACTACTCCGGCACCGTCGCCACCGTCGCGATCCCACCTTTTTCCGCCTCGGGTGGCGAGCGTAGTGATTAACGCAACTTCTGAATGAATCCGTCGAGGTGATTTTCGATCCAA
>JBDGUF010000036.1:0-24099 GCA_042216105.1 Halorientalis sp.
TATCGGCATACTGCGTTCCGTCATCGGGGCGGTCAAGATCGATCGCAGGGAAGACAATCTGACACAGTGCATCCGTCACATCTGTGGCTTTCTCGGTGACGTAGCGACGTTCAGACCGGTTCGAACAGTCGCTTTTGTCGGTTGGTTCGAGTGCACGCATGCCGAGCGGGTTGCCCATGTCGTGGGCAACCGCGAGGATACGCTCTGCGGACTGTGTAATGAATGATTTGAGCCGGTCAGGGAAGCGATCACGCCACGCGCGACCGAGTGTCGTTCGGCCTGGAGCAGTCTTCTCTGGAGCGAACTGGTCAGGGTCGAAGCCGAGCGTGCGGGCACGCTCGGCGTCGGCGAGATACTCGTACAGTTCCGTGGTGGTGAATCCAGCAAGTTCCTTGCAGTAGAACGCCCGCACCATCGGCCGATACCCGTACTGAGCGTCCCACTCGTTTGCAGCTGTGCCAGAAACGGGTGTGTCGCTGAACGAAAACCCACGGACAACGGCCAGGAGATCGGTGTCTTTGTGGATCAATTCGGCAGCTTGGCGTTCGAGCCGCCTGATAGCCGGCTCGAACTCGGATGTCTTCTGTGACATCCTCTCAACGCTGGTGCCCTGTTCCGGTCAGCCACTCGTCTCATGCACAAAATCTGTCGTTCCGAACTCCTGATTATTACCGCGACGCGGAAGGCGACACTCACACGAGCGACGACCTGCCGACCCGCGTGGACGTGGCCCCCGGCTCCGACGCCTTCGCCGTCAGCATCGTCAACGGGACGGTCGAGAACGGCGGCTCGACGACCATCGGGATCGCGGTCACCAACACGGCCAACGAGACGCTGAGGGCCATCTCGGCGAAGCTGTTCGCGGACAGCCCGATCAGCGTCTCCGACTCCGAGGCCTACATCGACGAACTCGAACCGGGCCAGACGAAGACGGTCACCTTCAGCGTAGCGGCAAGCGGCGCGCTCCCCAAGCAGTACCCGCTGTCGCTGGACTTCGAGTACAACGACGCGGACGGTGACACGCTGCTGTCGGACCGCTACCGGGTCCCCCTCGAAGTGACCGAGCGCAGCGGGGGCGGCGGCCTCCCCCTGCCGCTGATCGGCGTCGGGGTCGTCCTCGTCGTCGCCATCGGCGGCTACATGCGCTTCCGCTAACATGGACCACCAGCGCATCATCGACCGGATCGACGAGACCATCGTCGAGCGGCCCGGCCGGATCATCCTCGCGTTCCTCGTCCTGACGGCGGTGTTCGCGACGGGGCTCGGTAGCGTCGGGACCTCGGCCGGCACCTCGCAGTTCACCACCGGCCTCCCGGCCGAGGAGGCGTTCACCAAGGTCAACCGGAAGTTCTCCCCCACCTTCGCGGCCGACACCGGGAGTACGTCGCTGATCCAGCGCGGCCGGAACGTCCTCGACAAGGAGTCGCTGCTGGCGATGTTGCGCGCCCAGAACCGCCTCCAGGAGCGGGAGTCGCTGCGCGTGACCGCGACGGCGAGCGCGGCCCGCATCGTCGCCACCACGATCGACCCGTCGGCGACGACGCTGGAGGCCCAGATCGACGCCGTCGAGACGGCCACCGCCGGCGAGATCGACCGCGCGGTCGCACGGGCGGCCCGGCGGAGCCCGCAGTTTACGGGCCTGCTGAGCAACGACTTCAACCGCAAGTCAGCGACCGCGACGGCCACCATCGGCACGGTGACCCACGAGATACCGGCGGGGGTGTCCTCGGGCGCGGGACAAGGCGGGAGCAGTCCCCTGACGCCGATCCAGAAACAGGCGGTCTTCGTGGTGTCGAGTACCGGCGGGTCGATTCAGGTGTTCGGCTCCGGCGTGGTGGCCAGCGAGTTCTCGAACGTCATCGTCGACTCGCTTTTGATCGTCGTGCCGGCCGCGGTGCTTTTCATCACGTTCTTCCTCGTCATCGCGTACCGGGACCTGCTCGACCTGCTTCTGGGCGTGGTCGCGTTGCTGATGGGAATCGTCTGGACGTTCGGCTTCATGGGACTGGCCGGCATCCCGTTCAGTCAGATGCTGATCGCCGTGCCGCCGCTGTTGCTGGCGGTCGGGATCGACTTCGGGATCCACGCCGTCAACCGCTACCGGGAGGAGCGGGTCCACGACTACTCCATCGAGGAGGCGATGCGGGTCACGACCGACCAGTTGATCGTCGCCTTCTTCATCGTCACCGGGACGACCGTGATCGGCTTCGCCGCCAACCTCATCAGCGACCTCGGGCCGGTCCGTGACTTCGGGATCGTCGCGAGCATCGGGATCACGTTCACGTTTTTGATCTTCGGGATCTTCCTCCCGGCGGCGAAGGTGTGGCTCGACCGGCGGCGCGACCGGATCCCGATCCCGACGTTCAGCCAGACCCCGATGGGTTCGGAGGGTTCCACCCTGGGGAGCGTCCTCCGGGGTGGCGTCGTCGTCGCCGACCGCGCGCCCGCCATCTTCCTCGTCCTCGTCCTGCTGGGGACCGTCGGCGCGGGCTACTACGCGACCGGGGTCTCCACCTCCTTCGCCCAGGAGGACTTCCTCCCGCCCGAGGACAACCCCGACTGGGTGATGGAACTGCCCGAACCGTTCCGGCCCCACGAGTACACCGTCACGGAGACGACGAACTTCCTCGAAGAGAAGTTCGATTCCACCCGGTCCAGTTCCGTGACGATGTACATCGAGGGACAGCTGGACAAGCCGACGGCGCTGGAGCGCATCCACCGGGCGGGCAGGGACCCGCCCGACACCGTCCTGACGGACGGCGGTCGCCACGCCGATTCGACGAGCATCGTCACGGTGATCCGGGACCGCGCCCGGCGCAACGCGTCGTTCGGCCGGCTGGTCGCGCGCAACGACCGGGACGGCAACGGGATCCCCGACCAGAACCTCGACGACGTCTACGACGCGCTGTTGTCCTCGCCGGCCCGCGACCGGGCGCTGCGCTACATGACCGAGAACCGCCGGGCGACGCGGGTGGTCTACGCGGTCGAGTCCGGCGCGAGTCAAAGCGAGATCACCGCCGACGCCCGCGAGATGGCCGATAACTTCCGGTTCCACGCCGTCGCGACCGGGCAGACGGTCGTCTTCCAGGCGGTCTCGGACGTGATCTTCGAGTCGGCCGTCGAGAGCCTCGGGCTCGCACTGCTCGGGGCGACCGTCTTCCTGTTGCTGGTCTACTACGTCCTCGAAGGGCGGGCGACGCTCGGTATCGCGAACGTCGTCCCCATCGTCACCACCGTGGCGCTGGTGGCGGCGACGATGCGGTTCGCCGCGATCCCGTTCAACGCCATCACGGCGACGATGCTGGCGATCACCATCGGACTCGGGATCGACTACTCGGTCCACGTCACCCACCGGTTCGCCGACGAGCGCCGGGAACACGACCTGCAGACGGCGCTCGATCGCACGGTTCGGGGAACCGGCGGCGCGCTCGTGTCGAGCATGCTCACCACGGTCTTCGGCATCGGCGTCCTCGCGCTGGCGCTGTTCCCGGCCATCGGCCAGTTCGGCATCCTGACCGGGGTCAGCATCTTCTACTCGTTCCTCACGTCGATCTTCGTCCTCCCGGCGGCGCTGGTGCTGTGGGACCGGTTCGTCGGCTACGACGGCGACGCGTCGACCGCCGGCGGGGACGGTCCCTCGCCGGAGCTGGGGCCCGAACCCGCGACCGGGACGCCCAACCCCGACACGGACTCGGCGACCGAGGACTGACCCGGCGGCGGGCGGGTTAAGCACCCGGCGGCCCTATCGGGAGTATGCTCGCACCCGACCTCTCGGATCGGACGGCACTGGTGACCGGGAGCGCGAAGGGCGTCGGACGGGAACTGTTGCTCGCCGTCGCGGCCTGTGGCGCGGACGTGGCCGTCCACTACCGGACGAGCGACGCGGCCGCCGCGGACGTGGCCGACCGCGCCCGCGAGGACGGCGTCGACGCGATCACCGTCCAGGGGGACGTGACCGGGCCCGACGACGTGGACGCGCTGTTCTCGACGGTCGAGGAGCGGCTCGGAACGGTCGACGTGCTCGTCAACAACGTCGGCGCGTTCGCGCCGGTCCACTGGGAGGAGATGGACTTCGAGACCTGGCAGAGGGTGCTGGAGACGAACCTGAACGGGACCTACCTCTGCTCGAAGCGGGCGCTCCCGGGGATGCGGGCGGCGGGGGACGGGCGGATCGTCAACGTCGGGTACGCCAGCGCCGACCGGGCGCTGGTCAGCCCGAAGAACTTCCCGTACTTCGTCGCGAAGACGGGCGTGTCGATGTTCACCCGGATGCTGGCCGGTGACACCGCCGACGACGGCATCACGGTCAACGCCGTCTCGCCGTACGTGGTCGAGAACTCCGAGGAGTTCCCCGACGACCTCCCGCGGGGCCGGCCCGCCGCCTTCGCGGACCTGATCCAGCCCACGCTGTTTTTCCTCGCGCCGGACAGCGACTACGTCAGCGGCGCGAACGTCGAGGTGTCGGGCGGATGGGTGCCGGAACGGGTCTGAGAGTCGCCGGAACGGGGCTGACCAGAAGAGTGCCGGATCGACGGGGAGCGGAGTTACCGGCCGATCGCGTCGACGAACCGGCCGAGGCGGCCGCCGCTCCCCTCGTCCTCGGTGTCGTCTGTGGAGTCGTCGGCGGCCGGTTCGTCGCCGCCGTCGGTGGGCGTCGTCTCGTCCGTCGCCTCGCTCCCGCCGGAGGGGGCCGGCGCACTCACGTCGACGCTGGTGGCCGATTCCTCCGGAGTGGGTTCGAGCGTGCTGGTGATCCGGGGGGTCTGGCCGGGTTCGATGTCAAGCACCGCCGCGGGGTCGGTCGCCACGTCCTGGCCGATGAGCAGGCGGACGACGAGCGTGCGATAGGGCACCAGCGGGTCGGCGCCGGGCGCGTCGAGGTCGGGAACCGTCGCGAGGTGGTCGACGCCGACGGTCTCGAGGATCTCCTCGTCGGTCAGACCCTGGCAGGTCCGGGAGACGACGAGGCCGGCGACCGAGCCGTCGAGGCCGCGGACGAACTCCACGGTCTTTTTGGCGTCCAGTACCGCGGCGCGGTCGGGCGTCGTCATCACGATGGTCTCGTCGGCGGCCTCGATGGGGATGGCGCTCTCCCGGGAGACGCCGGCGGCGGTGTCGAGGACGATGGTGTCGTACCGCCCGGCCAGCACGTCGACGACGTCGGTGATCGTGCTGGGGTCGGCGTCGGCGAAGGCGTCGAGGTCGCTTGCCCCGGCAACACGTCGAGTCTCCCGGCGGCGTCGAGGGCGTCGGCCGACTCGCGGACGACGGCGTCCTCGAGGTCGGCGTTCCCGGCGAGGACGTCGTGGATCGTCGGCTCGTGGTCGATGCCGACGACTCCCTGGAGGTTCGACATCGCCAGGTCGGCGTCCACGAGGGCGACCTCCCGACCCGTCGCCCGCAACGTCGCCGCGAGGTTGGCCGCCGTCGTCGTCTTGCCGACACCGCCCTTGCCGCCGGCAACCGCATACACTGTCGCTGGCATTATCTCTGAAAACGACACGCCCGGCAATAAAGTGCCGCCACCGTTCGCGCCCGGCCGCGGACGGAAACCCGAATGATAACGTTTGAGATCGAGATTTCAGCGTTGATACCGATGGCGTGAGCGGCGCTCCTCCGGGACTCCGGTTTTCGAAGATGATACGGAGAGGGCGAGGGGTGGCGTCCCGCCGGGAACCGACAGGGTTTCACGGTCCGCGCCCCTGTCCGTGCGTAGATGACGAGAGACCACATCGAGGTCCGTGGGGCCGAAGAACACAACCTCAAGGACGTCGACGTGACGATCCCCCGCGAGGAGCTGACGGTCGTGACGGGGCTGTCGGGATCGGGGAAGTCCTCGCTCGCCTTCGAGACGGTCTACGCCGAGGGACAGCGGCGCTACATCGAGTCCCTGTCCGCCTACGCCCGCAACTTCCTGGGGCAGATGGACAAACCCCAGGTCGAGAACGTCGAGGGGCTCTCGCCGGCGATCTCCATCGACCAGAAAAACGCCGCCAACAACCCCCGCTCGACGGTCGGCACCGTTACCGAACTCCACGACTATCTCCGCCTGCTGTACGCCCGCGTCGGCACGCCACACTGCCCCGAGTGTGGCCGCGAGGTCGGCGAGCAGAGCGCGGGGAACATGGTCTCGCGCATTCTGGATCTGCCCGAGGGGACCCGCGCCAAGATCGCCGCCCCCGTCGTCCGCGACCAGAAAGGGGCCTTCGAGGACCTGTTCGACGAGCTGGTGAGCGAGGGGTACGCCCGCGTCGAGGTCGACGGCGAGAGCTTCGACCTGACGATGGATCGCCCGGATCTCGACGAGAACTACGACCACACGATCGACGTGGTGGTCGACCGCGTGAAGGTCAGCGACGAGGCCCGCTCGCGGATCACCGACTCCGTCGAGACCGCGCTCGAAAAGGGCGAGGGCGTCCTCAAGGTGATCCTGCCGGACCCGCCCGAGGACGCGGAACTGGGCGGGGCGAGCGCACGCTCGACGGGGGACCTTGCGGACGCTGACGACGAGGACAGCGAAGGCGCGTCGGAGGACCGCCTCGTCGTCGAGTTCTCGGAGGAGCTGGCCTGCACCCACTGCGGCATCGACATCTCCGAGATCGAGACCCGGTCGTTCTCGTTTAACTCGCCACACGGCGCGTGTCCGGAGTGTGAGGGGATCGGCTCAACCAAGGAGGTCAGCGAGGACCTGGTGATCCAGGACCCCTCGAAGCCGCTGAAGAACGTCTTCGAGCCCTGGAGCTACAACCGGACCTACTACTCGCGACAGCTGGACAACGTGGCCGAACACTTCGGGGTCGACCTGGAGACGCCCTGGGCGGAGCTGGACGACGACATCCAGCGACAGTTCCTCTACGGTACCGACGACGTGGTTCACTTCGAGTGGACCACGAAGAACGGCACCCGCGAGAAGACCGAGCGGTTCGAGGGGGTCATCCCGAACCTGGAGCGTCGCCACGTCGAGACCGACAGCGACCGCGCCCGCGAACACATCGAGGAGTACATGGCCGTCACGACCTGTCCCGAGTGCGAGGGGACGCGGCTGAAGGCCGAGTCGCGGGCGGTGCTGGTCGACGGCACCTCGATCACCGAGGTCAACGAGATGTCCATCGGCGACGCGCTGGAACACTTCGAGGGGCTGGAGGCGGCCCTCTCGGAGCGGGACCGCAAGATCGCCGAGGAGATCCTCAAGGAGATCCGCGCCCGGCTGGGATTCATGACCGAGGTCGGCCTGGAGTACCTGACGCTGGACCGGGAGGCCTCGACGCTGTCGGGCGGGGAGAGCCAGCGCATCCGGCTGGCGACCCAGATCGGGTCCGGACTGGTCGGGGTGCTGTACGTGCTGGACGAACCCTCGATCGGCCTCCACCAGCGGGACAACGACCGCCTGCTGAACACCCTCGAAGAGCTCCGGGACCTGGGCAACACCCTGCTCGTGGTCGAACACGACACGGAGACGATGCGACGGGCCGACAACATCATCGACATGGGCCCGGGCCCGGGCAAGCGGGGCGGTGAGATCGTCGTCAACGGCTCCGTCGAGGAGGTCGAGGACTGCGAGGAGTCGATCACCGGCGACTACCTCGCGGGCGACCGGTACATCGACGTACCCGCGGAACGCCGCGAGCCCGAGGGCCACCTCACGATCCGCGGGGCGCGCCAGCACAACCTGAAGGATCTGGACGTGCCCCTCCCGCTGGGCTCGTTTACCGCGATCACGGGCGTCTCCGGGTCGGGCAAGTCCACGCTGATGCACGACGTGCTCTACAAGGGGCTGGCCCGGCGGATGAACGACAACACCTCGGTCGACCCCGGCGATCACGACGACATCGAGGGGCTCGACGAGATCGAGACCGTCCGACTGATCGACCAGTCGCCGATCGGGCGGACCCCGCGCTCGAACCCCGCCACCTACACCAATGTCTTCGATCACATCCGGGAGCTGTTCGCCGACACGAAACTCGCGAAACAGCGCGGCTACGAGAAGGGGCGGTTCTCGTTCAACGTCAAGGGCGGCCGCTGCGAGGAGTGTGGCGGCCAGGGCACCGTCAAGATCGACATGAACTTCCTCTCGGACGTGGAGGTGCCCTGCGAGGAGTGTGGCGGGGCCCGCTACAACGACGAGACGCTGGACGTGACCTTCAAGGGCGAGACCATCGCGGACGTGCTGGAGATGAGCGTCGACGAGGCCCACGACTTCTTCGAGAGCCACCCCCAGATCCGCCGGCGGCTGAAACTCCTGAAAGACGTGGGGCTGGGCTACATGAAACTCGGCCAGCCCTCGACGACGCTGTCGGGCGGGGAAGCCCAGCGGGTGAAACTCGCGGAGGAGTTGGGGAAGAAAGACAGCGGCGACACGCTGTACCTGCTCGACGAACCGACCACCGGACTCCACCCCGAGGACGAACGCAAGCTGATCGACGTACTCCACCGGCTGACCGACGACGGCAACACGGTGGTCGTGATCGAACACGAACTCGACCTCGTGAAAAACGCCGACCACATCGTCGACCTCGGCCCCGAGGGCGGCGAGCACGGCGGCGAGGTCGTCGCCACGGGCACGCCCGAGCAGGTCGCCCGCACCGAAGCCTCCCACACCGGTCGGTACCTGCGTGACCTGTTGCCCGCCGTGGACCTGGAGGGGCCACGGAGCGACCGGGAACCGACGGCCGTCGAGGGCGACGCGGAAGCGACCGGAGCCGGCGACGACTAGGGTTCGATATCGCGACTGATAACGCGGTTGAAACGCTGAAATAGCGGGACGGCCACAACCGTCGTGTGTGATTGCGAGTCAGGCACCCGTCGTCCAGGGTTTCTATTACGGGGCGACAGTCGCGGCAGTGGTGTTCCCGGCGGTGCTGGGCTGGTGGATTTACGCCAACCACTGGGAGGAGCGGGGGGCCAGGTGGTTCACGCTGACGGTACTGGGTGGCGGTGCCTGGAACCTGTTCCTGTTGCTCAACCTGTTGCCCGTCTCCGCGGGAATCGGACGGCTGAGCGTCTATCTCCGGGTCCTGTCGGTACATGTGTCCCTGCTGGCGTTCGCCATGTTCGGCTCGGTGTACTCGGAGAGAAATTTCCACCGTGAGCCGGTTCAGGGCGGGACGATGGGTGGCGTACTCGGGGGGTACCTCGTTCTCGCGCTCACGAGTCCGTGGCACGACCTGCTTTTCGTCCGGTTCGAGCACGTCACCGAACCGTTCCCGTACCTGATCGCACACCGAAACGTCGGCTATCTGGTCCTGGTCACGGTGCTAGCGGTGCTGATGGCCTACACGACGGCGGTGCTGGTCCGGTATCTCCTGTCGACACCACGGCAGTCGGGCGGCAAAATCGCCCTGTTGCTCGTGGGCCTTCTGGCGATCGGCACGTTCGATTTTGCGGGACGGATCGGTCTGTTCCCGGCCGACGGACTCCCACACAGCGGGTTCGGGACACTGCTGTTTTTCGTCTGTACCTACCTCGCCGTGTTCCGGTTCCGGCTGCTGGACCTGAAACCGGTGGCGCGCAACACGGTCGTCGAGAACCTCCGGGACCCCGTCCTCGTGGTCGACGACCGACGACGCGTCGTCGACTACAACGCGGCCGCCACGCACGTCTGGCCCGACCTCGCCGCGCAGGTCCCGGCTGCCTTCGAGAGCGTCTGTCCCGCGCTGGCCGAGACCGTCGATATTCCACCAGGCGACGACCAGACGACCGAGCGCGTCTCCCTGTCCTACGACGGGCAAGAACGCCACTACTCCGGCACCGTCGCAGCCGTCGGGGAAGCCGACGACGGTGGCGGCTGGCACTCCATCCTGCTACGGGACGTCACCGAACTGGAACGGTCGCGCTGGCAACTCGAAAAACAGAACGACCGCCTCGACCAGGTGGCCTCGACCATCTCTCACGACCTGCGCAACCCCATCACCGTCGTCGAGGGCAACGTCGAACTCGCCGACATCCGCCTCGACCAGGCCGACCTCGACACCGCCGACCGCGAGGCCGTCGACGAACCACTCCACGCCATCGAGGACGCTACCGGCCGCATGCAGGACATCATCGACGACATCCTCACCATCGCCCGCGAGGGCAAGACCGTCGAGGACACCGAACCCGTCAGCCTCGACGACGTGGCCCGGGACGCCTGGGAAACCGTCGACACGAAGCAGGCGAGGCTGACCGTCGCCGACGACTGCCGATTCCAGGCCGACCGAAGCAAGTTGCGGACGATCTTCGAGAATTGCTTCCGGAACGCCCTCGACCACGGGCCGGCCGACGTGACCGTCGAGGTCGGCCCCACCCCGGACGGCTTCTACGTCGCCGACGACGGGCCGGGCATTCCCGCGGAACACGCCGACAGCGTCTTCGAGTACGGCTACACGACCAGCGAGGAGGGCACCGGACTCGGGCTCTCGATCGTCCGGACGATGGCCGAATCCCACGGCTGGACCGTCGAACACGACGCCGACTACGAGGAGGGCACGCGCTTTGTCTTCGGGACCGTGGATATCCGTTCAGGCCAGACCGAGGACGAGGGGTGAGACGTGACAGCGCACTGAACTGTATCGTTTTTCGTCGTTGCGAACCGGGGACACATTTGAAATGCTTCAGCCCTGAAGAGAGAGCAATGGCGGAGAGTTGGGTCGGACTGTGGGCGGTGTACGTCGGGATGCTGGTAGTGACGGTCGCGACCCAGTCCGTCGTCGGCTACTGGGTCTACACCCGTCAGTGGGACCGCGACGGGGCGACGTGGTTCCTGCTCATGCTCGGAACCGGCCTGCTCTGGGCAGCCGGCATGCTGGTCTTCCTGCTCCCAGTGGGACGGCTGGGCAGACGGATCGGGTACCTGATGGGGGCGTTCAGCGCGATCCTGACCGTTGGAGCGTTCGTCGTGTTCGTCTCGAAGTACACGGGCAACGACCTCCATCGCACCCGGGCGGTTCGGGGGCTCTTCGGCGCGGCGGTCGTCGCTTACCTGGTGCTCGCACCGACGAACGGGACACACCACCTGCTGTTCGCCGACTTCGAGATGGTGGCCGAGCCGTTCCGCTATCTGGCCGTCGATCGGGGGCCGGCATTCGCCGCGATCGTCGTGCTGATCCACCTCCCGGCGGCCTACGGCGTCTACCTGATGGTCGAACACCTGCTGGCCACCCGCCGGAAGTCCGGCGTCCAGCTGGCGACGTTCATCGTCGGCGCGCTCTCGATCATGGTCCTCGACGCCGCGAGCCAGTACACGTCCCTGTTCCCGGCACGGTTCAGCCACGCGGCGTTCGGTCTGTTTCCGTTCTACCTGCTGACCGCCGTCTCGCTGTTCCGGTTCGGTCTGCTCGACGTGAAGCCGGTCGCCAGGAACACGGTCATCGAGAACCTCCGGGATCCCGTGGTGGTCGTCGACGACCGCCAGCGCGTCGTCGACTACAACGAGGCCGCGACCTACGTCTGGCCCGACATCGCCGAACGGGTGCCGGGAGCCTTCGAGTCGGTCTGTCCCACCCTGGCCGAGGCCGTCGCCGTCCCGCCCGACGGGGCGGACACGACGGAACAGCTCTCGTTGACCTACGACGGCCGGGATCGGCACTACTCGGTCACGGTCTCCGCGGTCGCGAAGGGAGACGACGCCGAAACCGGCTGGTACTCGATCCTGTTGCGTGACATCACCGAACTCGAACGGTCCCGTTGGCAACTCGAAAAACAGAACGAGCGTCTCGATCAGGTCGCCTCGACGATCTCCCACGACCTCCGCAACCCCATCAACGTCGCCGCCGGCCGACTCGAACTCGTGAACGCCCGGCTCGACGGCCTCGACATCGACGACGAGACCCGCGAGCAGTTCCGCGAGGACATCGAGAGCGTCGAGAACGCGACCGAACGGATGGAGGACATCATCGACGACGTCCTCACCATCGCCCGCGAGGGCAAGACCGTCGAGGAGACCGAACCCGTCGGGCTGGAAGGGGCGGCCCGCGACGCCTGGGAGAACGTCGAGACCGGCGACGCCGCGCTGACCGTCGCCGACGATCGGCAGCTCCGGGCCGACCGGAGCAAACTCCTGACGATCTTCGAGAACGTCTTCCGGAACGCGATCGACCACGGGCCCGCGGACGTGACCGTCGAAGTCGGGGCCACCGCCGACGGGTTCTACGTCGCCGACGACGGTCCCGGGATCCCCGCGGAACACGCGGACGACGTCTTCGAGTACGGCTACACGACCGCCGACGAGGGGACCGGACTCGGGCTCTCGATCGTCCGGACGATGGCCGAATCCCACGGCTGGACCGTCGCGCTGGATCGGGAGTACGACCGGGGGGCCCGCTTCGTCTTCGGCAACGTCGACGCCGGAGTCACCGAGACGGTGGGCGAACAGGCGACCGGTCCCACGGCGTGACGGGGCCGGCCGCGCGACGGCGGCCCGTGACACGGTGGCCGTCGGCACACGGGCCGTCGTGATACGAACCCGACGCTCGGACGCGACCGAGAAGGTATATGAGCGTCGGCGGGGATCCAACGGGTATGTACGACTTCGCCGTGGTGGGGGCCGGTCCGGCGGGCTCGCGGTTCGCGCGCCGGGCCGCCGACGAGGGGTTCGACGTCCTCGTCTTCGAGCAAGGGCGGGTCGGCGAGCCGCTGGCCTGTTCGGGCCACGTCAGCACGGACGTGTGGGACTACACCCCGCCGGGCGCTCGCGATGACCTCCTACAGAACGAAGTGTACGGCGCGCGCTTTCACACCGGCGGCCCCGACAGCGAGGCGTACCCGTTCTACAAGGAGACGGTCGTCTCGAACGTCATCGACCGGGTCGGGCTGGACCGGACGCTGGCCGGGGCCGCGCGTGAGGCCGGCGCGGCCCTGCGGGAGGAACACACGGTCGTCGACGTGACCGAGGGGCGGGACGCGGTGCGGGTCCGGGCGCGCGGCCCGGACGGGACCGACACCTACGAGGCCCGCATGGTCGCGGGCGCGGACGGGCCGAAGTCCCGCGTGCGCTCGGCGCTGGATCTCCCCGAACCCGAGGAACTGCTCCACGGCGTCCTCGGGTTCACCGACGAGCCGGACCACGACGACTTCGTCGACGTCCACCTGACCGTCCCCGGCTTCTTCGCGTGGCGCATCCCTCGCGGCGCGGCCGGCGTCGAGTACGGGCTGGCCGTGCCGCCGGGCGACGACGTGCGGGCGCGCTTCGAGGCGTTCACCGACGCCTACGGCGTCGAGACCGACCGGCGGTGTTCCGGGCTGATCCCCGTCGGCCCGCCGCCCAGGGTGACCGGCCGGCGGAGCTTCCTTCTGGGCGACGCCGCGGCCCAGACCAAGCCGTTCACCGGCGGCGGCATCCTCTACGGCATGACGGCGGCCGACCACGCCGCCCGGGAGATCGACCCCGCCGATCCGGGGACGCTGGGCGACTACGAGGACGCCTGGCGGGCCGACCTGCGGACGG
Source organism: Halorientalis sp. (assembly GCA_042216105.1). Classification (GTDB taxonomy): domain Archaea; phylum Halobacteriota; class Halobacteria; order Halobacteriales; family Haloarculaceae; genus Halorientalis. The sequence continues at coordinate 13,421 of JBDGUF010000036.1, forward strand.
AGATCAGGCTCGGGAAACTGATCCGGGCGGGCTACTCGCTCCCGGAGCCGATGCAACGGGCCGGACTGTGGGCGCTGTCGGGCGAGATCGGCGTCCACATGGACCGGCCGACGACCCTTTTCTCCCGCGAGGGACTCCGCAAGCTCCTCGGGTAGTCAGTCCTCGGCGTCGGGGTAGGTCGGCAGGCGGGCGGACTCGTCGGACCCGTCGACGAAGGGCAGATCGACGACGGCGGCGTCCCGCTCCGCGCCGTCGACGCGGACCGTCACCGCGCCCGCGGTGTCGTACTCGACCAGCGCGAGCGCGAGGGGTTCCTCCCGGATGGGGCTCTCGATCCCCCGGGTGATCTCGCCGACGGCGCTGTCGCCGGCGAAGACCGCCGCGCCGGGTTCGGGGACGGCCTCGGTCGTCAGGCCGACCAGCCGACGGCTCGGCTGGCCGCGGTTCTCGACCCGGGAGACGACTTCCTGGCCGACGTAACAGCCCTTCTCGAAGTCGAGCCCGTTGCGGACCCCGACGACGTTGGGGATCTCCCCGTCGAGTTCGGTGTCGAAGAGTGGGGTCCCCGCTTCGAGGGTCAGGGAGTCCCAGGTGCGGTAGCCGAAGGGAGCGGCGTTCATCCCGCGGTTTTCGAGCGTGTCGAACACGTCGCGGGCGGCGTCGGCGGCACAGACGACGGTGTAGCCCTCCTCGCCGACCAGTCCGTCGTCGCGGATCACGGTGACGCCGTGATCGCCCATCGACCCGCGGACGAATTCGAGGGGCTGGTCGGGCGAGGCCGCGCCGTTCAGGACGCTGGCGATCTTCTCGGTCGCCTTGGGCCCGTAGACGCCGAAGGTGGCGAACTCGTCGGTGGCGAGGTCGATCGCCACGTCCTGGACGAAGGTCTTGTCGGCCCAGTCCGCGGCGACGGGTTCGGCGCGGGCCGGCGGCGTGAACACCAGCAGGCGCTCGCCGGCGTTGTAGACGTACATGTCGGTCGTAATCGCCCCCTGGGGGTCGAGCAGGAGGGCGTAGACGCCCTGGCCGTCCGTCGTCGGGACGCGGTTGGAGACGGCGTTGTCGACGAAGTCGACTCGGTCGTCGCCGGTGACGGTGACGACGCCGTAGCCGAACTCGCAGAACCCGACGACCCGGCGGACGGCGGTGTGGGTTCGTTCGGGGCGGCCGTAGTGATCGACGACGCGGCGGCCACCCTGCTCGCGGAAGGTCGCACCGTGGGCCTCGTGGACGGCCTCGAGAACGGTCATTGTGGAGTCGTGGGCGTCGGCGGCGTTAAATCACCGGATTCGTCAGCGCCCGATCCAGGCCCGGATACGGTCGAGCAGGGAGCGGCCCTCGTCGGGCTCGTACTGCCCGATGGCGTGGTCTTCGGGGAGGACGACGGTACGGTCGTCCTCTTCGGTGGCCTCGATCAGCCCGTCGGCCTTGAGGTCCGCGAGGGCCGTCTCCAGTTCGTCGATGTCCGCATCCACCCGAGACCGGAGTTCGAACACCGTCATCCCGTCGTCGCGGCGGTCCGCGAGAGCGTCGAGCACCGCGACCTGGGTCTTGTCACGGTCCCGGTACTCCCGCTTGGCTCTCATATGGGGCTGTTCGGCCGGGTGGGTCTTAAGACTTCGAGACGCCGCGGGGGCGAGCGAACGCGCCCCGGCGGGTCGTCGCACGGGCGACCGCCGGGGACGGAATTCGCCAGCAGTGACAGGTGTCAGAGACCCAAGCAGTAGGCTTAAGATTGGCGGGCGACCAGTGTCGTGTCAATGGCTATCAAGTGTTCGCTACTCGGGCACAAGTTCGGCGGGACGGAGGTCGAGGAGGAACGCGAGGAACAGGGGAGCGAGGTCGTCGTCACGATCAAGGAAGTCGAGATCTGCGACCGGTGTGGCGAGCGCCGCGTCGTCTCCGAGAACAAGGAGGTGACTTCGCTGGCGGCGGCGGGCGAGGGCGACTCGGAGCCCGATCCGGCGCCGGAGTCGAAACCCGAACCGGAACCCGGGCCCGGGCCGGAGTCGAACGTCGCGGACGCGGGCGGGACCGGCCCGGACGTGAGCGCGGCCGAGGACGACGCGGAACTGCTCGACGCCGGCGGTGACGGCGACGACACCGGAGCGGGCGACGACGCGACGGGGATCGACGACACGCCCGGGGCGGAGTCGGACGAGCAGCCGGAGCCGGACATCGCCACGGCGGGCGAGGCCGGAGGGGACGAGCCGGCCGCCGAGGACGACGGCGCGGTCATCCTCGACGACGAGGAACCCGAGCGCGATCCCGGGGAGTGGCCCGACGAGGGCGACGGCGAGGCAGGGCAGCCGGCGGACGACGCCGAGCCGGCGGCCGAGGAGCCGGCCGGCGAATCGGCCGCGGAGAGCACGGCGGCCGCGGACGAGGGGCACGCGGCGTCGCCGGGCGAGGAGTGGCCCGACGAGTACGGCTACGAGGAGGAGTCGGCGACGGCCCCGGAGGTCGACTGGCCCGAGGAAGACGAGGGCGACGACGAGGACTGGGAGCCGGGCGAGAGCCTGACACAGCGGATCGACGCCGACGCCGAGCCGGTGGGGACCGCGACGGCCACCGTGCCGGAGGGGGAGTTCTACTGCCCGGAGTGTGAGTTCACGACCCCGGTCGAGGAGTCCTCGCTGCGGGCGGGCGACTTCTGCCCGTCGTGTCACCGGGGAACCCTCGAACACCGGGCGGAGGACGCGACGCGAAAAGAGTAAACCGGCCCCTGTCCAAACGCCTCCCATGCGGGAGTACAAGATGCGTCGGGGCGAACACCTCGAGGAGCGAGTACCGGACATGGAGGCCAAGATCGAGGACTTCTTCGGCGAGGTGACCGGCACCGAGGAGTACAAGGGCAGCGAGCTGTACGTCGTCGAAGACCCGGACAACCCGGTCTTCAAGCGGGTCACCGCCGGCACCGTCGAGTACGACGGCAAGAAGGACAAGCTGGGCGTCGACTTCGTGGAGCGGCCCGCCGAAGACGTCATCGCCGAGGGCAAGGCCGACGCCGCGGCCGACGCCGTGGACGCGAAAAACGACTTCCTGGAGGAGTGTACGGGTCGCGACGCCAAGAGCCGCCGCGACTCGATGAAACGCTCGGTCGAAGACGACGCCGAGACCCCCGACAACGTCTGACACCTTCTCCTCGTTCGCCGAGACGGTATCGTGCGACAGCCCTCGACGAGCCCCGCGTGCTGGTAGCAGACGGTCCGTGTGATCGGCCGCGAACCGGCCCGACGAGCGACCGACTCGGCTACGCCTCGTCGGTAACCTCGATGCCGCGGTTGTTGACCGCGGCGGGGTCCAGTCCCACCTCTTCGAGGAACTGGCGGTACTCGCGCTCGCACTGTTCGGCGTCCTGCTGTTTGTCCGAGGCGTGCGAACAGAGGTCCCCGAGATCGGCGGGCACCTCGTCGGTGTAGACGATCCAGTGGTTCACCAGGTCCGAGAGCCGGCGGATGGGGCTGGTGAAGTGGCCGTAGATCTCGAAGTTCAGCGCGTGGTGGCCGCCGAAGGGGTCGCTCATGTACTTCGCGCGGGGCATGACCTTCATCACCGCGCGCTGAATCTGGTTGAGCTGGCGGTCCGGGGCGGATTCGAGCGTCTCGTTGACCGCTTTCCGGGGGTCCTCGTGGCTGGCCGACACGGAGACGCCGTCCAGGTCCTGAATCTCCTGGAGGGCCTCGTTCCACTGGTCGGGGGTGGGCTGGGGGTGGACCCGGTACATGGCTTCGAGGCCGCGGTTCCACTGGAGTTCGTGGGTGACGGCCTTGTTGGCTTTCAGCATACACTCCTCGATGATGGTGTGGGCCCGGTCCCGGCGGGGGTTGAGGACGAGCGAACCGTCCTCCTTGCGCTGTTCGTGGAGGCGGTCGGCCAGGTCCCAGACCTGCTCGCACTTCGTCGCGAGGTCGACCTCGGGGTCTTCGAGCAGGTCGTCGGCGCTCTCGGGGTCGTCCAGCAGTGACTCGGCCTGGGCGTAGGTCAGTCGGGCGTCGCTCCGGATGACGGACTTGTAGATGTCGATGGTCTCGTAGGAGAGCGTCTCCGGATCGAGGTGCATCTCGACGGTGTGGGCCAGCCGGTCCTCGTGGGGGACCAGCGAGCAGACGGTCTCGGCGAGGATCGGCGGGAGCATGTGGACGGTGTAGCCCGGCAGGTAGACGGTGTTGGCCCGCTTCAGCGCCTCCGACCACATCTCGGTGTCGGGGTTGACGTAGTGGGTCACGTCGGCGATGTGGACCCAGAGGACGATCTCGTCGTCCCGGACCTCGATGGAGATGGCGTCGTCGAAGTCCTGGGCGTCGACGGGGTCGGTCGTCCACGCCGTCAACTCGCGGAGGTCCTCCCGGTCGTCGAGTTCCGCCTCGACCTCGTTTTGCACGTCGTCGGTCAGTTCCTGGGCCTCCTCGTGGACTTCGGGCGGGAAGTCGTCGCGGATGTCGAACTTCTCGAACAGTTCCTCGCGCTTGTTGGCGAGGTGGCGAGCCATCTCCTCGTCGATCTCGACGGGGCCCTGGCCGTCCGCAGTTCCGGCCGCTGCCTGGTCGCTCATGGAGGTCGGTAGGTGGACCCGGTAGTTAGGCGTGTCGACGACTTACGACTCCGTGCTCTCGGGGGAGTCCTCGCCGTCGGCCAGCAGTTCGTAGAAGGTCGCGACGAACTCCTCGTGGTCGCGGTGGCCGGCACCGCTCTCGACCAGCAGCGACTCCAGCCCCTCGCGTGGCTGGTGACAGAGGTCTCGATAACAGGGCTTACAGAGGAACTCGAACTCCTTGTCCTCGCGGTTCCAGCGGTCGCCGTGTTTGTCGTACTCGCGGGCGTCGCTCCGAGCGATCGAGTCACCGCAGGCGATGCAGGTGACCTGCGCGCCGTCCCCGTTCTGACGGGAACCCCACATACACGGCCGTTCGGCCGGTGTGTACTTAGCCCTTTTCGAGGCGGCCGGCCGCCGACGACTCACCGCAGATCCGCGAGCGACACCGCGTGATCCCGATCCGCTGTGAGCCAGGCTGTATAGAGGTTGTCTTCCTCGGCCGTCGAGAAGATCGTCACTTCCGTCGGCTCGTCCCAGTCGTCGTACATACACTCCAACTCGAACTCCGGTAGCTGATCGAACTGGCCATCGTCCGTTTCGGCGGCTCTGTCGACGACGCTCATTCCTGGCTCACCTCGGTGGCACGACCCTGGTCGGCGATCCGCCCGACTCGACGCCCCGCGTTCGCCCGACGTCACACGATCGCGACCAGCGTGCCATCCAGTTTTAGGTACCCGAACTGGGAACAAAAGGGTTTGCTACCGAATATCACACATGATAACCGTGGCGCGGAGAACGGGCGATTTATGCGGCGAGCGGCCGACCCGTCCGGTATGCAGGTGAAATCACGGCACCACCTCCGTGCCGACGCGGTGGACGAACTGGAGTCCGCGCTGGAGGGGAAACTCGGGGTCAGGATGGGCGGCGACACCCACGAGAAGGTCGAACTCGAGGGGACCGACTACGACCTCGTGTTGGTCGACGACGAGCCCGCGGTCGTCTACATCGAGGACGAGAGCGGCGAGCAGGAACCGTTCCTGACCGTGCGTGGTGCGAACGAGTACCCGCCCGAGCGCAACGTCGTCACGGTCGACTCCGGCGCGATCTCCTTCGTCAGCGACGGCGCGGACGTGATGCGTCCGGGCATCACCGAGGCCGACGCCAGCATCGAGGCCGGCGATCTGGTCGCCATCGCCGAGGAGAACCACGGGAAGGTGCTGGCGATCGGCCGGGCCCGCACCGACGGCGACGACATGGTCGGCGACGAGGGGAAAGTGGTCGACAGCATCCACCACGTCGGGGACGACCTCTACGAGTTCTCGGTCTGAGGGAGTCGGCGGGGCGTTCGTCTGACGGGCGGCCGACGACCGGGCCCGTCGTTTCCGCGGTCTGACGGCCTGCTCCCCGGAAATGCTAGCTCGCGTAGGTATGTCTGACGAAAAACCTATACTTTTGGGAGCCGGTTTCGGGGGTATGGGCTTCATGAACAAACTCCTGGGTGAGTCGGGGTCGGCGCGTCGCACCGACGACTACGTGGACCTCGACGGCGTCCAGGCGCCGGAGGCAGAGGCCGACACGCAGATGCACATCGCCAAGATCAGCGAGAAGCAAGACGTCATCGACATCAAGGACGCGGTCTACGCCGGGGACATCGTCGTCGCCGACATCACGCGACACACGACTCAGGACCGGACGATGGAGCAGATCACCGACGAACTCCAGCAGGTCGCCCGCGGCGTCGGCGGCGACATCGTCCAGAAAGACGAGGATCAGATCATCATCACGCCCCGGGGCGTCAAGATCAGCCGCGAGAAACTCGGCCGCTGAGCTACGTCTCTTCTTCGCTGCCGTCGTCCAGGATCAGCCGCTCGTACTCCTCGGTCGGTCGCCAGGCGAAGGCGAGAACCCCGCCGGCGCTGGCGACCAGCATGCCGATCAGGTAGCCCCCGAGCGCCACCGGAAACGACACCGTCGCGAGGACCAGCCCCGCGACGCCGAGTTCCCGCGCCCGGTCGGGTCGCAACAGCACCGCGACGCCGACGAAGACGATGCCCGCGCCGACGAGGGTCCCGAGACTGGCGGTCGGATACGCGTCGAACGGGCGCGTGTTCAACACGACCTGGAGCGACGGCCAGGCGACGAGCAACCCGCCGGCGACGAGCAGGAGGGCGCCGCTGAACGGGCGCGCTCGACGCCACTCGGTGAAGGTGATCGTCTCCACGTCGGCGTCGTCGTCCGCGACGGTGAAAACGCCGTCGGAGCCGTCGAGTCCCGAGCCGTCGGGCGTCACAGGCAGTTGTCGGGCGCGGTGGTCGGCTCCGCGTCGGCCGGAATCGGCTCACGGATCCCGCTCTTGTTCCCCAGTTCGGCCCCGATCTTGAGCTTGAAGTCGGTCAGCACCGTCTCGGAACTACCGAGCTGGTGGGCCAGCAGGGACACGTCGCGACCGCCGGTCAGCCGCGGGTTGGTGTCGAGTCCGAGCCGGATGTCGTTGATCGTCCCGAAGCCGCTGTCGTCGTGGGGCGTACAGGTCCAGTAGGCGATGTGGTCGGCCGGGATCCCGGGCGTGCCGGGGAACTTGATCAGGTCCAGCCGGGCGGTCAGCGCCTCCGAGCGGAACTCCGAGATGTACACGTCGATCGCGCGGCCGCTGTCGGTCTCGCTCGACGCGACGGCCTGTGCGGCCGTCAGCTCGAAGTAGACGTTCCGGCCGCCACGCAGTTCCGTATAGAGGTTCTCGTAGATCAGGAAGTCGGTGATCTCCACCTTGGCGACGCTCGTGCTGTCGAGTTGCTGGCGAGCGGCCCGCTCGATTCGTTCCTGGCTCGTGCTGTCGACGGTGATGTTGAGACAGTCCTCGCCGCCGAGCGCGAAGCCGGGGTTCGTGTCACAGTCGGTCTGGTAACTGTACGTCCCGGCGCTGAGCGACGACTGGCTCACCACGAACCCGTCGATCGCGTCCGACTGGGCGGGGAACGTGTCACCGGTGACAGCCGGCGCGGCGGTGAAGGCGAGTGCCACCACGAGGCAACAGACCAGCGCGGCCCGACCGACACGGAACACCGGGCCACGCTCGATGCGGACGGCGGTATCGTGCCAGGCGAGACAGATCACCGCGCCGATCCCGGCGATCACGAACCCGGTGAAAACCAGTTCCGGGTGGGCGAGCGGCACGCCCGAGAGCAGGAGGCCGCCGAAGGTGAACCCGACCAGCCCGAAGCCGACGCCGCCGGCGGTCCGAGCCTTCTCGGGCCTGGCGAGGACGAACGACCCGATGACGGTGGCGACGAAGGGGGCGGTCGCGCCGGCGAACCCGACCGGCGTCAGGCGGCCGAGCGGCACCCCCGACAGCTGGGCGAGGACGCGCCAGGCGAGGACGAGACTCCCGAGTGCCAGCAACGCCGCGCCGAGCGTCGGTCTGGTCGCGACCCACCGGTCGAACCGGGCACGGAGCCCGACTGGTCCGGCCGCCGAGTCGTCGGCCGTTTCGTCCCGTTCGTCGGTCGTGTTCTCACGCACCATATTCGAACTCACCGTCGTTGTCGTAGTCGTACCGCACCCGCAGGGACATCTCCGAGAGCTGGATCCGATCCGCCGAGAGCGTCGAGGTCGTGATCTTCGCCCCGCGCAACTCGAAGGCCGGATCGCCGTTGCTGGGCCTGATCACGCCCGGGTCGCTGCCCTCGATCTGGAGCGGGTCGTCCGTGTTGGGTGCCTGGTTCGGGTTGGGCCCGGCGTAGGCGTAGAACCGGTCGAAGATCTTCGGTCCCGTCCGCTCGTCGAGGACGAACCCGCGCCAGATCGCCGTCTGAGCGGTGATGCGGTCGGTCTTGAACGCGACGCCACGCGCCGTCGCCTCCTCGGCCCGGACCTGTATCTGTAACCGTCCCGAGAGGCCCGGAACGCCGCTGACGTTGAGCGTCTTTCGCAGTACCAGACCGCGGATGTAACTACGCTCTACCTCGAACAACACCGACGGCGTGACGATCTTCGTCTTCGCGGGGACGACCGTGGCCTCCGACGCCGACATGTAGTCGGCCGATACGTTGAATCCCCCGGTGCTACTCAGCGGCACCGAGACGCCCACCCCCGTGCCGAGTATCAACAGCCCGACGAGCGCCCACAACGTGAGCAACACGCCAACGCCGCTGGCTAGCCGTTTGGTATCGTACATTGTTCGTCCGGACCGACACGAGCCCCCGACCACCCCGTAGTCGCCGACGGATACCGTCCGTCGTCGCGGCCGCCGACACGCACACTGCGCGCTGGCGACCTGGTGCCATCCCCCCTGATGGCCGGCAACGCGACGGTCTCACGTGGCCGGTGTCGGCTCGATTCGGTCTCTTGCAGGCTCAATGTCCGCGGAATCATATCAATGTTCCGGCCTTCGGACCCGAGTTCGCCCCCGACATCCCGCCGTCCGACGACGGCCATCCGGCCGAACCGACGACCGGCAAACGTGGGGCTTACCCGCCCAGGACCGCTCTCAGTGAGTAATGACACACGCCATCCGAGCCCGGAATCTGGTGAAAGAATACGACGATGTTCGGGCGCTGGACGGCCTCGACATCACGGTCGAGACCGGGGAGTTTTTCGGCCTGCTCGGACCCAACGGCGCGGGCAAGACCACGTTCATCAACATCCTCGTCGGCCTGGCGAACCGGACCGCGGGCGAGGCGGCCGTGTTCGGCCACGACGTCGAGGCCGAGTACCAAAAGGCCCGCGACGCCATCGGCCTGGCCCCACAGGAGTACAACGTGGACCGCTTTTTCCCCATCCAGGAGGTCCTCGAACACAAGGCCGGTTACCACGGCATCCCCTCGGGTGAAGCGACCCGCCGGGCCGAGGAGGCACTCAAGACGGTCGGCATCTACGAGAAACGCGACACGCGCTTCGACTGGCTCTCCGGCGGGATGAAACGCCGGTTCATGTTGGCGCGAGCCCTGGTGTCCGATCCCGACCTGCTGATCCTCGACGAGCCGACCGCCGGCGTCGACGTGCAGTTGCGCCGGGACCTCTGGGACGTCATCAACCGCATGAACGACGCCGGGACCACGATCCTGCTGACCACCCACTACATCGAGGAGGCCGAACGCCTCTGTGACCGCGTGGCCATCATGGACGAGGGATCCAAGGTCGAGGAGGCCAGTCCCGACGAACTGATGGACCGTGGCACCGACCGCATCAGCGTCGGCCTCCGGTCGACACCCGCGACGCCGCCCGAACTGGACCTGCCCGACGTACACGACGCCCGGATCGAGGACGGCCAGCTCGTCGTCACGGCCGCCCGCGGGAGTTCGGTCGTCCCCGACCTGCTCCGCCAGCTGGAGGCGGCCGGGTACACCGTCACCGAGGTCGACATCGAACGCGCCTCGCTGGAGGAGGTGTTCGTCGACGTGACTCGCACCGAGAGCGCGGTGGAAGCATGAGCGGGGACGACGCCGGCGTGGCCGGCGACGGCGGGGTGACGGCGGACGAGTCGACCGCCAGCCCTGGTCTCCTCGATCGCCTGCTCCCGACTGGCTTCCGGACGCTGTTCCACCGCGAGGTGTTGCGGTTCGTCCGCCGGCCCCGGAACACCTTCCTCCCGCCGGCGATCACGAACGTCCTCTACTTCTCGGTGTTCGGCGTGATCCTCGGGGGCCGGATCGACTCCTTCACCCTCGGCGGGCGGGAGATCGAGTACATCGCCTTCATCCTCCCCGGACTGATCGTTCTCGGAGCCATCTCGAACGCCTTCGAGAACTCCTCGTTCTCGATCTTCCACGGCCGCTGGAACGAATATATCCACGAGGTGTTGACCTCGCCGCTGCCCTACTCCTCGATGGTGCTCGCCTACATCCTCTCGTCGGCGCTTCGCGGACTCGTCGTCGGGATCATCATCGGGTTGATCGGCCTGTTTTTCACCAGCGTCCCGGTCGCGCGACCCCTGTACCTGGTCGCGTTCATGCTCGTGATCTGCCTGCTGTTCGCGAGTTTCGGCGTCGTCGGCGGCCTGTGGGCGCGGGACTTCGACTACCTCACCGTCCTCAACCAGTTCATCCTGCGCCCGCTGGTCTCTTCGGCGGCGTCTTCTACTCGCTGGACGCGCTGGACGGACTGGCCTACACCGCCTCGCTGTTCAACCCGATGGTGTACATGG
>JBDGUF010000002.1:0-23892 GCA_042216105.1 Halorientalis sp.
CGGCGAGAACCACTCCTTGAAAAACGTGGGCGAAAAAGCTGAACGCTCGCTCCGCTCGCGTTCAGTGAACCGCGCCTCGCTCCGCTCGGCGCGGATGCTGGTGGTCGGTACGGACAAACCATGCACCACCGTAGCCAACCGGGAATCTAGAACGCCCGGAAGTACTGGGCGGGCACGTCGACCGCGTCCTCTCTGTCCAGTTTCTGCGCGGCGTGCAGCGTGAAGTACGGGTCCCGCAGGTGTTCGCGGCCGATGATCGCCAGGTCGGCCCGGTCGTTTCGCACGAGGGAATCGGCCTGTTCGGGCGTCGTGATACCGCCGACCGCGCCGACTTTCAGGTCCTCGGGAGCGGCGTCGGCCCCCTCCCTGACGCGGCGGCCGTAGCGGATCTGGTAGCCGGGGCCGCCGTCGGGCACCTGCTGGTCGGGGTGGATCCCGCCGGCGGACACGTCTATCAGGTCGACGCCGGCCTCGCTGGCGCGGTCGGCGAAGCGGATCGAGTCCGCGACGGTCCAGGACTCGCGGTCGGGGAACCAGTCGGTCGCCGAGATGCGGACGAACAGGGGCTTGTCATCGGGCCAGACCTCGCGGACGGTCTCGACGACCTCCAGCGGGAAGCGGATCCGGGACTCGAAGTCGCCGCCGTACTCGTCCTCGCGGGTGTTGGTGACGGGGGAGAGGAACTCGTGGAGCAGGTAGCCGTGGGCGGCGTGGACCTCGGCGATCTCGAAGCCGGCCTCTAGGGCCCGGCGGGCGGCGTCGGCGAAGGCCTCGCGAACGTCCGCGAGGTCGGCCTCGGTCGCCCGGCGTGTCGGCGGCGCGTCCGCCTCGTAGGGGTAGGGCTCGTCGGTCGGCGCGACCGTCTCCCAGCCGCCGTCGTCGGGCTGGAGCGGGTCGTGCCCCTCCCAGGGGCGGGACGTGGCGGCCTTCCGGCCGGCGTGGGCCAGCTGGATGGCCGGGACCGAGCCCTGCCCCCGCAGGAAGTCGGTGATGTCGGCGAGCGCGTCGGCGTGGTCGTCGCTCCAGATCCCGAGGTCCTCGGGGGAGATGCGACCGCGGGGCTCGACGGCGGTGGCTTCGGTCATCACGAGGCCCGCGCCGCCGACGGCGCGGCTGGCGAGGTGCTGGAAGTGCCAGTCCGTCGCCAGCCCGTCGCGGGCGTCACACGAGTACTGGCACATCGGCGACACCATCACGCGGTTCGGGACGGTTGTATCCGCGAGCGACAGCGGCGTAAAGAGGTCGTCGGTCATCACGGACACGAGGGGACAGGGAGTGAAACGGCCGACGCTCGCGGCGAGACGGGCCGGTTCCGGCGACGCGACCACGGGCTTGACGGTCCCGGCGGCCCTCCGTCCGGTATGCCCACCTGGGACGAGCGGTTCCGCGCGGGCGAGTACCCGCAGGACCCCGACCCCGATCCGCTGCTCGAACGCTACGTCGACGCCTTCCCCGCTGGCCGCGCGCTGGACGTGGCGACCGGTACCGGTCGCAACGCCGTCTTCCTCGCGGCAGAGGGGTACCGCGTCGACGCCCTCGACCAGTCCCGCGCGGGGCTGGAGATCACCCGCGAGAACGCCCGCGAGCGCGGCGTCGCCGACCGGCTCGAACCGATCCAGACCGACGTGCCGAGCCACGGGTTCCCCGAGGAGCGGTACGCGGTCGTCACGATCAGTTTCTACCGGGCGCTGGACCGCCTCTCGGACATCAAGGCCGCGCTGGAACCCGGCGGCTACCTGTTCGTCCAGCACCACCTCCGGACGACCGACGACGTCGATCGCGGCCCGAGCACCGACCGCTATCGGTTCGCCGCCAACGAACTCCTGCGGGCCTGCCTGGACCTCACGGTGGTGTACTACGACGAGCGGATCGAACGCAGCGACGGCCGCCGCGGCGCGACCGCCCGCGTGCTGGCCCGCAACTCGACCGGCCAGCACCAGTCCTATCCGGAACTCCCGTCGGCCTGAACCGACGGTGTATTTACACCCGTCTCCAATCCGGGACGAGTGCTTAACACCGTAACCCGATCCCGGAATATATTTTACAGAACAGCCGTAAGAGGGGCATATGTCGTTCCAGCTATCGGACGAACACCGCGCGATCAGGAAGGCCGTTCGGGAGTTCGGCGAGGAGGAGATCGAGCCCGTCGCCAAGGAGCACGACCAGAACAAGGAGTACCCCGAGGAGATCCGGCGGAAGGCCGCCGAGGCCGACTTCGTCGCGCCCAACATCCCCGTGGAGTACGGCGGCGCGGGGATGGACAAGCTCTCCTCGACGATCGTCACGGAGGAACTCTGGCGGGCCGACCCCGGCATCGGGAGCGCCGTCGGCTCGGCCGGCTTCGGGACGGACATGATCGTCGAGTACGGCGACGAGTGGATGAAAGAGGAGTACCTGCCGCCGATCGCCGACGGCGAGTCGGCGTCCTGTTCGATGATCTCCGAGCCCGCTCACGGTTCGAACGTGGCGGGCATCGAGACCCGCGCCGAGAAGGACGGCGACGAGTGGGTCATCAACGGGAACAAGATGTGGATCACGAACGGCACCGTCGCCGACGTGGGCGTCTGCATGACCAAGACCACGCCCGGCGAGGGCCACGGCGGCATCACCGCCTTCCTCGTCCCGATGGACACCGACGGCGTCCAGACCGAGAAGATCGACAACAAGCTCGGCATCCGGGCCTCCGACCTGGCGGAAGTCATCCTCGACGACGTGCGCGTCCCCGAGGACAACGTCATCGGTGAGGTCGACAAGGGCTTCTACCAGCTGATGGACTTCTTCGCCTCCGGGCGGACCAGCGTCGCCGCACAGGCCGTCGGGGCCGCGGAGGGCGCACTCGACGCCGCCATCGAGTACGCCAGCGAGCGCGAGCAGTTCGGCCAGACCATCGACGAGTTCCAGGCCATCCAGCACAAGCTCGCCGAGATGGCGACCAACGTCGAGGCCGCCCGCTCGCTGACCTACCGCGCCGCCTCGACGGTCGAGGCCGGCCGCGACCAGACCGCCGCGAAGTTCGCCAGCATGGCGAAACTGTTCGCCTCCGAACACGCCGTCGACGTGGCCGACGAGGCCATTCAGGTCCACGGCGGCGCGGGCTACGTCACCGACCACCCCGTCGAGCGCTACTACCGCGACGCCCGCATCACCAAGATCTACGAGGGCACCAGCGAGATCCAGAAGAACATCATCGCCGACCGGCTCTAAGTCGAGTCACCCAAGTTTTTCGCGGGCGTCGGTCCAGCCGTGACGACGCGTACCGAGTCGCTCGTGGCGGGGTACGGCGGTCGGATGCTCGGGAGTCTCGCCCTCGCGTGGGCGGCCCTCCAGCTCGGCCGCTTCCTGCTTTCGGCACTCCTGCCCGCGATCATCGACGATCTGGGCATCACGACCGTGACCGCCGGGATCGTCCTCGGGGGCTTCCAGGCGGTCTACGCGCTCGTCCAGTACCCCAGCGGCCGCCTCTCGGACCGGTTCTCGCGGGCGGCGCTGATCGTCCCCGGACTGGCCGCGCTGACCGTCGCCTTCCTGCTGTTCGCGGGCGCGGTCTCGCCGCTGCTTTTCGTCGGCGGCGCGCTGTTGCTCGGGATCGGGAAGGGACTGTACGCGGTCCCCTCGCGGGCCCTGCTATCGGACCTGTTCGTCGAGCGCCGCGGGCAGGCGCTCGGACTGTACGCCGCGGGCACCGACGCCGGGGGCGTGCTGGCCTCGGTGGCGGCCCTGATCGTCACCGGGAGCGCGGCCGCCGATCTGGGGCCGGTCTCCGGCGTACTCCCGACCGTACCCGGGCTCACCTGGCGGGCCCCGTTCCTGCCGCTGGCGGCCGCGCTCTTCCTGCTCGGCGTGGTCTACGTCCGCTGGAACCGGGACCCATACGACCTCGGGCGGATGGAGCTGGGCCTCCGCGAGACGGTCGGGCGGCTCTCGACGACGACCGCCCAGCGGGAGGCGCTGGTCGCCTTCGCCCTCTTTTTCTTCGTGGTCGGCGCGTGGGTGAACTTCCTGCCGACCTACCTCGCGCAGGGGAGAGGGACGAGCGAGTCGCTGGCGGCGGCACTTTTCGCGGTCGTGTTCCTCGTCGGGGTGTGGGCGAAACCGCTCGCGGGGCTGGCCTCCGACCTGGTTCCCCGCCGGGCAGTGGGGGTCGCCGGCCTCTCGCTGGCCGTCGTGGCGCTGGCCGGCGTCGTTCTGGCGTCGCGGCTGTGGGTCGTGATCGTGGCCATCGCGCTGTTCGCGCTGGGCTACAAGGCGCTGTTCCCGGTCGCCGACGCCGTCCTGCTCGACGCCGCACCCGACGCCAACACCGGCGGCGACCTCGGGGCCGCCCGGGCGCTGTTCCTCGGCGTCGGCGCGCTCGGCCCGGTCTACATGGGGTCGGTCGCCGCCGTGGCCGACTACGCCGCCGCCTTCGCCGGCCTCGCGCTCTGTCTGCTCACCAGCGCCGGCCTGCTGGCCCGCGGGCTGTGCCGGGACTGAGGGGGGAGCCGAACCGGGAGTTGGACGACCGGTTCCGGCGAGTGGCGACCGCGATACGCCGGAAGCGCCCGGAGA
Source organism: Halorientalis sp. (assembly GCA_042216105.1). Lineage (GTDB taxonomy): Archaea > Halobacteriota > Halobacteria > Halobacteriales > Haloarculaceae > Halorientalis. The sequence goes on from JBDGUF010000002.1 coordinate 4,549, forward strand.
CCGACGCTCGCCGAAAGATTGAACACGGGTAACGGCCTGTACTGTGACAAGCCACGACACGGGGTGTGGCGGGGGAGCACAATGGGGATCAGCAACGGCATCGAGTGGCTGTCGGGCTGGCTCGGCATCGGCCAGCAGCCCTACGAGAGCCACGAACTGACCGAGGCGGAGGTATCGGCGATCGAGGACGCGGCGGCCACGTACCGCGACGATTGGGTGGTGTTGCGGGCGCGACCGCCGCGGGACAGCGACGGGACGGAGGCCGCCGTCTCCCTGCTCCGGGCGATCCACGACGTGGAAGTGGCGCTGGGCGTCGTCAACGAGAGCGACCACCACGCACACGAGATCCACGGCGACGGGGACCGCGTCGCCTTCCACTGGGCGGCCGCGACCGAGGACGCGGCCGACCGGTTCGACCGCCAGTTGCGCTCGGCCTACGACGGCGTCACCGTCGCCGAGACCGACCGGGGGATCCCGGAACTGGAAGCCGGCGAGTACGCGGCGGGTGCGACCTTCCGGCTGGCGCGGGAGTTCTGGTACCCCTTCCAGTCGCCGCTGACGGCCGCCGTCGACGGCGAGTCGCTGACCGACCCCTACGGGGACATCCTCGCGGACGCGGCCAGCGCCGACAGGAGCGGCCCCGGCGACGACTGTCGCGTCTTCGTCCAGACGGTGTTCGAACCGGCGCGGGACGCCTGGTCGCGGGGCGGCCCCTGGGGCCACGACGTGAGCGTGACCGCCTACGAACTCCGGGAGCCCCGCCAGGAGCAGAGCCTGAACGGCGGCGTCCGGACGGTCGAACCGACCCCGCGCGAGCAGAAAGTCGGTCGGCTGGTCGGCCAGCAGGCCGGGACGAGCGGGTACTACGTGACGATGCGCGTCGTCGCCGTCGCGAGCGACCCCGAGACCGCCAGCCGGCGCGTCCGCCGGATCGCGAACGACTACGAGGCCTACGCCCACCCGGCCACCGAACAGCGCGTCGTTCCCGATCCCGTCCCGCCGGACGGGGTGCCGGGGCTGCTCGAGAGCGCGGCCGCCCGCGACCACGCGGTCTCGGCGCTGGACCGCCTAACCCGGCTGAACCCGACGAAGTTCCTCGTGACGGTCCCGGAGCTGGCGGCGCTGTGTCACCTCCCGAACGACGCGGTCAACGCGCCCGCGGTCGAGTGGGCGAACATGGACGCCGGCCCGGGCGTCCCGCCGGAGACGACCCAGATGGAGGACGTGTCGACGGCCGAACCGGACGAGGAGGAAGACGACCGGTTCCGGCCGGTCTCGTCGGCCGACGTGGACGTGTCACTGGACGACGGCGACCGTGGCGGGGCGGCCGACGACGGGGGCGACCGCCGCGATCGGTTCGGAGAGTGATCGAGCGATGAGTGACACGGGACCGAAGCGGGCGGCCGCACTCGAACGCATCCGGGAGGGGCTCGACGCCGCCGCGACGACGCTTTCCGAGCGTCGGCTCGCGGCCCCGGACCGCGAACCGGTCGCCGAGGCCACCCTGGCGGTGCTGGCGGTCGGCGACCGGCTCACCGTCGGCGGCGTCACCCTCCGGCACGTCCCGCCCGAGGCGGACCCGAGCGCGAGCGAACTCGCCACCACGGTCGAGGCGTTGCGCGACGCCCTCGAACCCGGGGCGTTGCGCGAGGGGGTCGGCGAGGCCGATCTCGGGACGCTGGAAGAGCGCGTCGAGCGATTGCGCGGGCGGATCGCCGACGCGGAGCCGTTCCCCTACGAGATCGTCGAGACCGAGATCGAACGGGAACACGGTCAGCCGGTGCGGTCGCGGGGGTACCGGACCGACGACGCCGCGGACGGGAGCCTCGCCGGCGCGACGGAGTCGGTGTTCGCCGGCCCCCGCGCCCGCGAGCAGATCGAGCGGGTCCCCCGGCGCAACGGGGACGCGCCGCTTTTCGTCGGCACCGGGACGCGGGCGGGCCGGGACGCGAGCATCGAGAAGGACCACCTGTTTCGCCACCGAGCGGTCTTCGGCGTCACCGGTTACGGCAAGTCGACGCTTCTGACCAACGAGTTCAAACAGCTCGTCGAGAGCGGTGCCGGGGGCTGTTTCGTCGACCCGAAGGGCGACGACAGCGAGCGGCTGGTCGAGATCCTGCCCGAGCGCCGGCTGGACGAACTCCGGTGGCTCGAACCCGGGAGCAGTCGCGGCGCGGTCAGCGGCTTCAACTTCCTCGAACTCGACCTCGATCCCGCCGACCCGGCCTACGAGACCGCCGTCGCGGCGCTGACCGAGGACCTCGTGGCGCTGCTGGGCGTCGACGACGCGTGGGGGCCCCGGCTGGACCGGCTGATCCGCGAGACGATCACCGCCGTGAACGCCTGCAACCGGGCGCGCCCCGACGAGCCCGACCTGACGCTGGTCGATCTCGCGGCGTTGCTCGGCGAGCCGTCGGCCCGGGCGGCGTTCGCCGACCGCGCCGCGGCCGACGGGGTGGCGCTTGACGGCTACGCCGACCGGTTCGCCGCGGTGCCCGACGACCGGCTCGAACGGGTCCGGGAGGCGCTCGTGCCGTGGATCGAGAACCCCATCGCGCGGCGGATGGTCGCCGCCCGCGAGTCCGGGATCAGCGTCCCCCGCGCCGTCGCCGACGGGGAGATCCTGCTGGTCCGGATGGGCGGCGAGCCCAGGGACCTGAAACGGAAGCTCTCGATGGCGGTGTTGCGCCGGATCTGGAGCGCGATCCGGGCCCGGGCGGAACGGGAACGGTCGGCCCGGGACCCCTTCTACCTGTTCTGTGACGAGTTCGACAACGTGGCCCTGGAAGACGAGACGATCACCGCGATGCTCTCCGAGAGCCGGAGTTACCGGCTGGCGCTGACCTTCTGTACCCAGTACCCCGACCAGTTGCCCGAGTCGGTCCTCGAGGGGATGGTCTCGAACTGCGACACCGTCGTCTCGTTCAACCCCGGGTCGCGCCGCCAGGCCGAGACCTACAACAGCCAGTTGGGAGTCGACCCGGAGACGCTGACCGGCGAGGCCAACTACCACGTCTGGCTCCGGACGACGCTGTCGGAGTCGATGGAGCGGTCGGCGGCGTTCCGGGTGTACACCCATCCCCCATTCCCGCCGGTGCGGACCCGCGAGGAGCGCGACCGACTCGTCGAGCGGACGCTCCGCCGGGACGGGTGGACGGCCGGCGACGGATCGGAGCGGACGCCCACCTCGCTGCTCGGGGCCGGCGATCAGGCGTAGTCGGGCCGTTCGGCGTACTCGATCGGGTCCTCGACGCCGCAGTGCTGGAAGGCCTCCAGCCGGAAGGCACAGGCGTCGCAGGTGCCACAGGCCGGCGACTCGGCGCGATAACAGCTCCAGGTCGACTCGTAGGGCACGCCCAGTTCCAGCCCGCGCTCGGCGATGTCGGTCTTGGACCACTCGACGAACGGCGCGATCAGGTCGATCTCCGTGTCGGGTTTCGTGCCGGCGTCGATCACGGGCTGGAAGGCCGCGAAGAACTCGGGCCGGCAGTCGGGATACCCCGAGAAGTCCTCGCTGTGGGCACCGACGAAGACGGCTTCGCAGTCGGTTGCCTCGGCGTAGGAGACGGCCATCGCGAGCAGGTTGGCGTTCCGGAAGGGGACGTAGGAACTCGGGATCTCGTCGCTGTCGGGGTCGGCGTCGGCCACGTCGATGTCGTCGTCGGTCAGACTGGACGCGCCGATGGCCGCGAGGTGACCCGTCTCGACGTGGCGGAAGTCGGCGGCGTCGACCTCGGCGGCCAGTGCCTCGGCACACTCCCGCTCTTTGGCCTCGGTCTCCTGGCCGTAGGAGGTGTGCAACAGGTACGGCTCGTACCCGCGGTCGATGGCCTCGTAGACGGCGGTGGCGCTGTCCATCCCGCCGGAGACGAGGATCACGGCGCGGCGGTCGGGATCGCTGTCGGCGGGCGGTTCGTCGGCGGTCGAGTCGTCGGTCGGCGTGTCTTCGGTCATGGGTCGGTTGTCGTGGAGTGGCGGGTTCGGTCCTCGGTCAGGTGCCGGGCGCGTCGTTCCAGAGGTCGACGTGGAGCCGGGGCGTGTAGCGGTACCCCCGGTCCAGCGCCAGTTCGGCGACGGTCTCGCGGGTTCCCTCCAGCGCCTCGCGAGTCGCCCCCTCGGGCATCAGGAGTACGTCGCCGTCGGGGACGGGGGCGTCGGCGGCGTCGCGGACGCGCTCGACCAGCCGGTCGATCTCGGGCAGATCGTCGGGCCCCGTCACGACGAACTTCAGCTGGGTGTCGTAGGTCTCGACCAGCCGGGCCAGCGCGTCCAGGTCGAGCCGAGCGGCCTCGTGGCGCTCTGCGGCGGCGGGATCGACGGGTTCCCCGTCGGGACGCGGTGTCTCGCCGTCGGCCAGATCGGCCGAGGGGGTGCTGCTTGCCAGTTTCGGGCTGACGCTGGCGAGGTCGATGGGGGCGTCCCGGAAGATCGTCCCGTTGGTCTCGACGGTGGTGTGATAGCCCGCGGCGTCGAGCCGCTCCAGCAGCGTCACCGACGCCTCGTGGAGCAGCGGTTCGCCGCCCGTGAGGACGACGTGGTCGGCGTCGTACCCCTCGATCTCGGCGACGATCGCGTCCAGACCGAGCCGGGCGTGGGACGGCTCCCAGGAGGTGTGGTAGGAGTCACAGAACCAGCACCGGAGGTTACAGCCGCTGGTGCGGACGAACACCGATGGGACGCCGGCGAGACGCCCCTCGCCCTGCAGTGAGTGGAACAGTTCGTTGATCGGGAGGGCGTCCCCGCCGGACGGCGAGTCGTCCCGCTCGACCGTCTCGTCGCCGGGCGCGGAGTCAGCCAGCCCGTCGGGATCGGCGTCGACGGGCATCAGTACCCCGCGCGGAGTTCGCCCGTCTCGGCCACCGCGACGGCCACCTCGGAGACGGTGTCTGGGAGCCGCGCCTCGAGGCGGCGTTCGAGGACGACGCCCATCACCTCGGCCGTCGGCGGGTGGTCGAGGACGACGACGGCGTCGCCGTCGCCGCTCTCCTCGAAGGCCGCGATCAGCGGGTCGCCCCGCTCGACGAGGAACCTGTGATCCCACTCGGAGATTACCTCGGTAATATCACCCTTGTCGACGACCCAGCCCTCGTCGGTCAGTTCGCCGGTCACGGCGACGCTGATCTCGTAGTTGTGGCCGTGTGGTCGCGAACACTTCCCGTCGTGATGGCGGATGCGATGGCCCGTACTGATGCGGATCGGACGATCCCGGCCGACGTGCAGCGTCCGCTCGCCCGCGTCGGCGAGGGTGTCGGCGTCACGTCGCTCCCCGACGGCACGGTCAGTCATACCCAGAGATTACCACGAGAATACAAAAAGCTACTCACTCCGGAGCCGGTTTCGCGACGGGAGGGAGTTCGGTATCAGACGTGGTAATGACAGCGAACGCTGATATGCGCCCAGCACTAGGTTCGGACGATGACCGTCCCCGAGTCAGTATCACGTGAGATACACCCCGACACAGCGGTCTACTACGACGAGGGGTATCCGGCGGACGTCGAGGAGCTACGGACGGGGTTGGAGAGATCGTCTTCACTGTCGATAACGGAGGCGAGACCGTTGACGGCGGAGGGGGAAGCGCCGCCGGACGGGCACGTGACGCTTGTGTTCACCGACAGCGTGCCCGACGAGGGGATCGCGGAGGAGCTGGCGTCGTCGACGACGATCTGGATCACGACGGCCGCGGACGTCGTGACCGCGGGGATCGAGCGCGGCGTCACCGACGTGTTCAACTGGGAGCCCGCGGACGGCTGGGGGATGCTGGAGGCGAAACTCCGCCACCGGCTGGACGAGTCCGCCGGGTCGGGGGAGCGCGAGCGGGCGGCCCCCGAGCGGGCGCTCCAGCGGATCAGCGACGGCGTCCTGGCGCTGGACGACGAGTTCCGGATCACCTACCTCAACAACGCGATGGCGACGGTCCTGCGGGGCGTAGACGACGACGTGTACGGCGATCCGTTCTGGGACCACCTCCCGCCGGAAGCGGGCACGGAGTTGCGGCCGGCGCTCGAACGGGCGCTGGACGAGGGCGCGACCGTCACGACGGAGTTCCAGACCCCCGAGACCGACCAGTGGTTCGAGGTGACCGCCTACCCATCGTCGGGGGGGCTGTCGCTGTACGGCCGGGAGATCACGGAGCGCAAGCAACGCGAGGCCCAGCAGGCCCGCTACGAACACCTCGTCGAGACCGTCGGCGACGCCGTCTACATCCTGGACGAGGAGGGCCGGTTCACCTTCGTCAACGACGCGCTCTGTGAGATGACCGGCTACGACCGCGAGGAGTTGCTCGGGTCGTCGGTCCACATCATCAAGGACGACGAGACGGTCGCGGAGGCCGAGGACGCGCTCCGGGACCTGCTCCGGAAACAGGGGGGGCAGGAGGGGATGCCCATCGCCAAGCTCGACGTGGAACTGATCACCGAAGACGGCGAGCGCGTCCCCGCGACCGACCGGATGACCCTGCGACCCCTCGACGACGGCGAGTTCACCGGCACCGTCGGCACCCTCCGGGACATCAGCCGCCAGCGCCGCCGCCAGGACATCCTCGGCGGGATCCTCGAAAGCACCCAGGACATGATGGCCGCGACCACGACCGACGAGGTGGCCCAGTTGGTCGTCGACACCATCCGCGAGGTCTTCGGGTTCGACCTGGCCGCCGTCCGCGAACACGACGACGAGACCGACCGGCTCGTGCCCGTGGCGGCCTCGGACACGGTGGCGGACGTGATGGGCGACCGGCCGGCCTACGACCCCGACGAGGGGCCGGTCGGGACCGCCTACACCGAGGATCGACTCGTGGTCCGCGAGGACCTGACCGAGCGGGACGACGGCCACGCGCGCGGCGAGATCGACGTGGCGGGGTACTGTCCGATCGGTGACCGTCGGACGCTCAGTTTCGGTTCCTGCGACGACGAGGGGTTCACCGACGACGAACTCCGGCTGGTGGAACTGCTGGCCGAGACCGCCGCCGCGGCCTTCGAGATGGTCACCCGCGAGGAGGAGCTGATGCGGTACGAGGCCGTCGTCGAGGCCGCCGACGACGAACTGTTCACGCTGGACGGGGACGGGACGATCACGCTCGCGACCGAGCAGTTCGCCGCCGCGGTCGGGTACGATCGCGAGAGCCTGCCCGGCCACGACATCGCGGAGTTCCTCCCCGAGGACGTGGCCGCGGCGATCGCCGACCTGGAGCGCCCGACCGACGTGGAGACCGACCTCCGGAGCCGGGACGGCGACCGGCACCCGAGTCGGATCCGGACGGCCCGCTTCTCCAGCCCCTACGGAGACGGCGTCGTCGGCACCGTCAGGGACCTCTCGGAACTGCGGTCGGCCCAGCAGGCCGCCTCGCGCAACCGGCAGCGGTTCACCGAACTGTTCGAGACGCTCTCGGACCCGGTCGCGGACGTCGAGTACGGCGACGACGGCGCGGTCGTCAGCCGGGCCAACGCCGCATTCGCCACCCTCTGTGGCGAGACGGAACGGTACCTCACCGACCGGCCACTGGCCGAGGTGCGGGCGGCCCTGCCCGACGGCATCGCCGAGGCCGTGGAACCCGTCACCTCCCCGGGCGCGAGCGTCGAGCGAGAGGTGACCACCCAGACCGATACCGAACGCAAGCAGTACATCCTGAAGACGGTCCCCTACGAGAGTTCGGACGGGGAGCGGGCCTTCGTCGTCCTGACCGACGTGACCGACCTGGCCCAGCGCGAGACCCACCTGCAGGTCCTCCACCGCCTGCTCCGGCACAACCTCCGCAACGAGACCACCGTCATCCAGGGGTACGCCGAGTCGCTGCTGGCGATGGACACCGACGAGCAGATCGACGAGTTCGCCCGGCGGATCGTCTCGGCGAGTTCGTCGCTGATCGACGCCTCCGACACCGCCCGGACGATCCAGCAGGTCCTCCGGATGGAGAGCGACGAGGTGACCTCGGTCCCCGTCTCCGAGGTCGGCGAACGGATCCGCGAGGACGTCCTCGACGAGTATTCCGAGGCCGACCTCAGGACCACGACCGACGGGACCGTAACGTTCAGCCACCACCTGCTGGTCGGGATCGAAGAGCTCGTGGACAACGCCGTCGAGCACGGCTCGACGAGCAACGCGGACGACGAGACGGCCGGCGTCGCGGTCGAACTCGCAGACGGCCCGAGCCCCGACACCGTCACGATCCGGGTCAGCGACGACGGCCCCGGTCTCCCCCAGGAGGAGTGGGACGTGGTCGCGGGCGACCAGGAGATCACGCAACTCCAGCACACCCAGGGACTCGGGCTGTGGCTCGTGCGCTGGGTGGTCGACAAACACAGCGGCGAGTTGACCCTCGAAGAGAACGAGGACGGCACGACGGTCGCGATCACGCTCCCGCGGTGATCGGCCGGGTCCGACGGGGCGGGTCGCCCCCGCTCACCGGTACCGGTCGAGCGGCTCCCGGAGCGCCCACTCGTCCGTCTCCGGATCGAGGTTCGACGGCTCCGTCCCGGTCGTGGTGACGATCCCGGCGTGGTACAGCATCGTCTTTAGCTGGAAGACCGTCGGTGAGTGGTACACCCCGCCCTCGGCGAGGGGCTCCCAGCGGAGGTCACCCTCGGCCGTGAGGACCCGCTGGCGCACGTCGTCGGTCCCCCGGAGGAACAACTCGACCGTGAACGTCGGGTGGGTCCCGTGGCAGTACTCGACCAGCTGAACGAGTGAGGGGTCGGGCTCGCCGTCGTCGGCCAGCCGCTGGAGCCGGTCGACCAGCAACTGCGTCGCGGGGTACTGGTAGACCACGCGCCGGGTCAGCTGGCCCCACCGCGGCGCGAGGTCACAGAATCGCTTTCGGGAGCGTTTCCACTCCCGAAACTGGTCGAGTGCGGCGTCGACGCTCCCGTACTCCCGGCGGGCGAACCGGACGACCTCCTCGCCCAGCGGCGTCAGCCGCGGCTCCGGTCGGTCGTCGATCAGGTCGAGGAAGGCCGCGCCGGCCCGGGCCGCGTCGGTCGCGCCGACGACTCGCTCCTCGATCAGGGCCTCGGCGTCGCCTTCGTGGACCAGCGCCAGCGGGTAGGCGAGGTAGTTCTTCGGGTGGTTCAGGCCGAAGTTGCGGTCGGCGACGCCCTGCGCGCTGGCCTGGAAGCGGATGGCGTCGGCCTCGCCGGTCGGCCGCGCGCCAACGACGCGGGGCCGGACCGCGGGCGTGACCGACCCGTCGGCGTCGACGGCGAGGACGCCGACGTTCAGCTCGCGGGCCAGCGTCCGCGCCGACTGGGGGATCGACCCCGCCGGCGCGGCGACGTAGGCGACGTTGGCCTCGTGCAGTCGGTCGTAGGCCTGGACGACGCCCCGCTCCACGTCGGCCGACCCCGCGGCCGTCTCCCCCTTGGCCTCGACGGCCAGCAGTGGCGGGTGATCGCCCACGCGGTCGACCGCCAGCAGGTCGTTCTCCAGGGGCGGCCCGCCGGCCGACCCACCTCGTTCGTCACCCGAGCCCCCGCTCGCGGGGACACCGACGAGGTCCGGATACCCCGAACCGACTCGCACGTGGTTGAACGGGGCGAGCAGATCCTGGACATCCGGGTCGATGGGGCGGTCGTCGACCCAGCGGTCCTGGGCGAACTGGGTGTCGACGACGGCGTAGGCGTCGGTGCCGCCCTCGGGGAACAGGCGCGCCTTCGCGCCCGCGAGGACGTGTGGTTCCGTCAGCGCCGCTGTGGCCATGGCTGGCCTTGGGCGAGCGCCGACATGAAAACTGGGACCGCGAGGTCAGGAGAGGTCCGGGACGACCGGCGCGTCGAGTTCCGCGAGTACCACTTTGCCGTTCGTCGCACTCTCGGCGCGTCCGCCGTCGGGCTGGACGCGTCGCGTCGGCATTTCCGGAACCGTCGGGGCTGGTCGACCGTCGGCATCTGTCCGCTGTCGCGCTGTCATTGTGGTACTCACGGACTCGCGTCCGTACACCACCGTGTGACGGCCAGGGTCTTAAACCTCATGGTCTTTCATTACGTTAGTGAGTCACTACCACGGCCGACGCCCGCCGCGAACACAGCCGTTATGCCGGCCGGCCCCCTCCCGTCGGTGATGCCCGACTGGCCCGACGTCGATATCACGGACGCCGAGGCGGTGGCCGAGCGCCGCGACGAGGTGGTCGCGGCGGTGCGGGACCACGCGGGGCGGATCGCCTACGCCCTCGCGCGTCTCCAGGGCGGGGACTACGGTCAGCGCACCTTCGACACCGACCGCGGAGCGTGGACGGTCAAGTACGAGGCCGGCGACCTGCAGTACCTCCGGTACGATCCCCGGTCGGGGTCGGAGATCTACGTCGTATCGACACAGCGGCCGCCAGAACCCGGGCCGCTGGCGACCGCCCTGGCCGACTACGACGCGTTCGTCGCCGCCTTCGACGCCCACGTCGAGAGCCTCGAGGGCGTGCTGGACGACGCCCCCGCGGAGTTCCCCGAGCCCGCGAGCGTCGACGGCGTCGTCGCCGAGCGCGACCGCATCGTCGGCGCGATCGAGGAGACCTGCGACGCCATCGCCCGCGCGCTGGCCCGCTACGAGGGCGGCGAGTACGGCACCTTCACCGCCCGCGTCGACGGCACCCGCTGGGAGCTGAAGTGGGACGCTGACGGGGTGTCCTACCTCCGGGTCGGCGGCGAGGGCGGCGTCTACCTCGTCTCGCAGTACGGACCGCCGGCCGCACCCGATCTCCGGGAGTACGCGCCCCGCTTCGCCGGCTTCGTCGAGGCGTACAACGAGCACGTCGACGACCTCGAATCCGACCTGGCGACCGTCTCGCCGTGACGGTCCACCCGCCGCCCCGTGGCGACCGCTTCCTTTCGCCCCCGGTTGTCGGAAACTGGGAAGAGCCGACTCGTTGATAGCCGTCCGACTCCTACGCCGGGGTATGACTCCCACGCAGACCGATCCAGCGGCGACGCTGACGGTCGCCCGTTCACTCGGCTATCTGACCGTCGTGGCCGCTGCCGGTTGTTTGCTCTGGTATCTCAGACGGTACACACGCCAGGTTCTTGCCGGCCCCTACCGCGAGCGGTGGCGCTACCTCGCCGTCGGTATCGGCGCGGCCGCCGTCTACGGCCTCGCCGGCCTCGCGGAGACCGCCGGCGTCGTCCCCGCCGCGCCCTTCCACCGCGGCGCGACCCTGTTCGTGTTCCTCTTCGCCGCCATCGGCGTCCGGGCGATCCACCGCTCGGTCGGCGGCCCGTCGCTGATCAGCGACGAGACCCTCCAGTGGCTCGGTCCGACCGTCGTCGCCGGCTTCGTCGCCGCCTGGTGGCTGACCTACCTGTTCGCCACCCCGACGGCCGTCGCCGCCCTCGAAGTCGTCGGCCTCCTGGTTGCCACCGCCTACACTCTCTATCACGCCGTCGGCACCGTCCGTGCCGAGGAGGGGACCAGCATCGCCGCGTTCATCCGCCAGTTCACTCCCGCACTGCTCGCGCTCGCCGTCGTCGCCGTCGCCGATCACGCCGTCGCGCTCTCGCTGCCGGGCGCACCGGTCGGCGACGGCCTCGCGCTCGTCGGCACCGTCCTCGCGGGTGCCTTCCTGTTCACCACCGCCGTCGCCATCCGCCAGCAGGGCGGGGAGGTCGAGCGCCTGTACGACCCGACCACCTGGCGACGGTCCGGCGAGGACCGCGACCCGCAGGATCGGCCGAGCGACGACCCGCCCGCCACCGAACGACCGACCGACGACTGATCAACACAGCGGCGTCTCGCATCGTCGACAGACCCTGACGAACGCGGCCGTGTCCGTACCGAGGCGATTCCAGCTTCAAAATCCGTCGGTTCGCGGCAGGTATAGTCCCCACAGGATTCGAACCTGTGTCGAAGCCCCCAGAAGGCTTCAGGATTGGCCACTACCCCAGGGGACTGCTCCGCTCCCGTCGAACCCCCTCGGACGGGGCTCGCGAACGGGTTATCCTGTGGTTGGCTACAGCCGCTAATATGTGTTGCGGAGTCGGCCGGCCGGAGGGGGCGTCACCGAACCCCAAGGAGGCGGCGGTCGGGAGCGCGAACCCAACCCACATGTCGCCGGCCCACCGAACTCACGGCCGTGAATCTCGATACGTACCTCGTGACGGCCGAGCGGCTCTCGGCGGGGCGGTCGACCGTCGAGATCGTCGAGGCGGCCATCGAGGCGGGGATCGACGTGGTGCAACTCCGCGAGAAGGAGATGTCCGCGCGGGACCGGTACGACCTCGGGCGGCGGCTCCGGGAACTGACCCGGGCGGCGGACGTGCCCCTGATCGTCAACGACCGGATCGACCTCGCCGCGGCGGTCGACGCCGACGGCGTCCACCTCGGCGACGAAGACCTGCCCGTCGCGGTCGCGCGCGAGCGACTGGGCGAGGCCGCCGTCGTCGGCCGGTCGGTCTCGACGCCCGAGGCCGCCCGCGAGGCCGAACGGGCGGGCGCGGACTACCTCGGCGTCGGCGCGGTCTATCCCACGGACTCGAAGGACACCGACCCCGAGGGGACCGAGATCGGCCTCGACCGGATCGCGGCGGTGGCCGAAGCGGTCGGGATCCCCGTCGTCGGGATCGGCGGCGTGAAGCCGGACAACGCCGCGGCGGTGATCGAGGCGGGGGCCGACGGCGTGGCGGTGATCTCGGCGATCACGACCGCCGACGACCCCGCGGCGGCGACCCGGGAGCTCCGTGCGGCCGTCGAGCGGGGCCGGGCCGACGCCTGACCGGGCGGAGCGGTCACTCCCTGTCAGTCTCGATCTCGAAATCGTCGAGCTGGTACCCGCGGCGGACGAGCCGCTCGGCGACGAACAGCTTTTTGGTGTGGTCCAGACGGTTCCAGTCCAGTTCCGCGGGCGGGTCGGACTCGAACCGCTCGAACCGGTCCAGGACGGCACCGTTGACGAACCGGCCGAACTCGCCACAGGTATTACAGGTCCGCGAGAGGTGGGACACGTCGAACGGGCGGGTCACCTCGCGGTCGAGGCAGTTCAGACAGCGGTAGGCCTGCTCGGTCACGGACGCCGTAGGGGTCCGATCCGGGAGTATCTGTGGGTCCGAACGGAGTCGGAGGTAGAGTTATCTGTCCCCCCGCCGAGACCGTCACCGTGACACAGTACGACACGATCGAGTACGAGCGCGACGGGGCGACGGCCCACGTCCGGCTGGACCGCCCGGACGCGATGAACGCCCTGAGCGAGGGGTTGCTCGCCGAGTTCGAGGCCGCCATCGACCGGGCCGAGAGCGACGACGAGGTGCGGGTGATCGTCGTCGCCGGCCACGGGGAGGCGTTCTCGGCGGGCTACGACATCGGCGCGGCCGAGCCCGAGAGGTCGGTCGACGACCGGATCACCGACCAGCGGACCCACCTGGAGGCGGTCTTCTCCGCCCGGGTGCCCGTGATCGCGGCCGTCGACGGCCCCGCGCTGGCCGGCGGCTGTAACCTCGCGCTGGCCTGTGACCTGACCTACGCGACCGAGCGCTCCGAGTTCGGCTACCCCGACATGCACTTCGGCGAACCGCCGCCGAAGTTCGTCCTCCCGTTCGTGACGGACTCGCTGAAACACGCCCGCGAGTTGCTCTACACCGGCAAGACCGTCGACGCCGCGGAGGCCCACCGAATGGGACTGGTCAACCGCGTCGTCCCCGACGGCGACCTCGGCGCGGCCGTCGAGGAGGAGATCGACCACATCCGCAAGACCCCGAGCGCCGCGGTCGCGCTGGTCAAGGACATGGTCAACGACGTTCAGGAGACACAGGGCTACCGCCGATACGGCCGCCTGGCGGAGTCGCTCGGGACGCTCACCATGGAGAGCGAGACGGCCACGGAGTTCCGCGAGATCCGCGACGAGGAGGGGTTGGGGGCCGCCCTGGAGTGGGTCCACGAGACGGACAAGTCCTGATCGGCGTCCGCGGAACCGGGCCGGGACGGTGCGGTCCGGCGCGTCGAACTGACCATCACTCTAATTATGGCGAGGGGTGTCACCGTACAGTATGCACGAACGCACTGACTTCCAGCGGGACGCTCGCGTGGCCACCGCCGGCCTCGACGGCCCGACGGGGCTGGAAGTCGACCGCGACGGCGACGAGGGGGACCGACAGGGACGGGACGAGCGGCTCCGTGAACGCGCCGGGAGCGACTAACATGGAATACGTCCAGTCATCGAGCGGGAAGTGGCACAGGACGGACTGCCAGTACTCGCCGGACGACGACGACCGGGAGGACGAGTGCGAGCAGTTACCGCTCGACGCCGACCGGTGTCAGCACTGCATCGACTCCTTCGAGTTCTCGTAGCCGACCGTTGGCCCCCGAACCGACAGCCGGCCGTCACGTACGGCTGTCATACTGATGCTCCCATCTCCCCATGTAGTGGCATGGACACCATCCAACTGTTCGTGGGGGTCCCCGGAGGACCGGAACTGCTCATCATCCTCGGCATCGCCGTGTTGCTGTTCGGTGCGAACAAACTGCCCGCCCTGGCACGATCCTCGGGGCAGGCGCTCGGCGAGTTCAAGAAGGGACGCCAGGAACTCGAAGACGAGCTCCGCGAGGCCGCGGACACCGACGACAGCGAGGACACGACCGAGACGACGGCGGACGCGACGAAAACGGCCGACACGGCCTGAAGCCCGACTGTTTTTCCGACCAGATGTGACGCCAGCGAGAATCCAGTACGAGCGACGAGCGATCAGTCGTGGCCGTCACCGGGAGGAATCTCCGCCGCCTCGGAGTGTTCGGTGGGCGGAATCGCCGTCTCCGGAGGCACGTCGGCCGAGCCGACGACCCGGCGACGATCTCGGAGCGTGTGATAGCACGCGACGGCGGTGAAAAGCAGCACGACCGCCACCGCGTAGCCGTAGCCGTCGAGGGTGGCGAACGGCTGGACACCCAGCGCCGCGATGGCCACGAGTGCGGTCGTCACGCTCCCCAGAGCGAGGTAGAACTGGCTCCAGGGGATGTCGTCGGCGGCGACCAGATCGAAGTAGATGTCGAACTGGTCGATGGTCTCCGTCAGCGCCACGACGCCGCGGTCGCTGTCGTACTCGACGACCCCGAGTCGATCCATCTTCGGGAGATGCGTCTGATGTAACGCCGTGTACAACCGCTTTCGCTCTTTGGGCTTGACCTGCTCGCGCTCGATCTCATTCTCCCAGGCGGCGAGCTGTTCGGAGAGGTCCCTGATCGTCACGGGTTCGCCGAGCCGTTTCAGGTAGTGCAAGGTGTACCGCCGTCGCCTGTTGCTCAACGTCTCGAATATCGTCTCCGTCGACAGCAGCCCCCCGTCGGGAACCACGGGGTCTGCTGACTGCGTAGTTGCCATGAACCCACCTAGTGCTATCGTAGTGGCCACGTGAGATAAACCCTCGCGTGTTCCTTCCGGTTTTGCTTCGATCGTCGGGTTCTGTGGGCGTTTTCCGTCGAAACCGCCATGCGAGAGCCGGGTCCGTTCCGTTACCGGAACCCGCTCACCAGCCCGCGCGGGCGGCCGCCGCGACCGCCGAGCAACTGATACCCCGTCGAGAGCGCGAACGCGGCGAGCGCGCCGCTGGCGAACACGAGCGGATCGACCGCGCCGAAGCCCGGCACGGCCGCCAGCGACGCGACGACCGAACAGAGGCCGCCGATCCCGAGCGCCCGGTAGTACTCCCCCCAGGTGACGCCGAGGCCGTTGACGGTGTCCATGTAGCGGTGGAGCTGGTGGCTCTGTGGCCCGGATCGGACGAGCTTCCGGTCGGGGTCGTACTCGACGAGACCGAACTCGTGGAGTTTCGGCAGGTGCGTCTGGTGTAAGGCGTTGTAGACACTCTCGCGCAGCGGCCGCGGTGCGGGCGTGATGCCGGCCTCGGTAGCTGCGATCTGTTCCGACAGCTCTCGCAGCGTCACGGCTTCGGGCCGACGCCACAGCACTGTCAGCGTCTCGCGCCGACGGGCGTTGCTCAACAGGTGGTGGACGTCCGACTCCGGAATCGACGCGTGCGAAAACATGTTGCTTCCACGGAGGACACCCCGGATCTTACGTATAGTCCACGTACCGAGATGACAGCGACCTGGTACGAGGCAGTACGATGTCCGGACGGAGCGGTACGGCCCGGTTACGCGACCCACTGAGGCGATACGGTCGCCATATTCCAGGGTCCAAAACCGGTATCGAGACCGTACAAACGGGTGTCTGAGAGCCCAAAACGACTGAATCACTGCATAAGTAAGATCCCTGCCGCTCTGGATGAGAGTAACCCGAACCGGTCGCTCCTGAGTTGGACGGCCGGGCCGGGGTGGAAAACGATCATGACAGACGACAACCCGAAACTGTACGACCTCTCGCGCCGCAAGATGCTCGCCGGCCTCGGTGCCGTCGGCCTCGCCTCCGTGGGTGCTGGCCTCGGGACCAGCGCGTACTTCAGCGACACCGAATCGTTCACGAACAACAGCCTCACCGCGGGGACGCTCGACATGAGCGTCAGCGCGGACGTGGTGGCCGCCAACCAGTACTGGGTCGACCAGGGCGGGCTCGACATCTCGGTCGTCGCCGACGGCCAGGACCCGGCCTTCGGCCTCCAGGTCGACGACATCAAGCCCGGCGACTGGGCCATCATCTGCTTCGAGATCAGCGTGGGCGACAACCCCGGCTACGTGCAGGTCGCGACGGAGAACTTCGCCGAGACGGGCGGCGTCCACGCCGAACCCGAGACGGAAGCCGGTGACGCGAACAACGACGCCGACCTGGGCGAGTTCCTGCTGACCACGGTCTGGCAGAGCTACGACGACAGCGGCGACAAGGCGGGCCTCTCGACGCTCGACCCCGTGTTCAACAACGCCAGTGACGATCTGAACATCGACTACGAGGAGCCGTTCGACCTCGACGGCGGCGTCGACACCGACGACGACGGTGACTTCGACGGCGACGACCGCGCACACTACACGAACGCACGCGAGGCCAACGGCGTCCTCTCGGGCGGCTACGTCGTCAAAGACGACACCGGCGACCCGATGATGGTCGGCAGCGACGCCACGGGCGAGGACGAGACGGTGACCGACACCTACGAGTTCTGCCTCCTGCTCGAACTGCCCTACGAAGTGGGCAACGTGATCCAGGGCGACGGTATCTCCTTCGATCTCGTGTTCGAGACCGAACAGGCCCGGAACAACGACACCCCGTTCGCGAACCAGACGAACACTACCTCACAGAACTAAATCATGACAGAAGACAACCAACGCTACGACCTCAACCGGCGCAAAGTGCTCGCTGGACTCGGTGGCATCGGCCTCACCTCGGCTGGCGCGGGCCTCGGGACCTCCGCGTTCTTCAGCGACAACGAGTCGTTCATCGGGAACAGCCTCACCGCGGGGACGATGGACCTGAAGCTCGACTACAAGGCGACCTACCAGGGCGGCGCGAACCGTCTCGCGGCGCTGCAGCAGAACTACCCGGACGCCGAGGCGCTGGGCGACGGCGTCTACCTGCTCGACCAGGCCCCCAGCCCGGGCGACATGGAGGAGTGGGAGGACATGGTCCAGGACAACGACTTCGTCTTCTGTTCGCCGGAGGCCGACGAGTTCCTCGTCAACGGCGACGGGGTTCCGGTGTTCACGCTCGACGACGTGAAACCCGGCGACTACGGCGAAGTGACGATGAGTATCCACATCTGTGACAACCCTGCCTTCCTCCAGCTGGTCGGCAAGCTCGGCGAGAACGCCGAAAACGGCCAAAACGATCCCGAACTCGCGGCCGAAGGAGCGGATCAGGACGGCGTGGGTGAACTCGCCGACGAGATTCAGGTCCGCGTCTGGTACGACGAGGACTGCGACAACGTCTACGAGCCGACCGGCACCGGCCAGCAACAGGAACTGGAAGTCGCCCTGGTCAGCGACGTGTCCGGATCGATGAGTGGCGCGCCGCTGGCGGCCCTGAAGACCGCGGCGACGGGCTTCGTCGACAACCTCTCCGTCCCGGACGAGGCGGCAGCCATCTCGTTCAGTTCCTCGGCGTCGACCGACCAAGAGCTGACGACGAACTACCAGGCCGTCAAAAACGCCATCAACGCCTACAACGCCAGCGGTGGCACGTCCATCGCGGCCGGTATCGACGAGGGCGCGGACGAACTCGTCAACGGCACGAACGCCACGGCGGGAGCCTCGAAGGTCATGATCCTGCTGAGCGACGGCAACTCCAGTGCCAGCCCGGCGCAGTCGGCGGCCCAGGCCGCCAAGGACGCAGGGATTCGCATCTTCACCATTGCGCTGGGCAGTGCGAACACGAGCCTGCTCCAGTCGCTGGCGTCCAGCCCGAGTGACGCGTTCGTCGCGCCCGACCCAACCGACCTGGACACCGTCTACGCGGAGATCGCACAGATCGTCCTCACGGGCGAGCAGGTCATCGCCGAGGGCAGCATGAGCGACGTGTTCGCCCAGCTCTCGGAGGGCGTCCTGCTCGACGGCAACCGCCAGGAAGCGGGCGTCCAGCCCTACCCCGGCGTGACCACCCAGTGTCTCGGCTTCGAGTGGGAACTGCCCTTCGAGGTCGGCAACCAGGTCCAGTCCGACTCCGTCGCCTTCGACATCGGCGTCGAGGCCGAACAGAGCCGCAACAACGACGCACCGTTCGGCCAGTCCATCTGAGCGAGGGAATCCCTCGCCGCCGGACCGTTCGCGGCCGGCCGTTCGACCCGCGCGTCGATTTTCAGTACACGACACGGCCGACCGACGAACCGTAGGACGACCGTACCGGGCCGCGGCGGCCCGGGAAACGGGCCACAGGGAGACCGTACCGGTCGGCCGGGACTCCATACTTATGCCAGGAGGCGTCCTGGAGACCATACAACGAGCGACGACGCGGAGATATCACAAATGCAATTTACACGACGGAAACTGTTGGGGACCATCGGCATCGGAGCGGTCGGTGCCGGTGTGCTTGGCGGTCGCGGGCGGCCGGAGTACACCCACTACACGTACGCAGCGACAGCGGACCTCGACGACCGGTGGGTCAGGGTCGCCTGGTACGAACGGTACAACGGCGACTTCCGGGAGAACCAGAACGGGACGACTGATTCGGGGTTCGACGCGACGCTCGACCCCGAGACGGCCCCGGCCTACGTCACCGACGCGACGTACGTCACGGACGCGACGGGACCAGTGGTCTCGGTGGGCGACGTGATGCCCGGCGACGAGGGCGTGCTGGTCGTGGGCCTCGAAGCGGTCGACGACGCCGATTTCGTCGCGGAACCGGTCGACGTGTGGCTCCGCGCCGCCGTGACCGACGACGGCGAGCGCGGCATCAATGGCCCCGAATCGAGAGCCGGCGACACGACCGCAATCGACGGCGAGCTCGACGAGGAAGTCCTCGTCGAGGTCTGGAAGGACGGCTCGCCGCTCGGCACCTGCGACGGGACC
>JBDGUF010000045.1:0-21394 GCA_042216105.1 Halorientalis sp.
CGGCGCGCGGTTCGCCGGACGCGAGCCGGCGGTTCGCGTCCGGGACGTTTTTCGCCCACGTTTTTGCGAGCGGGGTGCGCGAACGGGGTGAGCGCACCCCCGCAGTAAAAAGGTGGTCCGTTAGGGTTTTGCGGCTGACGGAGTTATTGTCGGGTAGTCATGAGTGGCGAGCCCGACGACGAGGAACTCAAACGGCTACGACAGGAGAAAATGGAGAAACTGCGCGAGCAGAAACAGGGAGAGGGCGGCGGTGAGGCCCGGGAGGCCCAGCGCCAGCAGGCCGAGGCCCAGAAGAAGGCCCTGTTACGCCAGCACCTGACCGACGGCGCGCGCAAGCGGCTGAACACGGTCAAGATGTCCAAGCCCGAGTTCGGCGAGAAGGTCGAACAGCAGGTCATCGCGCTGGCCCGCAGCGGGCGCATCCAGGGCAAGATCGACGAGGAGAAGATGAAAGACCTGCTCTCGGAACTGAAGCCCGATTCGAAGAGTTTCGACATCCAGCGCCGGTAGATGGAAGTCGGCGTCCTCTACAGCGGCGGCAAGGACTCGACGCTGGCCGCGCTCGTCCTCGATCCGTTCTACGAGGTCACGCTCGTCTCGGCGACGTTCGGGATCACCGACGCCGCCGACCGCGCCGGCGAGGCCGCCGCGGCGGTCGGCTTCCCGCTGGAGACGGTGGAGTTGGACGAGTCGGTGGCCCGCGATGCCGCCGAGCGGATGGTCGCAGACGGGTTCCCGCGCAACGGCATCCAGCAGGTCCACGATCACGTCCTCGAAGTCGTCGCCGCCGAACCGTTCTCGGCGGTCGCGGACGGGACCCGTCGTGACGACCGCGTTCCGACGGTCTCGCGGGCCCAGGCCCAGAGCCTCGAAGACCGCCACGACGTGGACTACATCGCGCCGCTGTCGGGCTTCGGCCGCGGCGCGGTCGACGACCTCGTCGACGCGCAACTGGTCGTCGAGGAGGGGCCCAGCGAGGAGATCCCGAAGGGCGACTACGAGGCCGAACTGCGCGCCCTGATCCGCGAGGAGTTCGAGGAGGGAGCCGTCGAGGACGTGTTCCCCGATCACGACCAGACCCGAGTGGTCGGGTTGCGGGAGTAACGGACAGATTCAAGCGCGCGGTGGGCAAAGCGGGGCACATGTACGACGGCCTGAAGGGCTTTCGCGACTTCTACCCCGCGGAGATGGGGCCACGGCGGGAGGTCATCGACACGCTGGAGGCCACGGCGAAGCGGTACGGCTTCCGCGAGATCGGGACCCCGGCGATGGAGCGCACCGAGATGTACGTCGACAAAAGCGGCGAGGAGATCGTCGAGGAACTGTACGCCTTCGAGGACAAGGGCGGCCGGGAGGTGTCGCTGACCCCCGAGCTGACGCCGACGGTCGCGCGCATGGTCGTCGCGAAACAGCAGGAACTCTCCAAGCCGATCAAGTGGGTCTCGACCCGCCCCTTCTGGCGGTACGAACAGGTCCAGCAGGGCCGCTTTCGCGAGTTCTACCAGACCAACGTCGACATCTTCGGCTCCGCCGAACCCGAGGCCGACGCGGAGGTACTCGCCTTCGCAGCCGACGCGCTGACGAACCTCGGCCTGACGAGCGATGAGTTCGAGTTCCGGGTCTCCCACCGGGACATCCTGGGCGGCCTGCTCGAAGCGTTCGACGCCGACGTGGACACTCGCGAGGCGATCCGGGCGGTCGACAAATCCGAGAAGATAGACGACGACGAGTACCACGACCTGCTCCACGAGGCCGGCCTGAGCTACGACCAGGCCGCCGAGTTCGACGACCTGCTGGATACCCCCGAGGAGGACCTCGACGAGTTGATCGCGTTCGCGGGGACCGATCGGGTCGAGGCGGCGGTGACGAACCTCCAGAACGTGCTGGACGTGGCCGACGACTTCGGGGCCCGCGAGTACTGCACGCTCTCGCTGGAGACGGCCCGCGGACTCGACTACTACACGGGGGTCGTCTTCGAGTGTTTCGACGCGACGGGCGAGGTCTCGCGGTCGGTGTTCGGCGGCGGGCGCTACGACGACCTCATCGAGAGTTTCGGGGGTCAGCCGACGCCCGCAGTGGGGGTCGCGCCGGGGCTCGCGCCGCTGTCCCTGTTGCTCCAGCGGGCCGGCGTCTGGCCCGACGAGGGGTTCACGACGGACTACTACGTCCTCCGGGTCGGGGACACCCGGGACGTGGCCGCCGAGATCACCCGGGAGTTGCGCGAGCGCGGCCACGTCGTCGAGACGGACCTCTCGGACCGGAGTTTCGGGGGCCAACTCGATTACGCCGACTCCGTCGACGCCGAGACGGTCGTCATCGTCGGCGAGCAGGACCTCGAAGACGACGCCGTGACGGTCAAGGACATGGCCTCGGGCGACCAGAAACAGGTCCCCCTCGCGGAGTTCCCCGGCGACCACGACCGCCCGACGCTCGCGGACTTTTGATCGCCGGCGTTACCCGCCAAGCAGGCCGTCGTCGGTGCCGTCCGCGGTGAGTTCCGCGTCTGCGTCCGTCGCGGTGAGGGCGTCGCCGTCGAGAATCCCGTCGTCGGTCGGTTCGCCACTCGTCGGGGTTCCGCTCCCGTCGAGCGTGCCGTTCGTGCCGTTCGTGCCGTCGATCAGCCCGTCCGCGTCGGTGACGTTCCCGTCGAGGGCACCGCCGAGCGGGTCGTCGCTCCCGTCGGCGACGCCGTCGAGGGTCGCGTTCCCGCCGACCGGCCAGTCCGTCCGGTTGGCCGCGTCGAGCAGTTCGTCGGCGTCGACGCCCTCGCCGGCGTCGATCGCGTCGATCACCTCGTCGACGAACCCGGCCGTCCCGAGGGCCTGGAGGTCACGGCGGAGAGCGGCGAGCACCGACCGGGAACGGTCGGACAGGTTCCGGAACCGCTCGACTGAGATGCCGTACTCGGCCCTGACGGCGGCCGGGAGGGTCGCCGTGGCGCGTTCCCCGCGTTCGGCCAGCCGCCGGTTCACGGTCGCCTCGACGGCGACGGTGGCGGCGAGGTGGGCGTACGCACCGGCCGGGACCGAGCGGTTGTCGGCCGCCGCCCGGAGGCGCTCGCGGCGCTCGCGCAACGAGGCGAGGCGGGCGTCGGTCCGCGCCTCCAGCTCGGCGAGGACGGCGGCCCGCTCGGACGGGGAGTCGGCGCGATCGAGCCTGACGACCAGCGCCCGGGTTTCGAGTTCGCCCGCCAGCTCCGTCTGCTGGCCACCGATCGCGCCCGCGAGTCGAGCACCGGCCGGGACCGTCGCGTTCGCGCTGCGTTCCGCGCCGCTCGGTTCGCCGGTCCGTGCCGTGCCGCGGTCGGTCGCGGTCACGCCGCTGGCGGAGCCGTCGGTGGCCGCCCCGCCGGTCGTCGGGGCGTCTGCGAGCAGGCCGGCCGCCGGGATGGCGGCCCCGGCGACGAGGCAGACGGCGAGTACCGCGGCGACGAGGGGACGCAGGCGATTCGTGGCTAGTGGTGGTGGGTCAATCATGGGTCTCCTCCGGGAGTGTGATGACGTTCTCGCGGCCGAGCCGGAACACGTCGATCTCGTCGTCGTCCTGGAGCCGGTTGACGACGCGGCTCGTCTTCGAGTCGCCCCAGTCGCAGGCGTCGGCCAGCTCCTGCTGTTTGATCCGACCGCCGTGGTCGCGGACGGCCGCCAGCGCGCGCTCGTCGTCGCTGAGCAGGTCCGCCCGCCGATCGTCGGCCGCGCTGTCGTCGGTCACGGACGCCGATCCGGTCGCGGGCGCGCCGTCGCCGGCGTCGTCGCCGGTCCGGGCGCGGACGTACAGCACGCCGGCGGTCCCGAGCGCGGCGAGGATCAGCACGGCGACGCCGGCGGCCAGCAACGGGATCCCACCCGACTGCGCGGGCTCTGGCTCCGGTTTCGTGGTGACGACGATCCGGGGGGCCGTCGCGCCGAAGCCGAGTTCGCCCTCCCAGGCGACCCGGTCGCGCCGGCGGTCGGTCGGCGCGGGCGTCACCCGGACGAGCCGATAGCCGTCGGGCCAGGTGACGGTGAGCCGCGTGTCCGGGCCGAGGTAGAAGCCGCTGATGGCGTCGCCGATCAGCAGCGTCGAGGCGTTGCCGCCGACGAACCCGTTCCAGGTGAACCGGTAGGTGACGATGCCGGTCGGCTGGGCGAGCCGCTGGCGGCGGACCGTCACCGTGACGTTCGAGAGCGACATCTCCCGTCCCGTCTCGTTCTCGGCCCGCCGGACCGAGGGGCGGATGTCCGCGGCGAACGCCGCGACGTAGCGCGACCGGTTCGCCTCGATGTCCTGCCGGTAGGAGGCGAAGGCCTCCGTCTCGCCGGATTCGGTCAGGTAGAACTGGTACTGGATCTCCCAGGCGGCGGCCCCGTCGGCCGCGGCGTCGATCCGGATGAGCGTGCTGTCGGGCGACAGCGACGTGTTGCCCGTGCCGGCGGACTGGGCCGCCGCCGGCCCGATACAGAGCCAGCAGGCGGCGACCACGGCCGCGCCGACGAGCAGCCACCGGGGAACTCGACTCATTCGGTCTGTGGGGGGATAGGCGGGGTGATCGTAATCTATCTTCGGGTGTGGCGAGACGGGACCCCGGGGCACGAAACGCGTCAGCGGGGGTGTCAGGGCGGAGCATGTGAATGGGGTTCGGGTGGGTCCCGTGGGTGGGTGATGGGTCGGACGCCGGAGTGGGGGAGCGTCGTCAGTTCGCGATCTCGTCCTGGAGATCGTCGACCTCCTCGCTCAGTTCGTCGTTGGCGTCGGCTATCTCCTCGCTGGCCTCCTCGTCGAACGCGTCGAGTGCCGCGCTCACTTCGTCGCGTGCGTTCTCGCGGGCGTCGTCGACGGCGACGCTCGCGTTCGCGTCCGCCTCGACGGCGGCACTCGCGTCGGCCTCGGCGTCGGCCTCAAGATCGGCCTCGGCGTTGGCGTTCTCGCCGGCCTCGGCGTTGGCTTGGGCGTTGCCGTTCGCGAACAGACGCAGGACGGTGGCGACGAAGCCCTCGTCGCCGCCGTCCGCGCTCGCGTTCGCGCTGGCTCTCGCGCCGGCCTGGGCGCTACCGTCGAACGGCAGGTCGATCACGATCCCGAAGGGCAACTCGACGGTCCCCTCGGCGCTCGCGTCGACGGCCACGGCCGCCGAGCCGTTCGAGCCGGCCGCGTCGGCGCTACCCGAGGCCGTCACCGCGATCTCGGCACCGGCTTCGACCTCGTCGGTCTCGTTCGTGACGTTCTGTGCGTCCGTACTCGCGGCCGCCGCTGCGGGCACCGTCGCGGTGAGGACCACCGCGAGCGCCAGCAGCAGCGAACCGATTCGGATGTTCGAGCGCATTGCACTCCCAGCTTGGGACCGGAAGAGAATATAAAGGGGTGGCCATCGCGGTGTATTCCGCCGGATTGTCGACGATTGCACCGATTTTCATACCGTTGTCTTCTTGCGGTTTTCTCGGTTTCTCGTCTTCGGCCGGTTTGAACGATCGCAAGTTTTAAAAAACAGATCGCGTCCCGCTCGTAACTCTCATCGGCCCGCCGGTCCGACGGGGAGATATGCGGGCGTACCGGATCGCGTACGACGGGCGGAGGTTCCACGGGTTCCAGCGCCAGCCCGACGTAGCGACCGTCTCGGACGCGTTGCTCGGGGCGCTCGACGAGCTGGGAGTGCTGGACGACGGGGCGGCGGTGCCGGCGGGCTACGCGGCCGCGGGCCGGACCGACGCCGGGGTGTCGGCCGTGGCCCAGACCGTCGCCTTCGACGCGCCGGACTGGCTGACGCCGCGAGCGTGCAACAGCGAACTCGCGCCGGAGGTCCGAGTGTGGGCGACCGCGGACGCGCCGGCCGAGTTCCACGCGACCCACGACGCGACGAGTCGCGAGTACGTCTACCACTGCCACGCACCGCCGAGCCGCGTCGACGACGACCGGGCACGCGCCGCCTTCGACGCCCTCCGCGGCGAACACGACTTCCACAACCTGACGCCCGACGAGGAGGGGACGGTCCGGGATCTCGACGGGTCGCTCCGGCGGGACGGCGACTTCCTCCTGATCCGGGTCCGGGCGGGTGGGTTCGCCCGCCAGCTCGTCCGCCGACTCGTCGCCCTGCTCGACGGGATCGCACGCGGCGAGCGCGACCCCGGTGCCGTGGATCGGGTGCTCGCGGCCGAGCCGCTGTCGGGACCGGCGGGCGTCCCGGCCGCTCCGGCCGAGCCGCTGGTCCTGGCGGACGTGACCTACCCCGACCTGACGTTCGAGCGCGACCCCGAGGCCGCGGCGAGCGCCCGCGAACTCTTCCGGGAGCGGCGGGCCAGACACGCGACTCGGGCGCGCGTGGCCGACGCACTGGCCGACGGCGTCGGCGGTCGGGACGATGGCTGAGCGTGCATAAAGGCTTACTTCGCGTCCGCACGAACTCGCGGCAATGAGTTCGGTTCCCGACCGGAGCGACGTCGACGAGGCACACAAGTGGGATCTGGAAGCGCTGTACGACGACGACGAGGCCTGGGAGACGGCCTTCGAGGAGGTACAGGACCGCCTGACGGATCTGGAAGCCTACGAGGGCCGGGTGACCGAGGACGCGGAGACGCTCCTGGAGGTGCTACAGCTCCGCGAGGAGATCATGCGGACCGTCTCGAACGTCACCTCCTACGCGCGGATGCGCCGCGACGAGGACACGACCGACAGCCACTACCAGGCCCTGCTGGCCCGCGCGCAGTCGCTGTCCTCCGAGGCCCACAGCGCCGCCTCCTTTATCGAGCCCGAACTGCAGGAGCTCGACCGGGAGGACATCGAGGCGATGATCGACGCGGAACCGGACCTGGCGGTGTACGACCACTACTTCGACGACGTGTTGCGGATGAAAGACCACACCCGCTCGGCGGAGATCGAGAACCTGCTGGCCGAACTCGGGGAGGTTACGGGCGCACCGGGGGAGATCTACAACACGCTGGCCAACGCCGACATGGAGTTCCCCGCCGTCGAGGACCCCGACGGCGAGGTCCGCCGGATCACGCTCAACAACTTCACCACGCTCCAGAAAAACCCCGACCGGGAGTTCCGCCGGGAGGTCTACGAACAGTTCTACGACGAGTGGGAGACGGTCCGCAACGCGGTCGGGACGGCCTACAAGAACAGCGTCAAGACCGACGAGAAACTCGCGAACGCGCGCAACTACGACACCGCCCGCGAGGCGGCGCTCGACGGCCCGAACGTCCCCGTCGAGGTGTACGACAACCTCGTGGACACGGTCCGGGACAACCTCGACAAACTCCACCGCCACGCCGAACTCAAGCGCGACTCGATAGGGGCCGACGAACTGCGGATGTGGGACCTCTACGTGCCGATGGTCGCGGGCGAGAGTCCCGAGATCGAGTACGAGCAGGCCTGCGAGTACGTCACGGAGGCGGTCGCGCCGCTGGGCGAGGACTATCGGTCCCGGCTGGCCGAGGGGCTGGACTCCCGGTGGGTCGACGTGTACGAGACCGACGGCAAGCAGTCGGGGGCCTACAGCGGGGGCACCTACGACTCCCAGCCGTACATCCTCATGAACTACCAGGACGACGTGTCCTCGATGTACACGCTGGCCCACGAACTGGGCCACTCGCTGCACACCCAGTTGACCAGCGAGGAACAGCCCTACGTCTACAGCGACTACGAGATCTTCGTGGCCGAGGTGGCCTCGACGGTCAACGAGACGCTGCTGACCCACCACCTGCTCGACACTGTCGAGGACGAGCGCCTGCGCCGGCACGTCCTCAACGAGTACCTCGAACGGTTCCGCTCGACGCTGTACCGCCAGACCATGTTCGCCGAGTTCGAACACCGCGCCCACGAACTCTCGGCGGACGGCGAGGCGCTCACGCCGGACCGGCTGGACGAGCTCTACCGCGACCTCAAGAGCGACTACTACGAGCCGGCCGCCATCGACGACCGGATCGCCCGCGAGTGGATGCGCATCCCCCACTTCTACCGGGCCTTCTACGTCTACCAGTACGCGACCGGGATCAGCGCGGCGGTCGCGCTGGTCGACCGGATCCTGGAGAACGGCGAGCCCGCCGCCGAACGGTACGTCGACTTCCTCCGGAAGGGCTCCCGGGAGTACCCGCTTGAACTGCTCCGGGGAGCGGGCGTCGACATGGCTTCGCCCGAGCCGGTCGAGTCCGCGCTGTCGGTGTACGACGACTACCTCGACGAGTTCGCGGCCCTGACCTGACCCGGAGATCGCGGTACAGGGCAGGTCTCGACGACGGTGAGGGAGGATGGCCGGGACCCAAAGGCCCTTTTACGAGCATCCATTACCATCGACAGTCAGATGTCCCGGAGTCCGTCGCTCCCGGACCGGCCGCGCCTGGACCTCGACCCGGAGATGTCCCCGGAAGAGCGGCTGGATGCGTTGCGGGAGCACTTTATCAAGCTGGAACAGATCAACGACGAGCTGTCGTCGCAGCTCGACTCGGCCCAACAGCGCCGCGAGAACCTCAGCGACGAGGTCGACCGGCTGGAGCGTGAAAACGAGACGCTGAAGACGTCGTCGTTGTACATCGCCACGGCCGAGGAACTCACCGACGAGGGCGTCATCGTCAAACAGCACGGCAACAACCAGGAGGTCCTCACGGAGGTGTCGCCGAACCTCCGCGAGGAACTGGAGGCGGGCGACCGCGTCGCCATCAACGATTCCTTCTCCGTGCAGACGTTGCTGGACGACGAGACCGATGCCCGCGCTCAGGCGATGCAGGTCGATCACAGCCCCGACGTGACCTACGCCGACATCGGCGGCCTCGACGAGCAGATCCGCGAGGTCCGCGAGGCCGTCGAGCAACCGCTGGTCGACGCCGACCAGTTCCGCGAGGTCGGGATCGAACCGCCCAGCGGCGTCCTCCTGCACGGGCCGCCCGGCACCGGGAAGACGATGCTCGCGAAGGCCGTGGCCAACGAGACCGACGCCACCTTCATCAAGATGGCCGGCTCCGAACTCGTCCGGAAGTTCATCGGCGAGGGCGCGCGGCTGGTCCGGGACCTGTTCGAGCTCGCATCGGAACGGGAACCGGCCATCATCTTCATCGATGAGATCGACGCCATCGCGGCCAAGCGCACCGAATCCAAGACCTCCGGCGACGCAGAGGTCCAGCGGACGATGATGCAGTTGCTCTCGGAGATGGACGGCTTCGAGGACCGGGGCGAGATCCGCATCATCGCCGCCACCAACCGCTTCGACATGCTCGACCGGGCCATCCTCCGCCCCGGTCGCTTCGACCGCCTCATCGAGGTGCCCGAACCCGACGCCGAGGGCCGCGAACGGATCCTGGAGATCCACACGAAAGACCTCAACCTGGCCGAGGACCTCGACCTGTCGGCCATCGCCACCGAGACCGACGGGTTCAGCGGTGCCGAACTCGCCAGCCTCACCACCGAGGCCGGCATGTTCGCCATCCGCGACGGTCGAACCGAGGTCCGCATGGCGGACTTCGAGGACGCCCGCGAGAAGGTCACCGACGACGAGGGTCCCGAGGCCGGCCCCATCGCGTTCTACTGACCGATTTTTTCGGCGGGTCGTCGAGTGATTCACTCCAGCACGCTTTTGTTCGTCAGCAGTCTCCACTGAACGATGGAATGGTCCGGCTCGGCCGAGGCGTTACTCGAACACGCCCGCGACAAGATCGTCGTCCTCGACGAGTCCGGCACGTACCGGTACCTGAACCGGGCGGCGGAGGAGATGCTCGGCTACGATCGCGAGCGGCTCCTGGGCGAGAACGCCTTCGAGTACGTCCACGCCGAGGACCGGGAGCGGGTCCGATCGCAGTTCGAGGCGGTCGTCGACGGCCGTGACGACCCCGGGCCGGTCGAGTACCGCTACCGGACCGCGGACGGGTCGACCGTGTGGCTGGAGAGCCGGATCGCGGAACTCACCGACTCGGAGGGGTACGTCGTCAGCTCGCGGGACGTGACCGATCGCGTCCGGGCCGAGCGCGAGCGCGACGCGACCGCCGAGCGACTCGAAGAACTCGCCGCCAAGGCCGACGACGTGCTGTGGATGTTCTCGGCCGACTGGGACGAGGTGCTCTTTCTCAACCGGGCCTACGAGTCGATCTACGGTCAGCCGGCCGCCGAGGTGCGGGACGACCCCCGAAGCTTCCTCGACGCAGTCCATCCCGACGACCGCTCGACGGTCCGGGACGCCATGGCCCGCCTCTCGGCCGGCGAGTCGGTCGACATCGAGTACCGCGTCAACCCCGGCCAGGACTACGGCCGCTGGGTCTGGGTCCAGGCCGAACCGATCTTCGACGGGGACGAGGTCGTCCGGATCGTCGGGTTCACCCGGGACGTGACCGACCGGCGACGCCGGGAGCGCCAGTTGCGCGTCATCGACACGATCCTCCGGCACAACCTCCGCAACGACCTCAACACCGTCATCGGGCACGCCGAGTACATCGACGAACACCCCGACGACGACCCGCCGACGCACGCCGACGCGATCGAAGGGACCGCCCGGGAGTTACTGCGCAAGGCCGAGAAACAGCGCCGCACCATCGAGTTGCTCACCGAACCCGTCACGCCGTGTCGCGTCGACGTGACGGCGGCCGTCGAGGACGCCGTGGCGGCGATCGAGGACCGCTACCCCGACGCCGACGTGGAGACCGACCTCGCGCCGTCGCTGACCGTCCGTGCGCTCGACGAGATCGGCACAGCGATCCGGGAACTGCTCGACAACGCCGCGAAACACGCCGAGGGATCGACGCCGTGGATCCGGGTCACGACGCGGCAGGTCGACGACCGCGGCGTCGTCGAGATCGAGGACACCTGTCCCCGGATCCCCGACTACGAGTACCGCGTGCTGACCGGCGAACAAGAGATGGACGGCGTCACCCACACCAGCGGGCTGGGCCTCTGGCTCGTCTACTGGATCGTCGACCTCTCGGACGGCCAGATCTCCTTCGAGACCAACGAGGACGGCAACACCGTCACCGTCTCGCTGCCGCTCGCGGAGTGAGCGGCCGGTACGACGGCTAGTTCTCCCCGCAGATCTCCACGAAGTTCCGCAGAATCCGCAGCCCCGTCTCCACCCCACCTTTTTCCCGCTCGGGGTCGCGCTTCGCGCGAACCACTCGCGGCAAAAACGTGGGCGAAAAAGCCGGATGCTCGCTGCCGCTCGCATCCGGTCCGAACGGACTACCGCTCCCCGCAGATCTCCACGAAGTTCCGCAGAATCCGCAGCCCCGTCTCCCCGGACTTCTCGGGGTGAAACTGCGTCCCGAAGACGGTCCCGCTCTCGTCGGCGACGATGCTGGGGAAATCGAGCCCGTAGTCGGTCGTCGCGACGACCGCCTCGTCGGCCTCGGGTTCGGCGTAGTAGGAGTGGACGAAGTAGGCGTGGTCGCCGTCCACGCCCTCGACCAGCGGGTGGTCGCGCCGTACGTCGAGTTCGTTCCAGCCCATGTGGGGCACCTTCCGGTCGCCGTGGAACCGCCGGTTGGTGCCTGGGATCAGGTCAAGCCCCTCGGCCTCGCCCTGGCCCGCGTGGTCGGCCTCCTCGCTCGTCGTCAGGAGCATCTGCATCCCGAGACAGATGCCAAAGAGGGGCGTGCCCTCGTCGGCGGCGTCGGCCAGAGCGTTTCGAAAGGGGCCGGCGTTCTCCATCCCCTCGCTGAACGCGCCGACGCCCGGGAGGACGATGCCGTCGGCGCGATCGACCGCCGCGGGCTCCTCGATCAGTTCGACCGACGCGCCCGCCCGCTCCAGCCCGCGGGTCACGCTCCGGAGGTTCCCCAGCCCGTAGTCCACGACGACCACTTCGGCGGCCGTCTGCGTGGCGTTCATGTGTGACGGTTGGCGGGACCGGGCCAAGTCAGTTCCGTTCGCGACAGCGAGGGCCCCAAGCCTCCCGACCGGGGCGCGTGGCTATTGGTTGCGCGAACATGACAGACCGTCTGGTGGAGCCACAGAACAGTTAAACCGTCAACCGCGCAGATGACCCATGGACGTCGAGACGTTTCGATCGATACATCGCTACGGGGCGATACTGTCCGTCGTCGCGGTTTTCGGCGCTGTGCTGGCTGTCGTTGTCGGTGGGCCGGTACAGTCGCTCGTCTTCCCCCTCGGCTTTTTCGGTCCGCTCTGTAGCTTCTACTTCGTCGGAGCCGTACTCGATGACCACCCGGAGTACTACGTAGTGGGGGAGGAACTCATGCGAGGCGTCGCCTGGTACGGGATGAGTATCTTCGGGTGGGCGTTCGTTCTCTCCTCAGACACACCCGTCCCCGCGACCCCAGCGACGGTACTCGGACTCCCCGCTGGGACCGCGCTCGCAATCTGTCTCGCCACGATCGGTGTTCGGCACAGTACCGGTCTCGATCTCAAGGTCCAGACCGCGGGCGGGCAACTCCTCTCGGTCATCACCGGTGCCATCGTCGGTGGTTTCCTCGTCCTGTACACGATCCTCGTCCAGGGTCAGTCCCCGCTGTTGGTGGTCCTATACGTAATCGCGGTACTCGTGGGCGTGTTCATCTGGTGGCGTCACTGGCGACGGTGACAGAGAGACGCTCGGTTGTCGGACCTGCTGGACGAGTAGCCTCGATCGTGGCGACGAACGTCAAAACGAGCCCAGCGTCGACTGCCCGCCCGCGCCGGTCAGGTCCGCGGCCCGCTGGATCGTCGCCTCGAAGGTCTCGGCCTGGCTCCGGTCGTACAGCGTCGCCGCCGGGTGGACCGAGACCATGACGGTCCGGGTCTCGTCCGCGATCTCGGTGTCGAAGGTGTCCCCGGCCTCGCCGGTGACGGCCACCTCCCGCTCCAGCAGGTGTTCGCTCGGGACTTTCCCGAGCGTGACGATGACGGTGGGATCGACGGCGGCGATCTCCCGGTCGAGGTACTCCCGGCAGTTGTCCAGTTCCTCGGTCCGGGGGTCGCGGTTCTCCGGCGGGCGACAGCGCACGCAGTTGGTGATGCGCACGTCCCCGCGGGCCAGACCGGCGTCCCGGAGCGCGTCGTCCAGCACCGTGCCGCTGCGGCCGACGAACGGTTCGCCCTGCTCGTCCTCGTTTGCCCCTGGCCCCTCGCCGACGAACAGCAGGTCCGCGTCCGCCGGCCCGACGCCGTCGACGATCCGGCTCCGGCACTCGGCGAGGTCGGGACAGCGCGTACACTCGGTCACCGACAGCTCGTGCATCTCGCCCATGGGGAGGCTCCGTGTGGCGGGCTCAAAAGGGAGTCGCCTGCACCGCGTCGCTCAGTCCGACCCCTCGCGGCGGAAGGCGTCGGCTCCGCGGGCCGCGAGCCGCGCGACCCGGAGCGGCTCGGGGCGGCCGCCCTCGGGCGTGAAGCCGTCGACGACCGCCGCCGGATCGTCGTCGAGGCCGACGGCCCGGACGAACAGGGGTTCGCCGTTGACCGTGACCCGCTCGCGGTCGGGCTGGGCGCGGTAGGTCGACAACCGCTCGTCGAGGGCGTCGCCGTCGAACTGCTCGCGCAGTGCCGGCTCCAACCCCTCGCTGTCCTCGTAGGTCACCGAAAGGACGGGCTGGGTCGCGTGGTCGGCGACGCGGTGCAGGTCGACGACGTTGAACCAGGCGGGAGCGATCCCGGAGACGAGGACGTAGCGCACGTCCTCGCGACCGAGATCGTCGACCAGCGAGCGGACGGCGTCGGTGGCGTCGGTCCCGCCGACGGTGCAGGTAGAGAAGGCAACGCCGTCGACGACGCGGCTCGCGCGGGTCACGACGCCGGCGAGCGTGCTCCGGTCCTCGCGGAAGGACTCGGCGATCCCGAGGGCCCGGACCCCGGACTTCACGTGTTCTCTTCGTCGTCCTCTTTGATGTGTTTGAGCTTGTCGAGTAGCTCGTCGTTCGAGGCGCTGAACTCGTACTCGATGTCGCCGTCGTGAGTGTTCTCGGCTGTCGATACGCCGTCGTCGTCCTCGAAATCAGTGTCGTAGTCCTGATTGTCCTGTTCGGACTCGTCGTAGCTCCCGAACCCCATGTGCGTGTGTTTTCGTCCCAGCGTCAAAAACATCTCGGCGGTATCGGGACGCCCGGTACCCTGATACGGCTCCCGGCCGACGGCGACGACATGGACGTGTACAACGTCACGGCCGACGCGGAGACGTTCACCTGCAACGCCTACCTGGCGCTGGGCGAGCGCTCGGTGCTGGTCGACGCCGGCGCGATGGACGGCGTCGTCGACGCGATCGACCGCCACACCCGGGACCTCGACGCCGTCGTCCTCACCCACCAGCACGGCGACCACGTCGGGCAACTGGACGCGGTCCTCGACGCCTTCGACGCCGAGCTGTACGCCTACGCCGACCACGACCGCCGGTCGGTCGAACTGGAAGACGGCGATCAGGTCGTGATCGGCGACGAGGCCTTCGACGTGGTCTACACCCCCGGCCACGCCGACGACCACGTCTCGCTGGTCAGCGAGACCACCCTGTTCAGCGGCGACGTGGTCGTCCACGACGACGGTGCCTTCGACTACGGGTCGTTCGGCCGGACCGACATGGCCGGCCAGTCCCGCGAGCGACTGATCGAGAGCATCCGCGACCTGCTCGACCGGATGCCCGAGGGCGGGCGCGCGAGCGATGCGAGCGCGGCCGCGGTGGCCGAGCGAAGCGAGTCTGCCGGCGTCGAACGCATGTACCCCGGCCACGGCGACACGTTCGAGGGCGACGTGCGCGACGTCGTGGAGACGGCACTTGAACGGGCGGAGAAACGCGAACCGAAGTACCCCGACGAGTAGCCAGCGACGGAAAAAGACGTGCGTATCCGAATCCACACGACTTATAAGAGGGTGGCGTGACACCACGAAGGACAACCGTGGGACTGCGCGACTGGGTCTTCGGCAGCGACGAGACGGCCCTGGAGGCGGCCAATCGGCTCCGGGGGACCGCGAAGGAGTCGCCCGACGAGGTCGACGTCGACCGACTCGTCGAGTTGGCACTGGACCCCGAGGAACACGCGGTGTCACGCGCCGCGGCCGACGGGATCACCGCGCTGGCCGAGCGGCGGCCGGGACGCCTGTTCGAGCACGTCCCGGAGTTGATCGAGGCGACGACTGTCCTGGAAGGTGTGGGGTCGAGACAGCGCGGCGAGTTCGCGCGGGCGCTCGAACACGTCGCCCGCGAGGACCCCAGCGTCGTCGCGCCGGCGGCGGACCGGTTGCTCGAATCACTGGAGGCCGAACTCGAAGCCGACAGAACGCCGGGCGGCGACGTCCACCTCGACGCCGACAAGGCCGCCGGACTCGGCCGCGCGGCGGCCGCGGCCGGCATCGAGGACGCGAAGCCGCTCCTGGATCGGTTGCGACGCCATTCGGATCCGACGGCCAGCGACGCCGCGAGGGAGGCGCTGCGAGAACTCTAGGCCGCGCTGCGTTCGCGGTTCTTGGGTCGGAGGTTCCCGTACCCGCACTTCCGGCACCGGTCGGAATCGGTCGGGTTGCGCGCGTTACACCGCATGCAGATCTGCTTGCTCAGGATGCGATCCTCTGCTTTCTCGAACGTAGCCATGAGCGGGTGTTCCCCGTCGTCGCGGTTAAGTGTTCCGAGACCACCCGACCGGGGTTTTTGTCCGGGGCCGCCCTATCCGGCGTATGCTCTTCGACCGCGTGGCCGACCTGCCCCTCGTCGTCGAGACCGTCGACCTGACGCTCCGGGAGCGAGACACCACCAGCGACTTCGTCCGGACGACCACCACCGTCACCCTCTCGGGACGGGGCGAGACGGGGAAAGGCGAGGACGTGACCTACGAGGCCGACGACCACCACGAACTGGCCGACGCCGGCCTCCCCGACCTGACCGGCGAGTACACGGTCGCCGAGTTCTCGGCTCGGGTGGGCGAGGCGGACCTGTTTCCCACGCCGCCCGAGCGCGAGGACTTCCGACACTACCGCCGGTGGGGCGTCGAGAGCGCCGCGCTGGACCTGGCGCTGCGCCAGAACGACCGCGACCTGGCCGCGGCGCTGGACCGCACCTACGACCCCGTCGAATTCGTCGTCAGCACGCGCCTGGGCGAGCCGCCGACCACGGACCGGCTGGAGCGGGTCCTCGACGCCCGACCCGACACCGCGTTCAAACTCGACCCGACGACCGACTGGACGCCCGAGCTGGCCGCCGAGATCGCCGACCTCGCGCCCGTCCGGATCTGCGATCTCAAGGGCCAGTACGAGGGGACCGACGTGGACGCGTCGGCCGATCCCGACCTCTACGAGCTGGTGCTTTCGGCGTTCCCCGAGGCCGTGATCGAGGACCCCCGACTCACCGACGAGACACGCCCGCTGTTCGAGGGGCGGGAGGACCGGGTCTCCTGGGACGCCCCGATCACCGGCGTCGAGAGCATCGAGGCCCTGCCCTTCGAGCCCGACTGGCTCAACGTCAAGCCCTCCCGCTTCGGGAGCGTCCGATCGCTGTTCGAGGCGGTCGAGTACTGCATGGACCACGACATCCGGATGTACGGCGGCGGCCAGTTCGAGCTGGGCGTCGGCCGCGGCCAGATCCAGGCGCTGGCCGCGCTGTTCTACCCCGACAGCCCCAACGACGTGGCCCCCGGCGGGTACAACGATCCCGGGATGGAGGGTGATCTGTCGCCGAGTCCGCTGGAGCCGCCGGCGGAGCCGCGCGGTTTCAGGTGGTCGTGACGGCGCGAAACCCACCGGCGGTGGACGGCGACGACACGTTCCGCCCCGGGCGACACGGACGGGACTCCGCGATCACTCCCGGTCGAGGTAGTCGTCCTGTACGTCCAGGATCTCCTCGGCGTCGGTACACGCGGCGTAGCGACGGAGCGGTTCCTCGTTGAGTTCGAGGAAGGTGTGACCCCAGGTGAACTTCGAGAGGATCTCCTCGGCCTGGTCGCGCTGACCGAGGATACAGCACGCGCCGGCGAAGGCCTCGACGGTGTTCAACTCGAAGGGCGTCCCGTAGTTGACGGGGTTGGCCGCGACGAGGAAGGGC
This sequence comes from Halorientalis sp., assembly GCA_042216105.1. GTDB lineage: Archaea > Halobacteriota > Halobacteria > Halobacteriales > Haloarculaceae > Halorientalis. Next base: position 16,907 of record JBDGUF010000045.1, read on the forward strand.
AGGGCCCGGTGGATCCCCTCCAGGTCGAAGGCCTCGCGTTCGGCGGTCTCCCACGAGCAGTCGAGCGCGACGAGGCGGTCGTGACGCGCGCCGCTCCCGACGCCGTCCTCGGGCGAGAGGACCCGGTCGGCGAAGGGGTTGAGGACGATGCCCGGCGGCGTCGACCGGGTCGCGCGGTGGAGTTCCGCGAGGTCGAACCGCGCGAGTTTCCGGGCGGTACACTTCTCGGGGTCGTCGTCGCCCTCGTAGCGGACGTGCAGGGCGTAGCTACCCATCGAGCGAACAAACGCCGTCAGGCTTTAAGTCCCTTGCAGTAGAGGTCCGGATGTGCTATCGGAAGGGACGGTGGCTCCGACGTTCACGCTCCCGGGTGTGGTCGACGACGCGCCCAGAGACGTCTCGCTGGACGACCACGTCGGGGACGGGATCGTCGTGCTGGCGTTCTATCCGGCCGATTTCAACCCCTCGTGCGACGACGACTCCTGTGACCTGACGGAGCTGGACCTGTTCACCATGCAGCGGGACGTGGAGGTCTTCGCCGTCAGCACCGACAGCGTGTTCAGTCACCGCGCGTACGCCGAGGAGTACTCGCTGTCGATACCCCTTTTGAGCGACACCCACGGCGAGGCCGTCGAGGCCTACGACGTGGCGCTGGACAGCGACCAGTTGCTCGCCCAGCGTGCGGTGTTCGTCATCGATCAGGAGGGCGTGATCCAGTACGCGTGGGCGACGAACGACCTGGAAGAGCGACCCGACATCGACGCGGTCCGGGAGGCCGTCTCGGAGATCGGCGGCGACTCGACCGCGGTCGGTCGCTACCGCGTGGGCCACGCCCACTACATCGAGGCCCGGCGCGCGTTCACCAGCGCGATGAAGAGCTACGAGGACCGGGACTGGCTGATCGCCCAGGGCGACTTCCAGCGGGCGATGGAGGAGTTCCAGGAGTCCGCCGACCAGTTCGAGAGTGCCGTCCGGTTCGCCGAGTCCGACCCCCTCCAGCAGGGGTTCGAGCGCGCCCAGGAGAAGGCCACCGCGCTGTGGCAGGCCGCCGAGTGGCTGGCCGACTCGGCCAGCGAGTACGCCAGCGGCGACGGCAAGGAGGCCGACGAACTCCGCCAGGACGCCGAGACGCCCCTGGAGACCGCCCGCGACATCGGCGAACCGCCCGACCCCGACGACATCACGCTCGACGCCGACGGAACGGCCACGGAGCGGTCCGGCGAGGACGGTGCCGACGAGGGCCTCGACGCCCCGAGCGACCCCGCCGACGACGAGGACACGTCCCAACCCGGCGGCGACGCCGACGGCGACCCCGGCGAACAGGACGACGTGGACGCCGCCGTCGAAGACGTCTCCGTCGACGACGAGGACACGACCGACGGCACGGACGATACCGTGGAAGGTGCAAGCGCCGACGGCGTCTCCAGCGCCGTCGAATTCGACGTGGCGGAGGACGACGACGGGACCGACGGCGTCGCGGCCCCGAGCGACGAGTCCGACGGGTCGGTGTCCGACGGGAGCGAACCCGACGGCGAGGCCGACGAGGACGGCGAAGACGACGAGGACATCGAACTCGACCTGAAAGACCCGACGGAGTGACGGGGACGGCCCGACACGAGGCCCCTACTTTCTCGACCCCCGCGTCCCAAGGCGGGGCATGGACCGCGAAGCCGCCGCCCGCGAGTACTACCGGGCGCTCGACGAGGACGACTACGAGGCGCTGGCCGACCTGTTGGCCCCCGAGTTCGTCCACGACCGCCCCGACCGAGCCATCGAGGGCCGGGACCGGTTCGTGACCTTCATGCGCGACGAGCGGCCGATGAAAGAGACGAGCCACCCGCTGGACGCGGTGTACGGGCGCGACGACGGTGGCGAAGCCGACGGGGAGGTCGCGGTTCGCGGCCGCCTCCTCGATCCCGACGGCGACCCGGTCGTCTCGTTCGTGGACGTGTTTTCCTTCGAAGGAGAGAGGGTGGCGGCGGTCCGCACCTACACGCAGGGCTAGTCTCTCTCGCCGGCACCCAGCGCACTCTCGCCGACGGGTTCGTGACCCTCGATGACGTCCTGGCCGCCCATGTACTCCCGGAGGGGTTCGGGGACGGTGACGGTGCCGTCCTCGTTCTGGTAGTACTCCATGATGGCGACCATCGTCCGGGGGACGGCCAGCCCGGAGCCGTTCAGGGTGTGGACGTACTCGGCGGATTCGTGGCGCTCGGGGCGGTAGCGGATGCCCGCGCGCCGGGCCTGGAAGGCCTCGAAGTTCGAGACCGAGGAGACCTCCAGCCAGCGGCCGCCCTCCGCGGGGCCGTCGTCCATGTCGTCGCCGGGGGCCCACACCTCGATGTCGTACTTTTTCGCCTGGGTGAAACCCATGTCGCCGGTACACATCTCCAGCACGCGGTAGGGCAGGCCCAGCTCTTCGAGGACGGCCTCGGCCTCGCCGCGGAGCTCTTCGAGGCGGTCGTAGCTCTCCTCGGGGCGGACGAAGTTGACGAGTTCGACCTTGTTGAACTGGTGGACGCGGACGATGCCCCGGGTCTCGGTGCCGTGTTCGCCGGCCTCCCGCCGGAAGTTGGGCGTGTAGGCCTGGTGTTTCAGCGGGAGGTCGTCGTCCAGCAGGATCTCGTCGCGGTACATGTTGGTGACCGGCACCTCCGCCGTCGGGAGCAGCCAGAGGTCGTCGTCGTCGTAGGGCTCGTCGTTGTCGCCGCCGACGCGGTAGGCGTCCTCGACGAACTTGGGGAACTGGCCGGTCCCCTCCATCGAGGCGCTGTTGACCGGAATCGGCGGGAACACGTCGGAGTAGCCCTGCTCGCGGTGGAGATCGAGCATGAACTGGATCAGGGCGTGTTCGAGGCGGGCCCCGTCGCCCTGCAGGAAGTAGAAGCCGCCGCCGGAGACCTTCGCACCGCGTTCGAAGTTCAGGATGTCCAGTTCCTCGCCGAGGTCGTAGTGCGGGGTCACCTCCGCGGGCAGGTCGCGCAGATCGTCGAACCCCTCGCGGGCGACTTCGACGTTGTCGCTCTCGTCGTCGCCGACGGGGGCGTCCTCGTGGGGGATCTGCGGGAGTTCCAGCAGGGCCTCCTCCAGTTCGGCCTCCAGTTCGTCGGCTCGCTCCTCGACGTCCTCCAGTTCCGCTTTCAGTTCCTGGGAGCGTTCGATGGCTTCCTGGGCCGCCTCCTCGTCGCCCTCCTGTTTGAGCTGGCCGATCTTCGAGGAGACCTCGTTGCGCTCGTGGCGCAGGTCGTCGCCGCGAGCCTTCAGCTCGCGCCACTCCTCGTCGATCTCCAGGATGCGGTCGAGATCCACGTCGTCGACGCCCTTCGTCTCCAGGGCTTCCCGGACCATCTCCGGGTTCTCCCGGAGGAACTGCCTGCTGATCATTTGCTCGGGACTTTCCCGTGCCGTGGCAAAACCGTGTCGCTCTGGCCGGCGCTGTCGCTTTCGGGGTGGCGTCCTGGAAAATTCGCGGTCAGAATTCGTTCAGTTACGAACGAGGTTCGTCGCGCGGGGGCCCTTGTCGGCCTGTTCGATGTCGAATTCGACTTCCTGTCCCTCTTCGAGATCCGGGCCGCCGACGTCTTCCATGTGGAAGAACACGTCCTCGTCCGCGTCGTCAGTCTCGATGAAACCGTAACCGCCTGTGTCGTTGAAGAAATCGACCGTACCGTTTGCCATTGCCTTCGTCCAGAGGCACGGGGTACATATAACCCTTCCGAGACGGCCCACCGGTCGCCCGACGAGTGCCGAACCGCCGACGCGACCCGATCCCGATCGAGTGCGAGCGCCTCGAGGGAAAATCGCGTAAAATCGGATGCCGCCTCCCGGATTGTGAACTACGCCCGAGAACCTGCGCTTCGCGCAGAACCTCGGTCTCGTTCAAATCGCGGTCGCGGGCATTCTGCATTCTGACGGCTCGCTACGCTCGCCGTTCAGAATCACAGAAGTGCCGCCTCCCAGCATTTGGACCGACTTCACTCACTCAACGTCGATGTCTGGCACGATGTCTTCTGGTTTGAAGAGTGATACGTCGTCGCGGTCTGTTGCCACGTCTTTCAGGCCATCGGAAAACCCGGAGCGGCAGAAACAGCAGTAGTGCTCTTCGCGGTCGCTCCCGTTCAGTGGTGACCACTGAACCTGTGACACACTCCGCTCAAGATCGGCGAGGTCTCCCTCGGTCATCTCTCGGCTGGTGTACTTGCACTCTCCTGCGACGAGTGTCCCGTCACTCGCGAGTCCCGCGACATCCAGTTCGTGTTGCTTGTGCCACCAGTAGCCGATGCCGTGGTACGTCTTTGGAATCAACGACGGGAGCCGGTTCTGACAGACTCGCTCGAACATCGTCCCCATGTAGTCGGTGAAGGTCGGTTCGACCATCTCTTCGTAGGCGTCCTCGCCGAGCTGGACGAGCTCTCCCTGCTGGCCGTAGACGTACCGGAACCAGAACCGGAACAGCGGTTCCTTCAGCCGGTAACGACTCTTGCGCGT
>JBDGUF010000067.1:0-20435 GCA_042216105.1 Halorientalis sp.
TCGTATCACCAGTCAGAGCTTGAGTTGCTAGGCTAATCGTGTCTCACCATATACCTGCTCACGGCAGGGATCGTAGTCTTCCTGGTACAGCGTCTCTGGCACTCCGTTCACGAAATCGGAATCGTTCCGTTGTCGGAACTGGTGACACAGATACTGTTATTCGCCGCTATCGTGCTGATGACAGCAGGCTTCGTCCAGACGTATCGAGTCATGCAGCCTTCGTAGTGGTTACCCCCATGTCCCACCACTCCACAGAGTACTATTACGCCCTTATTGAAGATCTCATCGCGGACCAGCAAGCGGTCTGGGGATCTTCAGCCATCGAGATAGCGGATTCGGTTACTGGTCTTGCTGTTTCGGCTCCGGTGTCGGATACGGATGATATCTGGGTGACCGGGGAACCAAAACAGGTAGCCGACGCACTCGCCGAGGCGTACATCGATCGGTTCGGACAGACTGCGGCGTCTTCCATGCAGGCCGTCGCTACGGAGTACGGGGAGGATATCGACCTCCCGCAGACGTTACGACAGTAGCGACCCCATCGTTGCAGAGCGCGGGGGTACTCGGTGCCCTGTTTCTTCCCTCCGGATCGAGAGAAGGGGTGATACCATTGGTCGCAGGTCCATCACACCTCGATAGCGTGTGAATCAGTGGCGGTTGCAACACCCGTAATCTCGAACCGGGCACCGCCATCGGTCCCGTTCGTTGCCGTGATTTCCCACCCGTGGGCCTCGACGATCCGCTGTACGATCGCCAGCCCGAACCCTGTCCCATTATCTGCCGTCGTATACCCTGTTTCAAAGAGGTGTTCCTGCTCGTCGGCAGAAAACCCCGAACCTGTGTCCTCGATGTAGAACCCCTCGTCGCACTCTCCAACACGGATCGTTACCTCCTCTCCACCGTGTTCGATCGCGTTCCGAAAGAGATTCTCCAATAATTGCTGTAACCGACTACGATCTGCGATAACCGACAGATCGGTTCGGATAGAAACCGCAGCAGTAGCGGACTCGATCTGATTCCATGCATCCCCGCTCACCGCTCGCAGCGACACAGGGTCCGTCTCATCGATTGTCCGCCCTTCTCGTGCGAGCGCCAGCACGTCCCCGATCATCTGCTCCATCCGGTCGAGAGACCGTTTCGCCGTGTCTAAGTGTTCACTCTCGGTTTCCTGGCGCGCTAAGTCGATCCGGGCGAGGGCCACATTCAACGGGTTTCGGAGATCGTGTGAAATGACACTAGCGAACTCGTCGAGCCGCTCGTTTTGCCGTTCTAGCTCCGATTCGTACCGTTTTTTCTCTGTAATATCTCGGTTGATCGCCACAAAATGATCGATGTCGCCCTGTCCATCCGTGATGGGGGAGATCGTCTGGTCGACCCAATACTGCGTGCCGTCTTTCCGTTCGTTCACGAGTTCGTTTTGCCACGTCTCGCCGGAGAGAATTGTCGTCCACAGCTCCTCGTAGACGGCTTCGTCGTGTTCTCCCGATTTCAGAATCCGCGGATTCCGCCCTATCGCTTCCTCTTGATCGTATCCAGTCTGTGCTTCGAACTGTGGATTAACGTACTCGATCGTTCCGTCAGGCCCCGTCACATAGATACAGTGCCCGCCGTTTTCTGTCACTTCCCGAAAGACTCGTAGTTGGGCTTGCTGGTGTTGATTCACCGCATCGTACCAACCAACGAGTATCCCAGCGATTCCACCCGCAGTTGCAAAATCCAAGAGGAGAAAGAGCGTGTGGCTCAGTTGCGCTCCCTCGAGTAGCTCGTACACGACGAGGGCCCCACTAACGAGCGTCATGCCACCGAGGCCCAGCAGGAACCACATATTGACACGGCGCAAGTAGTCAGTAGGGATGTCGCTTCGCCAGACCCAGCACCCTGCCGCGGACATGCTGACTGCAAGCATGAACGGCCCGACAGCTCCAGTCACGAGCGCTGGTATCCCCATCTGTTCGTTGATATCCGCGACGAGGTGAGGTACCTGAAGCCCAGCGAAGATGATCCCGACGGCCATCGGGAGGCCAGTATAGAGTAGCCGCCGTACCGGATCCGTATCTCTGTCCGTACTGTGCTGTATCACGGAGGGTGGTTCCCGAGTCATGGTTGGCCTCTCGTGTGGGTTTCGCGGTCGCTTGTACTGTCATCGACTGTTTCGGCTGTGGTTTGGTGGTCGGAGTGAGGTGTTCGCATCGGTGTTTTGTCGTCGCCAGTGCAGGAGGTGGCCGGGTCGATCGGGAGCGTCACGGTGACGACCGTTCCCCGAGGCTCGTTATCGTCGATAGTCACTTTCCCGCCAAGAGCGGTTACGACCCACCTGACGAGCCACAACCCGAGTCCATTGCTGTGCTGGAGCGGGGTTTCAGCTCCCTCTCGTAATGTGGCGCGTTCGTGTTCCGGAATGCCGGGCCCGGTATCGGCGACTGCGATCGACACCTGATCGGCAGCCTGGTCGACAGATACTGTGAGACTTACAGCGGGGGAGGACTGATCACTATGCTCGACGGTGTTCTCGACGAGTTCCTCGAGTGCGGGCCGACTACTGGCAGCGATCGAAATCGTCTTCGAGGGGCGGTCGTCGATCGTGATTTCCGCGTTCGGATACGCCCCCGCGAGCTGTGTTTTTACCTGCTCGATCAGTTCGTCTACGGGCATCGATTGTATCGGCGGTGTGGTCCGTTCGAGTGCCTGTTTGATCGAGGTGGATTTCTCACTGAGGGCTTCCAGGTCGCTGGCCGTCTCGCGGATCGTTTCCGCGTATGATCGTCCGTCTTCGTCCTCGAGTTCGGTGAGGAGCAGATCTGCCCGTCCTGCTATGACATTCACCTTGTTTTTGAGGTTGTGTCGAAGAATCCGATTCAGGACGCTGATACGCTGCTCTCGGACGCGTTGCGCCGTCACGTCAGTCTGGATCGCGACGTATCCGTCGATCGTATCGTCCTCGCAAATCGGGGCGATCGTCTGCCGAGCGGTGTAGAGTTCGCCCGATTTTCGCTTGTCGATGATCTCTTCTTCCCAGACTTCGCCCGCACGGATCGTACTCCAGAGGCGCTGATAGTATTCTTCATCCTGTTCGCCCGACTTGAGAATGCTCGGGTCGTTCCCGACTGCCTCAGCAGGTGCGTATCCCGTGACGTCTTCAAATGCCGGATTTGCGTATTCGATCGTGCCGTCGGTATCGGTGGTGTAGATCGCGTGTCCTGCCTGATCGATTGCCTTGTAGAGTCGGGTGAGTTCCTGTTTCCGGTCGTTCCGCTCCGTCACGTCCATCAGTATCGAAATAGTTGTTCGGAGCGCCCCGCTCTCATCAAATACAGGTGCTGACGAAAGGAGGAACTCCCGTCGTTGGCCATCTTTCGTCTCACACTGGATTTCGGCTTCCCTCACCTGCTCGCCGTCCAGGACCTGGGTTGGAAAAACGCCGGATGCCTCGTCTGGTGGGCCAGACAGAAGTGGTGACAGGTCGCCGAGAACCTCGTCCGCCGTCCAGCCCAGCACGTCTTCGGCCGCGTCGTTCCATCGACGGACCGTCCCATCTGGAGCGTGTTCGATGATGGGGACCGGAGCGGCTTCGATAAGCCCCGCCAGACGATCAGCGGTCGTCTGGTGCTTCCAGTGAGCCCGCCGCCGTCGAAGATCGTATATCCCGGTGAGGAGTCCGCCCACAGCTCCACCCCCACTGGTCCAGACGACGATCGCTAGTGGCTCTGCAAGCCGGATTCCGTGGTGCCGCTCGTAGAGAATCACCGAGCTCGTGAATACCGCGAGGGGTATCAGACCGGCACTACACCAGCCGAAGAGACGAAGCGCGTCTGTTCCACGGGGTGGCTCGTCTCCCCTCCAGAGCCATACGCCACCGCCGAGGAGGGGCAGTCCGATCCCCGTAACTGCGATGACCCCTATCACACGTCCGACGAGGGGCTCGTGCAGCGCCACGACGTGTTGAATAGAAACCCAACTGACACCAAGACCGACAACTCCGAGCCCCAGCGAACTTATCCACTGACTTTTCGTTGCCGGTATTGGCCGTTGCATAACTCCCTTCAGGTTACGGTTCCCGACGAGCTTCTCTCGTCTTCCGATTCTGCGCACTATCCGGCCGAGATCCTGAGCCAGCAAGAGCGGCGGTGGGTCCCCGTCCGACAGGAGGCGTGTTCGCTCGGGGTGTGATAGCTGTACTCGAAGAAAGGAGAAACTCGAGGACACGGAGGGCAAATTCGACCGATCCCTCGTTTTCCGCAGCTTTTCGTGTCCGTTCTTTCTCCAGTACCGGGATCTCCCCCCGTACGTGCGTTATCGCGGACGGGTCGCGATAGAGTCGAGTTGAAGACATGCGTCGAATCTTGAGTGCAAGGTCGGGGTCGAGAGGTCCCGGATCGAACTATCGGTCAGGTCACGTGCCGTTACGACGAGTCTGCGACCTCAATGACGCCTCTCATGCCCTCTGCATTGTGAGGCATACAGTAGTACTTGTGCGTCGTTCCCGGCTTCTCGAACGTGTACGAGAAGGTGTGCCCTTTCTTATCAACAGGCTTGCCGCTAACGAACTCGGCGTCGTCTTTGTCCGTCATCGGGACGTCCTTCGAGCCACCGGTTTTGTCAACGACGTTGTGTCCCGACCCGGCACCGGTCCACTGCCAGACCACGTCCGTTCCCGGATCGATACGGATTGCAGCGGGATCGAATGCCATCGGGCCACCGGCCACGTCAGGAGCACCGACAGTAACTGTCACCTGCTCCTGTCCGGTCTTGTCGTGGACACCCTCGTAGTTCTCCGTCTTTTCGAACCAACCCCCGAACGACTTCTTGTGGTGGTCGTCGTGTGTCTGTTCGGTCTCGTGGGTATGGCCAAGCGCCTCGTTGACCATCTCGTTGAGTTCCTTGATCTTCGCCTGTGCCGTCTTCGGGAGGCTCGGCTGAGGTGCCGCGAGTCCGGGCTGACCGTGGGCCTCGGGTTTGCCGACGATGACGCTACCCAACATTCCCATCGCCTCGTGCGGGGCACAGTAGTAGTCGTACACGCCCTCGGTTTCGAAGGTATGCTCGAAGGTTGCACCCTGTTCACTCAACAACCCACTGTCCCACGACGCCGCACCGTCGGGGATGCGGAGGGGTCTGTCGTTTTTCGGATGGTAAGCCGTCGTCGTGTGACTGCCACTTTCGAGTTTCCAGGTAACCGTTCCGCCGGGTTTCACCCACGCGACGTGGGGCTCGAAGTGGTAACCACTGTCGTTCGTCACCATCTTCACCGTCGCATGTTCGACAGGTGCACCTGCTGCACTGCCGTGACTGTGCCCGCTTTCTTCGTGGTGCCCCGTTTCACTGTGGTGGCTCGTTTCGGTCGGCGTCTGGGTGGGCGTCGTCCCGTCTCCGCCACTGCCCGAACCAGTACAACCGGCCAATCCAGCTGCAAGTCCGGTTCCGCTGAGCTTGAGGATTCTCCGCCGCGAGATGGTGTGCTTAGTCATCTTTGGCCCTCACATCTGGACCGTCGTCCCAGAAGAGAATATAGTGCAGAGCTGGTTTGTTCGCTCTGCAAAATAGCCTCGTTTTTAAGTTGCCGCTTTGTAGATATCGACCACAGCCAACACGTGTGCCCGATACTCCCGCCATCGAGAAAGACGAAGTACTCGCACTCCTCGGCGACGAGTACGCCCGAGAGATTCTGGTTGCGACGAGTCGAGAGTCGATGTCGGCGAAGCAACTCAGCGAGGAACTCGACGTGGATATCTCGACCGTATATAGACGAGTTGATGAGCTACTCGAACAGGATCTCCTGGTGGAGAAGACACGGATCGCTGAGGGGGGAAGTCATCACAGCATCTACGAGCCAAAAATCGATCACGTGGATGTCGATATCGACGATGGCGATCTGGCCGTCGATATCCACGTGCGCGAATCGGCAGCCGAACGGTTCACCCGCATTTGGGACGACATTCGCAACACCGAATAACGATGCATATTGAACTCGTCATAGCCAAACTCGCAACACTCGGGCTCGGCATACTGATCGCGTATCAAGCTTACCGCGGATATCGCGTCCACGGTAGCAAATCGATGTTCTACGTTGCGATCGGATTCCTCGTCATTAGCGTCGGTGCTATCCTCGAGGGAATTCTCTTCGATGTCCTCGGGATGGAGATCTTCGTCGCGAGTGCAATCCAAACCGGGATCGTCGCAGTCGGTATGCTCGTCATCCTCTATTCACTCTATGGCGATTTTCCCGCCACCGATCGTGAGGGTGAAACGAATGACTGACGTCTGGACAGCAATTCTAGTCGGCGCACGCATCGCAGTATTACTTCTGGGGATAGCAACAACTGTGATCAGTCTGCGAGCATATCGGCGAACGCAAGCACGGTACTTGCGCGATGCGACACTCGGGTTCGGAATCATGACGGTTGGCGTGTTCGTTGAAGGAATTCTGTATCAACTTACCCCGATCGGGCTGGTGCAGGTTCACGTCATCGAATCCGTTGCTATCGGACTCGGGTTCGTCATTCTCCTCAGATCGTTCGTTGATTGAGAGACGTCACAGAGTGACAGCCCGCAGCCGGTCCGTACGACGCTCGAACCAGTGAGATTACAGCCTCCTCCGCGTGAACGCAGCGGAGGGTGGCAACTCCAAGAGCGCGAAAAGGAGAGTATCGAGTTCACTCCGAGACTTCGTTGTCGGTGAGTTCGGCCATTCCCTCCTCGATGGTCTGGGCCTGTTCGAACTGTGACTGGGCAGCCGTCGCGATGTCTTCGATCTCGTCGGCCACGTCGCGGGCTTGCTCGGCGGTCTGGTCGACCATGGCGGCGACTTCTTCGGTACTCGCGGCCTGATCGTCCGTGGCTTCGGCGACCTCTTCGATGCCATCGGCCGTCTCACGAGCGGCCGCGACGATGTCGTCCAGCTTCTCGAGGATCGACTCGACGCGTTCGACGCTGGTCCCGACCCGCTGGCCCGTCCGTTCCAGCGTCGCCGCGGTCTGTTCGGTGTCTTCCTGGACGGTCTCGACGAGAGACTCGATCTCGGCGGCCTGGTCCTGTGATTCCTCGGCCAGTTCCTTCACCTCGTCGGCGACGACGGCGAACCCCTCACCGGCCTCGCCCGCCCGCGCGGCCTCGATCGACGCGTTCAGCGCGAGGATGTTCGTCTGCTCGGCGATGTCGTCGATGATGTCGACGATCTCGCTGATCTCGTCGACGGCGGTCTGGAGGTTCTCGACGCCGGCGAGCATCTCTTCGCGATCCGAGTCGAGTTGCTGCATCAGATCGCGGGCGTCGTCGGCGGCCTCCTGGCCCTCCGTGGCCAGTGAGACGGTGTCTTGGCTCGTGGCCTTGACCTGATTGGCGCTCGCGGCCACTTCTTCGATGGAGGCGCTCATGTCCGAGACTTCGTCGGCGATCTGTTGCACGTCGGCGCGTTGCTGGTCGGCCAGGTCCGCGATCTCGTCGCTCCCGTTGGCGACCGCTTCGGTCGCGTCTCGGAGGTCGGCGATCGCCGTCTCGATCTCCGCCGCCGTCTCCTGACGGCGCTTCAGTTCGGCCTCCTGCTCGCGGAGGTCGGTGATGTCCTGAATGATGGTCGTAGCACCGACGAGAACGCCGTGGTCGTCGTACAGCGGGACGCTCGACAGGACGACGTCACGCCGTTCGTCGTCGTGAGTCAGGAGTTCGATCTCAGCTTCGCGAATGGGTTCTTCCTCCTCCAGCGTGACTTCGAGCATCGTCCGTTTCGTGTCGTGGGTCTCGTCGGTGCGATAGATCTCCCAGAGATCCATTTCGCGGGCCTCGGATTCCGTGACGCCGGTTAGCTCCTCCATCGCGTCGTTGAACAGGAGAATCTCACCCTCCCGATCCAGGATGATGACCGGCTGGAGCATCTCCTCGAGGGCGTCGATCCAGATTTGCTCGCCCGACCGCAGATACGCGTCCATCGCGACCTGGAGATCGAGATTCGTGATCTTCAGAAACGACTGGAGGCGGTCCCGCGTCTCGGCGACGGCTGCCGTCGCCTCCCCGTCGGGCAAGTCGGCCGCGAGTCGGTCGAACAACTCGTCGACGACCAGCCTGTGGTAGTGTCCGAACATGCCGATGTAGTGTTTCGGCGGCATGTCCAGCCGCTCGTGCAGTTTGCCGATGACCGCACGCTGTCGGAAGTACTCCCGACCGTAGCCGCTGTCCCCGCCGGGTTCGTAGGCGTGGTCGCCGAGACTGAGCAGGTACCGCTGCTGGGTCCACTCGAGCTGGTCGACCGTCCGGTCCGACCGGTCCAGGATCGACTGCGTCTGGTCGTACTGCCCGAGATGGTCGTAGAAGTGGGCGGCCACATCGTCGGCGATGTCCTCGAAAACAGGGGTCAGCTCCGCCAACCGGGCAGTGTCGGCGTCGTCGAAGCCGACGAACTCCTTGCGCCAGTCGATCTCGTCACTGTCGAGGTTGAGCGCCGCCATGAGCCGCGTCTCGTCGACCTCATCCCGAAGCCCGATGTTTTCCAGTTCCGGGGCGTCCTCCGATCTGACTTGCCCGCCGTCCGGCGTCGGCCGCCTGTTGGCCTCGCCTTCGGCTCGGGGAGAACTGGTCGTCTGCTCCGTCTCCTCGGACGTATCGTCGCCGGACGAGAAACGACGTAGCACCGCTCTAAGTTTGTTACTAAAACTCATGCTTGGAATATAACCTCGATGTCTGACAATACATCGGGTGTGGATTATGGGGCCACGTATATCTACCGTCTCGCGTATCTCTCCCTCGCTCTCACTCTCGATGACCGCCGCATTTCGCCCGTGAGCGTCGACCATCTCGCGGACGATCGACGGACCGAGTCGGTCCCGCTTTCGGCGTTCGTGTGGCTGACCCTGACGGTCTGTCTCGCGCTCGTCGGGCGGAATACGAGAACCGTCGTCTCTCACCGGACGGTGTTTTTGCGGGACCCAGTCGAGCCGGGACACCGGGGCGCTTCGACGGCGCGGGGAATCGGCGCTCCCGGGAGTTCTGACGGTACATATTTCACAGTGGCACGACAGGGTCTAGGAACAGCCGCGAACCAGCCGAGGGGTCACGTAATGTCGAGTCACTACATCACCTCAGCAGATCATCTCCCCGAGGAGTCAGGGGCTGAAACCACCCTCCAGATCACGGACGCCCAGACCAAACGTATCTTCGAGGCACGCGTCCGGATCGCACAGGATCCGGACGAACTCGCCGATCCGGTGCCCCTGACGGTCGTCGCCGGACCACACGAGAGTGTCAGCGAGACCATGTACGTCGAACTGCTCGACGAGACCGATGCGTCGGGTCTCGACAGGGAGTTGTTGACCCGGCTCGCGACCGACCAGGAGGCAGCCTCGAACGTTCTCAACACCCGATCCGACGACCTGAGTGTACTTCTGCGGTATCTCGTCGAAACCGGCGAGTACGAGTCGACCGCCGACGCGCTCCGCGAGGTCGCCTTCGACGGCCTCGCGGCGGAACGGTCGGCCCTGCTCGACGCCTACGCGGAGGTCCGCGAGGAACTGCACGACGATCCGCTCGGGCGTGCGATCGCGGAGCGGGAGTGAGCGATGGCCGTCGACTCGTTTCGTGACTACCTCGACTTGCTCGACGCGAGCGGCTGGACTCGCTCCTTCGAACGGTCGGTCTCGTGGGATCTCGAAGCCAGCGCGGTGACGACCCTCGCGAACGTCCGCGACGGACCGATCCCCGTCTTCGAGTCGATCGCCGGGATGGAGACAGCGACGAAACTCGTCGGCGATCCGTACCGGGGTCCCGTGGCCCGTCCCTGGGACCACTTCGCCCGGGCGCTGGGGTTTGCGGGCGGGCTCGCAGGACGCACGTACTACGACCGGGTGATAGACCGCCTCGGCGCGCCGACGGAGCCGCGCATCGTCGACCGGCGGGAGGCTCCCTGTAAAGCGATAGTCCGGACGGGGGAAGAAGCCGACTTGCTGTCGTTCCCGTGGCCGTACATCCACGAGGGCGACGGGGGACGCTACTCCAATCTCCACACTATCGTCGCACCGGACCCCGAGACCGAGTGGGGGCGCTGGTCGAGCCACCGGATGATGCTCCACGACGATTCACAGGCCAGCCTGTTGTTGCTCGCCGGCGAACAGGTCCCCAACCGCTACTATTACGACTACGAGCCCCGGGACGAGCCGATGCCGGTCGCGGTCGTCGTCGGCGGGGAACCCACCGTCGAGTGTACCGCGGACATGTGGATCCCGACCGGCCGGAGCGAAGCCGCCTTCGCGGGCGGACTCAAAGACGCGCCCGTGGATCTCGTCGCCTGCGAGACCAGCGACCTGTACGTACCGGCGACGGCCGAGCTGGTACTCGAAGGACACGTTCGGCCCGACGACCGGCTCGACGAGGGGCCGTTCGGTGACTACTTCGGGTACATGAACGGTCCGCGGCGGTCCATGCCGGTGTTCGAGGTCGACGCGATCACCCACCGGCCGGAACCGCACCTCCCCTTCTGCGTCGAGGGGACCGGCGTCGGGTACGGTCAGAACTCCACCAGCACGCTCCGGGTCGCGGCGGCCGGGCCCGACGCGACCGTGGGGCTCCGGGCCGCGGGCTTCGACGTCGAGATGGCGGCCCCGTGGCGGTTCACGTCCCGGACCGTCTGGGTCATCGCGACGGACCGGCCCTACCCGGGGTATCTCCACGAGCTCGCGAACTTCATCTTCACGACGTGGGGCATGCTCCACATCGACTTCTTCGTGTTCGTCGACGCCGAGGTCGATCCGCTCGATCCGCGCGCGGTGCTGTCGGCGATCGCGCTGGAGGCCGATCCGGACGCCGACTTCCACCAGTTCGGCGTCGAGCGGATGCCGAAGGTCCCACTCAACATCTACCAGACGCCCGACGAGAAAGGGAGCGCGGACGTTGGGACCTCGAAAGCCAAGACGGCCAAAGCCTACATCGACGCGACCACGGACGGTGACGCGACGGAGTCGACCGGGGTCGCCGAACGCAGGAAGCGCGCCCAGGAGCGCCTCGTCGAGGCGGGGCTGGACGCGGCGGCGTTCGACCGTCTCGACGAGCGGACGGAGGGGTCGCGATGATTCCGTTCGCACAGTACGTCCACGGACTGGCCGGCGACGGGGATCTCGTCCGGCTGGACGGGCCGTTCGAGGTGCCGATCGACGTGCTGGCCGGCGAGGCGCTCCGTGCGAGCGGTCCCGCGCTCCGGTTCGAGCGGGCTCACGGGATCGGTCTGACCAGCGGAGTGTTCAGCGGAGCGGACCTGACGCAGCGACGCGACGCCCGGCCGTGGTCGCGGCTGTCGCTCGGACTCGGACTGGACCCCGACGCGACCCTCGTCGACTCCCTGGAGACGATCGCCGATCTCGGGCCGGCGAGGGAGCGCCCGGAACCGACGTACACGGGGCAGGCGGCGTCGGGAACGGACGCGGACGTACAGGATCTCGGGTTCCCACAGGGGGAGACCGACACCTGGCCTGCGATGACGCTCGGTCTCGCGTCGGTGTCGACCGCCGACGGGACACACTGGGCCCCGGTCCACGGCTCGGTCGTGAGCGGTGACACACTTCGAGTCCGCGTGCCCGACGCCCTGCCGTCGCTCGTGGGCGACGGCGCGACGGTCACGATCGCGCTCGGCGTCCCGCCGGCCGCGATCACGACCGCCTACCTGCTCGCCGTCACCGAACGCGTCGACACGCCGGTCCAGTCCTGTGGGGTGGCCGGAACCGTCCCGCTCGTGCCGACCAACGGCGGCCTCGTCCCGAGTACGACGGAAGTCGTCGTCGAGGCGACGATCGGGGACCGGAACCCGGACTTCCGTTCCGACCGCCGGGAAGCCTGGGAGTCCGTCGTCGACAGCAGGCCGCTCTCGCTGTCGGTCGAGCGTGTCCTCGCCACCGACGACCCGGTCGTTCCCCTCTCGCCGGTCGGCCGGCCGCTGGCGGACGATCTCCAGCTCACGGGGTTGACGACGGCAGCGGCTCTTTTCCACCGGGTCAACAACTACTGGGGCATCTCGCCCGTCGAGTGGTTGCTGTTGCCGGCGGAGGCCGAACTCGGGATCTGCTTCGTTGCCAGCGACGTCCTCTACGCCGGGTTCGAGTGGCAGCTCGCGAACATCCTGTTCTCGTTCTCGTCGCTTTTCGACACGGTCGTCGTCGTCGACGAGGACGTTCCGCCCCACGACTTCGGCCGTGTTCTGGCCGACCTCTGGCTGAAGGCCCACCCCGCTCACGACTGGACGTTCAGCGATCCGGACGCGCCGGCGGCGACGCGTCCCCGATACCGAGAGAGTGGCGAGACCGGCTCGCGCCTGTACGTGAACGCGGCCTGGGATCCCCGGTGGGAGGACACCTACATCGCTCCGCGGGTCACGTTCGAGAACTCGTTCCCGAGCGTCGTCCGCGATACGGCACTGGCGCTGTGGGACGAATCCGACCCCGACTGACGCCGGCCACGAGCGGTCGCCGCCGACCGGTCCTGGCGGACGATCCGACCCCGAAATAACCATATTCGAGATTATCTGTCGAAAACGGAGCTGTTTACGCAGTACTGCACCCGATCGAATCCTTCGTGGGAAATAGATCGAACATGATTCTGTTATTTTCTGTAGCGTAATTAACCGGTACAGTTATATCGGATACCGATATCCGGAGCGGTGTATGGTGACCAGCCACAATCTCGAAGACTACGAACGGGCGCGCGAAGAGTTCTCGTGGGACGACATCTACGCGGAGGCCGACTGGGACGCACCGGACGAACTGAACATCGGACACGAGGTCGCCGACCGGCACGCGACCGACCGGGGCCAGGTGGCCCTCTATCAGGTCGGGACCGACGGGGAGCTGTCGACGATGACGTTCTGGGAACTCTCGAACCGATCGAGCCAGTTCGCCAACGTCCTCGGCGACCTCGGCGTCGAACAGGGCGACCGGGTGTTCTCGTACATGCCACGGATCCCCGAACACTACGTGGCGCTGGTCGGGACGCTCAAACACGGGGCCGTCTGGGGGAGCGTCAACGAGCGGTTCGGTCCCGACGGGATCTCCTACCGGCTGGACGACTGCGACGCGAATGTCGTCGTCACCACGACGGACAACCGCGACACGGTCGAAGACGCGCTGGACGACGCGCCCGCGGTCGAACACGTTATCACCGTCGACCGGGGCGGAGGTGCACCGACCGACGACGTGGTCTTCAACACCGCCCTGGACGAGGCGAGTACGGAGTACGAGGTCGCCGAGACCGGCGGCGAGGACGACGCCCTGCTGTACTACACCTCCGGGACGACCGGCCTCGCGAAGGGCGTCCTCCACAAACAGCGCTGGATCGCCGGCGTCGCGGCCACCCAGAAGTACGCCGTCGACCTCCAGGACGGGGACCTCTACTGGTCGACCGGCGACCTGGGCTGGTTGACCGGCGCGATCAACACGCTCGGCGCGTGGTTCTGGGGTACCTCGCTGTTCACCTACGAGGGCGAGTTCGACCCCGAGGAGTGGGCCGAGTTGCTCGACGAGTACCCGATCAACGTCCTGTTCTCGGTCCCGACGGCCTACCGGATGCTCCGTGAGAACGAGGAGGTACTCGCCGACGTCGACCTGGACCTGCGCCACGCTCTCTCGATCGGCGAACCGCTCAGCGCCGGCGTCGTCGAGTGGGGCGAGGAGGAACTCGGCGTCACGATCCTGGACACGTACGGCCAGACCGAGACCGGCAACATGATCATCAACAACTACCCGACGATGGAGCTCTGGCCCGGCTCGATGGGGAAGCCGCTGCCCGGCATCGAGGCCGACATCGTCGACCCCGAGACGGGCGAGGTCATGGAGCCCGACGAGACCGGCGAGATCGCCCAGCGCGGCGACTACCCGTGTTTCTTCGCCGAGTTCTGGGAAAAACCCGAGAAGACCCAGAAGGCCTTCGTCGACGGTCCCGACGGCGAGTGGTACCTCTCGGGCGACCTGGCGCACAAAGACGAGGACGGCTACTTCTGGTTCGAGGGCCGGGCCGACGACGTGATCCTCTCGTCGGGCTACCGGATCGGTCCCTTCGAGGTCGAGAGTTCGCTGGGCGAACACGAGGCCGTCGCGGAGGCGGCTGTCGTCCCCAAGCCCCACGAGGAGCGGGGCAACATCGTCAAGGCCTACGTCGTCCCGAGCGAGGACGCCGACCCCTCCGAGAGCCTCAAAGACGACATCCAGACCCACGTGAAAGAGGAACTCTCGGCCCACGAGTATCCGCGCGAGATCGAGTTCCGCGAGGAGCTGCCCAAGACCGTCACGGGCAAGATTCGCCGGACGGAACTCCAGGACGAGGCCGAAGAAGAAGCGGACGTCGAGGCCTGAGCGGCGACGAGACAACTCACCAATGAACTTCGAATCCACGGACGAACGTTCGATGATTCGGTCGACCGCGGCGGACGTGGCGGCCGAGTACGGACCGGAGTACTGGCGCGAGAAAGAAGAGGCCGGGGAGTTCGCCCAGGACTTCTGGGACGAACTGGCCGAGGCCGGCTTCCACGGCCTGCTGGTCCCCGAGGAGTACGAGGGGGCCGGCATGGGGATGCAGGAGATGGGGCTGGCCATGGAGACCCTCTGTGCAGAGGGCTGTGGCATGGCCGGCACCTGGTACCTGGTGCTGACCGCCGGCATGGCCGCCGTCGGCATCCGCGAGAACGGGACCGAAGAACAGAAAGAGACCTACTTGCCCGACATCGCCAACGGGGAGCGCAACTTCTCGATCGGGATCACCGAACCCGAAGCCGGGACGAACACGCTGAACGTCGCGACCCGCGCGGAGAAAGACGGCGACGAGTACGTCCTCGACGGGAACAAGGCCTGGATCACCTTCTCGGACCGGGCCGACAACATGATCCTCGTCACCCGCACGACGCCACGCGAGGAAGTCGAGCGCGGGACCGACGGGATCAGCCTGTTCATCGTCGACATGGACGACCCCGGGATCGACGTCTCGCCCATCCCGAAACACGGCATCAACTACTCGAAGTCCTGCGAGGTCTTCATCGAGGACGTGCGCGTCCCCGAGTCGAACCTGCTGGGCGAGGAAGACGAGGGCTGGTGGGCGCTGGTCGACATGCTGAATCCCGAGCGGATCGGCTTCGCGGCCGCCGGCACCGGCATCGGCAAACTGGCCGCCGACACCGCAATCGAGTACGCCAACGACCGCGAGGTCTTCGGTGCGCCCGTCGGCAGCCACCAGGCCGTCTCGTTCCCCATCACGCAGGCGTACGCGGAGATGGAGACGGCCGCGCTGATGCGCGAGAAGGCCTCGTGGCTCTACGACCAGGGCGAGGAGTGTGGCTACGAGACCAACGTCGCGAAGGCCACGGCCGTCAGCGCCGGCATCGAGGCGGTCAAGCAGTCGATGCAGGCCTTCGGCGGCTGGGGCTACGCCAAGGAGTACGACGTCGAGCGCTGGTGGCGGGAGATCAACCTCACGCGGCTGGCCCCGGTCTCCCAGCAGATGGCGTACAACCACATCAGCCAGGAACTCGGCTTCCCCAAGTCCTACTGATGTTCGAGAAGGTACTCGTCGCCAACCGCGGTGAAATCGCGGTCCGCGTGATGGCGGCATGTGAGGAGTTGGGCATCGAGACGGTCGCCGTCTACAGCGACGCCGACCGCAACGGGGGCCACGTCGAGTACGCCGACGAGGCCTACAACGTCGGCCCGGCACCGGCCAGCGAATCCTACCTCGACCAGGAGGAGATCGTCGACGTGGCACGGCGAGCGGACGCCGACGCGATCCACCCCGGCTACGGGTTCCTCGCGGAGAACGCCGCGTTCGCCGCCCGGGTCGAGGCCGCCGACGGCATCACCTGGGTCGGCCCGCCCAGCGACGCGATGGAGACCCTGGGCGAGAAGACGAAAGCCCGGACCGTCATGCAGGAGGCCGGCGTCCCGGTCGTCCCCGGGACGACCGACCCCGTCGACGACCCCGACGAAGTGCGCGAACTCGGCGAGGAGTACGGCTATCCCATCGCGATCAAGGCCGAGGGCGGCGGCGGTGGTCGCGGCATGAAGATCGTCCGGAGCGAGGCCGAAGTCGAGGACGCGCTGGAAAGCGCCAAACGCGAGGGCGAGGCCTACTTCGACAACGACTCGGTCTACGTCGAGAAGTACCTCGAAGCCCCGAAACACATCGAGGTACAGGTGCTGGCGGACGAACACGGCAACGTCCGGCATCTGGGCGAACGGGACTGCTCGCTCCAGCGCCGCCACCAGAAGGTCATCGAGGAGGCCCCCAGTCCCGCGCTCGACGCCGAGTTGCGCGAGGAGATCGGCGAGGCCGCCCGCCGGGGCGTCCGGGAAGCCGGCTACACCAACGCCGGGACGGTGGAGTTCCTCGTCGAGGACGGCGAGTTCTACTTCATGGAGGTCAACACCCGCATCCAGGTCGAGCACACCGTCACCGAGGAGGTGACCGGGATCGACATCGTGCGCTGGCAACTGCGGGTCGCCGCGGGCGAGGAGCTGACCTTCGCCCAGGACGACGTGGAGATCGAGGGCCACGCCGTCGAGTACCGGATCAACGCCGAGAACCCGGCCGAGGACTTCGCACCCACGCCGGGGCCGCTGGAGACGTACGAGCCCCCGAGCAGTATCGGCGTCCGCCTCGATCACGCGGTCGCGCAGGGCGACGAGATCGGCGGCGACTACGACTCGATGATCGCGAAGCTGATCGTCACCGGCGAGGACCGCGACCACTGTCTGGACCGGTCGGAACGCGCCCTCGACCACTTCGCCGTCGAGGGCGTCCACACGACGATCCCGTTCCACCTGCTGATGCTCGACGACGAGCAGTTCGTCGCCGGCGATCACACCACGAAGTACCTCGATCAGGACCTCGACGACGAGGCCCTCGATTCGGCCGTCGAACGCTGGGGGACCGACGCGGTCGGCGGCGACGCGCCGTCGGCGTCGACCGACGAGATCGCCGTCGAGGTCGACGGGAAGCGCTTCGACGTGGTCGTCGAGGAGGGACTGCCACGCGCCCCGCGGGGCGGCGACGCCGGCGGGAGTTCCGGCGGCGGTGCCGGCGGTGACTCGTCCGGGGGCGCTGCGTCGGACGTGGCCGCCGCGGGCGCGATCACCGCCGAGATGCAGGGGACCGTCCTGTCGGTCGCGGTCGACCCCGGCGACGAGATCGCGGCGGGCGACGTGGTCTGCGTGCTGGAGGCGATGAAGATGGAAAACGACGTGGTTGCGTCCACGAGTGGCACGGTCGCGTCGGTCCCGGTCGCCGAGGGCGACTCCGTGGACATGGGCGACACCCTCGTCGTTCTGGAGGAGTAATCATGCGCATCAGAATCTCGGACGACACGACCGAATCGGAGGCAGAGGCGATCGCGGAGGCGCTGGCGACGCACTTCGAGGACGACGTGATCCTCGTCGTCGACAGCGGCGAGGAGGTCGGCAGCGCGACCTACGACGGCGACCAGCGCGATGTGGACGAAGAGACCGTCGCGGACGACCTCGGCCCGACCGAACGCGAGGAGAACCTCATCGAGGAGATCGAGGAGATCCTCGAGGGCGGCCCCGAGAAGTACAAAGAGCAGTTGCCCGAACAGAGGAAACTGTTCGTCCGCGACCGGATCGATCTGTGGTTCGGCGAGGAGTTCCTGTTCGAGGACGGGAAGTTCGCGGCGTTCGACGAGGACGACCAGCTCCCGGCCGACGGGCTCATCACCGGCGCAGCGGAGTTCGAGGGCCGGGACCTGCACTTCATGGCCAACGACTACACGGTCAAACGCGGGTCGATGGCCGCCAAGGGCGTCGAGAAGTTCCTCCGGATGCAACAGCGGGCCCTGAAGACCGGCCGCCCCGTCCTCTACCTGATGGACTCCTCGGGCGGCCGGATCGACCAGCAGACGGGCTTTTTCGCCAACCGCGAGGGCATCGGGAAGTACTACTACAACCACTCGATGCTCTCCGGTCGCGTCCCGCAGATCTGCGTGCTGTACGGCCCCTGTATCGCTGGCGCGGCCTACACCCCCGTGTTTGCGGACTTCACCGTCATGGTCCGGGACATGAGCGCGATGGCCATCGCCAGCCCCCGGATGGTCGAGATGGTCACCGGCGAGGAGATCAGCCTCGAAGACCTCGGTGGGCCCGACGTCCACGCCCAACACTCCGGGAGTGCGGACCTGATCGCCGAGGACGAGGAACACGCCCGCGAACTCGTCGCCAAACTCATCGGCTACCTGCCCGACAACGCCGACGAGGACCCGCCACGGACCGGCGGCACGGACCCGAAGCTCTCCCCGGAAGGGATCGACGCCGTCGTCCCCCAGGAACCGAACAAGGCCTACGACATGTTCGACGTGATCGACCGGGTGGTCGACGCCGGGTCGACGCTCGAACTGCGCCCCGAGTACGGCAAGGAGATCATCACCTCGTTCGCCCGGATCGACGGCCGCCCGGTCGGGATCGTCGCCAACCAGCCCGACCACCGGGCCGGCGCGATCTTCCCCGACGCCGCCGAGAAGGCCGCCCAGTTCATCTGGACCTGCGACGCCTACAACATCCCGCTGTTGTACCTCTGTGACACCCCCGGCTTCATGGCCGGGTCCGGCGTCGAGAAGGAGGGCATCCTCGAACAGGGCAAGAAGATGATCTACGCCACGTCCTCTGCCACCGTCCCCAAACAGTCCGTCGTCGTCAGGAAGGCCTACGGCGCGGGCATCTACGCGATGTCCGGTCCGGCCTACGACCCCGAGTCGACCATCGGCCTGCCATCGGGAGAGATCGCGATCATGGGCCCCGAGGCGGCGATCAACGCCGTCTACGCGCGCAAACTCTCCGAGATCGACGACGAGGAAGAGCGCGCACAGCGCGAGCAGGAACTCCGCGAGGAGTACCGCGAGGACATCGACATCCACCGGATGGCCAGCGAGGTCGTCGTCGACGAGATCGTCCCGCCGAGTAACCTCCGGGAGGAACTGACGAACCGCTTTGCCTTCTACGAGACCGTCGAGAAAGACCTGCCCGACAAGAAACACGGCACGATCCTCTGACACACCAGGGAAAACGATGACAGGAAAGTACTACGAGGAGTTCGAGGTCGGCGAGACCATCGAACACGACAAGCGCCGGACGGTCAGCGAGCGCGACAACCAGCAGTTCTGCGACATGACGATGAACCAGCAGCCGTTGCACCTCGACGCCGAGTTCGCGGCCGACACGCAGTTCGGCCAGCGGCTGGTCAACGGGCTCTACACGATGAGTCTGGCCGTCGGGCTGACGATCCCGGACACCACCGACGGCACCATCGTCGCGAACCTGTCGTACGACAACGTCGAACACCCGAATCCCCTGTTCCACGGCGACACGATCCGCGTCCAGTCGACCGTGACCGACAAACGCGAGACCAGCGACGGCGACCGGGGGATCGTCACGATGCACGTCGAGGTGTTCAAGGTGAACAGCGAGGAGGAACCGCTCGTCTGCGAGTTCGACCGCACCGCGCTCGCACTGAAACGCGAACACGCCGAGTGACGATGCCGCTCCGCTGCGGACGAACCGCCCGTCGGACCCGTCTACTCGGGGACGCCGACGATCCAGCGCCACCGCTGCTCGAAGGTTCCGTCGACGGCATCGAGGAGTTCGCGCGCCCTCGCGACGCGTTCCTCGGTGTCCAGGTTCGGGTAGAGGCGCGCGGCCATCGCGGGAATCGCGTGGAACAGTCGCAAGTTCGCGGCGGTCGTCGAAAACCGCCAGGTGCCCGTCGTGACCGCGAACTCGTCCGCGAGGGTGTCCCGGATCCCCGTGGCACTCGTCGGGGAGCGCGACTCGCGTTCGAGTTCCTCGAATACGTCCGTCCCGTCCAGCCGGACCCAGCCCAGCGGTGCGACGGCACCGACCACGCCACCCGGTCGGAGAACCCTGGCGGCTTCCCGGACCGCGGCCGCGGGGTCGGGGACCAGAAAGAGCGAGGCGGTAAAGGCGACCCCGTCGACCGACCCGTCGACGAGCGGCAACCGGTCGAAGTCGGCCTGGAGACGGGGCGTGGAGTCGATTTCGGCCACCATTTCGCGGCTGATGTCGAGGGCGATCGCGTCCGTCGCCGTCTCGGCGAATACTCGCGTACTCACACCCGTCCCCGCGCCCGCATCGAGGACGGTCCCGAGATCGTCCGCGCCACGGGCGCGCATCTCGGTGGCCAGCAACCGGGCGAGCGCGGTGAAGCGATTCGTCCGTTGCTCGTAGGTAGCGTACGCGTCGACGCTGGCGTCGAAGTTCCGGCGGACGACGTCTTTCATACGCGTCAGCACGATCGAGCCCCGAATAGGCGTTCCCGTTTGCCGTCGCCCACCACGTCGCAGCATCGGCTGCCAACCACAATGCTATCAAGCCACACATGAGCGAGTCACTAGCCGACATAGATCGCATCGTCCACGAACCGAGTCGGGAGTTCGTCGAGTCGACCAACGTCTGGGAGTTCAT
>JBDGUF010000071.1:0-17589 GCA_042216105.1 Halorientalis sp.
ATGAACTCCCAGACGTTGGTCGACTCGACGAACTCCCGACTCGGTTCGTGGACGACCTCGTCCATGTCGGCCAGCGATTCGGATGCCATGCATCGGTATTTTGCCGACCCGGTAAAGTAGCTTCCCCCGCCCGGAACGGCGAGGTGTCAGCGGTACGGAGCGAGCGGTCACGGGGAGTCGAGTCGGGCGCGGACCAGCCCCCGGGACGGGCCGTCCTCGGTCACCGTCAGGTCGAACTGCCAGCGATCGTCGTCGAGCCGTCG
The DNA here is from genome assembly GCA_042216105.1 of Halorientalis sp. Lineage (GTDB taxonomy): Archaea > Halobacteriota > Halobacteria > Halobacteriales > Haloarculaceae > Halorientalis. The sequence goes on from JBDGUF010000071.1 coordinate 264, forward strand.
CGGGTCCGAGAGTTCCAGCGCCGGACCGGGGAGTCGACCGAGCAGGTCGATCGCGATGGGCAGCGTCGGCAACGACGCCGAGCGCTCGGTGAGCGCGTAGTCGGTGATCGTCACCGTCCAGGCCTCGATCTCGGGGGCATCGGTCCGCCGGTCGACGGCGTACTCCGCGACGATGTCGTGCCGCCGTAACCGCTGCAGGGTGGCGTCCAGGGGCCGCTCCGTGTCGTCCGGCTCGGCTAGCTCCGCCGCGGCCGCCCGGAGAACGGTGGTCTGCTCGTCCGCCGAGAGCCGGGTACCCAGCTCGAACGAGCGGGTCCGCAACAGGTGCAGACAGAGATCGTCGGGGTCGTCGAGGGCGTCGGCGGTCTCGCAGTACACGTCCATGATCGACGACTCCAGCTCGACGTAGCCCTCCGCCGACAGGGTCTCGAACACGGCCGCGGCCACGTCGTGACAGAACCCCGTCAGCGACGCCCTCTCGTCCGTCGCCGGCGGCGTTACCGTCCGGGTCGTGCGGTCCGGTTCCTCGAAGGCGATGAAGTCGTACCGGAGCGCTCGCGGGTCCCACCGGCGCAACACGGCCCGGTAGGCGGTCGCCGCTTGTGCCGCCTCCTCGGCGGTCTCCCGATCGGGGAACCGCACGCCGGCGACCGCCAGCTCCTCGATCCGCGCCCCGATCTTCGAGAGCGTCTCGCCGACCATTTTAGGCAAACCTAAAAACAACGCGGCGAAAATAGATTACGGTCCCGTCCAGCGGTCCTTTCGGTCGTGGTGAGCCTCTCTGAAATAAATACGCTTCGTTTGAGTCAACATTATCTTTATACGCGTGACCGCTAAACGATCTCGCAGGTGTGTTAAATGATATCACTGCAAATAGACATGGTCCAGTACGACTGTCCATATATCGATACGACGGTCGAGAACGACGTGTCCTTTCACGCGAAGCAGTGGGACTTCAACCCGGCCGCGGAGGAGCTGGAGACGCGGATCGCGATCAGCGGTGCGGACGCGGAGGCGCTGGATAACGGACTGAGGACTCTTCGAAACCACGAGAACGTTCGCGGGAACGATCTGCTGAAGCGCGAGCGCGACGTGGCGCTGCTGCGATCCCGGATCGAACAGACCGACGCGATGGCGACCATCCGGAAACACGACGGGTACATCACCGGCCCCTTCGAGATCGAGGATGGGAGCGAGATCTGGCACCTCGGCTTCGACCGGAGCGAACTGGCCGATGGGGCCCTGTCGGAACTCGAAAAAGAGAACGAATTCACCGTCCAGTCCCGGGAGTCGATGGGCCTCAAGGAGTACTACGAGGTGATGGACAATGCGGACGTGGCCGCGTCACTGCTCGACGGCTGTCGGGAACTCTCCGAGGTCGAACGGCGCACCCTCCGGACCGCGGTGACGGAGGGGTATTTCCGGACTCCACGGGACGGGACCCTGGACACGCTCGCAGAGGAACTCGACGTCTCGAAAATGGCCGTCTCGAAGAACCTCCGTCGCAGCGAGCGAAAACTGTTCGGGCGCATCGTCGACGCGATCGCCGAACTCGACGGGACCGCGAACGGCGACCCCTAGAACCGGCTCGAGACCCGTTCCGGTATCGACCTGACGTCTGCCACGATTCGTCGCACGAACGAGACGATCCCGTCCCTGACTAGCTTGACGTACCTCACGGCGGTCTCCCTGACCAACGCGAGGACACCGTCCATGCCGTCGGCCCGATACCGCTGGCCGGCGACGCCGAACCAGGCGCGCAACCTGTTGATGCCGCCGGCGACGCCGTTGTCGAAGAACAGCACGACGAGCAAGAGGAGCACGCCGAAGCTGAACTGCCAGTACTGCTCGAGCAGCGGGAACTGGCTGATGAACCAGCGGAGGTACTCGTAGGTGAACGCCCCGACGATCGGGCCGAAAAACGAGTACGGCCCGCCGATGACCGTCATGATGACCGGTTCGGCCGAGAACGACCAGTGGGCGTAGGCGGGGTTGACGTTCGTCTGTAGCGGGATGAATACCGCGCCCGCCAGGCCACTGAACGCCCCGGAGATGATGAACGTCATCCACTGGTGACGATTCACGTCGATCCCGAGCGCTCTCGCCCGTTCGGGGTTCTCCCGGATGGCGCGACAGATCATCCCGAACGGCGACTGGATGATCCGCCAGAGCAGGTACAGCCCCACAGCCACGACGCCGAGCGACAGGAAGTAGTACGCGAACGGGTCGACGATGTTGACCAGCCGGAACTGCAACCCGAACAGGTCGACCTTACCCATGATGAAGGTGAGACCGTCCGAGCCGTTCGTGAATGTCCCGTCGCCGATACCGACCGCCTCCAGGATCACACCGATCGTGTCCTGGAGGACCATGACGTACACCGCCATGCTGAACGCGAGGGTGATCAGCGCGAAGTAGATCTCCTCGAGTCGCACCGAGAGGAACCCGATGAACACCGCGAGCAACGTCGCGACGATCACACCGAGTACGAGCCCCAGCGTCCACGTCACGAGCGGCGAGACGCCGCCGAACATCCCAGGGATGCCCAGCGCCGGCGATATCATCCCGACGGTCGTCGCGACCGTGTAGCCCGACGCCGCGATGAACATCGCGTGACCGAACGACAGCAGCCCGGTGTACCCGTACAGGAGGTTGAACGCCGTCGCGAACAGCGCGAGGATTATCGTCTGAGTCAGAATCGACGTCTGGTAGCCACCGAGGACGAACGGCGCGGCGACCAGCAACACCGCCGCTACCAGGACGATCCAGGAGGTGTTCTCGACCGTTCGGACCCGCTGCGCTAACCCGTAGCTCATATCAGATTCCCGGCGGGAGGCCGCTCCCGTCGAGCAGGTCCAGTGCCGTGGCCCGATCCAGCGAGTAGGTCTCCGTATTGATCTGGCCCGCTCCGTCGTAGGGCACATCGGCGTCGAACGACGACTCGCCGATCACGCAGTTTGTTTGCATCTGGTGGGTGTTGGCGTCGATCGTGGCCGGCCCACGCGGGTCGTCCTCGAACGTCAGGCCCTCCATCTCCGCGATGATGTCGTCGGGTTTCGTGCTCCCCGCGGACTCGATGGCCTGCTTGTAGATGAAGGGTGCGACCCAGGTACTCCCGCCGGTGAAGGGCGGGTACGCGAGGATGTCGCTGTCGTTCTTGTAGGCGTTCCGGAACTTGTTGATGAACTTCCGGTCGGCCTCCGTGTCGTAGGCACCCGGCCAGTACCAGCCGGAGTAGTGCACGCCCTCGGGCATGGTATCGCCGAGCGCCTGGAAGTTGTTCGGGTCGGCCCCGATGGTGTCGAACACGTCGTCGACCTGCTCGAACAGGCCCTGCTCCACGGCCTGATTCGTGAAGGTGACGGTGTCGTTCGCCCAGAAGCTCGTGAACACGATGTCCGGGTTGGCGCTCAACACCGAGTTGATGCTCGGCGTCATGTTCGTCGCGCCCAGCTGCGGGAACTCCGAGGCGACGGCCTGGTATTCGAATCCCATCCCGTCCATGTACGCCTGCACGTAGTCCCAACACTGCTGGCCGTACGCGTAGTCCGGCCCCATGTTGGCGATTCTCGGGTTGTCGTAGTTCTCCGAGATGAACTTCGCGATGGCGTAAGTCATGTGGGACGTGTTCGAGTTCGTCCGGAACACGTTCGGGAGGCCGGCCGCTTTCCCGTCCCCACTGTAGTAGTCTCCGTATTTCTTCTCGTTCGGTTCGGTGATGTACGGCGTCCCGATGTCGGTCAGCGTCCACGGCACCCCGAGCTGTCGCACTGTGGGCCCGGAGTTGAGCGTCACACCCGAGGACGTCATCCCGAGGAGGACGTCCGCACCTTCCTCCTGCACGAGGCTCCGGAGCTGCCCCTGCGGGTCGTTGCCGTGATCGCGGATGATGAGCTCGACGTCCTCGCCCATGATCCCGCCGTTCTGATTTATCGTTTCCACGGCGATCCTGGCTGACGCGGCCGACCCGGCACCCAGCGCCTCGGCCAGCCCCGAGAGCAGGTACACGCCGCCGATGGTTATCCCGTCGCCGCCACCGCCGCCGGAACACCCGGCGAGCGAGACGGCCGCTCCCGCACCCGACGCCGCCAGGAACTTGCGCCGACTGACGAGACGCGTCCCAGTGTCCTTCGACTCGCCTCTGGACCGATCGACATTATCTAGCATGGCGGTTGTTTTACATCCATACTCGGCTAATAGACCAGGGTTTACATATAATAATAATCAGTTAGTTTATGTTATTTCAAGGCATTACGCAGTTTGAGTCCTCCACGTGTGTATAAAGGGGGCGAAAGTTTTAATCGATAGCTGATAGAGAGGTGCTCCCATGGTATCGACTGGCCTGCTCATAGATCAGGTCATCACTGGCCTCAGTATCGGGAGTTGGTTGTTTCTCATCGCGGTCGGCTTGAGCCTCATCTTCGGCGTCCTTGAGGTCCTGAACTTCGCGCACGGTGCCCTGTACATGATCGGTGCCTACGTGGGTATCGTCGCCGTGGAGGGTTCGACCGGGAACTTCTGGCTTGGACTGGTGGCTGCCGGACTCGTCGTCGGGCTCGTCGGGGTCTTCATCGAGATCGGATTTCTCAGACGCGTGTACGACCGGGACGAGCTCGACCAGTTGCTCCTCACGTTCGCGTTCGCCCTCATCATCACCGACGCCGTCCGGTACGTGTTCGGGTCCGGGTCTCGGATCATCAACCCGCCGCCCAGTCTCCGGTTCGACATCGTGCTGAGCGAGGGCGCGTCGATCCCGTCCTACCGTGCGTTCGTCATCGTGGCCTCGATCGTCGTGATGGGCGTGATCCTGCTCGCCTTGCGGACCACGAACTTCGGGCGCGTGGTGCGTGCCACCTCCAGTGACCGAGACATGGCGCTGTTGCTCGGTATCGACGTGCCGCGGCTCTACACCGGCGTCTTCTTCATCGGCGCGGTGCTCGCCGGCCTCGGCGGTGCGCTCGCCGCCCCCATGCAGTCCGTGACGCCTGAAGTGGGTAACCAGGTGATCATCAACGCCTTCGTCGTCGTGGTCATCGGTGGTCTCGGCTCCTTTACCGGCGCGTTCATGGGCGCGTACCTTATCGGCATCATGATCGCGGTCGGGAGCATGTTCGCCTCCGGTGCCGGCCAGCTGTTCCCGTTCGTCGCCCTGATCGCCGTGTTGCTTCTCAAGCCGGAGGGCCTCGTCGGAGGTGCCGAAGCGTGACGACGGTTCTGGAGACCGAAGGGCTCGAACGCCGCTTCGGCAAGCTGCTCGCCGTGGAGGACGTGACCGTCTCCATCGACAGCGACGACATCACCAGCATCATCGGCCCCAACGGCGCGGGCAAGACGACCTTCTACAACCTGCTGTCGGGCCGGCTCGAACCCACGGACGGGGTCGCCCGCCTGCGTCCCCGCGGGAAGGACGAACTGGTGACCGTCAGCGGGAAGGAACCCCACGAGATCAACCGGCTCGGCCTCTCCCGGGCGTTCCAGATCAACAACGTCTTCGAGGGACTGACCGTCTCGGAGAACCTCCGGATCGCCCGCATCAGCCGCGACGACCGCACGTCCGACCTGCGGGCCGTCGCGCGCGAGGACTCGGAACTCACCGAGGGCGTCCGGAAGATCGTCGACATGGTCGGGCTCGGAGCGGTCCAGGACACGGTCTGTGAGAACCTCTCGCACGGCGACAAGCGGAAGGTCGAGATCGCGCTCGCGCTGGGGACGGACCCGTCGGTGGTCCTGCTCGACGAGCCCACGGCGGGGATGAACGCGACGGAGACCGAGAAGATGGTCGAGTTGATCAGGGAACTGGACGAACAGACCGACATCACGTTCGTGCTGACCGAACACGACATGGACGTGGTGCTCGGCATCTCCGACCGCATCCTCGTGCTGGACAACGGGCAGTTGATCGCCGACGGGACGCCCGACGAGGTGATGGCGAACGAGCGCGTCCGCGAGGCCTACCTCGGAGGTGAACCATGAGCCTGCTCGAACTCGCGGACGCGAACGCCTACTACGGCAACAGCCACGTCCTGTTCGACATCGACATGAGCGTCGAGGAAAACGAGGTCGTCGCACTCCTGGGGCGCAACGGCGCGGGCAAGACGACGACACTGCGGGCGATCACCGGGACGGTCCCCCGACGGGAGGGAACGATCACCTTCCGGGGCGAGTCGATCACCGACAAGTCTGTCGACTCGATCAGCAACATGGGCATCAAACTCGTGCCGGAGGAGCGGCGGATCTTCCCGACGCTGACCGTCCAGGAGAACCTCTCGGTCGCCCGCGGGGCCTGTCGGGGGACCGAGCCCCGGCCGACCGAGGAGATGTTCGACATCTTCCCAGTGCTCGACGACCTCCGGGAGAACCGCGGCCGGAACCTCAGCGGCGGGGAGCAACAGATGCTCTCTGTCGCGCGGGCGCTGATCCAGAACCCCGACCTCCTCCTGCTCGACGAGCCGACCGAGGGGCTGGCCCCCGTCATCGTCGAGGACTTGGCGGAAATCCTCGAGGACATCGTCAGTCGCGACGTGACGGTCCTGATCACCGAGCAGAACGTCGACTTCGCGCTCGACCTCTCCGAGCGGGCCTACATCATCGAGAGCGGCGAGAACGCCTGGGACGGGTCGATCGAGGACCTGCGCCAGCGCGAGGACCTGCTCGAGGAGTACCTCTCGGTCGGGGAAGCGAGCGTGGACTGACCCCACAGCGCCGTCGGTGTGTTCCCTGGACGCGCTGCCAACGTTTTTAGCCGGGCGCGGTCAAGACCCGGGTATGTACGTCCGGGACGCGAAAAACCGCGAGGAGGTCTGGCTTCTGGATCACATCGAGGATATGGGCCTGGACGAGACGGCGTTTCGCTCGCGGGATTACGTCATCGCCATCGACGAGGAGTCGAACGAGAAGGCGGGGTTCGGGCGGGTCCGCGTCCACAAGACCGACGACGGGAACGTCTGTGAACTCACGTCGATCGGCGTCCTCGAGGACTGGCGCGGGCAGGGGATCGGCGCACACGTCGTCGAACGGCTCATCCAGAAGGCCGGCGACGAGGGGTTCGAGACCGTCTACGCACTGACCGACGAACCCGAGTACCTCCGGCAGTTCGAGTTCGAGCCGATCGACGCCGGGTCGCTCCCGGAGAAACTCCAGGACCGGCTGGAAGAGAAACGCGAGGGGACCGCCCCCGAGGCCGTCCCGATGGCCCTGTCGGTCGAGGAGTTCCGGATGCCACAGGAGTTCCGGGAGGCGTTCAAACGCGCCGCCGCCGACGAGGGCGGTGGCGAACCCGAGGAGGGCCCGGAGGACTTCGGGATCGACCCCGACGAGGCGACCTACAAGTACGACACCGGACGCTGACGTTCATCGGGCTTCCGTTCGTTCGTCCCGACGCCCCGCTCGGTCCCGATCCGCCAGGGGCGGAATCTCGGTGATCTCGAAGCGTGCGCCGCCCGCTTCGCTGTCGGTCACGCCGATCTCCCAGCCGTGTGCTTCGACGATGCTCCGGACGATCGAGAGGCCGAAGCCGGTCCCTCCGTCGGCGGTGGTGAAGCCGTCCTCGAACACCGCGTCCTGCTGGTCGGCGGGGATACCGGGGCCGTCGTCGGCAACGTAGAAGCCGGTCGCGTCGGGACGGTCGATCTCGCCCACGGTGACGGTCACGTCCGGGCCGGCGTGTTCGACGCTGTTCCGGAAGAGGTTCTCGAAGGCCCGCCGGAGTCGGTCGGGATCGGCGACGAGCGCGCGGTCGGTTTCGACCGTGAGCGTCGCCTCGGCGGTCGCGACGGTGCGCCACGCCTCGGTCGCGATCTCGGCCAGCGAGACCGTCTCGGTGTCGGTGACACCGCGCCCCTCGCGGGCCAGCGTCAGCACGTCGTCGATGATCCGGTCCATCCGTTCGTGGGCCTCCTGGGCCTGCTCGAAGTGGTCCCTGTCGCCGGTCTCCAGCCCCAGTTCGAGCCGGCTGGCGGCGACGTTGAGCGGGTTGCGCAGGTCGTGAGAGAGGACGCTAGCGAACTGTTCGAGGCGTTCGTTCTGGCGTTCGAGTTCGCGCTGGCGGCGTTTCCGCTCGGAGATGTCCTCGATCACGAGCAGGCGGCCGATCGGCGTCTCCCGCCGGTCGCGTAACGGCGAGACCCGGACGTGGAAGTCCCGTCCGCCGTCGCCGACTTCCGTCTCCCCGGTCCCGCCGCCGGCGGCCAGGTCGTCGTACGCGGTCCGGAGTACCGGCGTCCCGTCCAGCAGGTCGGTCACGTCGTCGCCGATCACCGACTCCTCGTCGAGTTCCAGCAGGTCGCGAGCGCGCGGGTTCACGTCGACGATCCGCTCGTCGCGGTCGAGGACGACCACGCCGGCGTCGATGTTGTCCACGACCGTGCTACGGGCGACGGGAACGATCTCGAGGAAGTCCTGATAGAAGATCGCCCACCCTATCGCGAGCCCGGTGACCGCGAAGGCCAGCGACGTGATATCGACGCTGACGACTCCGGACAGATAGAGCGCGTTCCCGACCCAGGGCGCGGCCAGGCCGACGATCAGTCCGACGGTCTGTCGCTGGTAGATCGCCTCCGAGCGGACGGCGAAACTGACGTACAGCACCGTCGCCGCCGTCAGCAGGACGTACGAGTACAGCGTGTGAACCAGAAACAGCGGCCCGAACTGGTAGGCGTACCCGTAGAAAGTGCCCGGATCGGGTGCGCCGAAGGTCAGAAACGCCCCTCGCAGTGGCGGTACCCACACCGCGACGTTTGTCAACACCGGGTGAACGAGCAGGAACGCGACCGTCGAGGGGGTGACGTACTCCTCCCGACCGGTGTACCGGAGCGCCAGCAGGAAGACGAAAAACACCGACAGCGTGATCCCGACGTACTGGGCCTGGGCGAACGCCTTCCCCAGCGGCGTCCCGGCGAACGCGATCACCAGCGAGGTCGTCACGATCCAGTAGACGACCGCGGCCGACAATCCGACGAGCGGCCACGCCTCCCGCCGGTCCCGCCGCCGCCAGGCGTAGCCGCCGATCCCAGCCGAGAGCAGGCCCCCGACAGCCAGGAGCCCGTGATAGAGTAGCTCGTGGCCGCTCATGCTGCCGTCGTAACGGAGTGGCCTGTATATACCCCCGGATCGGATCGGCGTTCGAACCCTGCCGGACCGCCGTCGCCGCCCGGTCAGACAACGCTTATACACGGGCACACCGTTCACCCAGCCATGTTCGACGAGGAGGACCTCCAGGAGATCCGCTCGGCGAAGACCGACTGGGAGGAGGAGTCGGTCGAACCGACCGTCGAGCGGTTCGGTGAGCGCAAAGACACGTTCACCACCGACACGGAGGGACAGACCGTAGATCGCCTGTACACCCCCGACGACGTGTCCGACCTGGACTACGAGGAGGACCTCGGGTTCCCCGGCGAGGAACCGTACACGCGCGGGGTCTACCCCACGATGTACCGCGGCCGGCTCTGGACCATGCGCCAGTACGCCGGCATGGGCACGGCCAGAGAGACCAACGAGCGGTTCCACTACCTGCTCGACGAGGGCCAGACCGGCCTCTCGATGGCCTTCGACCTGCCGACACAGATGGGGTACGATTCGGACAACCAGATGGCCGCCGGCGAGGTCGGCAAGACCGGCGTCGCCATCGACTCGCTGTCGGACATGGAGACCGTCTTCGAGGGCATCCCGCTCGACGAGGTCTCCACGTCGATGACGATCAACGCGCCGGCCTCGGTGTTGCTCGCCATGTACATCGCCGTCGGCGACCAGCAGGGCGTCGACCGCGAGGAGTTGCGGGGCACCATCCAGAACGACGTGCTGAAGGAGTACATCGCGCGCAACACCTACATCTACCCACCCGAGCAGTCGATGCGGATCATCACGGACATCTTCGACTTTTGCGCCTCGGAGGTCCCCAACTTCAACACCATCTCGATCTCGGGCTATCACATCCGGGAGGCCGGCTCCACGGCGGCCCAGGAGATCGCGTTCACCCTCGGGAACGGCATCGAGTACGTCGAGGCCGCCATCGAGGCCGGCCTGGACGTCGACGAGTTCGCCCCCCAGCTCTCCTTCTTTTTCGCCTCCTACAACAACATCCTCGAGGAGGTCGCCAAGTTCCGCGCGGCCCGGCGGATGTGGTACAAGATCATGGAGGAACGGTTCGACGCGGAAAATCCCAAGAGCAAGCAACTCAAGTTCCACACCCAGACCGCCGGATCGACGCTGACGGCCCAGCAGGTCGAGAACAACGTCGTCCGCGTGGCCTACCAGGCGCTCGCGGCGGTTCTGGGCGGGACTCAGAGCCTCCACACCAACGGGAAAGACGAGGCCGTCGGGCTCCCGACCGAGGAGAGCGTCCGGACCGCCCTCCGGACCCAGCAGATCCTCGCCCACGAGTCCGGGGCCGCGGACACCATCGATCCCCTGGGCGGCAGTTACTACGTCGAGAGCCTGACAGACGACCTCGAAGAAGAAGCGTTCGAGATCCTGGACCGGATCGACGACAAGGGCGGGATGCTCCCTGCCATCGAGGATCAGTGGGTCCAGCGGGAGATCCAGGACGTGGCCTTCGAGCGCCAGCGCGAGCAGGAGGAAGGCGAGCGGATCATCGTCGGCGTCAACGAGTACCAGGTCGAGGAAGAGGAGGACGTGGACATCGAGGAGGTCGACGAGGAACTCGAACAGCGACAACAGGAGACGCTGGCGGAGGTCCGCGAGGACCGCGACGACGAGGCAGTCGAGGCGAAACTCGACGCGGTCCGGCAGGCCGCTCGCGAGGGCGACAATCTCATGCCCTACCTCATCGACGCCGTCAAGGTCTACGCCACGACCGGCGAGATCTGTGACGCCATGCGCGACGTGTTCGGCGAGTACCAGGGCGGCGGCATCTGACGGCGAAGCGCCTTCTCCGACCGCTTTTCGGCAGTTCCCCGACCAGCGACAGAGCTAAGTGGCTGTGTAAAGTGTCCTTTACTGTAAAGCGACCTTTACGGAAAGGTGGCTTGACACCGCCCTGAAACCATGACAGCGACACACCCGATTCAGCGAGGACAGCGGTACAAACGACTGATGCTCGGTCTCGTCGCCGTCGGCGTCGTGGCCCTGTTCGTCGGCATCGAGATCGACCGGCGGCTGGCCGGATTGATCGTCTACGCGGTCGGTGCGCTCGGTGCGCTCGCCGTGACGCTGTACGCCCAGTTCAGCGACTCGATCACGTTCATGGACGAGCGGGACCGGCGGCTCCACGAGCGTGCGAGCAACGTCACGGTCTCGGTCGTCTCCTACGTGGGACTGCCGACCATCGTGGCGCTGTACCTGCTGGACGCGACCGGCCGGTACGCGATCCCGCCGACGGTCTGGGGCGGGATCTACGCGCTGAGTGCCTTCTACCTGCTCTGGGGAGTCGTCTATCTCGGACTTCGCTACCGCACATGAAAAACGACCTGCGCGAGCGCCGCGAAAAGCGGGGCCTGAGTCAGGCCGACCTCGCGGCCGAGGTGGACGTGACCCGGCAGACGATCAACTCGATCGAGCGCGGCCGGTACGACCCATCGCTGGAGCTGGCCTTCGACCTGGCCGAGTACTTCGACTGCCGGATCGAGGACATCTTCGATCCCGAGTGAGCCCGCCGACGCGGTCCACAGCGCTGATTGTGTCGCGTCACGCAGGCCCGGTATGGAGTTCGATCACGCGGGCATCGCGACCGACGACGCCGACGCGCTGGTAGAGCAGTACGCGACGCTTTTCGACGTGCCGGTCGCTCACCAGGAACGGTTCGACGGCATGGACGTGCGCTTTCTCGACCTCGGGAACGGCTACTTCGAGGTGCTGGAACCCCTCGACGACGAGGGGGCCATCGCCGACTACCTCGACCGGAACGGGCCCGGGATCCACCACCTCGCGCTGGCCACCGCGGACGTCGCGGCCGCCCTGGAGCGCGCCCGCGAGGCCGGCGTCGCGTTGATCGACGAGGAACCACGTGACGGGGCCTGGGGACACGACGTGGCCTTCCTGCATCCCGGCTCCACGGGCGGGGTCCTGATCGAGTTCGTCCAGCACTAGGCGGTCGCCGTCTCCACTTCGATGGGCTCGCTGAAACACTCGATCTCGAAGCGCGCGCCGCCCTCCGGGCTCTCGCCGATGGACAGCTCCCAGCCGTGGGCCCCGACGATGTCGCGGACGATGGCGAGGCCGAGCCCGGTCCCGTCCTCGTGGGTCGTGTAGCCCTGCTGGAGTACGTCGTCGCGTTCGTCCTCGGGGATGCCCGAGCCGGTGTCCTCGACGTAGAAGCCGGTGTCGTCGGCGAGGGTGCCGACCCGGATCGTGACCTCGCCCTCGTTGTGGTCGAGGGCGTTGCGGTAGAGGTTCTCGAAGACGTTGAGCAGGCGGTCGCGGTCGCTCTCCAGTCGGATGTCGACGTCGACCGCCAGCGATCCCCGGTCGGCGTCGACGTTCTCCCAGGCCTCCGTGGCGACCGCCGCCACGTCCACGTCCTCCTTCTCCGTGATGGCCTTCCCGGAGCGGGCCAGCGTGAGCGCGTCGTCGATGATGTCCTGCATGCGTTCGTGTGCGGTCTGCAGTTCCTCGACGCTCTCCCGGTGTTCCTCGCCGAGCTTGGCCTCCAGCAGTTCGGCGCGACCGGCGGCGACGTTCAGCGGATTGCGCAGGTCGTGGGAGACGATGCTGGCGAACCGGTCCAGGCGCTCGTTCTGGTGTTCGAGCTGCTGTTTCTGCCGTTCGAGATCCTGTTTCTGCTGGCGGAGTTCCTCCTCGCGCTCGCGGAGTTCTTCCTCGCGTTCCTTCTGTTCGGTGATGTCGTAGATCATCACCGACCGACCCACGACCTCACCGTCGTCGGTGATCTCGGAGACGTTGATGTCGTAACAGTACTCGCCGCGTTCGGTCGAAATCCAGACCTGCTCCCGGTGGTCGCCGACCCGTTCGCCCGTCTCGTAGTCGTCGAAATACTGCCCGACGTCGACCACGTCGTAGACCTGTTTGCCGACCACGCGCTCGTCCAGCCCCAGCATCGTCCGGGCCGTGGAGTTGATGTCGACGATCCGGGCGTCGTCGTCCATGATGATGACGCCGCTGTCGAACTCCTCGATCACGAAGTCACGGGCCAGGGGCAACACGTCGTCGAACCGCGAACTGAACCGGGCCAGCACCGCGTCGATCGGGAGGATCCGGACGAACCTGATACTCGTGAAGATCAGCAGCGCGATCGCGCCCCAGAACAGAAAGGAGAGGGGCACCAGCATCATGTGCGGGAACGGGCTCAGCCCGGCGAGCGAGACCACGTTGCCGACCCACATCGACAGCCCGCCGAACGCGAGCAGGATGCTCTGTTTCCGGTAGACGTTCCGGGAGTGGAGCGCCTTCCGGAACAGGAGGGCGGTCGCGCCCAACAGCAGGGCGTAGCCCAGACCGGCGAACACCCAGGCGACCGGCCCCCAGCCGTCGTAGGTAAGCAGCAGCGTCGACCCCTCGCTGACGAGGCGGGCGTTCGGGAGTACCAGCCCGTGTGCCTGGTTGGTCAGGGTCAGCGGCACGTACGCCAGCGGTACGAGGAGGAGGGCGTGGGGCAGGAACCGCGGGACCCTGTCGTAGTGGCCGGTGTACGCGACGGCGAAGAGGAACCAGCAGCTACAGAGGGTGACCGTCGAGACCAGAAACCCCGCGAAAAAGAGCAGTTTCAGCCCCAGCGTCGTGCTGGCCACGGCCAGCGCCAGAAACACCGACCAGGTCGCGATGCTGGCCATCGCGCCGACGTACCAGATGGTGCCCCGTCGTCCCCGTTTCGCGTAGCCGAGGTAGGCCGCGACCGACGAGACGATCGCGACGAGCAACAGCGCGGGAACGTAGATACTGTACTGGACCATCGAATTTTCACACCGTTCCCTGGCCGGTGAACGGTGCCATCGTTCACCTGTTCCCCTCAATGGAGTAAAAGGTATCTCCCGTGTTATCGCGGCTGATAACCGCCGACCAGTCCGCGGCGCGGAACTCGCCTGCCGGGTGCATCTTCGAGACGCCGACGCGTCGCCGGATCGGGAACGGTTCGACGACCCGGCAGTCTCAGTCCGCGAGCGTCTCGAACACCTCGCGTTCGGTCCCTTCGATCGTCGAGAGGTGGCCCAGGTCGGGGTAGAAGTGCGCCTCGGCCGTGGGGATCGCGTCGGCGAGATACGACCCCATCGCCAGTGGCACGACGGTGTCGTCCTTCCCGTACCACAGCCACGTCGGGACCGAGATCGACCCGAGGTCGAACCCCCACGACCGCCCGAACAGCGCCGTCTCGGTCACCAGGGGATCGAGGCCGTGGTGGCGGCGCGCCTCGACCATGCTCGCGTGGAGGACTTGCCCGAGTTCGCCCGTCCAGACCGACTCGTCGGCGGGCGCTGCGCTCTCGGCCATCGACCGGAGGAACGCCTCGCGGTCCTCCAGCGCCCGCCGCTCGCCGAGCCACAGGGCGAGTTTCGCCGCCGGCGGCAGGACGCGCGCGCCGTAGTACCAGAGCCGGTCCCGCAGGTCGACCGCGTCCATCGGCCCGAGCCCGCAGACGATCCCCGCCCGCTCGACGCGCCGGTCCAGCAGCGCCGCCGTCGCCGCGGCGTAGGGCCCGCCCGCCGAGATCCCGAGGACCGGGAACCCGTCCAGTCCCAGCGCGTCGGCCAGATCGGCCACGTCCGCGGGCCAGTCGGTCAGGGTGCGGTCGGGAGCGGGATCGGAGACGCCGAAGCCCGGCCGCTCGGGGGCGATCACGCGAACGCCCCGCTCGCGTGCCACGTCGTCGAACGCCGCGGCGAACACCCGCGAGTTGGGGAACCCGTGGAAGAGGACGAGCGGTTCGCCGTCGGGATCGCCCACGGTCGCGTACCCCAGTTCTCTGCCGTCCCGTAGCTCGACCGTCCGTGGGTTCTCGGCGATCTCGCGGGCCAGTTCCAGCGCGGGAGAGCCGTCGTCCGTCGGCAGACCGGTCCGTTCGTCCCCGAGCAACTCGCCGAGCGCGTCGCGCAGTCCCATGGTCGACGGTCCGACCGCCGACGGGAATAACGGTTCGGGACGCTCACTCGTAGTACTCGAGGTAGAGCGCGATGGCCTTCAGGCCGAGGTAGATCCCCAGCGGGATCCCGACCAGCGCGTGTCCGACGGGGCTGTCGAGGAAGCCGGCGACAGCGCCCGCGATCCCGCCGAGGAATCCGATCAGGTCCCCGACGAGACCGAACAGTCCGCTCACGAGCCCGCCACCGCCGCCGCCGTCACTCGCGGCAGTCTCGATCCGTGCCCCGTCGTCGGTCGCGGTCGCGGTCGTCGCCGTCCCCTCGGTCGTCTCCTGGGCCCGGACGACCGCCGGCCCCGGGCCGACGAGAGCCACCGCGCTCGCGACCAGCAGGAGGGCTCCGAGTCGGGCGGCGAACCGCGAGGGCCCAGACACACTCATCGCCACCGAGTACCGACCGACGGGGGTTAAATCCCACCCGCGTTCGCCTAGCCGAAGTTCTCGACCTTGGCGGCGTCGGCGTCGCCGCCGGCCGCGTCGACGGCGGCCGTCGCGGCGTCGAGGAAGTCCGCGAAGCCGTAGACGAACACCTGTTCGCCGTCCGTTCCGGTCACCACGTCGGCCGCGGCCTCGGTCATGTCGTCGTCGGCGTCGAGGACGTGGACCGTGACACCGGCGGCGGCGAGTTCGTCCAGCGCCGTCTCGTGGATCGGGTCGTCGTCGCGGTAGACGACGGCGGCCTCGTTGCCGTCGGCGAGCGCGCGCCGGGCGATGCCGACCGCGGGGCCGACGCCCGGACCGCCCGCGAGGACGACCGCGCGCGGTTCACCGTCGTAGTAGGCGTTGCCGTACGGGCCCGACACGACGAGTTCGTCGCCGGCCGCCACGTCGGCGAGGATCGGCCCGAACGCCCCGTCGGGGTCGATCTCGACGGTGATCTCGAAGGTCTCGGTCACGTCCGCAGAGGAGATGGTGTAGAAGCGGCTCTCGCGTTCGCCGTCGACTTCGGCGCTCAGCTTGACGAACTGGCCGGGGTAGGCCGAGAAGTCGGGGGGCGACTCGAAGGCGATGGCGACGGCGTCCTGACCGACCGGCTCGACGGCGGCGACGGGGACGGATACGTCTTCCATATGCTTCCACTGACTCCCGTCCCGAAAGGCGCTTTCGAACTGGTAGAACCGGACGTACAATCAGTCAACTGACCGATTTACGGACCTGAACACCGATTGCAGAAGGCTTTTGCGTCGTGGCTTGGTACCCCCTCGCTAGTATGCCCGCGGACCTCAATTGGGCCATCGGCGGTGAAGCTGGCGACGGGATCGACTCGACGGGCAAGATTTTCGCGCAGGCTCTGTCCCGTGCCGGTCGCCACGTTTTCACCTCCAAGGACTTCGCGTCGCGTATCCGTGGCGGATACACGGCGTACAAAGTACGGACCTCGGTCGATCGCGTCGAGAGCGTCGTCGACAGACTCGACATTCTCATCGCGTTGACCGAGCGAACCATCGACGAGAACCTCGAAGAACTCCACGAGGGGAGCGTCATCATCTACGACGGGGAGCGCACCACGATGCAGGACGTCGAGATCCCCGACGGGATGATCGGACTCGACGTGCCCCTGAAGTCGCTGGCGGAGGACGCCGGCGGCGCGATCATGCGCAACATCGTCGCGCTCGGGGCCGCCTGCGAGGTGACGAACTTCCCCATCGAGAACCTCGACGAGTCCCTGGAGAAGCGATTCTCCGACAAGGGGCAGGCCATCGTCGAGAACAACAAGGAGGCCGCCCGCGTGGGTCAGGAGTACGTCGCCGAGGAGTACGCCGACACCGAGTTCGACTACGACGTCGAGACCACCGACAACGACTACGTCCTCCTGAACGGCGACGAGGCCATCGGCATGGGTGCCATCGCCGCCGGCTGTCGCTTCTACTCGGGCTATCCCATCACGCCGGCGACGGACGTGATGGAGTACCTGACCGGCCGGATCGACCAGTACGGCGGGAAAGTCGTCCAGGCCGAGGACGAACTCGCGGCGATCAACATGGCGCTGGGTGCGGCCCGCGCCGGTGCCCGCGCGATGACGGCCACGTCCGGTCCCGGCATCGACCTGATGACCGAGACCTTCGGCCTCGTGGCGACCAGCGAGACTCCGCTGGTCATCTGTGACGTGATGCGGTCGGGTCCCTCGACAGGGATGCCCACGAAACAGGAACAGGGCGACCTCAACCAGCTCCTGTACGGCGGCCACGGCGAGATCCCCCGCTTCGTCGTCGCGCCGACGAACATCTCGGAGTGTTTCTGGAAGACCGTCGAGGCGTTCAACCTCGCCGAGAAGTACCAGAC
>JBDGUF010000033.1:0-17539 GCA_042216105.1 Halorientalis sp.
GCCGACTGTACGGAACTCGACGTCGACGAGGACGGACTCTTGCTCGCACGCCGCCCGACGTTCGAGGGCGACGCGATGGCGACCATCAAGTGTCCCGACCACCGCCCACAGATGGCGACCGTCCGGGCCGGCGTGTTCGATCCCGCCGACCCCGACCCGGAGCGTGAGGGCGAGATCGAGGCCGTCGAGGTCGTCGTCGACGAGAGCGACACCATCTCGCGGGTTCTCGAACGGGAGGTCGGGGACGTGACAGACATCACGGACGCCGACGTACTCGTCGCGGCGGGCGGCGGGTGTGAGGGCGACGTGAGTCCCGTCCGGGAGCTGGCGGACGCACTCGACGGCGAAGTGGCCGCTTCGCGCAAAGCCGTCGACGAAGGCTGGGTCGAACCGGCCCGGCAGGTCGGCCAGACCGGCAAGACGGTCCGTCCGGAGCTGTACGTTGCCTGTGGCATCAGCGGCGCCGTCCAGCACCTCGAGGGCATGAACGACAGTGACACGGTCGTCGCGATCAACACCGACTCGAACGCACCGATCTTCGAACACGCCGACTACGGTATCGTGGGCGATCTCTTCGAGGTCTGTCCGAAACTGGCCGAACTGGCGCGTGACGGCGAACTGAAACAGGAGGTGAACGCATGACCGACCAGCCGAACTACGACGGCGAGTTCGACGCGATCGTCGTCGGCGCGGGGCTCGCCGGGAGCGCCGCCGCGCTGACGATGGCTCGCCGCGACCTCGACGTGTTGATGATCGAGCGCGGGGCCGCTCCGGGGACGAAAAACGTCTTCGGCGGCGTCATGTACACGCCGACGATCCGCGAACTCGCCGACATCGAGGACGCACCCACCGAACGGTACATCGCCGAGAAGCGGTACAGTGTCCTCAGCCGAGAGGGCGACGAGACCGCCGTAACGATGCGTCCCGAGGCCTGGAACGAGGAACCACACAACGACTCCTTCACGGTTCTCCGCAGAAACTTCGACGAGTGGTTCGCGGACCAGTCCGTCGAGGCCGGTGCGACGCTGATCACCGAGACGACCGTCACCGACCTTCTCAGAGACGGCAGTCAGATCGTCGGCGTCGAAACCGACCGTCCCGACGGGGCGATCGAGGCACCCATCGTGGTGCTGGCCGAAGGAGCGAATTCGCTGGTCAGCGAGGGGGCCGATCTCAAGTCGAAGGCGGATCGCGAGGACGTCGCGGTCGCGGTCAAGGAGGTCCGGAAGTTCGACCGCGAGACGATCGAAGAGCGGTTCCGTCTGGACGGTGACGCCGGGGCCGCCTATCACTACTTCGGCGACGGCGCCGTCCCCGACGTGGTCGGTGGCGGGTACATCTACCCGAACAAGCGGACCATCTCCATCGGCGTCGCCTACCGCATCGAGGACGCGGCCACGCGGGACCGGTCACCCGAAGACGTCCTCGACGAGTTCAAGTCCCACCCGGCGGTCGCACCGCTGGTCCGTGGCGGCCGGATGGTCGAGTACTCCGCCCACGCCATTCCCGAGGGCGGAGCCGACGCGGTGCCCGACCTCGTCCACGACGGCGCTGTCATCGTCGGCGACGCCGCAGGTATGGTGTTGAACAACGGCGTCCACCTCGAAGGCACGAACATGGCCGTCGAGAGCGGCTATCAGGCCGGTGAGGCCGTCGCCGACGCGCTCGAGACGGGACGGACCAGTGCTTCGGCACTGTCCCAGTATCGCCAGAACATGGAGGAGTCGTTCGTGATCCAGAACCTGGAACACTACGACTTCTTCCACGAGCTCATCGCCGAGGACCGGGAGTTCCTGTTCGACCGGCTCCCGCGTGCGCTCGCGGAAGCCCAGCAGGAGTACTTCCGGATGGACAAGACGCCAAAGGCCGAACACGCCTCCCGCGCCAAATCCCGGGTCCTCGATGCGGCCGGCGGGTGGGTCGGCGCGGCGAAACGGGCCTGGAAATACCGGAGGATGCTATCATGAGTGCGACAGATGACACTACCGCCGAGACGCCACCGATCGAGGACCGCCTCTACACCGTCAAGTACAGCGACAGCGGTGACTCCCATCTCGGGGTGACGATTCCGGGCATCTGCGCCGAGCGGTGTGTCACCCAGGACTGTGAATCGGTCTGTCCCGCAGACGTCTGGCAAGTAGAGGACGACGGGGTTCCGACCATCGCCTACGAGAACTGCCTGGAGTGTGGCAGTTGTCGGTGGGCGTGCCCGCACGGTAACGTCGAGTGGGAGTACCCCGAGACAGGCAACGGCGTCTCCTACAAGTTCGGATGAGCCGATCCGGTCGCATCCGCCGAGGCGCCGAGGAGCATCGACCGCCCTTCGACGTACCGAACCGACGCGTCGTGAACGGAAGCACGATCACGGTAACGAGATCCCGAACCCATGAGTACGACTGACGACGAGACCGCGGTTGAGAGCCCGTCGATAGAGGACCGCCTCTACACGGTGAAATACAGCGACAGCGGCGACTCCCATCTCGGGGTGACCGACCCCGAAGTTTGCAAGGAGTGTGTCACTAACGACTGCGAGTCCGTGTGTCCGGCTGCGGTCTGGGAGGTCGGCGACGACGGAGTACCGACCATCGCCTACGAGAACTGCCTCGAATGCGGAAGCTGTCGGTGGGCCTGTTCCCACGAAAACGTCGAGTGGGAGTACCCCGAGACCGGCAACGGCGTCTCCTACAAGTTCGGCTGATCGACACTCACGAAGCGGCTCCGTCGAGTGTTCGACAGTCGTGATCCGCTCCTCTCGGGTACAGGATGGTATTTGATCTCCCGCCCGTGCTGAAGCGCGAGCGCCTGCTCGATCCCCGTAAAAACAAGAAACCGAACATATCCATGGAAATTCCTATCGACTGGGAATAACACCAGAGCATTTGATCACATCGATAGCACATCGGGAACATGTCACAGGACACAGAGCGGGATTCATCACCCCCGTGGCAACAGCAGTTGCTCGACAGCGAGTGGTTGCTCGCGCTAGCGGCCGTGTTGTTCTTCACGTTGTCGTACGTCGTCTTGGGACTCATCGACCTCCTCACGATCCCACAGGGGTGACCACGTATGGACGAGAACTCGCCGCTCGACTCGCCGGAAGGGGACTGGTGGAACCGCGAAGTGAATCGACGGGAGACGGTCTGGCTCGGTATCTCCGGCGCCTGGGCGTTGAGCCTGTTCGGGTGGATGCTCGGCTGGACACAGGTCGGCGGACAGAACCCGACCGGGACGACGTACCAGGTCGGGACGGAGGAGTACCAGAAGAAGGTACAGGCGTACAAGGAGCGTACGGGGAGACTGACCGTCGGGGGAACCGAGATGCTCGTCCCCCCGGGGAAGGACGTGTACATCGGTGCGTTCCAGTGGGCGTGGGACGGACTCCCGGTGGTCCTCCGTCCCGGGGAGACTTACCGCTTCCATCTGGGGTCCTACGACGTCCAGCACGGATTCTCGGTCAGGCAGGCCAACAACCTGAGTCAGCAGATGTCGCTCCAGATACTGCCGGGGTACGAGTGGGTCATCGAGATGTCCTTCGACGACCCGGGGACGTACCACGTCATCTGCAACGAGTTCTGCGGCGTCGGTCACCGGTCGATGCACGGTCGGTTCGCAGTGAAGGACTACGACGAGGACGCGGTGGTGAAACCCGACAAAGTCGGCGGTGGCGAGGCCGACTATGGCGGCTGGTTTACCCTCGACGCCAGGGGCGGCGCGACGGGGAACTACGACGGGTCGCCCGCCGACCGGACCGGAGCCGATCGGGTCACCGTGACGGTCGGAGCCGAGGGCAACGGCGGTACGTTCGCCTACGACCCGCCCGCGGTCGTCGTCTCCCCGGGGACGACGGTGGTCTTCGAGTGGGCGTCGGACAATCACAACGTCCTCGTCGAAGAGCAGCCGGACGGGGCCGGCTGGCAGGGCCACGAGAGCATCGAGAACAGCGGATTCAGTTTCGAGCACACGTTCGAAACCAAGGGAGTCTACAAGTACTACTGTCGACCCCACGTCCCCGTCGGGATGAAAGGGGTCGTGGAGGTGAAATGAGATGTTCGGAATCAGTACCTTCGAGTACGACTCGGACGGATTCAGGACGTGCAGTGTGACCGGTCTCGACATCCACCGGTCCGCCGAAGACATGGTGAAGCTGTACGGCCTGACGGCTATCGTCGCGTTGCTAATCGGCGGCATCTTCGCGTTCTTCGTCGCGATGACGCGGTGGGAGATGATCGGGCTCCTGAGTGCCTCGGCCTTCTACCGATACCTCTCCATTCACGCCTGGTACCTGCTGATCTTCTGGATGGTGTTTATGGAGATCGCCATCCTCTACGTCGGAGGCCCGTTCGTCCTCGGTCGTCGTCTCCCGCTGAAACGGGTCGCGGGGGCGGCATACGGCGTCATGGTCCTCGGCGCCCTCCTCATCACCTACGGCATCTGGACGCAGTCACCGCCGAACCAAGCGCCGCTGCTGACCTCCTACGCGCCCCTGCCCTCGCCGCCGTCGTTCTACCTCGGCGTCGTTGTCTTCCTGGTGGGCGCGCTGGTAGCCGCGATACCGTTCCTGGCCACGATCTGGCGCGAGAAGCGCGAGCATCCCTCGAAGACGCTCCCGCTGATCACGTTCGGTGCGTTCTGTACGTCCATCGTCGCCGCCGAAGCGATCATCGGTGGACTCGTTACGTTCGTGCCGACGCTTTTCTGGCGCATCGGCTGGCTCGCCCACATCGACGCCGCTTGGTACCGCCAGATGTACTGGATGATCGGCCACGGCAGCCAGCAGATCAACCTGTTGGCGATGATCACCGTCTGGTACTTCATGACTCACGTGGTCGGCGGGGCCGAGGTGGCCTCCGAGAAGGTCTCGCGGTTCGCGTTCGTGCTCTACCTGTTTTTCATCAACATGGGCGCCGCGCACCACCTCATGGTCGATCCGGCCGTCGGGATCGGCTGGAAGCTCTGGAACACCTCCTACGCGGCCTACGGCGCCGTCATCGCGAGCATGATCCACGCCTTCGCCATCCCGGCCGGCCTCGAGGCAGGCCGTCGCCGCAAGGGTAAGGGCTCCGGGATCTTCGGCTGGCTGTGGTCGTCCCCCTGGAAGGATCCGGGCTTCTCGGCCACGGTGCTGTCGATCATCCTCTTCGGGTTCCTCGGTGGCATCACCGGGGTCGTGATGGGCCAGATGCAGCTCAACATGACCTGGCACAACACGTTCGCCGTCCCGGGGCATTTCCACGGCACCGTCGCCACCGGCACGACGCTCGCGTTTATGGGGCTCGGATACTACGTCATCCGGCTCGTGTTCGGCCGCGAGTGGGTCGGCGGAGTCCTGGCGACGATCCAGCCCTACCTCTATGGCGGCGCGATGGGGATCGCCGTCCTGATGATGATGTACCTCGGCGTGCTGTTCGGCGTACCCCGCCGCCACCCGTCGGTGATGGACATCCCGGGCACCGAGTTCAGCTTCGCCCCGGCCAAGCCCTTCTTCGCCATCTTCGGCATCGCGGCGCTACTGGCGATCGTCGGCGGCGGCCTGTTCCTGGCCGTGGCGGTGGCGTCACTCATAGCCGGCGATCCGTTCGATGGTGATCCGCGGCTCGACGAACTCCGTGCGGCGGCCGACCGCGGCGAGTCCGGGGGCCAGGCTTCGGACGTGGCGTCCGACGGTGGCGAACGAGACGATGCGCCCCACCACCAGAGTATGCGGGGGACGTTCGTGTTCACGCTCGTCTTCCTCGTCACGTTCATCGCGATCTGGGCGTTGAACTGGCTCCTGCTCTCGCAGGTGTGGCACGTCGGCTAAGCCGCGTATCCGTGACTGTATCCCTCTCCCTCGCCCGTCGGCTGGCTTCGCTGGTCACGCCCCGCATCGTCGGACTGCTCTGTCTGACCGGCGCGAGCGGGTTCCTGGCCGCCGGGGGTACCTCACCGGTGCAGGCTGTCGGGTTCCTCGTCTCGGGGCCGTTCGTCGCCGGCGTGCTCGATAGCGAAGTCGGGACGCACATCGAGATGGTGCTGCCGGGAGACGGGATGTCGAACGTGTTCGGGGAATCGTCCAGTGATCCAAAAGGAGTAGGGAACGAACGGGAACCACCCTCGGAGGCACTCGAATGAGTGAACAACAGACCCAATCCCCTTTCCAGTTAGTCCGGCAGATCGTACGAGGCGCTTGGAACACCTTGCTCACCGTCTACTACGCCAACAGCCTCTCCTGGCGGATCCTCAAAAGCGGCGCACTGTTTTTCTTCGGGTTCTTCCTGTGGGCGGGGTCGAACGTCCTCCTCTCCTACCTACCGGGCGCGACCGTTCTGCGCTACGTCAGGAGCTACGGATTCGTCCTCGTCGGCTACGGTCCGTTCCATCACCTCGTCGTCATCCCGGTCTACCAGCGGCTCCGCCGCGAGGGGACGCACCTCTCGCTCGGCGGTCACCTCCACCTCCCGAACCTCAGTCTGATCGTCTTCCTCGTCCTGGTGGTCGGCCTCGGGGTGTTCCCGGTCGGGCCGATGACGATCGACTTCCAGTCCTCACTGGAGGGGAGCCCGGCCGATATCTCGCCCGAACTCACCTGCGTGAAGGGTGAGTCCCCGAACGGGACGATGGTCCACTGCCACCTCACCGAGTCGAAGGGCGTCGACCGCGTCGAGGTGCGGAGCGGCGGTCGGACGCTCGTCGTCGACGAGGATCCGCCGTACGACTTCACGATACGCGCAGCCGAGCTCCAGTCGGTTACCGGGACGAAGCGGTTCCGGGTCAACCTGCTCGCCGAGGATGGAACGCTCGTCAGACGGTACACCCGGACGCTCCCGATGATCGAGAGGGGGTGAGGCCACTTCCACACACATGGCTCCACGCGACCGACGACACCGAACGGGACGGCTTCGGGCGGCGGCAGCGGCCAGGCTATTGCTCCTTCTGCTGGTGGGTGTCGCGGTCGGTGCCGCGGCCCCGGCCGACGCCCACGAGGCACCGACGCCGGAAGACGGAACTGACGGCGGGAGAGGCGGTACCGAGCCACTCTGCGCGTTCGACCACCCCGAATGGCGGTCGCCGACCTTCATCGCCGGCGTCAGAATCGGCGAAGATCCCTCTTGTCGGCCGGACAACCCCGCCGTCGTGGCCGCGGTCACGAAGGGAACGAACAACGTCGACTCGGAGGTACTCGCGAGGACCGGGCTGCACGACGAGGCGGTCGTGAAACGGACCGACGCCGACGGAGACGGAGATCCCGACGTGATTCACGTCACTCTGGAAATCATGGGGCTGAACGAGTACAACGCGACCGGCGCGACACACGCAATCGCGCCCGGTATCAGGCCCGCGTTCTGGGTCTTCGCGCCGAAGACGCGTGGGATGCTGGAGCAGAACGCTCCCGCAACCCGTCTGGTTCGGATGCCGAGTCCGCCGCTCCGCGTCGAGGCGGGCGACCGAGTGAAACTCACGGTCGAGAACACTCACTACCTCCCCCATACTCTCCACCTTCACGGGGTCGACCACCCGTACATGGTCAATGGCTCGGGGAACGATGGTGTCCCGCAGACCTCCGAGAAGCCCATCCTGCCGGGCGAGTCACGCACCTACGAGTTCACGCCCAGACAGCCGGGAACGATGTATTACCACTGTCACGTCGTCCCCAGTGTGCACGTCACGATGGGGCTCAACGGGATGTTCGTCGTCGCCCGCAACCGCTCCGAGAACTACGTGCAGACGATCAACGTCGGAGCCGGACGCGTACGCCACCCGTCGAAAGCGATCCGGCGGAACTACACTGCGGCGTACGACCTGCACTACCAGGCGGTCGACAAGGAACTCCACCGGATCCCACAGCGCTACAACGACCCTCGCGTGGTGGCCAGGCGGACGAACCGCGTGTACGACCGGACCAACGCGACGCCCGATTACTTCTTGCTCAACGGCCGGTCGTTCCCCTACACGCTGCGCGAGTCGATGGTCATCGTCCAACCGGACGAGCGGTACCGCCTTCGTATCCTGAACGGCGGTTCCGAGACCGTCTCGCTGCACACGCATGGACACAAGGTCACAGTCGAGGCGAAGGACGGGGTCAGTCTGTCCGAAGACGAGGAGGTGGTTCGGGACGTCGTGACCCTCACGGCGGCCCAACGTCTCGACGTGACGCTGAACACGACGAACGACGGGCTCCACTCCTACGGCCAGGGCGTCTGGTTCCTCCACGATCACCGCGAGGAAGCGGTGACGACCGACGGAATCAGCCCGGGTGGTGACGTGAGCCTCATCGTGTATCGCAACTTCTTGCGAGCCGACGGGATGCCGGTCACGGAGACGAACCTGAGCCAGTACTTCAGCACGGCCTACTACGAGGGCGAGATCCCGTTCTGGCGAGACCTCGACGCGAAACATCTCGGAGCCCCGCCGGGGACACCGGACCGAACCACGCACCTTCGACTGCCGAGACGGGACAGGGTCCCGATCTGGATGCGACCCGGGACGCTCGCGGTTATCGGGCTCCTCGGGATGCTGGTCTTCCTCGGGCTCATGGGTGGTCTCCTGTACCGCGGGGGTGAGACATCGTGAGGTGGATCGGTACCGTCGTACTGCTGGGCCTCTTCCTGCTCGCCGGCACGTTCGGGGGCGTCCCCTCGGTCACCGCGACCGGGGGCGAGGTCGCCGCACACGCGCCAACGTCGCCGGGGACCGAGGTGGACAGAGACCCGACTATCGAGACGGTGCCGGACGCCAGAATCGTGAACGCGAACTCGAACGATCTTCCGGCGGGGTGTGATGCGGTTGCCGGAAACCGGAGCGTCACCGTCCGGGCCGGCCGCACGTATGCGGCCGGCGGAGAGATGTTCGCCTACGATACCGACCTGATACGGGTCGATCCGTGCACCCGTCTCACCGTCACCTTCGTCAACGAGGACGAGGTTCGCCACCAGTGGATGGTTCACGGACTTCCGCGGGAGACCTATCCCATGGGGATGTTCACGATCGCACTCACTGGCCCGGGGAAAGCGACCGCGACGTTCATCACGCCGAGCGAGGCGCAATCGCTCAGCGTCCACTGCTCGCTCCTCCAGCACGAACAGAAGGGGATGCATGCGCGACTCGTCGTCGGGAACCCGACCGCGACTACCGGTACTGCCGTGCCGACGAAGGAGGACCGATCGGCCCCTGCTTTCCCCACGGTCGGCGTGTTGCTCCTGCTCGTCGGGGGCCTCCTCGCAGTCCTCGCAGCCCGAATCGCACACCGGAGAACGAAAGACAAATAGAGTGACGACATTCAGAACCCGAATCCACAACCGATGACCGAAAACGACGACGAAACCACGAGCGAAGAGGAAAAGCCCCGAATCGATCGTCCCGTGCAAGCCACGCCCGAGTTCTTCGTCGATACCGTCGCGGAACACGAGGATCGTGGCGACGTTCGAGGAGGGATCTGCTCTCTCCGGATGGCCGACGGCGGCCGACGGCGGTTCGTCATCGGTACGGACGTGAACGAACTGGAGGAATCGGAGTATATCGTCGCCGCGCTGGACGATCTGATCGATCTGCTGGAATCGACCACCATCGGTCCGGACGAGTTCGAGGCCAACGTTCCGGTGGCGGATAGCGACCGCGTCATCGAAGAAATCGAAGACGAGGGCACGGTGACGGTTCGATTCGACACGGAAGGGTTGTCGGGATTGCTCGCTGCGTACCTCGCAGACATCACCGCCGACACCGACGAGTAGGCCCGACTCCGAGTTGACTTCTCCCACGACTGAAGTCGGTGGCTTTCGCGCTGCGTCCGCTGTAACGCGCCGCTCGGTGACTGGAGATGAGAGAGCGACCGGAGCGTCTCGATTCGGTTCGAAACGGCGAACCGAATGGAACGGGTACTTAAATTGACTCCCGAATATGATCCGCACCCGTCCCAACGAGCGGGAATACACGACTGGTTGATAAGCTCTCGCATACAAGCTGCGGCTGGCGGACCATGTCTCAGAACCATCCGCAGACAGATCCCGAGGACGACAGGAACCGAATCAAGAGGTATTTTAGTGGGTCACGGGAGATCGCGGATGATCTGGACTTCGAGGACGAGTTGGCCTTCCAGAAGTTCCTGCGCGACGAGGTAACCGTGTCCGATCAGACGCGGCGGCGGCTCCTCAAGGCCGCAGGTGCGACTGCCCTCACCGGCGCGTTAGCCGGATGTGGACAGGACACCGAGCAGACCCCGACGGCCGGACCCAATACCGAGCAGACCCCGACCGAAACGCCCTCGACCGAAACGGAGGCGAAACGAACCAAGGAGTTCGAGATCACCGCCTTCCAGTGGGGATTCGAGCCGCAGAAGATCACCGTCCAGAAGGGGACGAAAGTTGTCCTGAAGTTCGTCAAGGCGACGTTCCAGAAGAACAATAACTACAACGTCCACTCGTTTTACCTCTCGGAGCCGTACGACATCGGCCCGATCGAACTCCACCAGGACACTGACCCGGACGTGGACAAGAAGGTCTCGTTCGTCGCCGACCAGACCGGCGAGTTCCAGTACGAGTGTACGATCTACTGTGGCCCCGGACACGCCGACATGAAGGGGAGCCTCGTCGTCACCGAAGAGGGGGCGACCCAGCAGGTGGGCCAGCAGGACTTCACCGAGATGAGCACCATCAAGGACACCCAGGAGGTCCTGATGGAGCCGAGCGCGTTGCCCCAGCAGAAGCAGCACGACGTCCCGCTCAAGGACCTCATGGTCGTGACCGAACGCGAGAACGCGTCGGTCACGATGGTCGACACGATCGACAACGAGAAGCTGGCTCGGGTCAACGACGTCGGGAAGGCGATCCACGTCCACGACTTCGCTAGCGGGCCACTCACCGGGGAGCGCGAGGACGCCTACGTGTACACCCTCGCCCGGTCGGGGTGGCTCTACAAGGTCGACCTGTTCGGGTTCAACCGCGTCGCCCGCGTGCGGGGCGGGACGGACGCGCGCAAACCCGCGACCTCGCGTGACGATAAATACGTCGCAGCCGGCTTCTACAACCCGAACCACGTCCTCATCGCGGACGCCGAGGACCTGACGCCGCTGAAGCGTATCCCGACCTGGGGCGTCAACCCCGATGGCCAGAGCGTCAAGAGCCGCGTCTGTGCCGTCCACGACGTCTCCCGGGAAGGGGCGTGGATCGTCGCGCTGAAGGAGGCCGGCCAGGTGTGGATGATCGACTACACCCAGGACGGCTTCCCGGTGACCGACACCTTCCGCGTGGGTGGGATCCTCCACGACGGCTTCTTCACGGGAGAGGGGCGGTACTTCCACGTCGCCTCCCAGGCGGACAACCTCATGGGCGTCATCGACACGAAGGAACGGGAACTCGTCGCGAGGGTGCCCACCTCGAAGGTCCCACACCCGGGAACGCCGTTCTGTCAGGACGCCAAACGCGACCTCGCATTCGTGCCCTGTGCGGGCGCGAACAAGGTGACGGCCTACGACACGGAAACGTTCGAGCCGGTGAAAAACATCGACGTGCCCGGCAAGGGGCTGTTCTCCTTCAAGATGCCCGACGACGAGTGCAAGTACGTCTGGACGGACAACGTGCTCTCGGGTGACCACACGACCGCCGCGACGATCAACCAGATCGACCCCGAGACGCTGGAGGTGCGCAAGACGGTCGATACCAGCAAGCTGGTCGACTTCCAGGGCACGGAGACTCACCCCAAGAGCCGGGCACTGCATCCCGAACACTCCCGGGACGGCTCGAAGATCTTCGTGAGCCTCTGGGACGCCGGCAAGATCGTCGTGCTCGACAGCACGACCGGCGAGCACATCGACACCATCGACGGCCTGACGACCCCGACCGGGGAGTTCACCGGCTACCGAGCCGCCGAGTACGGCGAGGCCGAGGAACTCTGACCCCAATGAGCGACGCATCCACCGGCTCGACGCGAGGCGCCTCCCCGCGAGGAGCGGTGGGACCGCTCGCGCTGATCAAGCACCTCCGCGAGGAGGGATTTACCGCCCTCGATGCGGCGACCGGCGAGCCCCTGGGTACCGTGGGAACGGGGCGCCAGCCACACGCGGTGGTCGTCCATCCCTCGGGCCGGTGGGCGTACGTCCCCTACATGGGATCGGGAACTATCGAGGTCGTCGACCTGCAGGAGCTGTCGGTCACGACCACCGTCGAGGCGATTACGGCACCCGTCGGAGCTGCGCTGGCCGGCGATCGACTGCTCGTCGGGACCTATGGCCCGCTACCGGGGGTAACTGCACCGGGCCTCGCGGTCTTCGAGACGGACGCGACGACGGGCGACCTGCGACTGGTCGACGAACTCGAACTCGGCCGGTGTGCCGGTATCGTCGTTGACGGAACGGGCGGCGTCTGGGCGGCGCTGAAGGAAGACGACACGGTCGTCCGGCTATCCGCCGACGGCGACGATCTCTCGGTCCGGGAGCGGATCCACGTGCCGGCAGGCCCCCAGGGGATGCGATACGCGCCGGAGTACGACATCGTCGGCGTCGATTGCGTCGAAGGTGACGCCGTCGCGTTCCTCGAGGCGGACGGGGGCGGCCTACTGGGCGTCGTCGACGCCCCGAACCCGCGAAGCGGGGCGGTCGTTCCCGACCACGACCGGTGGTTCGTTTCCGACACCGAGGGTGACGGCCTCACCGTGGTCGACCTCGCCACGATGGGGGACGACACGATCACCGATCGCGTCTTCCTCGGAACGCCGACCGCCTTCACGGACGCGAGACCGGACGGGTCGCTCGTCGTCGCGGACGCCGAGGACGACGACCGCGTCACGTTCCTCGACCCTGCCGGACCGACGGTCGTCTCGCGGGTGCAGACTGGAGAGCGCCCCCATCACGCCCGGTTCACTGCCGACGGTGAGACGTGTTACGTCCCGAACGCTGGCGCGGACACGGTGTCGGTACTCGACGTGACCGATCGTGCCGACGCAGTCGAACGGACCGCGGAAATCAGTGTGTTCGAGGGGGCCGCCCCCTCGGGATGCTACCTTACCGACAGGCGGAGGAAACGATGACCACGACACGCGAACGGACCGACCCCGAACGAACGCTTGATCGCCCGGCGATCGTAAAGAACGCGGCGAGCAGCCACTTCAGCGTCGTCGACCTCGCGGCGCGGGAGGTGGTCGGGACCATCGGCGAGGGTCGATATCCCCACACCGCCCGCTTCCACCCGGACGGCCGGCTCGCTTACCTGCTGTACGTCTCCAGCGCACACCTCGAAGTGGTCGACCTCGACGGGCTGGAGACCGTCGCCCGGATCGAGGACCTCGGGACGGCCCCGGTCGGGAGCGCGATGACGCCCGACGGCGACCGACTGTTCGTCGGGACAGCCGCCGGGCTCCCGGATTCGGGGACGCCCGGGCTGGTGGCGTTCGACGTCGGCGACGACGGGATTCCACGCCGATCCGGGTCCCTGGAACTCGGTCGGTGTGCGGGCATGACTATCGGTCCCGATGGGAGATTGTACACCGGACTGAAGGAGGACGCCGCGATCGCGGTTCTCTCTCCGACCGGCGACCTCGGTATCCAGGAGCAGCACGCGGTGGGCGAGAAACCACACGACCTCTATCCCGTTCCGGGGACCGACCTGCTCGCGATCAACAACGCCGGCGAATCGTACGCCTCCTTCGTCGATGTCCGGACTGGGACGGTCACGAACGTCGAAACGGGCGAGAACCCCCACGGTATCGCGTTCGCAGACGCCCCCGACTATCGCCGAGTGGTGTTCCCGGCCCGCGAGGACGACCGCGTCGCCGTGGCGGATCTCGACGCGGTCGCGGCGGAGAACGAGGAAGCGACCGAAGCGCTGATCGATGTCGGGACGACGACCGGGTTCGCCGCGACGACGCCCGACGGCCGATACGCAGTCGTCGACTCCTACGACGAGGAGTTCGTGACGATCCTCGACGTGGCGACCCTCTCGGTCGCCAGTCGGGCCCACGTGGGCGGCGAGCCACTCCACGTCGTGTTCGCGCCCGACGGCACCGAGTGTTACGTCGGCAACATGGCGCGCCCCTCGATCACGGTCCTCGACACCGAGCCGCTGCTAGCGGGCAGGCCGGATGCGGTCGAACGCGTCGGGTGGATCGAAGGCGTCGGCGAGAAACCAAGCGGTATCTTCCCGATGGAGGTGAACTCATGATCGACCTCACGAGGCTGCTCCGCGGGCTGGACAACCGGCCCGAGGAGGTGCGCTACGAGCGCTCCTTCGACGGCGACGCGCTCGTTCCGCTGGTCGTGTGGAACACGACGCCGGCGTGCAACCTCGCCTGTCAGCACTGCTATTTCGGCGCCTGCGACGGGCGCGACGACGAGGAGTTCTCGACGGCCGAGGCCAAATCCTTCATCGACGACCTCGCCGCGGCGGACGTTCCCGTGCTCGTGTTCTCGGGCGGTGAGCCGTTCGTCCGGGAGGACATCGCGGAACTGTCGGCGTACGCGACGGAACAGGGGATTCGTCCGATCGCCTCCAGCAACGGGACCTTCCTCACCGAACAGCGTGCCCGCGAGGTCGCCGACGCCGGCCTGGCCTACGTCGGTGTCTCGCTGGACGGCGTCGGGGCGACCAACGACGCGTTCCGGGGCGTCGAGGGGGCATTCGACCGCGCCCTCTCGGGACTTCGGAACGCCCGCGACGCCGGTATGGGCGTCGGCATCCGTATGACGATGACCGAGGACACCGTCGGGGACGTTCCCGATGTCATCGACCTGGCGATCGAGGAGGACATCGATCGGGTGAACGTCTTTCACCTGATCTACACCGGGCGCGGCGGCACGATCCAGGATCGGGATCTCCCCTCCGAGCGCACCCGGGAGGTGCTGGACTACCTCTACGAACGCACGAAGGAACTCGCGGAGACCCATCCGGACATGCAGATCCTGACGGCGGGCAACTACGCCGACGCCGTCTACCTCTATCGGCGTATCGAGGAGGACATGCCCGAGCGCGCCGACCGCGCCCGGGAGATGCTGTTCGACGACGGCCCCGGTCGGGTGGTCAAGAAGGGCGACGCCGGCCCGAAAGTCGTCAACGTCGATCACCGCGGCGATGTCCACCCGAGCATGTTCCTGCCGGAGTTCACGCTCGGGAACGTCCGCGAGACGTCCCTGTCGACGATCCTCGACGAGAGCGACCTCTGGGACGACCTCGCGACCCCCACGGCGAACCTGAAGGGTCGGTGTGGGGCCTGTCCCTACAAGGAGGTCTGTGGCGGGAACTCCCGGGCGCGGGCCTACGCCGTCCACGGCGACCTGTGGGCCGAGGACCCGCGGTGCTACCTCACCGACGAAGAACTCGGCATCGGGGGATCCTCGTTCGTACCGTCAGACGACCGACCGCCGATCAGCACCGACTAGGAACATGCTCGACGTCACGAAACTCGTCCGCGACATCGAGGGGCGCTCCGAGCACGTCCGCGAGAAGGGCGGACGCGACCTCGACGCGCCCGTCTCGCTGGTCGTCTGGAACACGACACCGGCGTGCAATCTGACCTGCGAACACTGCTACTTCGCGGCGTGTGACGAGCGCCCGCCCGACGAGATGTCGACGGAGGACTGCAAGGAGTTCGTCGACACCCTCGCAGAGATCGGCGTCCCCGGGCTCGTGGTCTCGGGCGGGGAACCGTTCGTCCGCGACGACCTCGCCGACATCGTCGGCCACGCCGCCGACCGGGGTATCCACGTGGTCGGGTCGAGCAACGGAACGTTCATCACGCCCGACCGTTCTCGGGCGGTCGCCGAGGCCGGTATGCGCTACGTCGGCGTCTCGCTGGACGGCGTCGGCGAGACCCACGACCGCTTTCGCGGGATGGAGGGTGCCTTCGACCGCGCGCTCTCCGGTCTCCGGAACGCCAGGGCGGCCGGCTTGAACACGGGTATCCGGTTCACGATGACCGAGGACACGATCGACGACCTGCCCGACGTCGTCGACCTCGCGCTCGAGGAGGAGGTCGACCGACTCACCGTGTTCCACCTCATCCACGTTGGGCGGGGAACCGACATCGTCGACCGGGACCTTTCCCCCGAGCGCACCCGCGAGGCGCTCGACTACCTCTACGAGCGCACGAAGGGAATCGTCGAATCCGCCCCCGAGATGCGGGTCATCACGGGCGGTAACACCGCCGACGCCGTCTACTTCTACCGGAAGGTCGCCGAGGAGTTCCCCGATCGCACCGACCGTGCCCGCGAGATCCTGCTGGGGAACCGGGTCGGCCGCCGGCTGGTGAACGTCAATCACCGGGGCGACGTCTACCCGAGCATGGGCATGACGAACCACACGCTCGGGAACGTTCGGGAACGCCGGCTGGACGAGATCCTGGCCGACAGCGACCTCTGGTCCAAACTCACCGAACCCGCCGAGTACCTCGAAGGACGGTGTGGCCGGTGCCCCTACCGCGAGGTCTGTGGCGGGAACTCCCGGGCGCGGGCCGAACTCGTCCACGGCGACCTGTGGGCCGAGGACCCTCAGTGTTACCTCACCGACGAGGAACTCGGCGTCGAGGGGTCGGTCGATCCGACGGCACCGCCAGCGAACCGCGCACCTCCTGTCTCGCCAGGCGAACAATGAGCATCGACGAGGCCACGACCCAGGATCGATCAGCCGATCCGAGTCGGGACTTGCCCGAGAGCCTGCGCCGGGTCGCCTGCCTGAGTCTGAGCGAGAAGCGAGTCCCGGAAGCGGAGATCGGCGAGTACGCACCCGAGGACCCGGTCGAACTCGCGCGGGAGATCCGGCAACGCGACCGGATCACCGAGTGCGTCGTGCTCGTGACGTGCAATCGCGTGGAGGTCTACACGAGCACTCGCACCGCCGAGGACGTCGAGACCGCCCTGCGGGCAGCCCAGCGGGCGCTCGGCGAACCCGCCGGGGCGCGGACCTATGCGGGACTGTCGGTCGCGGAACACCTCGCACAGGTAGCCTGTGGTCTGGAGAGCCCGATCCTCGGCGAGGACGAGATCCTCGGCCAGGTCAACCGCGCCTTCGAGACCGCGACGGCCGAGGGGCTGGCCGAGGGCGCGCTCCGGCGGATCGCCGAGACGGCCGTCCGGGTCGGTCGAGCGTGTCGCGACGAGACGGGCATCGACGACGGCGAGATGGGATACGCCAGCGCAGTCTGTCGGTTCGTGGAAGAGGGGCTCGATCGCTCGCCCGATCGCGTCCTGGTCGTCGGTGCCGGCGAGATGGCTGACACGGTCGCCGAGGCGATCACCCGGCGGTGGCAGACCACGGTCGACGTCGCGAACCGCTCTCCGGCGTTCGATCTGACCACCGCTGACGGCGCGTACTGGCCACTGGTGGAGGCAGACGTTGCGGCGTCGAACGTTGACGCGGTCGTCTCGGCGACGGGTGCGTCCGATCCCGTGCTGTCGGAGGACGTGGTCGAGAACTGTAGTGGGCCGGTGATCGACCTCGCGAACCCGCCGGACCTCCCGGCCGAGGCCCGGGAGCGTGCGTGCGTGACGACACTGGAGACGGTGACGAGTTACGTCGAGGGGAACGCAGAGAGTCGGCGGAAGGCCGTCGGAGCCGTCGAGGAACGGATCGACGAGGCGATC
>JBDGUF010000005.1:0-17309 GCA_042216105.1 Halorientalis sp.
CCTACAACATGCTGTTCGACGAGAAGATGGGCGACACCGTCCACATGGCCGTCGGCCGGGCCTACGAGGAGACCGTCGGCGAGGACAACGTCCAGAACCAGAGCGCCCAGCACGTCGACATGATCGTGGACATGAGCGAGGACTCGCGGATCGAAGTGGACGGCGACGTGGTGCAGGAAGACGGTGTGTTCCGGTTCGAGGACGGGTTCGAGGGGTAGGAAAGGCGACCGCGGGGCGAGAGATTAAGTCGCCAGGGCGTATATCCAGATATATGGTCAAGACGATTCGCGTCTCCGAGGAGTACCACGAGTGGTTGCGCGGCCACAAGCGAGACGACGAGACGATGGAGGAGACGCTCCGGCGGATGACGCGCGGCCCGAATCCCGAAGACGTAGCGGGCCTCCTCAGCGAGGACGAGGCCGAAGAAGCGAAGGAAGCGGTTTCGGATCTCCGGAGCCGTGATCGCGGTCGGTTCGACGCCGCTAGCGACGCGTTCGAGAGCGAGGACGCAGACTCGTGATTCTCGATTCGTCGTACCTGTTCGATCTGATGGCAGACGATCACGACGCGTTCGCCAAAGGGACGGAACTGGTCGAACGCGGCGAGATGCAGTGGTTGCCGACGCCGGTCGTCGCCGAGACGTACTACGGTGTGGCGACGGCACGGAGCGATACGACCGAACAGGAAGTGCGGAATCGCCTGCTCGGATATCCACGGATCGAGGTCGACGAGGAAGTCGCTCGCGTCGCCGGGAGACTACTCGCGGAGGCAGACGACCGGACAGGTGGAAACGCAGGCGTCGGATCGAACGACGCGTACATCGCGGCGATGGCCGAGATTCTCGACGACACGGTTCTCACCGACAACGTCGGCGATTTCGAGACGCTGAGCGTGCCAGTAGAGACGTATTGAGCGGCGTTTCGGATATCAGCGGGTCGAAACGGCGGTCGGTCTAGTCGCCGAACGGCCCGCCACCGCCGCCCATGCCGCCCATGCCGCCGCCGGGGCCGCCGGGACCGCCGCCGCCCTGTTGCATCTGTTTCATCATCCGCTCCATGTCGGCGTCGCCCATGCCCTGGAACTGGTTGAGCGTCTTGGCCATCATCTTGTGCTGTTCGAGGAGTTCGCGCACGCGGTCCTCGCTTTTCCCCGAGCCCTTGGCGATGCGTTTGATCTGGCTCTGGCCGATCGAGCGAGGGTTCTCCAGTTCCTCGTCGGTCATCGAGTCCATGATGACCTCGAAGGAGCGCATCCGATCCTTGGTCACGTCCATGGCGTTGTCGGGCAACTGGTCCATCAGCCCGCCGCCCATGCCGGGGATCATGTCCATGACCTGATCGAGCGGGCCCATGTTGTCCATGGCCTTCATCTGGTGGCGCATGTCCCGGAGGGTGAACTCCCCCTCCATGAGGTCCTCGGGGTCCCAGTCCTCTTCCTCCTGGGTCTCCTCCATCGCGCGCTCGACGCGCTCGGTGAGCTGTTTGAGGTCGCCCATCCCGAGCAGGCGGGAGATGAACCCGGAGGGCTCGAACCGCTCGATGTCCTGGACGGTCTCGCCGGTCCCGAGGAAGGCGATCGAGGAGCCGGTCTCGTTGACGGCCGCCAGCGCGCCGCCACCTTTCGCCGTCCCGTCGAGCTTGGTGATGGCGACGCCGTCGATGCCGATTGCCTCCTCGAACTCGCGGGCCTGGTCCTTGGCGGACTGGCCCATCGCGGCGTCGATGACGAGCAGGTTCCGGTCCGGGTTCACGGCGTCGTCGATGCGCTCGATCTGCTCGATGAGTTCCTGGTTCAGCCCGTCACGGCCGGCGGTGTCGACGATGCGCACGTCGGCCTCCTCGGTCGCTTCGAGGCCGGCCTCGGCGATCTCGACCGGGTCCTCGGCGTCGGGGTCGCCGTAGAAGTCCACCTCGGCCTCCTCGGCCAGCTGTTTGGCCTGGTCGTACGCGCCGGGGCGGTCGGTGTCGGTCTGGATGACCGCCGGCCGGAGTCCCTTCTTCGAGAACCACCAGGCCATCTTGGCGGCGGTGGTCGTCTTCCCCGACCCGTAGAGGCCGGCGAGCAGGATGGTCTGCTCTTCGAGTGGCAAGTCGGTCGACTCGCCCACCAGATCGACCATCTCCTCGTAGACGACCCGGAGCACCCAGTCGCGGGCGGAGGTGCTGCTGGGCGGTTCCTCCTCCAGCGCCCGCCGTTCGATGCTGTCGGACAGTTCCATCACCAGCTCCGTGTCCACGTCGGCCTGGAGCAGGGAGCGCTGGATCTCCTTGACGACCTCCTGAACGTCCTCCTCGTCGATGCGGGACTTCCCCCGGAGGTCGTCGAGCGTCCCCCGGAGCGAACTCCCCAGATCGTCGAGTACCATGATCAGTTACCGGAGGTAGACCACGCAAGCGGTAAAGCCTTTTTCTGTCGGGGTAGGGCTCCCGGGCCCGCGGGGACGCCGTCCCGGGCCGGCGGTCAGTGGTCGCTCTCGTGTGGGTTCACCGTCGTCCCGTAGGCCTCGGCGTGGTCGGTGTAGTCGATGAACCGCGGCGCGTCGGGGTCGAAGGGGCGCTCCAGCGACTCGAAGGCTTGCTTCTTGTCCCAGGACTGGAGGCCACCGATGGCGCTCCGGTCTTCGAGGTCGTGGTAGTCCAGATCGGGTTCGGTCAGTTCCCAGGCCTCCATCCCGCGCTCGGTGCGGACGATGACGCTGGAGTAGTCGTCGCTCGATCCCACGGACCCGACGGTGAGGTCCGCGGCGTACCCGGTGAAGTCGGCGCACTCGTCACAGCCTTTCAGCGCCGCGTCGTGGAAGTTCTCGACGTCCTCGACCAGTAGCTCCGCGCCGTCGTGGTCGTAGACGCGCATCTCGCCGTCCAGCACGTCGAGTTTGCCGATGTCCGCGGGCGGGATGTCCCGCTTTTTTTCGAGTTGCTCGCCGATCAGCGAGTAGTAGTTGAAGTTCTTGGTACACATCAGCGCGATGGTGTAGTCGACGGCGCGGACGCCGGCCTCCTGGCTGGCGTAGTCCCACTCGAAGTCCTGCATGGCGCGAATGCCCTCGATCTCGCAGGGCGTGCCCACGAGCGCCAGGGAGGCCTCCTCCGGTGGCACGTCGAGTTTGTGCGCCCACTGGTCGAGGTCGAGGTTCCCCAGCGCGAGGGTCTGGTTGTAGAAGCTCCCGGCGTTCTCGATACACTCCGCGGGCGTGGTTGCGAGGAAGCTCTCGGCCTTCCAGGGCTCGTCGTCGCTCTCGGTGGCGATCAACGCGCCGTCGATCTCGCCCGCTTCGAGCAGGTGGATCAGGATCGACGTGACGAGGCCGCCGTCCTGGGCGTTTTCGCGCCAGTTGTCCGCGACCCGCGCGGAGAACTCGGTGATCGGGTCGCCCGCGCCGCTGACGTTGTCCTCGCCGCCGGTGATCTTCCACTGGCGCTCGTACCGGAGCCCCCCGCGGGGACAGAAGTCCCAGCACAGCGAACACCCCGTGCACATCTTGACGAGTTCCGGCAGGCCGTCCTCGCCGATCCCGATGGAGTCGGAGGGACAGGCCGCCACGCAGGTCCCACACTGGATACAGCGGTCGTCCTGGATGACCGCCTCGTCCAGTTCCATGAACCACGTCTTCTCGTCGGGGGTCTCCACGTCGTTCATCCCCTCGCGGATGGAGTAGCCCGGCGTCTCCAGGTCCACGTCCTCGGGCGGGTTCACGCGCTCGTCCGGCGGCCCGTTCTCCACGTCCTGACTGACGCCCTCGGCCGGATCGGTGAACTCCACGTCCCACAGGGTGCCGTCGGCGTCGACGTTGGCCGGGGTCGTTCCGCCGTCGGCGCTGACGCCCGACGAGCCACACTCACACGCCGTGTCACAGCACTCGTCGCCGTCGTCGCGCCCGGGCACGCCGGGGAGCGGCCCGTCGCGGCCGCCGGTCGTCCGGTCGTCTCCCTCGTGGGAATCGGCCCCCTCGGCAGCGTCCGCAGCCAGTTCGGGCGCGGCGTCGGCCGGCGGGTCCGTCGACTGCTCGTCGTCAGTCGTCATCGGCGACACCTCCGCTCGCGGCGTCGGGGTCGTGGGCGACGCCGCCGGCGACGTTCGCGTCGGCCCGCTGCATGATCTCGCGCAGGCGGTCGTTCCCGACGCGGCGCGTCCACCGATAGAACCGTTCGCCACCCTCGCGCTCGTCGACGTAGGCCGCGAACAGTTCCTCCAGCGCGGGGATCACGGCATCGGCGGGCACCGCCGTCTCGACCCAGTCGATGAAGCCGTTGTCGGTCCCGAGGCTGCCGCCGAGGCCGACGTCCATGCCCGCGACGATGTCGTCGGCCTCTTCGGTGGCGTCCTCGCCGACCGCACCGACCTGCACCGTCTCGCCGCGGAAGCCGATGTCGGCGATCTGTGGCTGGGCACAGGAGGCCGAACACCCCGACAGGTGCATCCGCACCACGTCCAGGTCGTCGGGCGTGTCGATCCGCTCGTCGAGTTCCCGGGCCCACCGCTTGATCCGTTTCTTGGTCTCGACGATCCCGTAGTTGCAGAACTCCGAGCCGGTACAGCCGACCGCGCCCCGCGCGAAGGGACCGGGGTCGGGCTGGTAGTCTTCGGCGAACGGCTCCGCCAGGAGGGCGTCGACGTTCTCCTCGGGGACGTGGGTTATCAGGAAGTTCTGGTCGGTCGCGAGGCGAACGGTCGCGTCGTCGGTGCCGTACTCGCGGGCGGCGCGGGCGGCCGCGGCGAACTCGTCGCCGCCCATCCGCCCGGCGACGACGTTGAACCCGACGTACTGCAGACCCGCTTCGCGCTGGTCGTGGACGCCGACGTGGTCGCCGCGGTACCCCTCGGTCAGATCGGTCCCCCGGTCGGGGAGGTCGACCGTACAGCGGTCCCGGACCGCTTCCTCGAAGGCCTCGGGACCCATCTCCTCGACGAGGTAGCGCATCCGGCAGACGCCGCGGTTCGACCGGTCCCCCAGCTCCTTGAACGTCTGAGCGACCGCCCGGCAGAACTCCACGGCGTCCTCCGGGGGGACGAACACGTCCAGATCCGAGGCCATCCGCGGGCCGTCCGAGAGCCCGCCGCCGACGCGGGCGTGGAACCCGTAGTGTGGCTGGCCGTCCAGTTCCGTCCGCGCCGGCGTCAGCCCCACGTCGTTGATCTGGGACTGGGCGCAGTCGGCCCGACAGCCCGTGACGGTCATCTTGAACTTCCGGGGCAGGTTGGCGTACTCCCGGTTTTCCGTGAAGAAGTCGGTGATTGCGTCGACCACGGGTCGGGCGTCGAAACACTCGTGGTCGGCCAGGCCGGCCGCGGGACAGCCCAGCACGTTCCGGGCCGAGTCGCCACACCCCTGGATCGTCGTCAGCCCCACCTCGTCGTACCGGTCCCAGATCTCAGGCACGTCCTCGAGTTCGATCCAGTGCATCTGGACGTCCTGGCGGGTCGTGATGTCGAGGAAAGCGTCCCCCCACAGCTCGTTCTGGGTCTCGCCGCCGTACTCCTCGGGCGCGGTGGCGTACTCGTCGGCCACTTCACCGATCACCTCGGCCTGCTCGGGTGTCAGGTGCCCGCCGGGCACCTTCGTCCGGAGCATGAAGTAGCCACGCTGTTTCCCGTGGGCGTACATCCCGGCCCACTTCAGCCGCTCCCACTCGCCGTCGCCTGCCCGCGCCTCGATCTCGTCGAAGCTCAGCCCCTCCTCGGCGTACTCCCGCACGTCCTCGATCACGTCCAGCGGATTTTTCTCCTGTTTCCAGCGTTCGACCGTGTTCATGGTGTCCTCCCGGGGACGCCGCCGCGACCGGCCGCCGGCGAGTGCCGGCCACCGCCCGCGCCAGTACCCCGAATCCGTGACTGTGCCAGAACCCTACGCGTGGTAGTCTCTCCCGTACCGGCCGGTCCTGCCAGTGCCACGCGGAACCGTCATCCTTTGCCGCTATATGTGACGCGGTATCACGGACCGAAGGCGTCCACACGGCGCGGTGACGGGCGGTAGGGCCCGTACAGCCGCCGCGTCGCCGCGACGTTCAGGCGAGGGTACAGTTACGGAACCGGTTCCGCCCCGAACCGCCGGAGAACGAGCGCGGCCGTGCCGTACCGCGGTGCCGTCGGCGGCCGCATTTATCGGCCGTTCTTGCCGATTCCGGCGGGCCGGGGCGAAACCGATCGGGTGACGAGGGCTTTTGAGCGTGTCGCCGGTAGTACGGGTATGGCCGACTCAGCCGACGCGGTCGAAGAGGACGACGAGGAGCGACCGTCCCATCTCGACGACATCGAGGACGGGTGTGGATGTGCGGAGGTCTGGGAGGAACTCTCGGACCGCCGCGAGGGGTAGTCAAGCCGGCGCTTCGTCGGGTCCGGGTTCCTCGTCGTGCCCCAGCAGGCGGTCGACGATGACCGCGGGGTCGAACGGTTCGAGGTCGTCGTAGTCCTGGCCGGTCCCCAGGAAGAGGATGGGCTTGCCCGTGACCTGAGCGATGGAGATGGCCGCGCCGCCCTGCGGGTCGGCGTCGGCCTTCGTCAGCACCGCGCCGTCGATCGCGGCGGCGTCGTCGAACTCCCGGGCGCGGTTGACCGCGTCTTGCCCGGCCACCGCCTCGTCGACGAAGATCGTCATGTCCGGTTCGATCACGCGGTCGATCTTCTCCAGCTGGTCCATCAGGTCGTCGCTGGTGTGGAGTCGCCCGGCCGTGTCGCCCAGCACCACGTCCACGTCGTTGGCCTCGGCGTACTCGACGGCGTCGTAGATGACCGCCGCCGGGTCCGAGCCCTGCTCGTGGGAGATCAGCCGCTCGTCCAGGGCGTCGGCGTGTTGCTGGAGCTGCTCGTTCGCGCCGGCCCGGTAGGTGTCGCCGTTGGCCAGCACCGTCGAGTAGCCCCGCTCGTCGAGCCACTGCGAGAGCTTGGCGATGGTCGTCGTCTTCCCGACGCCGTTGACGCCCGTGAAGACGATCGTCACCGGCTTGTCGGCCTCGGCGATGCGCTGCTCGAAGTCGAACTGTCCGACGCTGATCACGTCGATCAGGGCGTCACGCAGGGCCTCCTCGACGACCAGCCCCGTGGTCTTGACCTTCGAGCGGGTCTCGCCGACCAGGTTCTCCCGGATCCCGTCGAGGATCTCCTGGGCGACGGTCAGCTCCACGTCCGAGGACAGCAGCGCCATCTCCAGTTCGTCGAGGGGCTCTTCGAGGTCCTCCTCCTCGATGACCTCTTTGCCCGTGGCCGCGAGCTTCGCCCGCTCCATCAGCCCGCGGTCGTCGCCGTCCGCCCCCGATTCCGGTTCGGAGTCCGGCTCGGACTCGGCGACCGGTTCCGACGCCGCGTCGGCGTCGTCGCGAGCCGCCGGCTCGGCGTCCGCGGGGTCGGTCTCGGCGTCGGCCGCCGCGTCGGCGGACTCGGCTTCCGCCTCGACGTCTTCCTTGAAGCTGTTGAGCTTGTCTTTCAGTCCGTCGAACATGGCCCCTTACTCGTCGTCGCCGTCCTGCTCCTGCATCTGGGCCATCTGCTGTTGCATCTGCTGTTGTTGCATCTGCTGGGCCTTCTCCTCGAGTTCGTCGCTCTCCTCCTCGATCTCGCTGATCTCGTCGCGGACGTCTTCGATCCGGTCGTCGAGGGTGTCTTTCTTGTTCTCCAGCGTGGTGACGGCGTCGTTCCGGTCGCGCTCGGCCGCGTACCCGCCGCCCAGCGAGACGACGATCTCGTCGATGTCCTGGATCTCGGCGCGGACGTACGCGTCCCCGCCCAGCGGGACCTGCACCGTCTCGCCCGTCTCCAGCGTCTCGATGGCCTCGATGGCCTCGTCGATCTCGTCCTGTTCGGCCTCGAGTTCCGCGATCTCGGCTTCGAGGGTCTCCTTCTCCTCTTCGAGCGCCTGGATCTCCTCGGCGAGCTGCTGGAGCTGACCGCCGCCACCGCCGCCGCCACCGAGGCTCATCGTGCCACCTCCTCGACTTCGATCTGCGGACGCTTGAGACCGTGCTTGGAGCCGAACTCGGCGTAGGTGTGTTCGACCGCCACGTCCTCGTTTTCGGCCTCGATCGTCTTCTCGAAGCTCTCCCACCCGTCACGCGCTTGCCATCGACCACTCACAGTAAACTCGGTCATGTTCGGGACGTGCGGGACCGACGCGGAAGAATGTACCGACCTCGACTTCCTCCGGGCTCACTCCGCGTCGGTCGTGTCGATGGCCAGCGCCGCGTTCAGGCCACAGAAACAGGTCACGGCGTTGAACCCGAACGCCAGCGCCCCGATTCCGGCGAGCAGTCCGACCGTCCGGTTCCCCCGCCGCAACGTGACGACGGCGACGACCGTCAGGACGACCGCCAGCAGTGCGCGCCCCGTCCGGTCCGTGCCGCCGACGTTTTTCTCGACCATATCCGGGCGTGGGACGCCAGGGACTTAATTTCGACCGTCGGGGTCCTCTTTGCGACTGCGCTCCCGCGCCCGCTCGCCCTCGTTGTAGCCGTCGACCACCTGCTGGAGCGCCGCGGTCTCGACCGAGAGGGCGGGGGCGGTCAGCGGCGAGACGCTGACCTCGCCCTCGACGAGAGCCCGCCGGTCCGACCCGGCGGGGTACCGCTCTCGGAGGTCCTCGTCGGCGGGAAAGGGGCTCTCCCAGCCGACGGTGCCGGGCCAGACCACGTCCCGGATCGCGATGTCGCCCTCGCGGGGTTTCCCGATATCGACCTCGTCGCGGTCGGTGGCCTCGTGTTCGACATCGACCGCGTAGTCGTGGTGGGGTTCGGTCAGCCGCATCGGGGACTCGGCCACGTCGACGGGCACGTTGACGTTCAGCACGTCGGCCTCCTCGAAGACCGCAGAACTCCGGCTCCGGACGAGCAGTTCCCGGGCCACCTTCGCGGGACGGCCGAAGTCGTACTCCTCGGGCGGGTGGACGAAAAAGTCCTGGGCGTGGTAGGCCGAGACCGCCATCCCGGGCGTGTCGAGGAAGGCGGCCTCGATGCACGCGCCCACCGTCCCGGAGCGGCCGACGACGTAGTTCCCGACGTTGGGACCGTGGTTACAGCCCGCGACGACGAGGTCGAACTCGGCGTCCAGCCCGCCGATCCCGTAGGCCACGCAGTCGGCGGGCGTGCCGTCCAGGGCGTATCCCCAGGGGTGGTCCTCGCGGGTGGTGCGGTGGGTCCGGGTTCGACCCGTCCCGCTCCGGTTGTCCGTCGGCGCGACGACGGTCACCTCGGCCACCCCCGTCAGCTCCTCGTACAGCGCCGCCAGTCCGGGGGCGTCGATGCCGTCGTCGTTCGTCAACAGCACGCGGGGGGTGGTCACGGTGAGTGGTTGGAGCGCCGACGCGTCAGTCTTTCGGGCTCGCCGTGTCCCCCGTCCACACGACACACGGCGGCCGGCCGGGCTACCGGGCTTTTTACCTCGGGGCGTCGTTGATCCGCCAAATGACCGTCCGCGAGGTCGCCGCCGAGGCCTACCGCGAGGCGCTCCCGGTGCTGGCCGTGAGCGGGGTGGGCGGCCTGTTCGCCGGCGTCGTCCTCGGCGGGATGGAGGCGGAACTGGAGGCGGTCCCGGGCCTGTTGATGCTCGTCCCCGCCCTGCTGGCGACGCGCGGGAACGTCTACGGCTCGCTGGGCGCGCGCCTGGCCTCCGCGCTCCACCAGGGGCTGATCGAACCCCACCTCGACCTCGACGACGACCGGTTGCGTGGGGCGGTCGTGGCGGCGCTGGCCAACGGGATCCTCGTCAGCCTCTTCGCGGCGGTGCTGGCGTTCGTCGTCCTCGCGGTCCTGGGCCGGGCGGTCGCACCCCTCTGGGTGCTGGTCGGCATCGCCGCCATCGCGGGGCTGATCTCGGGCCTGCTCCTGACGGCGGCGGTCGTCGGCGTGGTATTTCTTGGGTACCGCCGCGGCTACAACCCCGACACGCTGGCCGGCCCGGTCGTCACGACCACCGGCGACGTGGTCGGGATCGCCACGCT
This sequence comes from Halorientalis sp., assembly GCA_042216105.1. Taxonomy (GTDB): domain Archaea; phylum Halobacteriota; class Halobacteria; order Halobacteriales; family Haloarculaceae; genus Halorientalis. The sequence continues at coordinate 9,926 of JBDGUF010000005.1, forward strand.
CCTGCTCGCCACGCGAATCGTCCTCGGACTGGGTGGCCTCTGATGGAGACACGCTGGTCTCCCGGCGCGATCGTGCGGACGATGCTTCCCGTCCTGCTGGTGTTGACCTGCATCGAGCTCGCCAGCGGATTCGTCCTCGATACCCTCGAAGGAACCCTGCTCCGGTACCCCTCGTTGCTCGTGCTGGTGCCGGTCACCATCGGGATGGCGGGCAACCTGGGGAGCATCCTCGCCGCGCGGCTCTCGACGGTGGTCCACCTCGGCCTGCTCTCCTTCGAACCCGACGACGAGTACCTGCTGGGCAACGCCGTCGCGACGGTGGCGCTGGCGCTGACGCTCTTCCCGCTTGTCGGGGCCGGCGCGTGGCTGGCCCAGGTGGTCGTCGGGGGCACCACGCTCGAACTGGCGACCGTCGTCCTGGTGGCGTTCGCCAGCGGCGCGGTGCTGGCGGCCCTGGCGGTGGTGGTGACGCTGGTGACGACCTACGCCGCGTACCGGTTCGGGCTGGACCCCGACGACGTGGTGATCCCGGTCGTCACCAACGTCTGTGACGTGCTGGGCGTCGTGGTCCTGTTCCTCGTGGTCCGGGTGGTGGTGGTGTGAGCGGGACGCCGACGGTGGATAGTCAGGGCTTTGGCCGGCAGGGCCCAACGGCCACCGATGGCACCGGAGCCGACGGCGTTGCTGGTCGAGGTGCTGACCAGGGTCGCGTGGATCACGGTCTTCGTCGCGCTGGGGGTCGGCCTGGCCAGCGTCGCCGTCGAGTTCGGCGCGGTCGAGTACGTGGCGGGCCTCGCGAAGCCGCTGACCCGCCCCGCCAACCTCCCGCCCGAGGTCGGGACGGCGATCCTGGCGACGACGGCCTCACCGACCGCCGGCTACGGCATGCTCGCCGAGTACCGGGAGAACGGCCTGCTCGACGACCGCGCGACGCTGGTGGCCGTGACGATGAACACGTTCTTCGGGTTCGCCCAGCACATCTTCACCTTCTACGTCCCCGTGTTGATCCCCATCCTCGGGCTGAAGGTCGGACTCATGTACGTCGGCACGCGAGCGCTGATCTCGCTTTCGATCACCGCGACCGGCGTGGCGGCCGGGGCCGTCCTGCTCTCGGAGCGAAACGTCGACACCACCGTCGAGGCCGACGTGGACGAGGGAGTCGTCGAAGCCGACGGGAGCGGCGAGGCGCGCGACCGCCGCGCGCGGCTCCGGGCGGCCGCCGAGAGCACCGCCGGGCGGCTCCGCGACGTGGTGCCCCGCCTGCTGGTCGTCTACCTGCTCGTCGCGACGCTCGTGGCCTACTACGACCGCATCGTCACCGTCCTGTTCGGGAGTCCGGACGCGCTCGGAGTCGCGGCGGCGGTCGCACCGATCACCGGTGCGCTCGGGCTCCCGAGCGCGGCGATCCCGGCGATCGCCGTGTTCGCCGTCGACACGACCAACGGTGCGATCTTCCTCGCGCCCCTGATCGAGAACGGGACGTTCACCGCGCGGGCGGCCGTCGCGACGATGCTCGTCGGCGGGATCGTCTCCTTCGCCGTCTCGACGTTCAAGCGATCGATCCCCTTCCAGTACGGCATCTGGGGCCGGGCGTTCGGCACCAAGGTCATCGTCGTCAACACGGTGCTGAAGGTCCTGTTCATCGCCGTGGCACTCGCGGTCCTGCTCGCGCCGTCGGCGGTGTGAGAGCGGAGCGGTGCGGCCGCTCGACGGTGGAGAAACGCGGAAAGAAAGAGCCCTCAGAGCGCGTGGCCGGCGACCGGCTGCTTGGTCTCGATTTCGGTGTTGTAGCAGGTGTTACAGGTGTACTCGTTCAGCTTCGTCGTCTCGTCGTTCAGCGCCATCCGTGTCCCGCACTGTGGGCAATACATTATGTTTGTATAAGGTATGCCCCTGACCTTAATTCTTTGCATCTGATATGTGTGGTGAACCGTCTCACGGTACCGGATAGCAAACTCGCGAAAACGGGAGGGCTGTTTCCGGCGGACGGAGCGGGAGCGGCGGCGCGGGGCGTCCGGGGACGGTCAGGCGGTGTCCGGGATGGGGTCGGCGATGACGACGGCCTGGCCGTCGATCACCTCGTCGCCGTCGGCGTGGACGCCGGTCGTCAGGCGGTACCGGTCGTTGCCGAGGTCCTCGACGACCTCGCACTCGGCAGTGACCTCGCTCCCGATGTCGACAGGGCCCAGGAAAGAGGTCTCCTGGGAGAGGTAGACGATGAGGCCGGGGAGGCGGGCCAGCGCGGCGCTGACGACGCCGCTGACGAGCGTCCCGTGGGCGATGGGGCGGCCGAAGCGGGTGTTCTCGGCGTAGTCGGCGTCGAGGTGGAGGCGGTTGGTGTCGCCGCTGGCCTCGGCGAAGGCCTCCACGTCCGCCCGGGAGAGGACCTTGGTGAACCGGACCACGTCACCGACCTCGATGCGGTCGTCGTGGGGGCCGAGGCTCTCGAACTCCCAGTCGTCGCGCTCGTAGGCGGTGTCGACGCGCTCGCGGTGGTGACGGTCCCCGGTCGGTTCCGCGCTGGCGGTCGTCCGCCGGGCGAAGTGGGGCAGGTAGGAGGAGACGTCGGTCGTCGTGACGATGCCAACGAGATTGCCGTCGTCGGTGACGGGGAGTTTCTTGATCGTGTGCTCGCGGAAGCGGTCGACCGCCACCTCGATGGACTCGTCGGCGTCGATCGTGACGACCGGCGTGGACATGCAGTCGGCGGCGGTCACCGTGGCGGCGTCGTACCCCTCGGCCACGAGTCCGACCACGTCCGACTCGGTGACGATGCCGACGGGCTCGCCGTCGCCGGACTGCGTCCGGCTGTCAGAGGCGCTTCGCGCCTCGCTGTCCTCGACGACGAGCGCCGAGCCGATGTCTTTCCCGTGGAGCAACTCGGCGACGGCGGCGGCGTCGCTGTCCGGGCCGACCGTCTCGACCGTCGGACTCATCACCTCGCGGACGGAAACGGGGACGAGCATGGTCGGGTACTCCGGTGCCGGTGTCGTTAGGCCTTGGGGTGGACCGCCGCGGTCGCTAAGTGGCTGGCCGTTCCAGCGGACGTATGGATCGGGTCGCCGTCCTCGCGCTCGTCCTCGTCGTCGCCGCGAGCGGTTGTCTCGGCCTCGCCCCCGACACCGGTTCGGCCCCGGGGACGCCCGCCCCGCCCGCGGAGGCCGACCTCGCGAACAGTTACAGGGTGACCGTCACGGGCGTGATCGACGGCGACACCGTGCGGATCCGCTACCGGAACGGGACGGTCGACACCGTGCGCCTGCTCGGCGTCGACACGCCCGAGACCCGCGGCGAGAACGACCCCAGCGAGTTCGAGGGCGTCCCCGAGACCGCGGCCGGACGGTCCTGTCTCCGGGCGGTCGGCCGCGAGGCCACTCGTGCGATGACCCGGCGTCTGCTCGGCGAGACCGTCACCGTCGGTATCGACGCCGAGAGCGACCGTCGGGGCTACTACGGCCGTCTGCTGGGCTATCTCTACCGGGACGGCGAGAACGTCAACTACTGGCTGCTGGCCAAGGGGTACGCCCGCGTCTACGAGAGCCGGTTCACCGAGCGCGAACGCTTCGTCGCCGCCGAACGGCGCGCCCGAGCCGACGGCACCGGGCTGTGGGCCTGCGCGACGGAGAACCCGCCGACGGCGACCACGACCGTCGTCGCGGACGGCGGCACGGTCACGGGCCGGCTCGCCATCGTCGACGTCCACGAGGACGCCGCCGGCGACCGGCCGGACGGCGAGAACCTGACCGACGAGTACGTCGTCTTCGAGAACCGCGGGGACGGGGCCCTCGACCTCTCGGGGTGGACCGTGAGCGACGCGGTCGACCACGGCTACCGGTTCCCGGACGGGACCGTCCTCGACCCGGGCGCCCGGCTCACCCTCCGGACGGGACGCGGGGCGGACTCGGCGACGACGCTGTACTGGGGGCGGGCGAGTCCCGTCTGGAACAACGACGGCGACACCGTGACCGTCCGCGCCGCGAACGGGACCGTGACGGCACGGCAGCGGTACTGACACTACACGAGCGCGTCCAGCGCCCGCCAGAAACTCGGGCCGTCGTCCTCGTACCGGACGGGGACGAACCCCGCCTCGCGCGGGGCCGCCACGTCGCCCTCGTAGTCGTCGCCGACCATCACGTACTCGTCGGCGTCGACCCGCTCGCGGGCGTACTCGTAGATCGCCGGGTCGGGTTTGGCCGCGCCGGCCTCCGGCGCGGTCACGACCGTCTCCAAGAAGTCGGCGAGGTCGTGGGCCGCCAGCTTGGCCACCTGTCGCTCCCGGCTCCCGTTCGTGACGATCCCGAGGTGATCGGTGTCGGCGAGTGCCGACAGCGCCGACCGCGCCGCCTCGGGCACCGTCGTCGTCTCGATCTCGGCCGCCCGGAGCGCCTCGACCAGCGCGTCCGGATCGAGGTCGCCGTCGGTCGCGTCGCGGACCGCCACGGCGCCGGCACGCTGTGGCTCCGGATCGAGCGCCGTCCGCCGCTCGTCCAGCGCATCGAGATAGGTCTCGACGAGCCCCGGGTCGACCCCGCCGACCGCCTCGAAGCCGCGCTCGACGACGGTCTCGCGGTCGGCAGTGTGAGAGAGCAGGGTACCGTCGACGGCGAAGAAGATCGCGCTCGTCATTCGTCCGGCTGGACCGGCCGCCCCTCCTCGGTCGGCGGCGCGACGTGGTCGATGTACTCCTCGACGGACGGTTCCTCGACCCGCACCCGGACGTGGAGGTCGCCGAGTTCGCTCGGGTTCCCCACGGCGAAGGTCACCACGCCCTCGAAGGCCGGCTGTTTCTTCAGGTCGAAACCGAAGGTGTCGCCCTGCCGGTTCTCGAAGAAGACCTTCCGGGCGGCGTCGAGGATCTCCTGGCGGCGGAGACGTTCCGAGAGCGTCTCCAGCTCGTGGGTCTCCGCCAGCAGTTCGCCCGGATTCTCCTCGATCTCGGCGTTCGGGAACAGGTTGTGGATCGCGTCGGCCACCCGGTCGGTCACTTCCGTGTCGTTGACCGGCGCGGTGATCTGGACGTCGACGCTGTAGATCATCGTACCGCCTCCGGCCCCTCGGCCAGGATCGTCCGGACCTGCTCGCGGAACCGCTCCAGCGTGTCGGTGTTCTCGATGGTCACGTCGGCCCGTTCCATGGCCTCGCCCATCCCGAAGCCCAGTTCCCGCTCGTCGCGCTCCCGGAGACTCTCGCCGCCCTCGGTGTCGTCGCGTCCGCGGTCGGTGATCCGCTCGCAGCGGACCTCGAAGGGGGCTTCGATGCTGACGAGGTGGAAGTCGTCACCGAAGCGCTCGCGGAACGTGTCCAGTTCCACGTCCGAGCGCAGCCCGTCGACGAGGACGGTGTCGGCGTCGGCCAGTCGCTCCTCGATCAACGGCAGGGATCGCTCGGCGATGGCCGCCGGCCCGTTCTCCTCGCGGAGCGCCTGCGCGATCTCGCCGTGGTGACTGGCCGGGTCCAGTCCGCGGTCCCGACACTCCCGGCGGATCACGTCGCCCATCGTCACGACCGGCACGCCCATCTCGCGGGCGACCTCCGCGGCCTCGCCTTTCCCACTGCCCGGGAGGCCGACTGTCCCGATAACGGTCATTGGACTCCGGTAGTCGGGAAGCGCGCTTAAGGGCTGTGACTGGCCGCGGCGGGTGAGTTCCGGGCGAAACCGATCCCCGAAACCGGGGTGCTTTTTGTCCATCACGGCACAGTCGAGGGTGAGGGCACGTAGCTCAGTCCGGACTAGAGCGTCGGACTTCTATCGACGGCACGTCCCGTGCCGACGGAAGCCATCCGATGGTCGTGGGTTCAAATCCCACCGTGCCCGTGCAACGAGCCGCGGAGCGGTGAGTGAACCGGCTCGCAGGGGGTTTGAACCCTGGAAGTCGCAGCGGTCGAGCGGAGCGAGACCGACCGTCTTCCTCCGGTTCAAATCCCACCGTGCCCGTGCAGCGACCGCAGGGAGCGAACCGGCCGATTCTCAGATTCATTCTGAATCTCGGATTTCGAAGTTCGTTCAGGACCTGAACGGCCCCCGCTGCCGTCTGTCGGTTTTCACTGTCGAACTCGACTGTACCCCGCTCTCGGGAGGCGTACTGGACGACAGGAAACGTGGGGTCAGATGTATCCCAGAGCGTCCTCGATCCGTCCCAGTTCCGGACCGGTGGTGTCCTCGCCGACGACGTAGCCGTGCTCGTTGGCGAGCAGACCCGAGCCCACGAGCGGGCCGCCGTAGTTGATGGTGCCGATGTCGGCGGGCACGTCGAGCAGGTCTTCGAGGAAGTCCAGTTCCTCGTCGGTGGTCTCGGGGTGACAGAGGACGCCGCGGTTCGTGGCGACGGCGGCGGTACCCACGGTGCGGACGCCCGCCAGCCTGCCGCGTTCGACGGGCACGTCCAGCGCGTCCTCGACGGTCCGGACCGCCTCCCGCGAGAGGTCCGGGTGGAGGTACGCGCCGGTGTCGTTGGCCAGGACGACGTTGCCGGCGGCGGTGATCCGACCCGGGAGTTCGGCGACGGGCAGGTCGACGGCGTCCTCGATCGCGTCGCGTTCGCGGTCGGTGGCGCGGCCGCTGACCAGCAGGCCGTTCTCGTTGCCGGTCGCCAGCGCGCCGACGGTGCCGGAGCCGCCGACCGTCGTCGGGACCGCCGGCACGTCCAGTTCGTCCACCAGGTTCTCACGGAGGTCGTCGTCGACGTCGGGGCGGACGAGCAGACAGTCGTCGGTGGCCCGGGCGAAGACGCCGACGTACGCCGAACCGGCGAAGGCCGCGCGGAGCAAAGCTATGCCGTCTCTGCCTCGACGACGGCCTCGCCCTCCTCGTCGAAGCGGGCGGCCCGCACGCGAAGCTTGCTCGGGGGCTTTTTCTGGCCGCGCTCCCAGACCGCCTCGTTGATCGAGGGGTCCAGCCGGACGGCGTCCTCGTCGACGCTGAAGTGCTGGGCGAGGTGTTCGCGGATCAGGGTCATCGCCTTGCCGGCGCGTTCGTGTTTCGGTTCCGCCTTCACGTCGCGGAGCGGAACGGTCACGACCCGCTCCTCGAAGTCGCTCGCGCTCATTATTCGTCGGTGTCGCTGTTGCGCCAGCTACGTCGCTTGGGGTTGCGCTGGACCTCGCGGTCGGTCTTCAGCATGACCCACGCCGGAATGCGGCTGTTCTGGCGGTCCTTCTTCGCGAGACGCTTCTTCTTGGCCTTCGACTTCTTACCCATAGTGTTCGCATCTACCCCGTCGGCGCTTAAAGTTGTGTTCTTTCGCGCCGCCACCTTTTTCTCCTCGGGTGACTCGCCTCGCTCGTCACCGCTCACACCAGAAATCTCCGATTTCTGGTTTGCTCACGAGAGCTTAGTGGTTCACAGAAGATTTAGGTATGCTCTGAGTTGGTAGAGTAATGACGG
>JBDGUF010000037.1:0-16004 GCA_042216105.1 Halorientalis sp.
TCCTCGACCCACTCGTTGACGCGCTCGATGAACGTCAGTTCCTGATTCAGGGAGATATTGCCCGACAGCTCGTTGCGCCGGTCGGCGATCACGTCGAGGGTGTCGGGTTCCCCCTCGAACTCCTGGGGGTTGATCTGGATAATCCAGAGTTCGTCGGGTTTGCGCTCCGGCGGAACGGACATGAGGGCGTTGATCGGCGGGTTCTGTGAGAACAGGCCGTCCCAGTGGTAGTGGCCGTGAATCTCGACGGCCTCGAAGAGGTTCGGGACCGCCGCCGAGGCCAGCACCGCCTCCGGCGTCACGTCCTCGTTCGTGAACGTCTCGAACTCCCCGGCGTTGACGTTGACCGTGCCGACGACGAGTTCCGGCGCGTCCGTGCCACAGAGGGTCTGGATGGACTCGAAGTCGATGTGCCGTTCCAGCGTCTCGGTGATCCGCTGCTTGCCGGCCTCCGGACCGGGAATCCGGTAGGGGCTGACCGACGGGATGGGCAGTCCGCTACTCTCGAGACGGGACATCCCGGTCACCCACTGGTTCATCATCCGATCCGCCCAGCCGTCGGTGGCCAGGTCGTCCCAGATGGCGTCGAGCGTCTCGATCGCCTTCCCCCGATCGCCAGTGACGATGCCGTACCAGGCCGCCAGCGCGTTGTACGCGCCGCCGGAAGTGCCGCTGATCCCGACCAGTTCGTACTCCTCGTCGTCCCACACGTCGAGGAGGTGCTGGAGGACGCCCGCGGTGAAGGCGGTGTGGCTCCCGCCGCCCTGGCAGGCGATGGCGACGTTGGTCGTCCCCTCGGCTCCGCCGTCCGTGGCCGCCCCGTCGGCGTCCCCCGCGTCGCTGTCGGCCGGTTCACTCATAGGTGTGGGTGTAGCCGCCGTCGAACAGCAGGTCCGCGCCGTTGAGGTGGCTGGCGTGGCTGGAGAACCCGAACGTGAACAGGTTCGCGACCTCCGCGGGCGTCATCATCTCCTTGGTCCGGGCCTGGCCCAACATTACGTCCTCGACGACCTCCTGCTCGGAGATGCCCCGTTCCTCGGCGGTGTCTTCGATCTGGTCGACCATCAGCGGCGTCAGGACGTAGCCGACCGAGACCGAGTACCCGCGCAGGCTCCCGTCACCCTCGGCGGCGATGGCACGGGTGAGACCCGTCAGGCCGTGCTTGGCGGTGATGTAGGCCGGCTTGTCCTTTGTGGCGTAGTGGCCGTGGACCGAGGACATGTTCCCGATGGCACCCACCCCGTCGTCGGTCTCCCTGATGTGGGGCATCGTCTCGCGGGCCATCTTGAACGGGGCGCGCAGCATGATGTCGGTCAGCAGGTCGTACTTCTCCATGGGGAACTCGTGGATCCCGGCGATGTGTTGCATCCCCGCGATGTTGGCGACGAACCGCAGGTCGCCCTCGTCGGCCGCCGCCTCGGCGACCGCCTCCACGTCCCCGTCGTCGGTCAGGTCCGTCTCGACGCCGTGGATCGTCCCCGGCACGTCGAGGTCCGCGGCGATGTCCTCGGTCTCGTCAAGTCCTTCCGCGTCGACGTCGGCACCGACGACGGTCAGGTCGTTGGCCGCCAGCCCGATCGCCGTCGCGCGCCCGATCCCCGAGGCCGCCCCGGTCACGATCGCCACCGTCTCCGGACCGAAGTACGGGTCCTCCAGAACGAGCAGGTCGTCGCGGGTCAGTTCGGGCGCACTCAGATCGAAGTCTCCAGTCATGATTCACACAGGGGAACGGCCCCGCCACGGTTAACTGTACCTCACGTCAGCGTGGCTCCGCTCGCGAGCGTCCCGTGGGCGCTCGGCCGTTCCCGCCGGAACCACGATTGGCCGGCACGCTCGGTCCCGAACTCGAAAAATGCGCGAAAACCCTCGCGTTCGCCGTCGCCGAGTCGTCGGGCGGACCCGGACGACGCCACGCGGTCGGTCTGCCGCAGTGCGGACGGCCCTCCCGTCAGTGGCTTACGTCCTCGTACACCCACTCGGCCTCGGACTGCTCCCAGTCGACGAGTTCGTCCTCGTCGAAGAACAGCTCGATCTCCCGTTCGTTCGCGCCGGGGTCCTCGTGGTCGGAGCCGTGGATGACGTTCTGCCCGAGGTCGAGTCCGAGGTCGCCGCGGATGGTACCCGGTTGGGCCTCGGCGGGGTCGGTCGCGCCCATCATCCGCCGGACCTGCCGGGTGGCGTCTTTGCCTTCCCAGACCATGGCCATCACCGGACCGGAGGTGATGAACGCCACAAGGTCCTCGAAGAAGGGCTCGTCCTCGTGTTCGCCGTAGTGTTCGTGGGCCAACTCCTCGTCGATCTGCATGAACTTCGCGCCGACGAGCTTCAGGCCACGCTCTTCGAGGCGACCGACGATCTCGCCGATCAGGCCGCGCTGGACGGCGTCGGGCTTTGCCATCACGAAGGTCCGCTCGTCGTGGTGGGTCATTCAGGCCTCGGCCTCCCCTTCTTCGTCCTCGTCTTCTTCGACGGGTTCGGCCGGTTCCTCGTCCGCGTCGGCGGCCGCCTCGTCTTCGCCCTCGCCCTCGGGGCCGGGCGTGGCCTCGGACTCGGCGTCTTCGAGGTCGGGCGCGGCACCCGTGTCCTCGACAACGTCGCCCTCGGTGGCCGCCGGGTCGTCGGGTTCGGCGGTGTCCGCGGATGTCTCCTCGGTTTCGGGCTCGTCGGCGGTCTCGGCGGCCCGCTTGCCGCCGGCGCTCCGGCCGGACTCGGTCCAGCCCACGTCGCGGGCCTCGCGACCGAGGTCGGCGTTTTTCTCGCATTTCGAGGAGCAGAACATGACGGTCGTCCCGTCGTTGCGCACGAACATGGTGCCCGTGCCGGGCTCGATGTCGTCGCCACAGAAGTCACAGTCGCGAGTTCGTACCATTATTGTCCTCCGATCTGGTCGGCCTCGCGGGCCGTCTCCCGGAGCTGGAGTACGTCGCCCTCGCGGACCGGACCGAGGACGTTCCGGGTGATGATGCGGCCCTGGTTCTCGCCCTCGCGGATGCGACACTTGACCTGCATGGCCTCCCCGTGCATCCCGGTTCGGCCGACGACCTCGATGACCTCCGCGGGCGTCGAGCCGCCGTCGTCTTCAGTTTCTTCTGCGCTCATATCGAGTCACCTACCGGAGGTCCTCGAGTTTCTCCGTGATGTCGTCGACGTCGCCGCTGGCCTCGCCGGCCGTGACGATGGCCGCCGCGGCGCTGCCGACTTCCAGTCCGGCGGCGTGACCCACGTCGTCCTGGGACTCGACGAACAGGTAGGGAACGTCCTTCTCGTCGGCCAGTTCCGGCAGGTGCATCACGATCTCCTCGGGCTGGACGTCCTCGGCGATGAAGACGAGCTCTGCGTTCCCGCGCTCGACTGCCTTGGTCGTCTCGTTGGTCCCTTTCTTTACCACTCCTGTGTCCCGTGCGACCTCCAGCGCCTCGAGGGCGTCCTCGGCGAGGTCGGCTGGGACGTCGAAATCGACGTATACTGACATTGGTATTCACCTCCCGCGCGTGGGCTCGCGCTCCCCCGCCTGAGAGTCGACCATCGAGCGTGACGGCCGACGGTAAAGTCCTGAGAGGCTAGGAGCATCATCAACCCCGCGCAGGCTGTACCTGTCTTTGGCTATCCCCCGCTAAAAGCGCTTTCGATGCCGTCACACCCGTGCCACCCGTCCGCACAGGCTCCGGTGCGGTCAGGCGCTCGCGAGCTCCGACAGCGCGTCGATGCGCTCGCGGGCTTCCGCGACGAGTTCGTCGACGATGTCGGCGGCCGGCTCCACGTCGTCGGTCAGCTCCGCGCTCTGGCCGGCGTACATGGCCATCTCGTCGACGGCCCCTTCCATGGTCGCCAGCGGCGGATCGTCGTCGTACCGCTCGACGGGGTGTCCGTTCGGGTACCGCGCGACTTCCTCGCCCTCGCCGGGGCGTTCGCCCGCCGGCGGCTGGCCCGCCTCGTCCCAGGCGGCGTACGTGCTGTTCGCCAGCGTCCGGTGGGGCTGGCCGGGCCAGCCGCCGTCGTACAGCTCCGACCGAACCGCCTCGCGCGCGTCGGCCGCCGTCACCGCCCGCCGGTACTCGCCGTGGGCCCGGGACTCGGCGGCCGCGACGAACCGCGTCCCGAGCCACGCGCCGTCCGCACCGAGCGCGAGCGCCGCGGCCAGCCCGCGGCCGTCCGCGATACCGCCGGCCGCGATCACCGGCACGTCCTCGCCCGCCACGTCCGCGACCGCCGGCACCAGCGGCATCGTCGCCACGTCGCTCTGGACGTGTCCCCCCGCCTCCCAGCCCTGGCTGACCAGCACGTCCACGCCGGCGTCGACGGCCTCGCGGGCCTCCTCGGCGCTCCCGACGGTCTGTAACACCGTCCCGCCGGCGTCGTGGACCCGCCCGACGTACGGCGCGGCGTCGCCGAAGGAGAAGGAGACGATCTCCGCGCCCGCGTCGAGGCAGGCGTCCAGGTGTTCCTCGGTCGGGTGGATCGTCGTGTCCGGATCGAGGACGAGGTTCACGCCGAACGGGCGGTCCGTACGCTCGCGGGTCGCCGCGATCGCCGACTCGGTCGCGTCGAGGTCGAGCCAGGTGACCGCCAGCGTCCCGAGCCCGCCGGCCTCGGAGACGGCGGCCGCGAGGTCGGGGCAGGAGACGCTGCCGATGGGGGCCTGCACGACGGGCACGTCGATACCGAGCCGATCACAGAGGGGTGTTCGCAGCGTCGACATACCCCGCCTTCCCGGGCCGAACAGTTGAGTGTTCGGGCGGGAGAAGCGGCGAAACCGGCAGACACAAACCGGCGGCGCGTCGACTGGGGCGTATGCTCGACGGCGTCGTCGGCCCCCTGCGTGACGAGGCTCGCGAGACCGACGAGCGCCGACTGCTCGTCCTCGCCGGCGACCCCGACCGGACGCGCCGGGCCGCCGCGGCGACCCTCGACGCCGCCGAAATCGACCGATCCGACGCCACGCTGGTCGGCCCCGATCCCGTCCTCGACTGCGAACACCTCCCGACCGAGCGGTCGGCAGAACTGCTCGGCACGACCCGCGAGGCCGTCGTCCTCGACCTGCACGCGGCCTGTCGACCGAACGCCGTCGGCCGCGCCGTCGGCGTCGTCGACGGCGGCGGCTTGCTGGTCCTGCTGACGCCGCCGCTCGATCGGTGGCCCGACCGCCGCGACGGGTTCGACGAGGGTCTGGCCGTGCCCCCCGCCGACCTGTCGGCCGTCACCGGGCACTTCCGCCGCCGGTTCGTCGACACGCTCCGGTCCCATCCCGGAGTCGCGATCGTCGACGTCGACGCCGAGCGGGTCGAACGCGACGGGCTGACCGATCCCGCGCCGACGCTCGATCGTGGCGAGATTCCGCTCCCCGACGCGGGAACCTTCCCCGATCACGTCTACGAGGCCTGCCTGACCGACGACCAGGCCGACGCCGTGCTGGAACTCGAACGCCTGCGCGAGGACGGTCAGGCGGTCGTGGTCGAGGCCGACCGCGGGCGGGGAAAGTCAAGCGCCGCGGGGCTGGCCGCCGGCGCGCTCGCACTCGCGGGCGAGGACGTACTCGTCGCGGCTCCGGCCTACCGCAACGCTGCCGAAGTCCTCTCGCGTGCCCGCGAGCGTCTCGCCGCCGCTGACGCCCTCGTCGCCGCCGACGACGCCGACACGCCCCACGAACTGACTGCGCCGGACGGCCGGGTCCGCTTCCGGCGGGCCACGGACTGCGCCGAGGCGGACCCCCTCCCCGGCGACCCCGACGCCGTAATCGTCGACGAGGCGGCCGCGCTCCCGGTCCACGTCCTCGAATCGTTCCTCGACGCGCCGGCCGTGGCGTTCGCGACGACCGTCCACGGCTACGAGGGGACGGGCCGGGGGTTCTCCGTGCGGTTCCGTGACCGCCTCGACGAGAGCGCGTTCGCGGTGACCGAGGTCCACATGGCCGAGCCGATCCGCTACGCGGCCGGCGACCCGGTGGAGGTGTGGGCCTTCCGGGCGCTGTTGCTCGACGCCCGCCCGCCGGTCGACCTCCTCGTGGCCGACGCTCGGCCCGGGACCGTCGCCTACGAGGCCCTCGAACCCGCCGACCTGCTGGCCGACGAGACCCTGCTCCGGGAGGCCTTCGGCCTGCTGGTGCTGGCTCACTACCGGACCGAGCCCGACGACCTGGCGCGGCTGCTGGACGCCCCCAACGTCGCCGTCCGCGCACTGTTGCACGACGGTCACGTCGTCTCCGTGGCACTGTTGGCCCGCGAGGGCGGGCTCGACGCGGAGACGCGGGCCGAGATGTACGACGGAGCGCGCGTCCGCGGGAACATGCTCCCGGACGTGCTGACGACCCAGCTACGCGACGAGTCCGCCGGCGTCCCGGTCGGCTACCGCGTCCTCCGGATCGCCACCCACCACGCCGCCCGGTCGCGCGGGCTGGGCTCGCGCCTGCTCGCGGAGATCCGCGCGGAGTTGGCCGCCGACGCCGACTGGCTCGGCGTGGGCTACGGCGCGACCCCGGCCCTGCTCGACTTCTGGGCCGAGAACGGCTTCTCGCCCGTCCACCTCTCGACGACCCGCAACGACGAGAGCGGGGAGTACTCCGCGCTGATGCTCGATCCCACCGGCGACGCCGGGGCCGACCTGTTCGAGCGCCACGCCGAGCAGTTCGTCGCGCGAGTCGGCGACGTGCTCGCGGACCCGCTTTCGGACCTCGATCCCGACGTGGCGCGGGCCACACTCTCCGCGCTGGACCGCGAGGCCGACCCCGGCCTCGACGACTGGGAGTGGCGACAGATCGCGAGCGCGGCCTTCGGTCCGGGCCTGTTCGACATGGCACCCGGCCCCTACCGCCGGCTGGCCGTCGCCTACTTCGTCGCCGACACCGACCTCGATCTCACGGCCCGAGAGGAGCGCCTGCTGGTCCTGAAACCGCTCCAGGGCCGGCCCTGGGACGAGGTGGCGGCGGAACTCGACTACCACTCGACGGCCGAGGCGATGCGCGCGCTCGGCGACGCCCTCGAACCCCTCGTCGACGCGTTCGGTTCGGAGGCGGCACTCACGGAGGTCGATCGGTACAGATGACGCCCCTGCTCGCGGCCGGCCTCGGGGCCGGCCCGGTGGTGTGGCTCGCGCTCGCCCTGGCGCTCGCGGGCGTCCTGGGAACGCTCGTCCCGCTCGTGCCCGGCGCGCTCCTCTCGCTGTCCGGCGTCTACCTCTACTGGTGGGCGACGGGCTACACCGACCCCGGCCTGCTCGTGCTGGGAGCGCTGACGCTGCTCGGCCTGCTGATCGTGGTGATCGACTGGTTCGCCGGCGCTGTCTCGGCGAAAGTCAGCGGCGCGAGCAACCTGACGACGCTTCTGGCCGGCGTCGTCGGCTTCGTGCTCTTCTTTTTGGTGCCGGTCGTCGGCCTCCTGATCGGGGTCGCCGGGGTGGTGTTCCTCTCTGAACTGCAGCGCACCGGCGACGCCGCGGCCAGCGCCCGAACCGCCGTCTACACGACCGTCGGGATGCTCGCCAGCACCGTCGCGCAGTTCCTGCTGACGACGCTGCTGGTCCTCGGCTTCCTGCTCGCCGTGTTGCTGTGACCGGACGAACGAAGAGGGCGGACGACCAACGGTCGGATATGACCACCTGTTCGGAGGCCGGTTGCGACGCGCCGGCCGCCGTGGAACTGCACATCCCGTGGGAGGAAAACCGGCTCGTCTGTGCCGGCCACGCTCGGATCTGGGCGCAGAAAGACGGCGTCGTCGCCGATCCGCTCGACGACGCGGACCTCTAGAGGTCGATCTCCATCATCACCTCGTCGACGTACTCGCCGTCCATCTTGTAGTGGTCGCGGCGGCGGGCCTCTTCCTCCCAGCCGTGTCCTTTCAGGAACTCGATGGCGGTCTCGTTGGTCGAGGGGACGCTGTTGTAGATGCGCTCGTAGCCCTGCTGGGCGGCCCACTCCAGACCGCGCTGGAGGAGGTGGCTCCCGATGCCGTGGCCGCGGTACGCCTCCAGGACGCCGACCGTGAGTTCCGCGGTGTGGGACAGTTTGTCCATCTCCGGGTGTTCGAGGTGAACCCACCCGACCACGTCGCCATCGACGCAGGCGACGAAGAACATCCGCGACTCCAGTTCGTTGTGCCGGAGCAGGACCTCCTCGTGGTCGATCATGTCGGCGACGCTCTCGGCGACCACGTAGGTCCCCGCGTCGATGGCCGACCGCATCACGCCGACGATCCCCGACATGTCCGCCTGCCGGGCCTGCCGGATGGTGTACTCCACGTCGTCTTCCTCGTACTCCTCCTGGGCCCCCTCGTCGTACGCGATCTGGAGGTGTCCCTCGTCGGTCACCGTCAGAATCCCGTCGCGCTTCAGGATCGCCACGTGGTGCCCGAACTCCCGTGGCTCCATGTTCAGCGCCTCGCGCGCCGCCTCCTGTGACACGTCGCCGTGACTCTCGACGTACTCGTACACGTCCCTGCGCCCGCGGTGCCCGAAGTCGAGCTGTTCGGTCAGTTCCATGTGGCACGTTACCACTGCGCGCCACTTAACTGTTTGTCACCCGTGGACCGCTCGTTCGCGGACGGACCGGAGGAGCGGAACCCGCGCGGCGCGGTCAGATCGCGGACTCGGGCGGGTCGTACGCGTACCACAGCGCCCAGGCGATCAGGACCGCCTGGAACGGGAGCCGGATCCAGCGCCCGAGTCCCGGTTCGGCGATCGCCGCCGGCGCGCCCCGGATCACGACGCCGGAAGTCGCCATGTAGACGTTCGCGGGAAAGACCGCCAGCAACAGCGCGACGAGCCCCCAGGCCGCGACCCGTCGGGTCCGGGGCACCATCACGCCGACGCCGAGTCCGATCTCCGCGAGTCCCGAGAGGTAGACCAGCGCCGTCGGTGCCGGGAGTTGCGGCGGGACGATCTGTGCGAACAGGTCGGGGACGGCGAAGTGCAACACGCCCGCGGTCACGTACACCGTCCCCATGACGTAGACGAGCGGCGTCTGCAGCCGCGCGAGTCGGTTCCTGGACACGGTTCCACTCCGGGCCGTCCGTTTTCGGTCCTTCGTATCGCGACGCCGCTCAGTCGGCGTCGTCGGTCGCCGAGCGGTCCGGAACGCCGGTCAGCACCGCCGCCACGTCGCGGATGTTGTGTGTGTCGAGCAGGAGTTCGGCGGCCTCCCGGACGGTCGCGTCGGGGTCGACCTCGACGCCGTAACAGGCCGCGTACAGTGAGAGGTAACCGTTCAGCGCCTCGTGCAACCGGTCGAAATCACGATCGGAGAAGGGCACGCCCCAGTCGTCGGCGCGCGCGTCGACGTAGATCATCACCGCGGGTCCGAGCCCCTCCCGACAGTACTCCATCGCCCGGTCCGGTGCCGGCGGATCGGCCGGTGGCTCGAACGCCGCCCGGTCCCGCCGGTACCGCTCGACTGCGGATTCGATCCGAGCCCGGTACGGTTCGGTGTCCGTCATCGAAAGCGAGTGGGGCGGCTCAGCCCTGCTCGAACTCCACGCCCTTGCCGCCGGCGGGGTGTTCCCACTCCGTGTCGGCGACGACGGCGCAGGTGCCACACTCGACGCAGGGCTGGGTGTCCAGGCTCACGAGGCGTTCCTCCGTGCCGTTGGTCTTGACCGTCTCGTCGCGGTAACAGCCCCCGCCGAAGTCCTTCGCGCTCACCGGACAGGCGGACACGGCGGCCCCGCTGGCCGCGTAGGAGTTGTCCTGCAACTCGATGTGCGGGTCGCCCACGTCGTAGGTCAGGTCGCCGATGCGGTCGTCCAGTTCCGGCGGTTCCACGTCGTTTTCCTCGCGTACCGGCGTCCCCAGCGTCTCCGCGATGACCGTCGGCGCGGTGACGTAGGGGGTCTTGGTGTCGGGCATGACCGACATCACGAACGGCGAGTTGAACGACCGCTCGAGCAACCCGAGCCGGTCGGCCGCCTTGATCCCGAACCGCCCCAGCGCCGAGTCCACGAGCCGGTCGGTCAGCGAGGCCACCGTCTCGTTCTCGCCGACCGCGCTCGCGACCTCGTACTGGGTGGGCCGGAGTTTTCTCATCACGCCCTCGTCGCGGAGCTTCGTCTCGTAGCGCTGGCCCGCCTCCTCGGGCTTGCCGCGGGTCTGGGCCTCGCTGAAGGCCTCGGCGGCCAGCGCGCCCGCCGAGACGGCGTGGTTCATCCCCTTGATGATCGGCCCCTGGGCCTGCATCTGCCCGGCGGCGTCTCCGACGAGCATGAGCCGCCCCTGGTGGGGCGAGGGGTGGGCGGCCTTCTTCGAGTCCGGGACGAGTTTCGCCCCGTACTCCAGTTCCTCGTACTCGCCCTGGAGCCACTGATCCAGCAGCGGGTGGGTGAGCAGTGCGTCGAGCAACTCGTGGGGTTCGGCCTCCTCCGCGACCAGCGAGTCCAGGTGGAAGACCGTCCCGATGGACAGCGAGTCCTCGTTCGTGTAGAGGAAGCCGCCGCCCCGGACGCCCTCGAAGAGGTCGCCAGAGAACAGGTGGGCCGCGCCCTCGTCCTCGGCGACGCCGAACCGGTCGGCGATGGCCCCCTCGGGCATGTCGACGACGGCCTTGACGCCCTGGAACCACTCCTCGGGATCCTCCCAGTCCATCAGGCCCGCGTCCCGGGCCAGTTCGGAGTTGACGCCGTCGGCGGCGATGATCGCGTCCGCCTTGATGGGATCGAGTTCCTCGCAGGTGACGCCGACGATCTCGCCGGCCTCCCGGAGGAGGCCGTCGACGCGGACGCCCGTCAGCAGGCCGCCGCCGGTCTCGCGGGTCATCTCGTGGACCCGATCCTCCAGCCACGAGTCCATCCGTCGCCGCAGGACGGCGTCGGACCACATCGTGTCGTGTTCGTGGATGTCCGTCAGGTCGATGGTCTTGACCTTCCGGCCGGCCACGTTGTGGAGGTAGTACTCCGTGACGGGGCGCTCGCTGGCCGCCGCCCGGAAGTCGGGGAACAGGCCGTCGATGGTGTAGGGCGCGGACTCTTCCGCGTAGATGAGCCCGCCCGAGACGTTCTTCGAGCCGGCCTCGACGCCCCGCTCCAGGACCAGTGTCTCCACGCCGTTCTGTGCCAGCGTCGCCGCCGCGGCCGCGCCGCCGGGGCCGGCCCCCACGACGACGGCCTCGTAGTGTTCGTAGTCGTCAGTCATCGGATGCACCTCCCGCCAGCGCCTGCACGTCCAGTTCGCCCTGCTCCAGCGAGTCGATCAGCTCCGGCAGGACCTCGAAGAGGTCGCCCTCGACGAAGTAATCGGAGAAGTCCACGATGTCCGCCTCGGGGTCGGTGTTGATCGCGACGATCGTGTCCGACTCGTCCATCCCGACCTTGTGCTGGACGGCTCCGGAGATGCCCGCCGCGATGTACACGTCGGGTTCGACCTCCTGCCCGGACTCGCCGATCTGGCGCTCCTCGGTCACGTACTGCTCGACGTGCCCCTCGAACTGGTAGGAGGCCGTGATCACACCGCGGGACAGCCCGAGGTCGGCCTCGTCGAACTGCTCGACCAGGTCGAGGCCGAGTTCGATCCCCGCCGTGGGATCGTCGCCGATGCCCCGTCCCAGCGCGACGATCACGTCGTTACCCGTGAGGTCGACGCCGCCCTCGAGCTGGTCGTAGTCGGTGACCTCGACCCGGAACCAGTCGTCCTCCAGAGGCATCTCGTGTTCGATCACCTCGCCCTCCCGCTCGGGGTCGGGATCGGGCACGTCGAAACTGCCCGGGATCACCGACGCCCCCTGCGGGTGGAACTCCCGGCCGGGCTTGTCCAGACAGAGGATCGTCGAGTACTCGAACCCGGAGAAGTCCGGGCGCTTCATGTGCAGGACCCGCTGGAAGGTGACGGTCTCGCCCGGTTTCCCGGTCTTGGCCGGATTCGAGATGTCCGCGGCCTCGATGAACAGGTCCGAACAGTCCGAGGCCAGTCCGGAGTCGAACTCCGCCTGGGCCAGCGCCGAGAGGTCACGGCCGTTGTTCGTCGCCGGGAAGACGGTGTAGCGCGGTTCGTCGTAGTCGCGCCAGTCGTCTTCCTCGCGGTCCTCGCGGCCGTAGGGGTGGCCCCCGTTGCGCGCCATGTCACAGAAGATCTCCGTGTACGGCGTGTGACGGAACCGGTCGAGCCGCTCGTCCTCGAGGTAGATCACGCGGTCGGCCCCGTAGGCGATACACTCCTCGGTCAGGTCCGCGATGTCGTCACCGATCAACACGGCGATCACCGACTCGTCCTCGTCGTACTCCTCGTTGTACCCGTCCATCAGCTCGCGGGCCTTCCCGAGCATCTCCTTGGACACGTCGATCAACTGGCCCTGCTGGGTCTCGCAGTAGACCCACGTGTCCCGGTACTCGCCGTCTTCCAGCGCGCGAACGTGTTCCTTGTCGGCGGTCGGGTGATCGAGGTCGGGGTACTTCTCCTCGGGGTCCTCGACGAGGACTTCCTCGCCCTCGCCCTCCACGTCTTCCTGCAGGTTGTCGATCCGGCTCTCGATCTGGCTCTTGGCGGTCTTGCGGTCCTGGCCCTCCTTCTCGCGTTCGAGCAGGTCTTCGAGGACCTCGACGTCCTCGATGCCCCGGACCATGTTCGCCACGTCGGCGACGGTCATCTCGTCCAGGTCGGCCTCGCTCGGGTCCACGTCGCCGTCCTCGCCCTCGATTTTCTCCAGGCGGTCCTCGATGAGGGTCTTCACCGGCGCGCGGTCCTCTCCCTCTTCCTCGGCCGCCAGCATCTCGCGTAGCTCGTCGGCGTCGTCGATCTCCTTGATCTTCGGTCCGAGGTCGGCGATCTCGTGTTCGGTCGGGTCGATCTCCATTGTCAGTCAGCCTCCGCGTACGGTTCCAGTTCGTCGAACACCTGTGCCATCCCCTCCTCGTCGCCGGGATCGACCATCGTCGCCTCCCGCTCGGAGGGGGCCTTCGGGATCGGGTCGACGCCGGCCACGATGGTCGGCGACCCGTCCAGCCCGATGTAGTCCGGATCCAGGTTCAGCGCCTCCTGGTTCCAGACCGTGATGTCCTCGTCGAGATCGAGGTCGGCGGCCCGTTCCTGGGTCTCCTCGCGCAGGTCCTTGTACCGGAGCCGGTGCTCGGCCTTCCGGTAGGTCGGCTCGAACTCCGGATCGGCGACGACGAAACAGGGCAGCGGCGCTTCGACCGTCTCGATCTCCTCCACGTCGCCCTCGACGAGCCGTTTGGCCCGCAACGTGCGCTCCTCCTCGTCGATGTCGAGCGCGACGACGTGGGTGACGACGGGCCAGTCCTGACACCAGCAGGTCTGGGGTCCGGTGTGACCCGTCTCCCCGTCGGCCGTCTTGAAGCCCGCGAACACCACGTCGGGCTCCTCTTCGAGGTGGTCGATCCCCGTCGAGAGCGTGATCGCGGTCGCCCAGGTGTCGGCCGCGCCCATCTCCCGGTCGGAGAGGAGATAGAGGTCGTCCGCGTAGACGTCCTCCATCCCCTCCTGAAGGACCTCCTTGTAGCCCGGCGGGCCCATGCTCATCAGCGATACGGTGCCGCCGTGACGAACCTTCGTCTGCAGCGCCGCCTCCAGCGCCTGCTTGTCGTTGGGGTTCATCACGGTCGGTGTCTTGCCGCGCTCGAGGTGCCCGTCCTCGTCGAACGACACCTGTCCCTCCCTGAAGTCCGGAACGCCTTTCGTGAGTACCAGTGTGTGCATAGATATCACGCCATGTGGGTGAACATCCCTACCACCGGCTTCCTGCTATTTCCCTATTGCGCTTCTTCCAAGATCCAACAGACGGTTCTGGTGACACTATCGAACGAGAACGGCGGCAGATCGCGGCGTCGGCGAGTGGCCGTGATCAGATCCGGCCGGCGCGTCCGGGGTCGACGTCGATGGCGTCGACGGGGCAGACGTCGACACAGAGCATGCAGTCGATGCACTGTTCCTCTTTGGCGGGGTCGGCCTTGATCTCGCTCTCGGGGTGGTCGGGCGTGTCGACCCACTCGAACACGTCGACCGGACAGTCCTCCAGACACGCGCCGTCCGCGATACAGATGTCGAAGTCCACGGCGACGTGTGTCCCGTGGATGCCCAGTTCCTCGGGCTCGTCCACCGGACCCCACACCGCGTGGCCGTCGTGTTCCTCTACCTTCTCGCGGTTCTGCTCGAACTCCGGATCGATGGCCATTGGTATCTATTCTGTAAGTCTCCGGGGGAACACTTAAAGGTTTGACCGAACGGCGGCGTCCCCCTCGATCAGGGGTGGGCGTAGTAGGCCACCGTCTCGTCGTCCTCGCGGCGGTCGATCCTGGCGAACCCGATCCGCTCGAACTGGATCATCGCGTCGGAGTCGTAGTCGGTGATACCGGGTTCCGCGTGGCCCGCCACGTCGCCGTCCATCGTCCGCAGGCGGAGGGGCTGGCTCTCCGTCGCGGAGACCCAGTGGATCACGTCCACGTCGCCCTCCCGCACGACCTCGATGTCGTCGTCGGTGAATTCGAGCGTGCCCCCGTCCCGCCGGACCGGCCCGAACCCCTTCAGCCAGACGCGCTCGCCGTCGGCCGGGGCGTCGTCGGGTTCGATCAGGACCGCCTCGCCCACGGGGATATCGCGCTCGCCGCGGTCCTCGTGGTCGGGGTGGATCGGCGGGTGGCCCGCGTCGGGGCCGCCTTCGACCGGGAACCGCTCGCCGTCCCGCACGAGGAAGCGTCGGTCGGTGTCGTCGTCGATCAACTCGCGGTTGTTCGCGTAGATCGAGGACATCGCCAGGTCGACGTTCGAGGTCGAGGTGCCCAACTCGACCATCGCGTCGACGATGGCCTGCCCGCGGATGCCGCGCCGCCGCAGGCTGGCAAGCGTCGGCGCGCGCGGGTCGTCCCAGCCGTCCAGCTCGCCGGCCTCGATCTTCGCCTTGATCGTCGACGTGCTCATCGACACGTCGTAGGCGTCGACCTGGACGTGGCCCCAGTGGATCACCTCGGGGTACTCCCAGTCGAAGTAGTCGTAGACGAACCGCTGGCGCTTCGCGGAGTCCTGCAGGTCGATCCCGCGGATGATGTGGGAGACGCCGGTGAGGTGGTCGTCGATCCCGCTCTGGAAGTCCAGCATCGGCCAGCAGCGGTACTCGCTGGCTTCCTCGCGCGGGTGCGGCGTGTCGATCATCCGGAAGGCCACCCAGTCCCGGAGGGCCGGGTTCTTGTGTTCGATGTCGGTCTTGACCCGCAGGACCTTCTCGCCCGCCGCGTACTCGCCGTCGATCATGGCCTCGAACTCCTCGCGGGTGGTCTCGGGGTCCTTCTCGCGGTGCGGGCAGGCCTCGCCCGCGTTCTTCATCTCGGAGAACTCGTCCTGCGGACAGGAACAGGTGTAGGCCCCGCCCAGTTCGATCAGCTCGCGGGCGTGGTCGTAGTAGGTCTCCAGCCGATCGCTGGCCAGGATCACCTCGTCGGGCTCGAACCCGAGGTACTCGATGGCGTCGAGGATCTCGTCGTAGGCGTCCAGGTCCGGCCGCTTGGTCTCGGGATCGGTGTCGTCGAACCGGACCAGGAAGCTCCCGTCGTACCGCTCCTTGTACGTGCCGATGACTGAAGGCATCCGGGCGTGGCCGAGGTGCCAGGGCCCGTTGGGGTTCGGGGCGGCCCGGAGCCGGATCTCGTCGTACTCGTCGGCGTTAGGCAGGTCCGGGAGGTCGTGCTCGTCTTCCTCGTCCTCGGCGTCGAGTTCGGCCACGAGGTCGGGGTCGAGTTCTTCGAGGCGCTCGCGGCGCTCGGCCGTCGACATGTCTCTGACCTTCCCCACGACGGGCCCGATCACGTCGGGAATCTCGTCGCCGTACTCGCGGAACTCGGGGTTCTCGCCCATCAGCGGCCCCATGATCGCGCCGACCTGCGGATCGCTGTCGTGTTTGAGCGCGTTGAAGAGGGCGTTTTTCTCCGCCGCCTCCCGCACTCGCTCGCGTACCTCGTCGTCCATTTTGTGGAGACTCCGGCGCGCCCCCTCAAAACTCCGCCGTTCCGCGATCACCGATCGGAACAACCTGCTCTGTTGAATAGATGCTGAATCACAGTTAGAGCGGTTCACAAAGTGATTCT
>JBDGUF010000061.1:0-16001 GCA_042216105.1 Halorientalis sp.
GCCTCCCACTCGATGCCGGCGTAGACGTCCTCGGTGTTCTCCCGGAAGGTGACCATGTCCATCTGGTCCGGGCGTGTCACCGGCGAGGGGACGCCCTCGATGTGGTAGGTCGGCCGGACGTTCGTGTACAGGTCCAGCCGCTTCCGGAGCGCGACGTTCAGCGAGCGAAAGCCCGCGCCGACCGGCGTCGTCAGCGGCCCCTTGATCCCGACGTTGAACTCCCGGAACGCCTGCAGGGTGTCCTCGGGAAGGTTCTCGTCGTCGTACTTCTCGCGTGCGGTCTCGCCCGCGTAGACGCGCATCCAGCTGATCGAGCGGCCGGTCGCCTCCGCCGCCGCTTCGAGTACCTTCTGTGCGGCCGGACCGACATCGACACCGATGCCGTCCCCGTAAATGATGGGGATGATCGGGTTCTCCGGAACCTCCAGTTCGTCGTTGTCCGGATCTACCACCTCGATCTGCTCCCCGTCCGCGGGCACGTCGACCTTCTCGTAGGGCATATCTCGGACCATCACACGTCGGGCTAAAAGGCCTACCGCTTCCCGGGAAACTATCGACAACGACCGTGGTGTTTCTGAACTGTCACGCTGACACCCGTCGACCGCCCGGAGCGCAACTCCTTTGCCACCCTTCGCCGAACGGGCGGGTATGACCGACGTGGACCTGGACGCCGAGCAGTACGAGAAACACCGGGAGGCGGGCGAGATCCTCGCGAAAGTCCGCAACGAGGCCGCCGACCGCGTCGAGGTCGGTGCGAGCCACCTCGAAGTCGCCGAGTGGGCCGAGGATCGCATCCGCGACCTCGGCGGCGAACCCGCGTTCCCGGTGAACATCAGCGTCGACGAGGAGGCCGCCCACGCCACGCCCGGCGTCGACGATTCGGCGACGTTCGGCGAGGAGATGATCAACCTCGACATCGGGGTCCACGTCGACGGCTGGCTGGCCGACACCGCCGTCACGGTCGATCTCTCGGGCACCCCCGATCTGGTTGAGGCGTCCGAGGCCGCGCTGGACGCCGCCCTCGACGTGGTGGAAGCCGGCGTCGACACCGGTGAGATCGGCGCGGTCGTCGAGGAGACCATCGACGGCTACGGGTTCAACCCCGTCGTGAACCTCACCGGTCACGGGCTGGGCCACTGGCAACAGCACACGCCGCCGAACATCCCGAACCGCGCGGTCGACCAGGGCGTCGAACTCGAAGCCGGCGACGTGGTGGCCATCGAACCGTTCGCCACCGACGGCGGCGGGAAGGTCCGGGAGGGCAGCGAGGAGGAGATCTTCGCGCTCGAATCGGAGGGGTCGGTCCGGAACCGCGTGGCCCGGCAGGCGCTGAACCAGATCACCGAGGAGTTCAAGACGCTCCCCTTCGCCACCCGCTGGCTCGACGTGCGCCGCCCGGAGATGGCCCTGCGCCGGCTGAAACAGCAGGACATCCTCCACGGCTACCCCGTCCTGAAGGAGGAGGACGGCTGTCTGGTCAGCCAGAAGGAACACACGATCATCGTGACCGAAGACGGCTGCGAGGTCACGACGCGACTCTAGGCGTTGTTCATCCGCAACACGGTCCGTTCGCCACAGACGCGACACTCGCTGACGCGATAGGGTTCCCGGGAGTACTCGGCGTTCTCCGGAGTGGCGCTCTCGGTCAGGATCTGGACCGACACCTCGTGGGGCGTCTCGCGCCCACACTCCTCGCACTCCTCTCTCGTCCCGTCTACACCGTCGTCTGTTACTGACATCGTACCCGTTCCTACCCCGGGAACGAGCATAAAAACCCCAATCCGTTCGGCTTCGTTCACGCGATTTCCGTCCGCAGTAGTGCGGTTTTCCGTCAAACACGACGAGAGCGCGCGACATCGTTTATCGAGCCAGCTCGGCGCTTCGACCGACTATTAAACTGGAAAACGGCCGGTAGATATATAAGTGGACGGGTGGCGACGCGGCACCGGTCCGGCCCGGGCGTCGACCCCGGTCGTCCGTGGCGGTTAAGCCGCGGGCGGTCACAGGGTCGGCATGGAGCAGGTGTTCGCGCCCTGGCGGATCGACTGGATCGAGCGGTCCGACAAGAACGAGGGGATCGACGGCTGCGTGTTCTGTGCGTTCGCCGACGACGAGGCCGACCGGGACAACCGGGTCGTCGCCCGGAGCGATCACGCCTTCGTCCTGCTGAACAACTACCCCTACAATCCCGGCCACGCGATGGTGATCCCCCACAGCCACACCGGGGACTACCGCGACCTCGACGATCCGGTCCTCACCGACCACGCTCGCCTCAAACAGCGGACAATCGACGCGATGGAGGCGGCCATGGCACCGGACGGGTACAACGCCGGCCTCAACCTCGGGGGCGGCGCGGCCGGGGGTTCCATCGACGACCACCTGCACACCCACGTCGTCCCGCGCTGGCAGGGCGACACCAACTTCATGCCGGTCGTCGCCGACACGAAGGTCATCGTCGAGGCCGTCGCGGACACCTACGACCGGCTCCGCGAGGCCTTCGCCGGGCAGGACGGCGCGACCGTCCCCGGCGAGGATCGGGCGGTCCAGTTCTAACTCGACAGGGCGACTTTTTTACCCGGGTGTCCAAACCCGGACGATGGCACGCTCGACGGCGCTTCGCCGGGTCGGCCTCGTGGTGCTGGGGGTCAACCTCCTGCTCGCGCTGGCGAAAGGTGGGGTCTGGTACCTCACGGGGAGTCTCGCCGTCGGATCCGAGGCGGTCAACAGCCTCGCCGACACCGCCTACAGCGTCGTGATCGTCGCCGGCCTCTACCTGACGACGCGGCCGCCGGACTTCGAGCATCCCCACGGCCACGAGCGCATCGAGCCGTTCGTCGGTCTGTTCGTCGCGCTGGGCATCTTCGCGGCCGGCGGGGCCGTCATCTGGCAGGCGATCACTGCCGTCCTCGCGGGGCCAACTCCCACCGCGGCGAGTCCGGCCGCCGTCGCCGTCCTCGCCGTCGCCGCCGCGGCGAAGTACCTCCTCTATCGCTACTGCCTGGCCGTCGGCGAGGAACACCGCTCGCCCGCCCTGGTCGCGACCGCGCTGGACAACCGCAACGACATCCTCACCGCCGTGGCGGCGCTGGGCGGCGTCGTCGGTGCCGGACTGGGGTTCCCGATGCTCGATCCCGTCGCCGCCGCGCTGGTCGGGGTCGGCATCCTCTACACCGGGATCGAGGTGGTCCGGGACAACCTCGACTACCTCGTCGGGGCGGCCCCGCCCGAGGACCTGCGCGCCGAGATCGTCAGGCGGGCGCTGGCCCACCCCGACGTGGAGGGGGCCCACGACGTGATCGCCCACTACGTCGGCCCCGAGATCGACGTGAGCCTCCACATCGAGGTCGAGGGCGACCGTACCCTGCTCGAGGCCCACGACATCGAGACGACGGTGATCGAGTCGATCCGGGAACTCTCGGAGGTCGACGACGTGTTCGTCCACGTCGACCCGAAAGAGGCCGGCGAGTGGAAGCCCGACGCGGAGGTCGACCGGCTGGCCGACGACCCAGACTCCGACGCGACTGAGGATCAGACCGGTTCGCCGAACGCGTAGACGGTGTTGTGGCTCGTGATCTCGGCGTCCACGGTGTCGCCGATTTCGAGTCCGCGCCGTTCGGCGTCGGCGATGACGACCTGTCGGTGGGCCTCGTCGTAGCCGACGAGCGACTCCTCGGTGCCGTCCTCGATCAGCAACACCGACCGCTCGGTGCCGACCATCTCCTCGTGGGCCTGCCCCACCAGCTCCATCTTCAGGTCGGTCAGCTCCTTCGAGCGGTCCTTCTTGGTCTGGCCGCCCAGCCCCTTCATGTCGGCGGCGTCGGTCCCCGGCCGCTTCGAGAAGCGCGTGACGTTGATCTTCTCGGGCCGGGTCTCGCGCATCAGGGCGAGACTCCGCTCGTGGTCCTCGGGATCCTCGGTGGGGAACCCGGCGATGAAATCGGTCGAGAGCGTCCAGTAGTCCAGGTACTCGTCGAAGGTCTCGACGACCTCGACGTACTCCTCGACGGCGTGCTGGCGGCGCATGTCCGCCAGCACCTCGTCGCTGCCCGACTGGACCGGCGCGTGCAGGAAGTTGTAGAGTTCGTCGTTCTCGGCGAACACGCGGGCCAGTTCCTCGCGGACGCCGTGGACCCCCTTCGGGTTGGCCATGCCCACCCGGACGCGGAACTCGCCGTCGATGGCACAGATGCGGTCGAGCAGTTCGGGGAGCAGACTCTCGCCCTGATTTCGGTCCCAGCCGTAGACGCCGGTGTCCTGGCCCGTGATCCGGATCTCCTTCGCGCCCGCGTGGACGAGTGCCCGGGCCTTCTCGACGTTGTCCTCGATCGGCGGGGAGTCGATCCGGCCGGTCGCCTGCTTGGTGATGCAATAGGAGCAGTCGCTCATACAGCCCCGGGCGATGGGGAGGATGCCGACGACGCCGTCCAGCACGGGGTCGGTCCCGTCGGTGACCGTGGGACACTCGCCGTTGAGGACGTGGTCGGGCACCTCGTCCCAGTGGAGGATCTCGGCGTCGACGTCCTCCTCGCGGAAGAGGTCGCCCTGTGCCAGGGCCATACAGCCCGTGACCACCAGGTCGCCGGGAGTCTCCGCGTCGAGTTCCTTGGCCCGCCGGAGCATGTTCTGCTCCGTCTTCTCCAGCACGGTGCAGGTGTTGAGGATCGCCACGTCGGCCTCCTCGGGGCCGTCGACGGGGTGGTGACCCCCCTCCCGGAGCGCCTGCTCGATCTGCTGGGTCTCACCCCTGTTGGAGGTACACCCGTACGTCTCGATGTGATAGCGGGCCATTCGCTACGGACGACTCCGCACTCGCCGCGCAAAAACGCGACGGATCGGTCACGCGCCCTCGCCCGTCGCCGCCCGCCACTCCTCGACGATGGCGACGCCGCTGCTGGCCCCGATCCGCTCGGCCCCGGCGTCGAACATCGCCTTCGCCCGCTCCCACGACCCGATCCCGCCGCTGGCCTTGACGGGCAGGTACTCGGCCAGCAGTGCCACGTCCGCCACCGTCGCGCCGCCCTCCCCGAACCCGGTCGCGGTCTTGAGCATGTCCGCGTCGGCGTCGACGGCGAGTTCGGCCGCCCGCCGTTTCTCGTCGTCGGTCAGGAGTGGGGCTTCGACGATGACCTTCACGGGGAGGGGCGTCGCCGCGACGACCTCGGCGATCTCGTCCCGGTAGTCGTCGTCCTCGCCGCCTTTCAGGCGGCCGGCGTTGGCCACGAGGTCGAGTTCGGCCGCGCCCGCCTCCCAGGCGCGTTCGGCCTCCTCGGCTTTCGTCGCCGGCGCGTGCTGGCCGTGGGGGAACCCGATCACGGTCGCGACCGCCGTCTCGGGTGCGTAGCTCGTCGCCATGTCGACGTAACACGGCGGAACGCAGGCGTTCGTCCCGTACTCGATGGCCTCGTCCAGCACGGTCAGTACGTCCTCGCCCGTCGTCGCCGGTCCCAGAACCGTGTGGTCGATCCGCCCGGGAACGTCCATGTGTCCCAGTGGCGCTCCGGCGGTAAAAATCGACGTGGCCGACCGGAAGGCTTTCGGCCGCCGCGTGACCCCCTCCGCCATGTTACAGGTACTGCCCGAGGGACTGGTCGTCCCCGCTCTCCCGTATCTGTTCGGCCTGGCGGTCGCCGGTATCGCCGTGGGCGCGGTCCTCTTCGCCCGCCGCCCGCCGATCACGCAACGGCTGGTCGTCGCCTTCACGCCCTGGATGACGGCCGGGGCCACACTCCACGTCCTCTACCAGCTCCAGCAGTATCCGACCGTCCGGCCGGTACCCGTGGTCCTCGTCCCGCTTTTCGGCGCGCCCGCGGTCTACGTGACGACGTTTCTCGTCGCCGCCGCCGTCTGGGCGGGACTGGTCGTCGCCGACCGACCGGTCCCGCGGGCGCTCGCGGCGACCGGCTGTATCGTGACCCTCGTCGGTGCCGCGCTGGTCGTGCGGACGGCGACGGCCCGGGGCACGTTCGCGCCCGTGTTACCCCTCGCCGCGCTGGTCGCGTCGGTCGCCGTCGCGGCCGTGACGTACGCGCTGCTGGACCGCTTCCGGCCGACGGTCACCGCCCGGACCGGGACGCTGGGAGCCGTCGTCGTCTTCGGCCACGCCCTGGACGGGGTGTCGACGGCCGTCGGCGTCGACCTGCTCGGGAGCGGCGAGCGGAGCCCGATCCCGGCTGCGATCATGGAGTTCGCCGGCTCGCTGCCGACGGCGTCGGTGATCGGTCGCGGGTGGCTGTTCGTCCTCGTGAAACTCCTGATCGCGACGGCCGTCGTGGTGCTGTTCGCCGACTTCGTGGAAGAAGACCCCGTGCAGGGCAACGCGGCACTCGGCGTTGTTGCGGCCGTCGGGCTCGGTCCGGGAACGCACAACATCCTGCTGTTTGCGGCCGCCGGACTGGCGTAAGCGGGGCTGTGCAGTGTATCGAAAGGGAACGAGAGTGAGGGTCGTACCGATTGCCCCCGTGGTGTTGGGTGAGGTCCGTCCGGTGAGGGGGTCGGACGCGCGGTGTCTGCTCGGGGCGGCGTACGCCACTTCCCCGCGCCCTCGTCGTCTCCATGTACCCGCGAGATGATAAAGGTTACTGCTCGTGAACCTTACTTCGTAAGCACGAAATTCGGGTTAACACGCTCCGAAGCCGGGACCTTAGCTCCCCAAGATTAATGCGCGTAGCCGAAATATGCCTTCCCATGGCCTCAGACTCCGGTTCGGGGGAGTATCCGCAGGCACCCGCCCAGAAGGCCCGGGACGAGAACATCCTGGGCGTCTTCGAGCGGACGGACGATCCCGTCCTCACCACCTCGGAGGTCGCGGCGGAACTCCCGATCGGGAAGCGGGCCACCCTGAATCGCCTCGAGGACCTCGTCGACCGGGGCGAACTCGACTCGAAGGACGTGGGTGTCGGTCGCGTCTGGTGGCGCGCGACGGCCGGACCGGAGGAGTCGGACCCGGAGGAGGTCCCCGACGCGGACCCGCAACCTGACTCCGGGGCCACCTCGCCCGCCGCGCGGTCACACGGCGAGCCGTCGGCGACCCCGGACGGCCCGGAACCGCTGGAGTCCGAGAGCCCACGCTGGGCGTTCGTCGGGAGCCTGGGTCGTCACGCGATCATGGCGGGGATCTTCCTGTTCGGGCTCGTCGTCGTCGAGGGGATCGTCCAGCCCCGATCGTTGCTGCCGGTGTCGATGATCACCCTGTCGCTGACCGCGCTCGTCTTCTTCCTGATCGGCTTCCCCGCCCGCGGCGCCTACCGCGCGAAGAAGTTCTTCGAGTCGACGGACCTGTCGCTCGCGCAGTTTCCCGGACCGGTCGGTCGACTGCTGGACCGGGACGACTCGAAGTCCTGACGCGATCCACACCCGTTTTGTGGCCGCTGGCTGAAAGGCGGATATGGCGAAACAACCGCATCTGCAGGTCGAACCCGGGGAACTGTCGGACCTGGCGCTTTTGCCGGGCGATCCGGGTCGCGTCGATCGCATCGCCGACGCCTGCGACGAGGCGACGACCGTCGCCCGGAACCGCGAGTACAAGGTCGTGAACGCCACCTACGAGGGCCGGAACCTGACGATCTGCTCGACCGGCATCGGCTGTCCGTCGGCCGCGATCGCCGTCGAGGAACTGGACGCCGTCGGCGTCGAGACCGTCATCCGGGTCGGCACCACCGGCGCGCTCCAGTCGGGCATCGAGATCGGCGACATGGTCGTCGCGACGGGTGCGACCAAAGACGAGGGGACGACCGGTCGCTACGAGGCCGACACCGTGCCCGCGGTGCCGGACTACGCGGTCCTCTCGGCGCTGGTCGACGGCGCAGAAGCGAACGGCGAGGACGTCCACGTCGGGCCGGTCGCCACGGACGACGCCTTCTACGCCGAGACCGACGACTACGTCGACCGGTGGGAGGCGGCGGGCCTGCTGGCCGTCGAGATGGAGGCGGCGGCGATCTTCTCGCTGGCCCGCCGGAAGGGGATGGCCGCGGGCGCGATCTGTACGGTCGACGGCAACCTCGTCGAGGGGACACAGAAGGGTGAGACCGACGCCGACGAACTCCCCGAGAAGGCCAGAGACAACGTCGCGCGCGCCATCGAGATCGCGCTGGACGCCGCGACGACGCTCTGATCGGCGGGTAGTTTTTGTAGGCCGCGGCTGAACACCGGGTATGCGCGATCGGGTGCGCGAACGACTCGCGGCGGCGCGGGCGCGGTTGCGCCGGCTCGAACGTCGCGAGCTGTGGACGGTCCGTCGCTGGCTGGAGAACACGCGAAACCTCGTCCACCTGTCGGTAGTGGTGTTCGTTCCCCTGCTCATCGCGACCGTCACCTGGCTCTCGAACATGGTGTCGGTGCTGCCGTTCCTGCTCTTCCCGCCCCTGGCGTCGGGGACGTACACGCTCTTCGCCAGACCGGAGAGCGAGTACGCCTCGCCGACGCGGTTCGTCGGCGGCCTCACCGCCGGCGCGTTCTGTGGCTGGGTCGCGTACGTGATCTCGGCCGCCCTCTGGGCGGGGCCCGGACGGTCGACCGTCGACCCCGCCGCCACGGGGTTCTCGATTTTCCTGACGGGGCTTGTCACCTGGCTGCTCTCCGTCGAGGAGGCCTCCGCCTTCTCCAGTGCCCTGCTGGTCCACGTCATCGACGTTTCCAGCGCGAACTCGCACACGCTCGAAGTCGTCGCCGGGCTCACGGTGACGCTCACGCCGCGGCTGGCCTACGTCGGGAGCGTGCTGGCCTCCTCGGCGCTGGTCGCCGGCGTCTTCCTGCTGTGGCGCGAGACCTTCTTCGAGGAACGGGCCCGCTACCTCTACCAGTCGACGAAAGGCGACGATCACGTGCTGGTGCCGATGCGGACCGACGACGCTCAACCGACGGCGATGCTGGCCGCGAAACTGGCCGCCGCCCACGAGGCCGGGAAGGTCGTCCTGCTCGACGTGGTCGACGACGAGCAGGTGGCCGTCGCCGAGCGGGAACTGCTCGACCGGAGGGCCGACCTCAGAGCGGACGGCGGGCGGTCCGACTCCGACGCGAGTGTCGAGGCCGGAGGGCCGGACCGGGACGCGGACGGCGATCTCGACGCGGATGTCCTCGACGAGATGGCCGAGAACCGCGCCGCCTCGACCGCCGCCGACCGGATGGAGAACCGGGCCGCGGAGATCGAGACGAAAGTCGGCGTGCCCTGCGAGGTCGTCGTCGCCACGGCCGGCGGGACGCCCGCGTCGACGGTGATCTCGACGGCACACGAGACCAACTGCGACCTGATCGCGACGCCGTACGAACAGCGCCACGGGAGCCTCTCGCCGTTCATCCGCCTCCTCTTCCGTGGTGACGTGGACGTTCTCGTCCACCGCTCCTGTGACGGTCGGACGCGCTGGCGCCGCGTCCTCGTCTCGGCCCGGCGGGCCGGCGACGTGGCCCACGCGATGATCGACTTCGCGCTCCGACTGGCCGGCGGCTCCGGGGAGGTCGGCGTCGCCCACTGCCTGCACGGCGACGAGAACCGCCGCCGCGCCGAGCAGATGCTCTCGGATCTGGTCGACCCGTTCGATGGCACCTTCGAGACCCGCGTCTCACAGAGCGAGGTCGAAGATTTCCTCGACGAGGTCGCCGCGAACTACGACCTGGTGTTCATGGGCGCGAGCACGGACCGGAGCCGCGCCTCGCGACTGCTCTCCCCGCCGACCTTCGAGCGCATCCGCGACCTGGACTGTGACGTGGCCATCGTCGACCGCAACCGCTGACTCACCCGGTGTCGCCGTGGCTCCCGCCGGAGCTGTCCAGCAACTGATCGGCCAGCGACTCGACGTTCTCGTCGCCAAGCGCCGACTCGACGAGCAGGTGGCCGCCGATGACTGCGGGGCTGATGACCGTGTCCGCGCCCGCGCGTCTGAGTTTCTCGATGTTCTCCCGGTCCGTCGCGCCCGCGACCACCCGGACCCTGGGGTTGAGCGACTTCGCGGTGAGGATCGCCAGCGCGTCGTTGGCGTCGTTCTCGGTCGCGGCGACGATCGCGCGGGCGTCCTCGATGCTCGCGCGCTGGAGCGGCTCCTCGTCGCTGGGGTCGGCCGACAACACCGCGATGTCGCGGGCGTTGAGCTTCGCCGCCGCGTCCTGGTCCGGCGTGATGACGACGAACGGCGTCGTGCCGGAGAGTTCGTCGATGATCGGTTCCGTCAGATCGCCGTAGCCGAGGACGATGACGTGGTCCTCGAGCAGTTCGAGCTGTCGTTCCGTCATGGTACCGAGTGCCTGGGCGAACCGCGCCTCGATGGCCGGACCCAGCAGGGAGCCCAGCGCGAGCGTGAAGCTCGCGACACCGAGGACGAGGAGGGAGATCGAGAAGAGCCGCGCCTGCTGTGAGGTCGGAATGGCGTCGCCGTACCCGACCGTACTGGCCGTGACGATGGTGTAGTAGACGGCGTCGAGGATCGTCGACACGTTGGCGAACTCCCCGCGGAGCCGGTAGGTCCCGGCCGTCCCGTAGATCATCGTTCCGACGAGGGCGGCCGTCGCGGCGAGTTGTGTCGTCGAGAGGTCCATCTTCCGGTCGAACCGACGAT
Source organism: Halorientalis sp. (assembly GCA_042216105.1). Classification (GTDB taxonomy): domain Archaea; phylum Halobacteriota; class Halobacteria; order Halobacteriales; family Haloarculaceae; genus Halorientalis. The sequence goes on from JBDGUF010000061.1 coordinate 10,545, forward strand.
AGTTGATCAGCACCGTCGGCAGGGACAGAACCGAGAGCGCGATCAGCGGCGTCGAGACGAGACTCGACTGCGCGAGCCCCTGAAGCGCCGTGATCGGCAGGAGCAAGACCGTCGAGTACCAGGCGATGCGGAGTCCCCGCCGGAGGCCGAGCACGCTCCCGAGCATCAGAAACCCCGTCAGCGCGCCGGTGAAGCCGGCCGCACGCTCGACGTCTTCCGGAACGAAAGGCGCGAGCGGTCCCTGGACCTGGGTCATCCCGATGTTGATGACGCCGACGGTAAACGACAGCAGCGCGACCAGGGTCACGAGGGTCACCGCGACGCGCGTTCTGAGCAACACACCTCGGGACGCCATGCTCTCCCGTCCGACGTGATCGGGGATAAAACCGCCGGACACCTACCGGCCGGCGGTACTGGTTTGTAGGAGGCGGTCCCAGCGATCCCATGGCTTCCCTTCCGGTCGAGATTCTGCTGGGGATCTATCTCGGCTTTCTCACCGGCATCATCCCCGCGCTGGTCGCGTGGACGCTGGGCTTCGGGTTCAAGTACTTCACCGGGGTCTCGATTCCCGGGTTCGGTGTGGTCGTGCTGGCGGTGGCGCTGGCCGGCGTCAGCGGCGGCCTGCTGGCCCTCGCGGATCCCTCGGTCACCCAGTCGGCCAACGCGCCGACGCTGGTGACCGCCATCCTGGTGGTGACCGCGCTGTCGCTGTACGCCCACGCGAAAGGCGACCAGCTCGGCGCGAACGCGCCCCGGAAACTCTCGCTGTCGAAACTCCGCGAGCGGACGCTCTCGCGGGACTTGGCCGATCTCGTCGCGGGTGGCCAGGTCCGCATCCGCGTCGTCGGCGACGTGGCGGACGTGGAGGGGTACCCGCCGCTGTCCGACGACCTCCGGACCGAGATCCGTGAGGCCGAGTACACCTTCCCGGCGGATCTGCGGGTCTCGGAACTCGAGGAGCGCGTCGCCGAGCGGCTCCGGACGGAGTTCGACCTGAGCGACGTGGCGGTGACCATCGACGAACGCGGTCGGGCCGCCGTCGCCGCTGCACCGCCGTTCTCGGGCCTCTCGAAGCGCGTCCCCGCGGGGAAACGCGCCGTCTCCGTGGACGCACTCGTCCCGACCGGACTGGCCCGGGGTGACGAGGTGACGCTCGTCACGCCCGACGCCCGGGTCGACGGGACGGTCGTGAGCGCGAAGACGGGCGATCCCGCGTCCGATCGGCGTCTCGCCGCGCCGGTGCCCGAACCCGGGCCCGACGTGGAGGCGGACCGGGAGTCGGGTTCACGCCCCGTTCGGGCACCGACGGCGACCGGCGGCGAGGGACGGCTCACGGTCGCCGTCACCCGGGCCGACGCCGAACCGTTGCTCCGTGCCGACAGGGCGTGGGCCGTCGTCGAGGCACGCGGGACGCGGCTGGAGTACGAACTCGTCTCCCTGCTCCGGCGCAGCGGCAAGCGCTTCCGCCGGTTCACGGTCGCCGCCGGCAGCGTCCTCGACGGCGCGACGGTCGGGACCGCCAACGCCCGGGAGGCCCACGGCGTGGCGATCCTGGCCGTCAGGAAGCCGACGGGGTGGCAACTGGTCCCGGACGGGCCCACCGCACTCGCCGGCGGCGACGAGGTGTTCGTCGTCGGCCCGTCGGACGCCCTCGACGCGTTCGGGGAGGTGGTCGCGTGATGCCGACGGCCGCGCTGTTCGACCGGCTGGCGCTCGCCGTCGCGCAACTGATCGGGCTCGCCGTGCTGGCGGGCGTCCTCTCGGGGATCGTCACATTGCTGTACCGGTGGTACACGCGCGAGCGGATCCAGCGGGGACTGCCCGTCCTGGTCGGGCTCAGCGGCGTCGCGCTCTCGCTGAACACGATGACGGCGCTCGGGCAGGTGATCGAGCCGACCGGCGGGAACAGCCCGCTCTCGCCGGAGACCGCGCTGTTCAACGTCGCGGCCTTCGTCGTGGCGGGGCTGACGGCCGCGGGGGCCGTCGACGTGGGCGACCGCTTCGGCAACGACCTGTTCGCCGCCACGGGCGCCACGAGCGTCGGGGGCGAGGTCAGCCGCGTCGTCGAGGCCGTCGGCCGCGTGATCGCTGTCGACCTCCCCGAGGAGATCGACGACATCGTCGGCTACGACCCCGTGCCCGCCGAGACGAAGGCGCAACTGGCCGGCCGGACCTTCCTCTTTCCCAGGCGGTTGACCGTCGCGGAACTGGAAGCGCGGCTTCGCACGCGGATCAAGGGCGACTTCGGCGTCGGGCACGTCGACGTCGACCTCGCGGCCGACGGGACCGTCGAGTACCTCGCCGTCGGCGCGCGGATCGCGGGTCTCGGTCCGACGCTGCCGCCCGAGACCGCCGCCGTCGCCGTCCGGGCCGACCCCGCCTTCGCCGCCAGTTCCGGCGACGTGGTGCAGGTGTGGCGACCCGACCCCTTCGAGCGGGTGACGACCGCCGAGATCCGGGGCGTCGCCGGCGACGTCGTGACCCTGGCCGTCGACGCCGCCGACACCGACGACCTCGATCCCGACACCGAGTACCGGCTGACGACCCTCTCCGTCGAGTCCCGCACCGACCGGGAGTTCGCCTCGCTCCTCCGGGCGGCGGAGGAGACCATGAGCCTCGTCGAGGTCGAGGCCGACAGCCCGCTGGTCGGCCAGCCCGTCGGCTCCCTCGACGTGACCGCGATCGCCGTGCGGCTCGCGTCCGGCGGCGTCGAGACCCTGCCGGGCCGAACCCACGCCCTCGCCGTCGGCGACGCGGTCTACGCGGTCGCGAAACCGGAACGCCTCCGCAAACTCGAAGCCGCCGCGAGGGGAGACGAGGCGACGCCGCCGGCCGGGACCGACTGAGGGCCGGTCGCGACGCGGCCGCCGACGAAGGGGAACGGCTTTTGCCGTCGCGGCCGCTCCTCCGGGTATGGAGTGGAAGCTGTTCGCCAACCTCAAGGAGACGGTCGGCCAGTCCGAGGTCGAGGTCGACGTCCAGTCCGGCGCGACCTTCGGCGAGGCGCTGGACGCCCTGCTGGAGGCCCATCCGGAACTCGCCGAGGAAGTGCTGAACGACGACGGCGAGTTGCGCGACCACATCCGGGTCCTCCACAACGGCGACAACCCCTTCGTCACCGCCGAGGGTCGGGACACCGAACTGGAGGAGGGCGACGAACTCGCGCTGTTCCCGCCGGTCAGCGGCGGGTGACAGCCGCGACGGACTGTCGCTGTATCGCCGCCGGTCTCATCGTCCGCTCAGGTCGGCTTCCAGCACGAAATCGGGTTCCTCGCCGAGTTCGACGCCCGCGTAGGCCGCGTCGCTGACCGCCCGCGCAGTCTCGGGGAGCAGGACGCGGGTCCGGTCGGCACCGACCGCGGCGGCGTCGCGGGCGATGGCGGCGAACACCGTCCGCGCGGCCGGGGCGTCCGCCCACGCGGCGACGCCGTACTCGGCGACCCGCTCGTCGCCCTCGTCGGGTTCGTAGTCCCGGGCGCGGTAGGCCATCCCCCGGGTCCCGTCTTCTCGCACCGCGAACACCGCGGTTCCGTCGGCGAGTCGCCGGAGGTCCGCGCGGGTCAGTTCCCGGACGGCCCAGGACTCGTCGGGAGCCAGCGCCAGCCCACGGAGCGCCGCGTTCGCGTCGCTTCCCCGCCAGAACTCCCAGGCGGCGTCCGCGTCGTCGGTCACGTCGTGATCGGTGTCCGCGCTCGCGTCGGGGTCCGGTTCGGGGTGGGCCCACCGGAACTCGGCGACGGGCTCGAAGCCGACGCCCCGCGACGTTCCGAGTCCCTGGACGTTCCAGGAGAACACGAGGTTGCGACAGACGGTCGCGCCCCGCTCGGCCGCCCAGTCGAAGACCGCCTCGGCCAGCCGGCGGGCCAGTCCCCGCCCACGGGCGTCGGGGGCGACGCGCATCCCCTGTGCCCAGGCCTCGTGGGGCGAGAGCAGGACGCCCTGACAGACGCCTGCGGGCTCGCCGTCGACCGTCGCCACGAACGTCCGTTGCTCGGGGCCGTCGGTCTCGACCCACTCGGGGAACACCCGCGGCAGGTAGTCGCTCGCCTCGCGGTCCGGCCAGGTGTCCGCCGTGAAGGCGACGACGGCGTCGTGATCGTCGGCGCGGGCCCGCCGAACGCGGACGGTCGGGTCCGTCGCTCCGGTCCCGCGCTCGCCGGTCATCTCAGGTCCAGGGACGGGACTGAGACTGGATCTCGCCGGCCAGGGGCTCGCGCATCGCCCGCGCGGGGTCGTCGGCGTTTTCCAGCGCCCACATCAGTTTCACCTTCGCGGTGCCGGGCAGGATGTCCTCGCCCTCGACCACGCCGGCGTCGAGCAGGTCCCGGCCGGTGTCGTACACGCGGTCACAGACCCGGCCCTCCAGACACTGGCTGGTCATCACGACCGTCGTGCCCCGGTCCGTGATCGCGTCGACGGTCTCGATCCAGTCGGTGTCGACGTGCCCTAACCCTGTGCCCTCGATGACGACGCCCTCGGTACCGTCGGCCGCGGCCTCCAGCATCGCGGGGTCGGTGCCCGGCGTGAACTTCACGAGGCTCACGTCGGTTTCGAGGTCGTCGGCCAGCGCGAGGTCGGTCTCGCCGCGCTCGGCGTACTCCCGGCGGAACGTGATATCCTCGGTGTCGTAGTCGACCTCGCCGAGGGGCTTCGCGCCGACGGTCTCGAAGGCGTCCCGGCGGGAGGTGTGGTTCTTCCGGACGCGGGTGCCGCGGTGGAGGGCACACCGCTCGTCGGACGCGTCGGCGTGCATACAGACCAGCACCTCGGCGCAGTCGGACTTGGCGGCCTCGACCGCACAGACGGCGTTCATCACGTTGTCCGAGGAGGGCCGGTCGGCCGACCGCTGGCTGCCCGTGAAGACGACGGGGACGGGCGTGTCGAGCATGAACGCGAGCGCGGCGGCGGTGAACTGCATCGTGTCGGTGCCGTGCATGACGACGACGCCGTCCGCGCCGGCCTCGATCTCCTCGCGGACCGCGCGGGCGAGGTCCCGCCACACCTCGGGGGTCATGTTCTCGCTGAGGATGTTCGCGACGACGCGGCCCCGGTAGTTGGCCCGACCCGCGAGGTCGGGCACCGCTCGCAACACGTCCTCGGCGTCGAACTGGGCCGTCACCGCGCCGGTCCGGTAGTCGACCGTCGAGGCGATGGTCCCGCCGGTCGAGATCAAAGAGATCGTCGGCAGGTCGTCGTCGAACTCGATGGCCGACTCGCCCTCGGCGTCCTGTGCGCCTTCCACGTCGTAGGTGTCGGCTTCGAGTACCTCCACCGACGCCGCCGCCCGGTCGATCCCGACGTTGTACCCGCTCTCCAGTTTGACGACGAGGTTCTCCGCCGTCGTCGAGGGCAGGAGGACGCCCTCGTAGCGCTGGTCCGCGCGCTCGACGCGGACCCGGTCCCCTGGGTTCATACTCCCGCGTACCGCCGGCCCGGACTTGAAACCATCCTTCCGAC
>JBDGUF010000008.1:0-15453 GCA_042216105.1 Halorientalis sp.
CGGAGTGTTTCTGGAAGACCGTCGAGGCGTTCAACCTCGCCGAGAAGTACCAGACCCCCGTGTACCTGGTCGCGGATCTCTCGCTCGCCGTCACCGAGCAGACGTTCCCGCCCGAGACCTTCGACATGGACGAGGTCGAGATCGAGCGCGGGAAGATCGTCGACGAGGACGACATCGACGCCTGGCAGAACGAGAAGGGGCAGTTCCAGCCCCACTTCCCGACCGCCGACGGGGTCAGCCCCCGCACCTTCCCCGGCGTCGAGGGCGGTGCCCACATGACGACGGGGCTGGAACACGACGAACTCGGCCGCCGGACCGAGGACACGGACGTGCGCACCGAACAGGTCGACAAGCGCGAACGGAAAGTCGACACCGCCCGCGAGGAGGAAGCCTGGGACTACCGGGAGTTCGGCGACGCCGACGCCGACACGCTGGTCCTCTCGTGGGGATCCAACGAGGGCGCGATGCGGGAAGCGCTGGAGTTCCTCGACGAGGTGGACACCGACGTCCGCTTCATCTCCGTGCCGTACATCTTCCCGCGGCCCGACCTGTCCGAGGAGATCGAGGCGGCCGACGACGTGATCGTCGTCGAGTGTAACGCCACCGGCCAGTTCGCCGACCTGATCGAACACGACGCCCTGACGCGTGTCAAACGCATCAACAAGTACAACGGCGTGCGATTCAAGGCCGACGAACTCGCAGAGAAGATCGAAGCGAAACTCGCGGAACCCACGGAAGTGGAGGCAGAATAATGAGCTCCGACATCAGATTCACGGACTTCAAATCCGACAAGCAGCCCACGTGGTGTCCCGGATGCGGCGACTTCGGGACCATGAACGGTATGATGAAAGCGCTGGCCAACACCGGCAACGACCCCGACAACACGTTCGTGGTCGCCGGCATCGGGTGCTCCGGCAAGATCGGCACCTACATGCACAGCTACGCGCTCCACGGCGTCCACGGCCGCGCACTGCCGGTCGGCATCGGCGTGAAGCTCGCCAACCCGGAGCTGGAGGTGATGGTCGCGGGCGGCGACGGCGACGGCTACTCCATCGGCGCGGGCCACTTCGTCCACGCCGTCCGCCGGAACGTCGACATGAGCTACGTCGTCATGGACAACCGCATCTACGGCCTCACCAAGGGCCAGGCCTCGCCCACCTCGCGCGAGGACTTCGAGACCTCGACCTCCCCCGACGGGCCCAAACAGCCCCCGGTCAACCCCCTCGCGCTGGCGCTCGCGGCGGGCGGCACCTTCATCGCGCAGTCGTTCAGCTCCGACAGCCAGCGCCACACCGAGATCGTCAAGCAGGCCATCGAACACGACGGCTTCGGCTTCGTCAACGTCTACAGTCCCTGCGTCACGTTCAACGACGTGGACACCTACGACTACTTCCGTGACAACATCGTGGACCTCTCCGAGACCGACCACGACCCCCACGACTACGACGACGCCAAACAGGCCATCCTCGACGCCGACAAGGAGTACCAGGGCGTCATCTACCAGGACGAGGGCTCGGTCCCCTTCGACGAACGCGAGGGCCTGACCGACCCCATGCACGACATCCCCGACGGCGCGCCCGAGGACGCGATGGACCTGGTCAGAGAGTTCTACTGAAGCTTTTTCTGCGTCGGGTTGCGCGCCGATAGCGCGCAACCGCTCCGTGAAAAACGTTCATGAAAAAGGCGGAGTTCGCGCCCAGACGCGAACTCCGTGCGACTACCCTGACCACACAGCGGCCGGACCGCCACCGCCAGTGCCACCGTGACCGCTCTCGACAGTGTCGTTGGACCTGCGTCGGTCTTCGGCCGGGAACACAACACCCGAACGAACGGGCCTTCCTGTCACCCGAGTCGCTTCCGCATCTCGACGTGGGGGATGCCCGCCTCCTCGAACTCGTCGCTCACGGTCTCGTAGCCCAGGTCCCGGTAGAACCCCTCGACCGTGGTCTGTGCGTGCAGGACGAGTAGGTTCAGGCCGCGCTCGCGGGCCAGGTCCTCGACGGCGTCCATCAGTTCCCGACCCAGCCCCTCCCCGCGGCGCTCCCGCCGGACGGCGACCCGTTCGACCTTGCCGGTCTCGTCGCCGACGGTCCGCAGGCGGGCCGTGCCGACGGCACGCTCGCCGTCGTAGGCGATCACGTGGACGGCGTCGTCGTCCCGACCGTCGATCTCGACGGCCTCGTCGACGCCCTGCTCGTCGACGAACACGTCACGGCGGACCGCGAACGCGTCCGCCAGGCCGTCGTCGTCGGCGACGACCTCGATCCGTGCGTCGGGCATGGCTCTGCGTCCGACGGGGCGGTAAAAAGGCTGACGCCCACCCTCAACTCCTGGCCGCTTTGCGGATCTGCTCGGCGACTTCCTCGACGCCCTCGTAGGCGTGGTCGACGATGCCCTCCATGTTGAGGAAGCCGTGGATCATCGACTCGTAGTTGCTGTACGCCACGTCGACGCCGGCCTCGGCGAGTTCCTCGGCGTAGGCGTGGCCCTCGTCCCGGAGCGGGTCGTACCCGCAGGTCAGGACGAACGCGGGCGGGGTCTCGGCGAGTCTGTCCCGGCGGGCGTTCAGCGGGAACGCCCACGGGTGGTGGGCGTCGATCTCGTCCTCGATGTAGTGTTTGACGAACCAGAGCATGTCCTGGGCGGTCAGGAAGTAGCCGTCGCCGTTCCGGGCCCGGGAGGGCATCGGATCCATGTACGTCGTCGCCGGGTAGAGCAGGAGCTGTCGGTCGATGTCGGGCATCCCGCGCTCGGCGGCCATCAGCGAGACGACGGCCGCGAGGTTGCCGCCGGCGCTGTCGCCGGCGACGACGTGCGTACTCGTGTCGGCCCCGTACTCGTCGGCGTTGCGGGCGGTCCACTGCGCGCCGGCGTAGGCGTCCTCGACCGGCTCCGGCCACGGCGCTTCCGGTGCCTTGCGGTACTCGACGGAGACGATCACCGCTTCCGCCCGGTTGGCCAGCATCCGGCAGAGTTCGTCGTGGGTGTCGATGTCGCCCGCGACGAAGCCGCCGCCGTGGTAGAACGTGACCGTCGGATGCCCCTCTCCGGCCGGCGCGTAGACCCGGGCCCGGATCGGCTCCTCGCCGTCGCCGGCCGCCGGGATCTCGACGTCTTCGACGGTGTCGACGGCCTCGGGTTCGCCCGTCGAGAGGTCGGTCATGACCGTCAGCTGGTGGCGTGCGTCCTCCGGCGTCCCCTTCGAGAGCGTGATGTCGTAGTCGTTGAGCAAGTCGAGCATGTTCTCGACGTGTTCGTCGAGCTCCCCCCGTACCGGCTGATCGTCGAACATGTGGCTCCCTTTCACGCCCGGTCACCGATGAACGTTCTACCGTGTATCTGAGGGTCATTTTAAGCCGAACCGCGGTGCGTCGGGGTGGTCGCCCGGTCTCGCCTCGGAGAGGGGCCTTTTTACCAGATGAGGTGATAATGGTGAACAATGAGTTCGCAATCCGAACGTAACCCGGTGACGACGCGGTGGGGGCCGTCGTCGTGGGATCGACGGGGGGCGTTGCGAACGGTGATGCGTTCGGTCTCCAGCGGGGAACAGTGTTGCGAGAACGGCGCTGCGGTACACGATACGCTATGACCGACCACTACGACGTCGTCGTCGCCGGTGCGGGGCCGGCAGGTGCACAGTGCGCTCGCGACCTGGCGGCACGGGGCTACGAGGTGGTGGTTCTGGAGACCGAACCCGAGGACGAGTTCCCGCGCCAGAGCAACAAGTCGACCGCCGGCACGTTCCCCTCGATGATGGCCTCGTTCAACGTGCCCAGCGACGTGGTGATGAACTACACCGACAGCGTCGTGCTGGAGTCGCCCAACGACCACTACGTGCAGGAGCGGGCGGGTGCGGTACTCGAGTTCGCCGACTTCAAGCAGTGGCTCGTCGCGGAGGGTCGCGAGAAGGGGGCCGAGTACTGGTTCGACGCCCGCGTCGCCAACCCCATCACGGACGGCGACGAGATCGTCGGCGTCGAGTACGGCGGCGGCGAGGAGGTCTACGGCGACGTGATCGTCGACGCGACCGGTCCGTCGGCACCGCTGGCCCGCGAACTCGGCGTGAGCGATCTGGAGCGGCAGAACCAGGCCATCGGCATCGAGTACGAGTTCGAGGGCGTCGACGTGGACCACGACCGGTACGCCGACCTGCACGACGCGATGATGCTCCGGCTCGACCACGACCTCGCGCCGGGCGGGTACTCCTGGATCTTCCACACCGGCGCGGACACCGCGAAGGTCGGCCTCTGTTACATCCAGAGCGACCGCTACCAGTCCCGGGGCAAGGACGGGATGACCATCGACGATCATCTGGAGTACTGGCTCGACACCGATCCCCGCTTCGAGAACGCGACGAAACTGGAGGGCAAGATGCACCGCGGGTCGGCCCACATCCAGATGCCGGGGGAGATGAGCACGGACAACTTCATGGCCGTCGGCGACACCGTGCCGACGATCGACCCGCTGTGGGGCGAGGGGATCCACAAGTGCATGGAGTCGGGCCGGGCCGCGGCCGTCACGGCCGACAAGTGTCTCACGCCCGACCAGCCCGACACCTCCGCCGAGAACATGGCGACCTACGACGACCTCTGGCACGACCGGGTCGCCCCCCGGATGCGCAACCGGCTGTTGATGACCCGACTCCTCTATCTCGCGCCCAACGAGCGCTACGATCGGCTGATGGCCGACCTCCGGCGGACGCCCGACGAGACGCTGGCCAAGGCCAACAAGGGGAGCCCGCTGGCCATCGGAAAGCTCATCCACACCGGCGACCTCCCGCTGTTGCTCGACTACGCCAGGGAGCAGATCGACGTGGCGGCGTCGAACGCCACCGGGGTCGCCGGTGCCGTGGCGAAGTTCTTCCAGCGCTAGTCTCGCCCGGTTTCACAACGGTTTTCCACGCCCGAGCCGTTCTTTCGAACGACTATGACTCCCGAACTCACCGCCGAGAGCGTCCCGCGAGCCAGCGGCATGCCGATGCTGGGGCTGGGAACCTGGCAGAACGACGACGCCGACCAGTGTGCCGAGAGCGTCGAGGCCGCACTGGAGACGGGTTACCGCCACGTCGACACCGCACAGGCCTACGGTAACGAGGAGGCGGTCGGTCGCGGCATCGCCGCGGCCGACGTGGACCGCGACGACGTGTTCCTCGCCACCAAGGTGTGGATCTCGGAACTGTCCCACGACGACGTGATCGAGAGTACCGAGGCGAGCCTGGAGAAACTCGGCGTCGACTACGTCGACCTGCTCTACATCCACTGGCCGGCCCGCGAGTACGACCCCGAGGGGACCATCTCCGCGTTCAATCGGCTCTACGACGAGGGCAAGATCGAGCACTTCGGCGTCTCCAACTTCGAGCCCGAACACGTCGAGGCGGCCCGCGAGCACGCCGACATGCCCGTCTTCGCCAACCAGGTCGAGATGCACCCGCTCCTGTCACAGGAGGAACTGCGCGAGTTCGCGGCCGACACGGACCTCGAACTGGTCGCGTACTCGCCGCTGGCCCGCGGGCAGGTGTTCGAGAACGACACCATCACCGAGATCGCCGAGGCCCACGACGCAAGCCCCGCGCAGGTCAGCCTGGCGTGGCTCCGCGAGAAAGGCGTCACGGCGATCCCGAAGGCGACGAGCGAGGCCCACATCCGGGACAACTGGGGCAGTCTCGACCTGGACCTCTCCGAGGACGAGATCGAGCGGATCGACGCCATCGACGAGCGCGACCGGCGGGTCCACCCCGACTTCGCGCCCGACGCCTGGTGACCGATCGGCGATCACGGACCGCGATCGCGTTCGCTCCCGTCGACACCCGTCCGACGCAGGCCAGAATGATTATACCGCCCGCGTCGTAACCCGGCGCACATGGCAGCGGGACGCGCGTCGGGTGGCGGTGTCGTCGCCGACATCCGCTTCGATCTCCGGCGGATGCACGAGACCTGGATGGAGCTGTTCTTCCCCCGCCAGCGGAACGCTTCCAGTTCCGTCCTCGGGAAGTGGGAACCGAAGACGGCCCGGGAGAAACTGACCTACAACACCTGGTACTACCTCGGGATCCCGATCGTCGGCCTCGTCTACCCCCTCGTCTTGCTCGGGGTGGTTCTCCGGTTCCAGAGCCGACGGCTCGACAGCGCCGCGCTCCGCCTGGGCACCGTCGGCGTCGTCGCTCTCTTCGTCCTGCTGTGGGGCGCGCTGACCGCGGCGTCGTACGTCCGGTTCGACGGCCTCACCGAGGGCTTTTTCGCGGTCGCGGCCGCCTCGACGGTGGCCGTCGTCGCCGCCGCGCTCGCGGTCGGCTTCCGGGTGTTCGGCGGCCGGTTCACGACCGTGGTGTTCGCCTGGCCCTTCGCGATGACGGCGATCTTCCTCCCCCCGGTCGTCGCCGCGCTGTACTCGCCGACGGTCGCCGAGGTCGTCCTGCCGCGGAGCCAGAGCCTCGCGATCTGGCTGCTGGAGCACCCGCTCGACTTCGCCGACGTGAACACCTACCTGCAGACGCGGTACGACCTCGAAGGGATCGCCTTCGTCGGCATGTGGTTCGGCATCTCCGTCCCCGTCGGCTGGGTGCTGGGGATCCTGGTGACGCTGGCCGACCTCGTCCGGCCCAAGGCCGACGGCGGCGACGACGGCGACTGAGCTCGACGGCGTCGGGACCCCGGCCCGCCGGAAGCACAATCCTGATTCCCGTCGCTTCCCACGGGTCGGGTATGGAGTTCGACCTGGCGAAGACGGTAGCACTGTTCGCGGCGCTGATCGCCGTCGGGGTGGGCGCGCTGATCGCCGCGCCGGTCCCGATGGAGACGACCACGATCCTGACGATGGTCCTGCCGTCGACGGCCGTCTTCGGCGCGATCTGTCTCGGTCTCGGCGTCAAACACGGCGAGTACCGCGCGGCGCACTGACCGGTCAGAGGTCCCGTCGCCGTCCCTTCGGGATCTGCGAGCGCAGTTCGCCGTGGAGGTAGAGGCCGACCCCGAGCGGTTCGGTCCCGCCGGCGAGGTCGTGGGCCGCGATCAGGTAGCCCCAGTCGCCGTCCCAGCCGATCTCCTGGTCCTCGCCCGCGACGAACGCGGCGGCTTGTTCGCGGGTGAGGTGGATCACGTTCTCGGTCGCCTCGTGTCCGAACCGCTGGACCGCGTCGGTCGTCGGCTTCCAGTGGTCGCCGCGGGTCCGCAGGACGCTCATTCCGAGCCCCTCCACCTCGACCGGCGACTCGGTGTCGGCGCGGAACGCCCAGACCTTCCCCTTGCCTTTCTCCCAGAAGGTGTACTCTGCGAGGGTGTCCCGCGCGATCCCGAACCGGTCGGCCCACCAGTCCAGCACCTCGGGGCGGGTGGGTTGGTCCTCGTGGATCCGGTCGGCGGGGTCGGTCGGGAGCCGGACGAACGTCTGGCCGTCGTGTTCGCGGTCCGCGCCGGTCATGCTCCCACCGCCAGTTTCGCACAGAAGAACCCGCCCGTGTCGTTGTGGTGGGGGTAGATCCGCTTGGCCTTCCGGACCGACTCGTCGAAAGTCTCGCCCTCCCACTCGGTGACGCCGGGCGCGTGGTCCAGTTCGAGGTCGAACGCGACCAGCCGGCAGTCCTCCGCGGCCAGGACGTGATCGAGGACGGCCTCGTTCTCCTCGGGCGCGAAGGTGCAGGTGGAGTAGACGACGTGACCGCCCTCCCGGACCACCTGGACCGCCCGCCGGAGGATGCCCTTCTGGGTGCCGGCGATCCCCTTCACGTGTTCGAGCGTCCACTCGTCCAGCGTGTCGGGGTTCTTCCGGACGGTCCCCTCACAGGAGCAGGGCACGTCGACCAGCGCGGCGTCGTAGGCCGTCGACTCCCAGGGCTTCAGCGAGTGGTTGCGCGCGTCCTCGCGGGTGACGGCGACGTTGGTGACCCCCAGTCGCTCGGCGTTGCTCCGCAGTGCGGAGATGCGTCCGAGGTTGTTGTCGGTGGCCACCAGCAGGCCCCGGTCGTCCATCAGCGCCGCGAGCTGGGTGGTCTTGCTCCCGGGCGCGGCGCAGGCGTCCCACACCCGGTCGCCGGGGTCGGGGGAAAGCACCGCCGCCGGGACGGCGGAGACCTCCTCCTGGCCGTGGAGCCAGCCGTGGAAGTACGGCCAGTTCGCGCCGGGCTGGGTGTCCAGTCGGAACAGGCCGGGGTGCCACTCGCAGGGCTGGACGCCGATCCCCTCGGCCTCCAGCGCCTCGCGGGCCCGTTCGGGCTCGGTCTCGATCGTGTTCACGCGGACCACCGACGGAAGCGGGCGCTCACAGGCCGCGCGAAACGCCTCGAAGTCGTCGATCAGCGGTTCGTAGCGGTCCAGTACCTCCATCGGCCGTCCGTTCGCTCCCGGCGGTAAAAACGTCGGTCATCCCGCTCGGGCGACCCGGCCGTCGCCGAACGGGCCGTTCAGTACGTCTCGCCTTCGAGCTCTTCGAGGTGGGCCTGCAGTTCGGGGAACTTGTCCACGTCGGCGAAGCCGTACTCGGCACCGCCGTAGAACGATTCGGGGATCTCGGTCTCGACGAGGACGTCATCGGCGTCGCCGTCGACGTGGTTGACCTTGTCGAGCGGCACCAGCCGGACCGCCCCCTCGTCGGCCCGCACGCAGACGGCGAGCCTGTCCCGGAACAGGACGGCGTCGAACGCCTGCGGTTCGTACTCCGAGGTGGTGTAGAGGGTGATCGAACCCATACCGGAACGACGGGTCGTGGACACAAAACCCTCTCGCGGGAATCGGGCGTCGGCCGCCGGGCCCCGCCCGGCTACCGGCGACCGCGCCGGGACTGTGCCGTCGACGCCGTCAGGCGTACTCGGCGAGCGGTTCCTCCATGTCCAGCAGGTCGGCGCTTCGCTTCCAGAGGTCGCGCTGGGCCCGTTCGTCGCGGGCGTCGGGGGCGGGCCGGCGCTTGCGACAGCGCGCGAAGTACCCGCCGGTGACGCCCTCGACTTCCTCCGAGGCGGCCAGGTAGGTCATGGTCGCGGCCCCGTCCTCGGGCGAGTCCGTCAGCGGCACCTCGTCGAGCAGGTCGCCGAACTGCTGGACCGGGCCCGGAAGCGCCCGGGAGAACTCGCTCCCGGGGATGATGCCGGGGTGGAACGCGTTCGACGTGACGGCCGTGCCGGCCTCGGTCAGCCGCCGCGCCAGCTCGTTCGAGAAGTGGATGTTCGCCAGTTTCGACCGGCAGTAGGCCGCCCACTCCGAGAACGGGCTCGGCTCGATCAACGCGTCGAGGTTCATCGACGCGACGCGGTGGCCGATCGAGGCCGTCGTGACGACGCGTGCGTCCGGCGCGAGCGCGTCGAGCAACTCCGTCGTGAGCAGGAACGGCGAGAGGTGGTTGATGTGGAAGTTCCTGTCCACGCCCAGTTCCGTCCGCTCGCCGTCCTCGAACAGCCCGCCGGCGTTGTTACAGAGGACGTCGATCTCGTCGACCGATTCCCGGACCGTCGTGGCCATCTCCCGGACCGCCTCGACCGAGGCGTAGTCGGCCGAGACGAACTGCGCGTCCGATCCGAGTTCCGCCAGTTCGTCGACGGCGCTCTCGCCGGCCGCCCGGTCGCGCCCGTGGACGATCACGTCGGCCCCCAGCCGCCCCATCGCCACGGCGGCCTGTCGACCGACGCCGCTGGTGGACCCGGTCACCAGCACCGTCTGCCCCGACATGTCCGCGTCCTGTACCCCCGCCTTCACTTCCGGCTCCCGATCCCCGAGTATCATCGTCCGACGGTTCGACGCAGTTGCACATAATATTCGCGGAATCGTGCGCGCAGAGAACTCCCTCGTCCTCCCGCCCGGGTGCCTCCCTCGCCCGGGCCGATACCCGGACGCCGCGGGGTCGTCCCCACGGATTTTTACGCGCTCCCGTTCCATGCCCCGGTATGGCACACGTCGAAGTCCACGACGACCGCTCGCTGGAGTCGCCGGTGTTGATCGAGGGGCTCCCGGGCGTCGGTCTCGTCGGCAAGATCGCGACCGACCACCTGATCGATACGTTCGACATGTCCTACTACGCCGCCTGCCGGTGTGAGGGGTTGCCCAACGTGGCCGTCTACCACGAGGGCGATCCCGGCGTTCAACCACCGGTCCGGATCTACGCGGATCACGAACGGGACCTGCTCGCCCTCCAGAGCGACGTGCCCGTCTCCCCCAGCGAGGCGACGGAGTTCGCCGCCTGCCTCTCGGGCTGGATCGCCGAGCAGGACGCCCTGCCGCTGTACCTCAGTGGCATCCCCGCCGAGCGGGACGATCCGCCCGAGCTCCACGGGATCGCCACCGGCGAGGCCGACAGCCTGCTGTCGGAACACGACGTCTCCCCGCCCCCGCAGGGCGGACTCGTCAGCGGTCCCACCGGGAACCTGCTCTCGCGTGCCGAACGGGACGGTCTCGACAGCCTCGGCTTCGTCGTCGAGTCCAACGCCCAGTTCCCGGATCCCGAGGCCGCGCGCAAGCTGTTGCTCGACGCCATCGAACCGGTCGCCGGGATCGACGTCGACACCCAGAAACTGGTCGATCAGGCCGAGGAGATCGCCCAGGCCCGCCAGCAACTCGCCCAGCAGATGGGCCAGGCCGGCGAGGAGAGTTCACAGGCCCAGCCCATCGGTTTCCAATAATACCTTTTGCACGGCGCTCTCCGAGCGCCTCGCGGCAAAAATCTACGTCAAAAAGCCACCGTCCGCTCGCGGGACCCCCGCTCGACTCGCCTTCGCAACCTTCACCCGCCCGCCGCCCGCAGGAGTTCGTATGACCGACACCGACGCCGCCGTCGAGGAGCTCCTCGCCGAAGCCGAGACCGTCTTCGAGGAGTACGACCAGGGCTACATGAACCCCGATATCGCGCTCGAACGACTCCGGGAGCACATCGAGGACCTCGACGACGCACGCGACTGACGCGAGCGACGAAAACCCGGGGGATTATCGGGATCGGCCCCCGGAGGTAGGGTATGACGGAGTTCTCTCAGCGGATCGAGCAGGTGTCGATCTCGGGCATCCGCGAGGTGTTCGAGGCCGCCGGCGAGGACGCGATCAACCTGGGGCTGGGCCAGCCGGACTTCCCCACGCCGGACCACGTCCGCGAGGCGGCCGTCGACGCCATCGAGGCCGGCGAGGCCGACGCCTACACCTCCAACAAGGGGACTCGCGAACTGCGCGAGGCCATCTCGGAGAAGTACGACCGCGACTACGGCCTCGAAGTCGATCCCGAACACGTCATCGCCACCGCCGGCGGGAGCGAGGCGCTCCACATCGCGCTGGAGGCCCACGTCGACCCCGGCGACGAGGTGATCTACCCCGACCCCGGCTTCGTCTCATACGAGGCGCTGACCCACATCGCCGGCGGCGACCCGAACCCGGTCCCGCTCCGGGAGGACCTGACGATGGACCCCGCGACCGTCGAGGAAGCGATCACCGACGACACGGCCGTCTTCGTCGTCAACTCCCCCGCCAACCCGACCGGCGCGGTCCAGTCGCCCGCGGACATGCGTGAGTTCGCCCGCATCGCCGACGAACACGACGTGCTCTGTCTCTCCGACGAGGTGTACGAACACATCGTCTTCGACGGCGAACACCGTTCGCCGATGGAGTTCGCCGAGACGGACAACGTCGCCGTCGTCGGTGCCTGCTCGAAGACCTACTCGATGACCGGCTGGCGGCTGGGCTGGATCACGGCCAGCGAGCGCCGGATCGAGCGGATGCTCCGGGCTCACCAGTACGGCCAGGCCTGCGCCACCGCCGCCGCCCAGCACGCCGCCGAGGCCGCACTCTCGGGTCCACAGGACGCCGTCGCGGAGATGGTCGCGGCCTTCGAGCAGCGCCGGGACGTGTTGCTCGACGGCCTCGCGGACATCGGGCTGGACTGTCCGACGCCCCAGGGCGCCTTCTACGCGATGCCGCGAGTGCCCGAGGGATTCGTCGACGAAGTTATCGACCGCGGCGTCGTGGTCGTTCCCGGCGAGGCCTTCGGCGACCACGGCGCGGGCTACGCGCGCATCTCCTACGCCGCGGACGTGGCAACGCTGAAAGACGCCCTGGAGATCATGGACGAGGCGGCCGCGGCAGTCCGGTGAGTTCGACCCGCCGCACCCGTCGAAATTGCTTTCCGGCCGCCCGCGCCAGTAATAATCAGATCTCTTAAAAATAAGGGGGCATAGCCGGCAGTGGCCCTACCGGGGAGTAGCTCGTCCATGCTCGTACGGGAACGGGTCACATGCCGACGTTTCAGAACGCAATCTCCGAAGCACTGGACGTTACCGAGGCGGAACTCGAATCGCTGGTCGTCGCCGACGACGCGATGTCGCTGGGCTATCGCGTCGCCGATACCGACGACCCGGACGCGGTGACGGAGCAGGTCGCAGCCGTCGCGAGCGCGTACCTGCTGGCGGTCCGGGACGGCGCGGGTCGGCCGCGACTGACCGTTCACGTCTACGCCGGCGAGGCGTCCGTCCCGACGGCGTCGTACGTGATCGACGCCGACTGGGCGCGAGTCGCCATTCTGGGCGACGTGAGCCACGACGAGTACCTCCAGCGCGTGCTGGATACCTTCGCCTCCCGCCAGCAGCGGGCCGCCGGGAAGGTCGAGATCGCCGAGGTCTGACTACGTCGCCGTACTGACGATCTTCACCACGTCGCCCTCTTCGAGTTCGTGGTCGTCACCGATCTTCCGGCCGTCCTTCGCGTCGACGGCGTGGAGGTACCCGTCGCCGATGTCCGAGTGGACGGCGTAGGCCAGATCGACCGGCGTCGAACCATCGGGGAGCAGGTGTGCGTCCGGCAGGACGTTCCCGGTGCCGTCGGTCCACTTGCTCTCGTTCTGGACGGGGTAGGCCGTGAAGTGATCGAGCAGGTCGTAGACGGCCGTGTTCAAGGACCGCTGGACGCCGGTGCCGCCCCACTCCCGCATGACCTCGCGGATCCGTTCGAGCCCCTCCCGTTGCTGGTCGCTCACGTCACCCGTGATCTCGAAGTCCGGATCGCCCGGGTCGTAGTCGACGACGCCGGCGTCGGCCCCGTTGCGCAGGGCCAGTTCGCCGTCGGCGGTCGTGGGAACGACGTACTCGGCTGCCTCCCGAAGGCGTTCGACGTTGCCCTCGGGGGCGACGTCGGCCTTGTTCGCGACGACGACGATGGGTTTGGTACGCTGACGGATCTTCTCGGCCAGCGCCTCGCGGTGTTCGTCGGTCCACTGCCGGGGATCGTCGGGATAGTCCAGTTCCCGGAGGGTGCGGGCCACGTCGAGTTCGGTCGCCCCGACGCCGGTGAGCAGCTCCGCCAGCGCCTCGTCGATGTCGAAGTCGGGCGAGCGGGACTGGCGCTCGACCGACTCCCAGTTGCGGTCGACGATGCTCGCCAGCCACAGGTCCATCTCCTCTTCCACGAAGTCCACGTCCTCGACGGGATCGTGTTCGCCCACCTCGACGGGTTCGCCCTCCTCGTTCGTCCCCCCGGAGGCGTCCACGACGTTCAGGATGGCGTCGGCGTTGGAGAGTTCGTCGAGGAACTGGTTGCCCAGCCCCCTGCCCTCGTGGGCACCGGGGACGAGACCGGCCACGTCGAGCAACTCGATGGGGACGTAGCGCTTGCCGTCCCGACAGTGTTCGTCGCCACAGCGCTCGTCGCGTTCGAGGCAGGGGCACTCGGTCCGGACGTAGCTGACGCCGCGGTTGGCGTCGATGGTAGTGAAGGGGTAGTTCCCCACGTCGACGTCGGCCCTGGTCGCGGCCGTGTAGAACGTCGACTTGCCGGCGTTGGGTTTGCCGGCGAGAGCGACCGAAAGCATGCCCTCAGCTACCCGGGACGGGAGGAAGGGGCTTTCGGTCTACTCGACGACGCCGGCCTCGCGGCAGTCGTCGTCGCCGTCGTCGTCGACGGTGTCCGACCCGTCCTCGGGTGCAGTCACACGCTCCTCGTCCGGGTCGTCGGCAGTCACACGCTCGTCGTCCTCGGCCGCGTCGGCCGAGTCGCCCGTCTCCTCGGTGGTCGAGTCCCCGGTTCCCGCGGCCGGATCCTCGACCGCGTCGTCCTCCGGCGCTCCAGTTCCGGAGTCCGAGAGCATGGTCATCTCGCCGCGCGCACGGATGGCTCCCTCGACGGTGGCGTCCTCGTGCAGTTGCACGTCGGTCGCGGAGATGTCGCCCCAGATCGTCACCTCGGGGCCGACGCTGACGGTGCCGTCCCTGGTGGTCACGTCGCCCTTGATCTCCGTGCCCGCCCCGACGTGGACGTCGGATCTGGCGCGGAGACTCCCGAAGACGACGGTGTCCTCGCCGACGGCCAGCCGCTCGGCGCGGATGTTGCCGTGCAGTCGGCAGTCGTCGCCGACGGTGGCCGGCGTCGAGACGCGCCAGGCGTCGTCGCTGACGCTCCCGTTGCGCGGGATCAGGACCGGGTCGCCCTCGGCCCCGTCCTCGCTCAGGACTTCGGAGACGACCTCGTCGGCGGCCTCCTCCTCGCCGATCCGGAGGAGATGCGAGAGGTACACGAAAAGGAAGACGATCGTCGGCATCGGGTTGCGGATGACGATCCAGCCGTTGGCCTCGAAGCCCTCCTCGATGTCGACGTCGTCGCCGATGTCGAGGTCGCCCGAGACCATGAGCTGGCCGCCGATGTGGACGCGGTCGCCGATGTAGGCGTTCTCGCCCACGAGGACGTTCCCGTCCACGTCGCTCCACATGTCGAGCCGACAGTCGCCCTTGGCCTCGATGTCGCCCCCGAAGCGGACGCGCTCGCCCGCGATGACGTTGTGCCCGCGGACGCCGAACTCGACGGTACTCTGGCCGCCGACGATCACGTCCCCGTCGGTGACGAGGTCGTGTTCCTCGACGGTCGTCCCGTCCGGGATCTGCAGTTCGTCCAGGAGATCCGAGCGCAGCGGCACACCCGCACAACTGTCGGGCCCGATATTAAACTCGGGGGCAACGTCTGACGACCGTCTGACGCTCGGACAGCGTTCCGATCGGCCCGGGTCGGCGACCGTGACACCGCGCCGTTTTTCACCGACGACGGCCTACGCTCGCCCATGACGGCGCTTTCCTTCGACGAACAGGGTGTGGACGTGGTCTACGAGGGCACCGAGTTCCGCCTCGAGAAGGCCCTCATCGAGGACGCCATCGGCAAGTCCTACCCCGACGTGACCGACCACGAGGTGCTGAAGATCGTCGCCGAGGACCCGGCGCTGTCGGGCGAACCCCGCCGGATCGCCGAGATCCTGGCCTGAGTCGGTACACCTTTATTCCGCGCCCCGGATCACTCTCGCATGACAGATCTCGCCGAGAAGTTCGATCACCCGTCGTGGTTCACCGTCGGTGGGACGCTCGTCGGCTACGGACTCATCCTCGTGGCGATGTTCGCCGTCCTGTTCGTGGTCCCGTTCCTGCTGTTCACGGCACTGTAACTTTGACTGCTCCACTGTAACGTGGCGGAACGCCCGCTCCTGACCCGCCGTTCGGCGGAACCGGGGATCCGTAGAAAC
>JBDGUF010000073.1:0-15096 GCA_042216105.1 Halorientalis sp.
TGGACTCGCGGGGATTTGAACCCCGGGCCTTCCCCGTGCCAGGGGGATGATCTACCGCTGATCTACGAGCCCTCGTACTCTCCGCTACCCGTCGAGTTTTCTTAAACCCATCGAAGGAGTTGCTCCCTGGGACGAGACAACTTCAAACTCGTTTCGTCGAGCAAAGCGTATAAGTATTAGCATTGTCGGCCAAAACTCATATATTCCCAGTTCCGCGATTTGCGATAGTCGAGAATACGGGTCGGCGGCGGGACGTGACTGGAGTGGCGACGACGAGTGAGCCGAGGACAGGAGAGATTCCATGGAGGATCGAAGGACACCGGATCGAACGGGACGAGCAGCGGACGACAGGTCGGATTCGGACGGTGAGACCCCAGTGAGCCGGATCCGTGCGCAGACGACGATCGACTTCACGACCGGCGTCGTGCTGTTCGTGTTCGTGTTGATTTCCGTCTTCGCGTTCGTATCGGGGACCATCCAGCCGTTCACCGCGGGCGATCAGGAGGACATCGTGGCGGTCAACAGGATCGCCGACGGGCTGGCCAAAGAGACGCTCGGCGACCCGGACACGCCCTACATCCTGGACACGGACTGTACGGTCGCGTTTTTCGAGGGGACGAGTCCGCCGCCGGACTGTCGGTTCAGCGATCGACCTCTCAAAGAGCAGGTCGGCGTGAGCGAGAGTGCGTTCCTCAACGTGACGATCCGGGGGAACGTGAGCGCGACGGGATCGTCCAGCGAGATACTTTGCTGGGACGAGGGGGCGGAGAAACTGGTCGAACAGAGCGGGACCGACTGTAGCGCGAACGATGTGGTGTCGCTCACCGCGGGGACCGACACCGCGGCGGGTACCGAGTCGTCGGTGACGGCACGGCGGTCGGTAGCCATCAACGGGACCAGCGTCTCGCTGGTGGTGAGACTATGGTGAGTGACCGCGGACAGGTACACACGCTGGAGGCGATCGTCGCGGGGCTGTTGTTGCTGTCCAGCGTCGTCTTCGCGCTCCAGATGACCGCGGTGACGCCGCTGTCGGCGAGCACGTCGAGCCAGCACATCGAGAACCAGCTGGAAGCGACCGCCGAGGGCGTGCTGGCGACAGCGGCCCGGAACGGGTCCTTGCGCCAGACGGTGCTGTACTGGAACAGCACGGAGAGCAAGTTCTACGGGGCGACGGCAAGCGGGTTCTACACGCGACGGCTCCCGACGAGCCTGGGGCGGAGACTCCAGCGGACCTTCGGCGACCGCGGGATCGCCTACAACGTCTACGTGACCTACTACAAGGCCGGCCGACCCCAGCGCAAGCCGATCCTCTACCGCGGCGAGCCGACCGACAACGCGGTGTCGGCGGGGAAGACCGTCGTCATCGCGAACGACACGCGGCTGTTGAACGAGGACATGACCCGTGGCCCGCGAGTCAACAGCTCGAACTTCTACGCCGACGACAACGGCGCGGGACCGCTGTTCGACGTGGTCCGCGTGGAGGTGGTCGTGTGGCGGATCTGAGCGGCGACGACCGCGCGCAGGTGTTGCTGGTCGCGGGGTTCGTCCTCGCGGCGTCGTTCGTCGCGCTGACGCTCGTGTTGAACTCGGTCATCTACACGGAGAACCTCGCCACCCGCGGGGCCGACGCCAGGGGCACGGACGCGATCAGCTACCGCAACGACGTGACGGAGGGACTGGAGCCGATCGTCGTCGCGGTCAACCGGAACGGGTCGTCGCGGTCGGTGATCCGTGACGAGCTCTCGCGGGCGGTCGTCTCGACGAGTCGCCGGGCCGCGCAGTTCCAGGTGTTACGCGGGATCAGTGCCAACACCACGCTGGTCTCGATCACGTGGGGGACTCGCATCGGTCAGAACCAGACAGGGAACTTCACCAACTCCACGGACGGGCCGGTGGCCAGCGACTGGACGCTGGCGTCGGACGTCGAGGCGACCCGGTCGGCGCGGATCAACGTGACCGAGTCCACGGAGTTAGCCTCGAAGACCAGCGATCCCCTGATGTTACGGGTCACGGACGGCACGACCTGGACGCTCACACTGTTCGAGAACGCCAGCGGTAACACCGCTATCGAGGTCGACCCTCCCTCGGAGCCGTCCCGGATCTGTTCGGCCGGCGAAAACCCCACGGTCGGGCTGACGGCGGGCACGTTCAACGGGACGGACTGCCCGGCACTGGAGTTCGGCGAAGGGGTCGCCGCGCCGTACGATATCGCGGTCGAGAACGGCGACGCGTTCCAGGGCACGTACTCGCTGGTCGTCCGCGGGGGAACCGTCGACTCGACGAACTACGGGACGGCACCGGAGGTACCGTTCGCCCTGCCGGCGGTCTACGCGGCGACGGTCCACGTCGAGTACCAGTCGTCGTCGCTGACGTACGCGACAGATGCACGGGTACGACCGGGTGAGAGCGATGCGTGACGACCGCGGCGTCTCTACGACGCTGAACTACGTCCTCGGGCTCTCGATCGCGTTCGTCCTGGTCACGGGGCTGTTGCTCGCTGGCGGGACGTTCGTCGAGAACCAGCGGGAGCGAAGCATCCGGACGGAACTGGAGGTGCTGGGCGAACAGGTGAGTGCGGACGTGGAGATGGCCGGTCGGCTGGTCGCGACGACGACCCGGAACGAGTCCGTCCGGGTGAGTCGGGACCTACCGCCGCGGGTCGCCGGGATCGGCTACCAGATCAGCATCGAGGGCGGAACGGACCCGCGGGTCGTACTCCGGACGTTCGACCCCGAGATCACCGTCACGGTTCCGGTGAAGACCTCGGTCCCGATCGAGTCCTCGACGGTCTCCGGGGGAAGTATCGCGATCAACTACACCGCCAGCAACCGGCTCAAGTTGGAGGACGAGGAGATATGACCGGCGACCGCGCGGTGAGTGACGTTCTCGGGTTCGTGATCGTGTTCTCGCTGGTCGCGTCGACCGTCGGCATCGTCTCGGTGACGGGTCTGGGAATCTTACAAGACGCGCGCAACGCCGAGCAACTGAACAACGCCGAGCGGGCCTTCGACGTGCTCGCGGACAACATGGCCGACATCCACCGGGAGGGCGCGCCGAGTCGCTCGACCGAGATCAAACTCACCAGCGCGCAACTGGAGGTGCGACCGCCCGTCACGATCAACGTCACCGGCGTCACTCCGAGCGATACGACCGTCAACCCCAACGTCTCCTACTCGACGGTCCCGATCGCGTACGACGGGCGGTCCGACACGGACATCGTCTACGAGGCCGGTGCCGTCTTCCGTGACGCGCCACAGGGCGGCGTCGTCACGGAGGAACCCCCGTTCCGCTTCGCCGACGGCGAAGTGATCATCCCGATCATCCAGATCCAGCATCCGGGCAACATCACGAGCGTCGGCGGCGGGACCGTACGGATCCGGGCCGAGCGGGCGGTCCGGGAACCGTTGCCCGAGTTCGTCAAGCGGGAGGCCGACTACAGCGCACTGATCGTCAACGTCACCTCGCCGCGGTACCGGCTCTGGCGGCGCTACCTCGAAGACGACGCCGAGGCGACCTGCAGTATCACCCGCCCCGAGACGGTCCAGTGCCGGATCGACGATCCGAAACGGCTGGCGGTCACCCGGACCCTGATCAACATCCAGTTCGAGACCTAGCCGAAATCGACCACGATCTCGTTTTCGGTGACGTGGAGGTAGGTGATGTACTCCGCGCCCGCGGCGGTCCTGTAGGTGAGCGTCCCCGACGAGGCGTCCTGATCGATCGCGCGACTGTTGCCCGGCCCCATCTGTGAGGTCAGCGCGATGTCCGGTCCCATCAGGGAGGTGTAGTGGTCGACGATCTCACCGAGCGTGCGTCCGGTGGCACTGTCACCCGGCGAGTACGTCCCCGTCGGCTCCCAGCTCACACTGGCCTCGTGTTGATCGAGCTTCGCGTCGCCGTGGGTGTAGTCACACTTGATGTTCTCGCCGAAGCGCCACTTGTTGCCGCCGTTGCCACAGCTGATCCCGGGTGCGCTCTGGTCGTAGTCCATGCTCACCGAATCCGACAACATGTCGATGGACAGTTTCGGATCCCCCGAGGAACAGCTCCAGCTGATGGCGCTGTTGGAAGGGGAGATCCGTGTCTCCCAGAACTCGTACTCCCCGGAGCCGTCGCCGGGGTAGTAGTAGAGACCGACGTAGACGTCCGAGGAGGGCACCGTCGGACAGCTGTTCTGGTAGTGGTTCCCGGTCGGGACGACGTGTAACTCGTACTCCCGGTTGTTCTTCTCGGCGTACAGCGAGAAGTGGTCGTTGTTCCCGTCGGTGTAGACGAGTTCGAGTTCGAACTCGTCGAGCGGGTGGCCGTCGGCGATCCCCTCGGCGGAGACGCTCTCGCCCTCCTCGGGGATCGTGAACGCGCCCGGCGCGCCGCCGATGGACTTCAGCTGGAGCCGGACGGTTCGGTTGCTGTCCCACACGGTGACCTCGCCGGTGGTTCGCTCGCGGAAGTACTGGGCCCAGGCCTCGTAGTAGTCGCTGTGGACCGTGACGTTGACCGTCCCGTTCCGGATGGGGTTCGTGTAGTCGCGCTCGGACCCGTTGTAGGGGGCGCCGATCTCGGGACTGCCGTCGCTGGGTGCGGTCGTGTTCGGGAATATCAGCTTGGCCTGTTCCCGTGGCCGGATCGTCACGTCGATGCTCCCCTTGGCGTTGCCGCCGCCGAGCGTGCGGATGATCGGGAGCGTCAGCGTCGCGCCGCGGTAGTGAAACTCCGGCGGGGAGATCATGCGGGCCTCGCCGGCGGCACTCTGGCTCCAGACGCCGCCGCCCTGGTACGCGATCGTCCGGTCGCCGTTCTCGTAGATCAGCGCGCCCAGTGACTTGTTGTAGATGATCTCGCGCTCGTCGTTGCCGTCCTCGGAGTAGTTGTTGTGGGTGATACGCATCCACCCCGTCCCGGACTCGACCCGGAACCTGCCGCTGCCCTGGCCGAACGAGAGCGACTGGCCGTTCGAGTCGCCCAGCGCGACCATCGCCGCCCGGGAGTCGAACAGCGTCATCGACTGTTCCGCGCGCTGGAGTTCGGCCTGGGACCGCATACTCGACAGGCCGCCGGCACCGACGAGGACGAGGATCGCCATCCCGGCCATGACGAGGGCGAACACGAGGATGTAGCCGACCGGTCCGGCTTGAGCGCGTGTATCCGCCCGGCGCGTCCCTCCGACCATGTTGCCCAAGGTTGCGTACCGAGTAGCAAAAGCGCTCCGGCCGCCGTATCGAATCCTGATAACTGGACGCGAGTAGAAACCGTAAAGTGTCCGAACGGGAAGGTAGAGGTGGGAACAGCACGACCGCAAATCCGACGCGCCGCGACGGTCACTTCCGCGGCTTGGGATTGCGGTAGTGTTTCGGCAGTCCGCCGGCCCGCGGTGTCGGCGTTCGAGCCCAGCACCGCCTGCCGGCTGGCCGGACAGCGGTCGTCGCGGTTCCAATCTAACCATGGCACGAATGCACACACGCCGCCGCGGCTCGTCCGATTCGGACAAGCCCGTGGCAGACGAACCGCCGGAGTGGAGCGACGTCGACGCGGACGCCGTCGAGGAGCGCGTCGTCGAACTGGCAGAGCAGGGCTACAGTCCCAGCGAGATCGGGCTGAAGCTCCGCGACGAGGGCGTTCAGGGGACGCCGGTCCCCGACGTGAGCCTCGTCACGGACAAGAAGGTCACCGAGATCCTCGAAGAGCACGACGCCGAGCCCGACCTGCCCGAGGACCTGCGCAACCTGATGGAGCGGGCCGTCCGCCTGCGCGAGCACGTGGACGAGAACCCCAACGACCATCAGAACAAGCGCGCGCTCCAGAACACCGAATCGAAGATCCGCCGCCTGGTCGACTACTACCGCGGCGACGAACTCGAGGACGACTTCACGTACTCCTACGACACCGCCAAGGAACTCCTGTAGATGTCCACCACCGACCGTCGAGCAGAGTCCGCGTCCGCCGCCAGCGATATCGCCGCCGTCTGTCGCGACGCCGAGTTCGTTCGGCTCGTCGCGACCGCCGACGGCGACGCCCTGGCGGCGACCGGCGTCCTGGCTCGCGCGCTCGCGGCGACCGACCGGCCCTTCCAGGCCAGCGTCGTCGCCCCGACCGCGACCGCCGAGCGCGCCACCGAAGCCGACGCGACGATCGCGCTCGGTCGGGCCGACGCCGCCGCGGACGCGGCGATTCCAGCAGGGTCCGAACCCGTCAGCGAGGTGGCCTTCCGGGCCGCCGAGGACCTCGGGCACGCCGACGCCGTCCTCGCGATGGCCGGCGCGACCGTGGCCGACGCCGCGCCGAGCGGCCGACTGCGGGAAGCCGCGGCGGTCTCCCGCCGACCCGGGGTCGCGACGCCGACGCCGGACCTCGCCGAAGGGTTGGCCTACGGCACGCGCCTGCACGCGCCGTTCTCGGGCGACCCCGACGACGTGCGCGAGGCGCTTGCCGACTGCAACCTCATGCTCGCGGCCGAGGACGCCGACGGGATGGACGAGGACGACCGCCGTCGGCTCGCCTCGATGGTCGCGCTCCGCACGGTGAGCGGGGACGACGCGAGCCGGCGCGCCGCCGAGTGCGTCGAGGCGGCGTTGCGTCCCCACGCGGGCGGCCCCTTCGGGACCGTCGAGGGGTACGGCGACGTGCTCGACGCGGTCGCCCGGGAAGCGCCCGGCACCGGCGTCGCGCTGGCGCTGGGTCACGACGCGCGCGAGGCGGCACTCGACGCGTGGCGGACCCACGGCGAGCGCGCCCACCGCGCGCTCGACGCGGCGACGACGGGCCGGTACGACGGCCTGTTCGTCGCCCGCGGTATGGCGGCCGATCAGGACCTCCCCGACGCCGAGGCGATCCCGGTCGGGACGGCCGCGCGCCTGTGCCGGGACTTCCGGTCGCCGGAGCCGGTGGCGCTGTTCGTCACGGACGGGCGGGCCGCCGCGGCGGCGGTCGCGGACCGCCGGCTCGGAGCGACGATGGACGCCGCCGTCGAGGACCTCGGCGGCCGTGGGGCCGGCACGGATCGGCACGCACGGGCCGACTTCGAGACCGACACTGCCTCGTTCATCGAGGCCTTCAGGGAGGCACTATGAGAGCCGTCGTCGAGACGACCCACGGCGATCGCGAGCGGGCGGCGATGGTCGCGGCCGCGCTCGCGCCGGACAACACCGACGAGATGGAGACGACGGTCGACGGCGAGACGGTCCGGACGGTCATCGAGCGGGAGTCGACCGGCGGCCTGCACGCGACGGTCGACGACTACGTGGTCAACTGCACAGTCGCGGACGAACTAACCCAGACACAACCATGAGCGAACGATCAGTTTCACGGCAGAAGCAGGGCAAGCAGTGGTACACCGTGTTCTCGCCCGAGCAGTTCGAGCGCGAGGAACTCGGTAACACGCCCGCAGCGGAATCGGAACAGGTCCTCGGACGGACCATCGAAACCACGCTGGGCGATCTGAAAAACGACGCCAGCGAGAACAACAAGAAGCTCACCTTCCAGGTGACCGAGGTGGCCGGCGACTCGGCCTACACCGAGTTCGACACCTTCGAGCTGACCCGGGACTACAAGCGCAGCCTCGTGCGCCGCGGGTCCTCGAAGATCGAGGCGTTCGTCACCGTGCTGACGACCGACGACTACCGACTCCAGGTTCAGCCGGTCGCCTACACGACCAAGTCCGCGGACCACAGCCAGGAGAAGGCCATCCGCCGGACGATGATCGACCTCGTCGAGGAGGCCGCGAGCGAACGCACCTTCGCCGACCTCGTCGACAGCGTCGTCGAGGGCCGGCTCTCCTCGGCCATCTACAACGAGGCCAAGGAGATCTACCCGGTGCGCCGCGTCGAGATCCAGAAGACGACCCTCGAGGCGAGTCCGGAGGAAGTCGCCGCCGAGGAAGAGGCCAGCGTCGACGTGGACGAAGAAGCGGCCGACGTCAGCGCCGACGAGGCCTGACACGACGCGATTCTCGGTTTTTTCACGCCCGCCGAGTGACGACGCCGCCCGGTGCGGCCCGGCCCGATCACTCGGTGTCGGTTCCGGATCGGGTACCCGTCACCCGCCCGCCCTCTGGCGTGCGGGTCGCGCTCTCGGTGACCTCGATGACGCCGACCATCCCGGTCTTCTCGTGGGGGATGCAGAAGTACTCGTAGGTACCGGGGACGGTGAAGGTGTGTTCGTAGGATTCGCCGCTGTCGAGTCTGCCGCCGGCCCGTTTCAGCCACGCGTCGCGGGCGGCCTGAGTACTGTCGAAGTCGCCGGTGGAGAAGAAGTCGGCCGAGTCGGGGATCTGGCTCCCGTAGGCGGTGACCGTGTGCGCGGTGCCGCTGGTGTTCTTCCAGACCACGGTGGTGCCGGGGGCGACGGCGAACGACGCCGGACGGAACGCCGAGGTCGACATGCCGATGTCGTAGTCGCCGGACGTGCCGGAGCCGGACGAACAGCCGGCGACCGAGACCGCGACGGCCGTGCCGCCGACGCTCGCGAGGAAGGCCCGTCTGCGCATGTTCGCATCTCGGGACCGGAGCGGCATATGTCGCGCGGTTCGAACCGCCGGAGTCACAGCGACCGGAGTGGGCGGACTTTTCTACCCGGCGCTGTGAGTCCGGGTATGGAGCGAACGCAGTTCGGGGCGGGCCTGCTCGCGGTCGGACTCGCGACGGTCGCGGCCGCCGCGGTGGAGTTCGGCGCGAAGATCCCGCGGCTGACCGGCGTCGGCGTGGGCGCGGGCGCGGTCGTGGCGCTGGTCGGCCTGGCGAGCGTGCTGGGCTACGGGTTCGATCCCGACGGGAACAACCGGGTCGCGGGCGTCCTCGTGGTGTTCGGGACGGTCGCGGCCTTCGGGTTGCTCGTGACCGGGCTGATGCACGCCCTGGAGTAGCGGGGGCGTATCGAACGGACTAAGGCGGCGGTCCCCCGACCGGGAGATATGCAGCCGCGGTTCGTCGGCCGGCTGGGACTCGCCGATCTGGTGACGGTCGCCAACGCGGGGCTGGGTTTCGCGGCCGCGGTCGCCGCGACCGCCAGCCCCGCGCTGGGCGCGCGCCTGATCCTGCTGGCCGCCGTCGCCGACGGGCTCGACGGCGTCCTCGCCCGGAAAGTCGGGAGTACGCCGGTCGGGGAGTTCATCGACTCGCTGGCCGACGTGGCCTCCTTCTGTGTCGCGCCCGCAGTCTTCGTGTTCAGCGTCGCCAGCGCCGAGTGGGACCTGACCCTCTCGGCTGGCGACCCGCCGGCGCTGCTGGCGACCGCGCTGGTCGTCCCCGCGCTGTTCGTCGGCTCTGGCGTCGTCCGCCTGGGGATGTACACCGCCTACGACATCGGGAGCGACGAGACCGAGGGCGTCCAGACGACGCTCGCGGCGACGATCCTCGCCGTCGTCTACCTGGCCGGCGTCCCCGGAGCCCGCGGTGCGACGGCGTTGCTCGCGATGACGGCCGTGTTCACGTACCTGATGGTCACGACGATCACCTACCCCGAACTGCGCGCGTCCCACGCGCTCGGGATGGGCGCGGTCCAGGCCGGAGCCATCGTCGCGCCGACCGCCTTCGGGCGGCTCTTCCCCCGCGCGTTGCTCGTGGGGGCCGTCCTCTACCTGATCGGGCCGTGGTTCTACCGGCGGTACCTCGTCGACGCGCCCGAGGAGGGGGCCGACGAGGGGCCCGAGCCCGCCCCGGGAGCGGACACGGAATAGAAACGCCTTTTGTGCGGACAGACGAGGATCCGGGTATGAGCAACGGCGACGACGGGGAGACCGACGTGCCCGCGGCCGAGACGGACGCGATCGCGGACCGTCTCGACGGGGTCGAGGAGGCGCTCGAAGACGCCGAGACAGAGGCCGACCTCGACGGGATCGACGCGGACCTCGACGCGGTCGAGGAGGCCGTCGAGGCCCTCGAACCCGACGAAGAGGAGGAGGAGCCGGACGAGGCGGTCGCGGACCTGCGGGATCGCCTGGACTCGCTCCGGTCCGACGTGGAGAGCCAGCGCGGCCCCTACGCCGAGGACGTGACCGAGACGATCGAGGCCGCCGCCGACACCGTCGAGACGGCCGAGTGGACCGAGGACGGCGAACTCGAAGTCATCCCGGCCGTCGAGGAGTTCCTCGACACCGCGGGCAGTCAACTCGTCGAGACCTTCGAGCCCGACGGCGAGGAGATGGGCGACCTCGCGGCGGAACTCCGGACCGTGAGCGGGATCGTCGAGGACACCGACCTCGACCCGGACGAGGACGCCGAGACCATCGAGACCCTGCTTTCGGCCGCCGAGACGCTCGAAGCCGACCTCGACGACGCCGAGGAGTGGGACGACCTGCTCGTCCGCGAACAGCTCGATGCCCAGGGCTTCTACGACCCGCTCGACCCCGAGAACCGCAAGGACTACCCAGCCGAGTGGAACGCCATCAAGCTCCACGAGAAGGCCTACAGGGAGGGCGACGAGGAGGCCGTCGAGATGATCCTCCTCGGACTGGAGAAGTGGGAGTCGGACTTCATGGAGGAGAACGTGCTGGACTCGCTGGAGCGGATCGCGCCGCCGGAAGCCACCGAGGACCTGCTGGCGCTGGCCGAGAAACGCGACAAGCAGGCCATCCGCATCCTCGGTCGGATCGGGGCCGAGGAGGCGCTGGACACCATCGAGGAGTACGTCGAGGGCGGCGACGTGGCCCTCCGGAAGGTCACCCTCCGGGCCATCGGTGCCATCGGCGCGGAGCGGTCGACGCAGGTCGTGGCCGACCAGCTGGTCGCCGACGACCCCGAGGTCCGGAGCACGGCCGCCCGCGCGCTCGGGCTGATCGGCGACACGCGGGCCATCGAGCCGCTGTCCGACGTGCTGGCCGAGGACGACGCCGACGAGGTCCGGGCCAGCGCCGCGTGGGCGCTCAACCGGATTGGCACCGAGCGCGCCCGCGAGGCCGCCGCCGACTACGCCGACGACCGCGCGTACCTCGTCCAGGTCGAGGCCGAGAAAGCCGCCGCGTCCACGTCGGCCTGATCCCGGGCCACAGCGGTCGAGTCGGTCACCGTCTCCGCAACGCCAACTGTTTCCCTTCTCCGGTCGCTACCGTCGCCCATGAGTTCCGAGTCGGGAGCCGGCGGTCCGTCGTCGGGTGACCCCAGCACCGACGATCGCGCGACCTACGACTACCGGGGCAGCGACGTGGCGCGGCCGGGGCTGGTCGCCGACCTCCGGTCGCTGATCGACGGCGAGGTCCGTTTCGACGAGTACTCCCGGGAACAGTACGCGACCGACGCCTCCATCTACGCGGTGACGCCGGTCGGCGTCGTCTTCCCCACCTCGACCGCCGACGTGGCCGCCGTCGTCGAGTACTGCGCCGACCGCGAGATCCCCGTCCTCCCGCGGGGCGGCGGGACGAGCCTCGCCGGCCAGACGGTCAACGAGGCGGTCGTCCTCGACTTCTCGAAGCACATGGACGCCCTGCTGGAGGTCGACGCGGCGAGCCGTCGCGCCCGCGCGCAACCGGGGATCACGCTCGGCCACCTGAACGCCGCGCTGGCCGACGACGGCCTGAAGTTCGCGCCCGATCCCGCGTGGGGCGACAAGTCCGTACTCGGAGGAGCCATCGGCAACAACTCCACCGGCGCACACTCCCTGCAGTACGGGAAGACCGACGCCTACGTCGAGGCCTGCGAGGTCGTCCTGGCCGACGGCACCGTGACCACCTTCGAGCCGGTGCCCGTCGAGGAACTGGACCACCTGGCCGACCCCGACGGCGACCTCGAAGGGCGGATCTACGCGGCGGTCCGGGACGTGCTGGACGACGGGGAGGTCGCCGAGGCCTATCCCGACCTCAAGCGGAACGTCTCGGGGTACAACCTCGATTACGTGATCGAACGCGCCCGCGAGGACGGCGTGGCCGACCTGCCGGGGCTGCTGGCGGGCAGCGAGGGGACGCTGGCGGTCGTGACCGAGGCCGAGGTCTCGCTGGAGCCCGTGCCCGAGACGAAGGCGCTCGCACTCCTCCGGTACGACGACCTGATCGAGGCGATGGAGGACGTGGAGCCGATCCTCGCCCACGACCCCGCCGCGGTCGAAGTGCTGGACGACGTTCTCCTCGATCTGGCCCGCGACACCGCGGAGTTCGGCGACCTCGTGGCCGAGATGGTCCCTGAAGGGACCGGCGCGGTCCTGCTCGTGGAGTTCTACGCCGACGACGACGCCGCCGGCCGGGAGAAGGTGGCCGACCTGCTCGCGGATCGGTCGCCCGGGACCGAGACGCTGGCCGCCTCGACCGGCGAGGGCGTCGAGACGGCGGCACCGGTGCGGGCGGCGTCGGCCGACGAGGCTCACGACGAGAGCGAGCGCGAGCAGTTCTGGAAGCTCCGGAAGTCGGGACTGCCGATCCTGCTGGGCCGGACCAGCGACGCGAAACACGCCTCGTTCGTCGAGGACACCGCCGTCCCGCCCGGGAACCTGCCGGAGTACGTCGCGGACTTCCGAGACGTGCTGGAGGCCCACGACACCTACGCGAGTTTCTACGCCCACGCCGGCCCGGGCGTCCTCCACATCCGGCCGCTGGTGAACACGAAGACGGAGGACGGCGTTGCACAGATGGAAGCCATCGCCGAGGACGTGACCGACCTCGTCGTCGAGTACGGCGGGTCGGTCTCGGGCGAACACGGCGACGGCCGCGCGCGCACCCAGTGGAACCGCAAACTGTACGGCGAGGCCGTCTGGGAGCGGTTCCGCGACCTCAAGACCGCGTTCGATCCCGACTGGCTCCTCAACCCCGGCCAGGTCGTCTTCCGGCCCGACGACCCCACGGACATGACCGAGAACCTCCGGTTCGACCCCGACTACGAGTTCGACGCCGGGTTCGAGCCCGAACTCCAGTGGGACAACGAGAACGGCATGCAGGGGATGGCCGAACTCTGTCACGGCTGTGGCGGCTGTCGGGGCCATCAGGACACGACCGGCGGCGTGATGTGCCCGACCTACCGGGCCGCCGAGGAGGAGTCGCTGTCGACCCGCGGCCGGGCCAACATGCTCCGGCGGGCCATGTCGGGCGAGTTGCCCGACGGCGAGCAGTTCTCCGCGGAGTTCGTCACCGAGGTGCTGGACCTCTGTATCGGCTGCAAGGGCTGTGCCCACGACTGCCCGAGCGAGGTGGACATGGCGAAACTGAAGGCCGAACTCACGCACGAACACCACCGGCGCGAGGGGGCGAGTCTGCGGGACCGCCTGTTCGCCAACGTGGACACGCTGTCGGCCGTCGGGAGCGCGCTCGCGCCGCTGTCGAACCTCGCGACGAAGCTCCCGGGCGCGCGGGCGATCGCCGAGAAGACGCTGGGCATCGCCCGCGAGCGGACGCTCCCGACCTTTCGCCGGGAGACGTTCGCGAAGTGGTTCCGCGAACGGGGCCCTCGGATTTCGGCCGCGGCGGCCGACCGGCGCGTCCTCCTCCTCCCGGACACCTACACCAACTACAGCCGGCCGGAGGCGGGGAAGGCGGCCGTCCGCGTACTGGAGGCGGCGGACGTCCACGTCGAGGTGCCCGCGAGCCTGACCGACAGCGGCCGCGCGGCGTTCTCGAAGGGATTCCTCGGGCAGGCCCGCGAGACCGCCCGCGAGAACGTGACCGAACTGGCTCCCCGGGTCGCGGAGGGCTGGGACGTGGTCGCCGTCGAGCCCTCCGACGCCGTGATGTATCAGTCCGATTACCTGGATCTCCTGGGCGAGACCGACGACGCGGCGGCCGCCGAACGGGTCGCCGAGAACGCCTACGGCGTGCTGGAGTACCTCGACGTTCACGGGCTGGACGACGACGTCGCGTTCGACGCTCCCGACGATCACCTGACCTATCACGGCCACTGTCATCAGAAGGCGACGGCCAAGGACCACCACGCCGTCGGCGTCCTCCGGCGGGCGGGCTACCGCGTCGACCCGCTCGATTCGGGCTGTTGTGGCATGGCCGGCTCCTTCGGCTACGAGGCCGAACACTACTCGATGAGCCGGGCCATCGGGGCGGTCCTGTTCGATCAGGTCGCGGACAGCGACGGCGAGCGGGTCGTCGCGCCCGGGGCGTCCTGCCGGACGCAACTGGGTGATCGGCCCGGCGCGGAGGGGGAACCACCCCACCCGATCGAGGCAGTCGCCGCGGCGCTGCCGGACTGATTCGGTATCGCGGGCGAAGGTTTATGACCGATCCCGGAACCACCCGGGGGCGTGTCCCTGGACCGAGCTGTTGTCGTCGCGCTGGCCGCCCTCGCGGTCGGAATACAGTTTCTCGCGGCACCGGCGGTCGCGCCGAGCGACGCCGGCGGTGCGGGCGGAGCGACGCACGCGAGGGGAACGACGAACGCGACTGAGACGGCGACAGCTCGGTCGGACGCGACCGTCGAGGTGGCGAGCGTCTATCCGAATCCGGTCCCCGACGGCGACGCCGGGGAGTTCGTGATCCTCGACGCGACTCGCCCGACCGGACTGGGATCCTACACCGTGTCGGACGGCGAGGACACGGTGGCGCTCCCGAACACCACCGTCGAGGGACGAGTGGCGCTCACGACCGCGCCGAACCTGACGCGGAATCGGACGGATGCGGGGATCGTCGCCCTCGACCGGAGCCTTGCGCTCGCGAACGACGGTGACCGAATCACGCTGGCACGCGGCGACGAGACCGTAACTCAACTCGGGTACGCGGACGCTCCGGAGGGCGAAGTCGCCACGCCCGGGAGCGACGGCGTCGACTGGCGACCGGTCGGTGCGACCGACTTCCCGGTCGTGACCGCCCCGGGCGAGTCGGCACGGGCGTTCGTCCTCCCGGGCGGCGCGTCGGTCCCGGTCGAGACGCTGTCGACCGCCGACGAGCGGCTCCTGCTCGCGGGCTACACGCTCACCTCGGCACGAATCCGTCGAGAACTCGTCGCCGCCAGCCGTCGCGGCGTCGCGGTCCGGGTCCTCGTGGACGGTAGTCCAGTCGGCGGGTTGTCCCGACGGTCGGCTCGGTTGCTTGACAGCCTCGCGAACCACGGCGTCGAGGTCACGGTCCTCACGGGCGAACCCGCGCGGTACGCCTTCCACCACGCGAAATACGCCGTCGTCGACGGTCGGGCGCTCGTCACCACGGAAAACTGGAAACCGGCCGGCACCGGTGGCCACTCC
>JBDGUF010000018.1:0-14695 GCA_042216105.1 Halorientalis sp.
TCAGGGACTTTTCTCGAAGACAGTGAAACAGCGGTATCTGTCTGAACGCCTTTAGGTAACTGTGTGCAAGATATAGAGCATCTATGCATCACTCGGCTACTGTTGATTTCACGCCGTTATTGCTGAATCAGCCAGTCAGTAAGCGTGCGATTGTATCGCTAAGTTTTTCTACCAGATTACGTTGGTATTCATAACGGTTGCTGACTCGATGGAAACACTGCTATTCCAAGAGAATGTGGGGTAAGCATGGGACGCAAGAGACGGTTGCGGTGACTACTAACCGCGTGTCCGCGCTTCCAAGGTGGTCCGAGAGGTGAATACGATGATCCGAACGCCCTCCATCCCACGGAAAGCAATCGCGGTTGTCGCGCTCGCTGCGCTGCTGATACTCGCGGGGTGCGCCGGCCCGATTGCCACCGTCGATAATCAGTTTGACGCGAACAAGCCCGAGCTCGACTACGTGAATCCGTATTCGGGGACGCAGTTCCACCCGAACGACGCCGGGTTCACCTTCGTCGCTGCCACCGGGCCTGACTATGGCACACTCCGCGTCTACACTGGCGCGAACCTGAGTGCTGCTGGCGTCCCCCAGAACGCGACGGTGATCTTCAACGGGAAGAAAGCAGCGCGGCTCTTCCTCGAGAAGGTTAACCGCTTCCGCCACAACCACTCTAGGAAAAACATCTTGGTGAATGCCGCGCTGATGTCCGTCTCCCGCGCTCGCGCTCGGCACATGAAGCAACACGACTACTTCGCACATCTCTACAATACTACCACCAACGCCGGGATTTGGAGTGAGTCAGGAGAACAACTCAACACGTCGAAGGAGTCTCTCTTGGCGCCGAGAGAATATGCTCGTCGTGGAAACACACTTGCGCATGCTCGACATCTATACCCAGCGATGTCCGGAACTATCTCTGAGAACATCAACATGTTAAAGTACAAAGGCAAATCTGATGGAAAACCATATAAAAACTTCACCCGGATTGTGGCCAACCAAGCCTTCAAACACTTCCTCAATTCACCCCCTCATCGAGCTCTCCTCTTAAAAAGACACGCTAGTATCGTCGGCGTCGGATTTGGCGTTGAGTGGAATCCATCTAAGCACACCCTAACGTTCCTTACCGTCTACACTGCTGGCAACAACGCCTGCACCAGTTTCGCACAGAACGGACCTCTCAAAATCGGGTCTGACCCGTGCGAGCAGGTGAAAGAATTCAAGCGGACTCACAACGTCTCCGCTTCACATCCACCATACTAACCGCCTCTGCTCCGGTTCGTGCCGCGCTTCGACCACGCAGGGTGAAAGCGCGACACAGCACCGCTTCGCACCCGCCATACTGATTTCTCTTCTCCGCTCTTGGGAACCGGTTGTTGATATATTTGCTCTGTAGGA
This sequence comes from Halorientalis sp., assembly GCA_042216105.1. Lineage (GTDB taxonomy): Archaea > Halobacteriota > Halobacteria > Halobacteriales > Haloarculaceae > Halorientalis. The sequence continues at coordinate 1,397 of JBDGUF010000018.1, forward strand.
TCGCTGTACTGACCGATCCAACCACCCGTGATTGGAAGATGGCTCTATGCGAGATTCGCGCGTTACATCTTGCACGCTAACTGGTGCCAATATTGAACACCTGATATTTTGATCCTGGCGTGATACCCCTTGATGATGTCTCGTTCTTCGAGTTGGTTAATCCGGTGGCGGATCGTACTTGACAAGACGTTCACCTCCTTGACGATGGCCGGCAGCCTCGTGTTGCGTGGGTCCTGTGCGAGATGATAGAGGGTGTGCTTGTCTATATCGTCCAAGATCGATATTAGATTAGCCCATCCGATCTAACGCATCTTGTCGGTCTTCGACAGGTGTCTGATCGTACTTCATCGTCGTCTCTGGTGACTTGTGCCGTAATTGTGCCTGTGCCGCCGCAAGATCTTCTTCCCGTGTCATGTATGTCCCGACAGAGTGCCTGATCGTGTACCAACTCATTTGCCGATTGTCCGTTTCTATGCCAGCGCTATCACAAAGTTGATGCAGGAGATATCGAAGTGCGTAGCCGTCGTACGGGTTTCCTTCACGGGTCAGCCAGAGCGTGTCCGTCTCAGTATAAGCAGGATACGTTTCTCGCTCGTCGAGCCATCGGTCAAGGAAGGTAGCAGTCCGATCTCGAAGCCCGACGATCCAGTTGTCGCGGTTCTTCGCACTGTCTTCTTTTGGAATCCGAAGCACCGCGTTCTCGACATCGACCCATTCGGTGACTGCTCGTTCGACTTCTGTCGGGCGAAGGCCGGCGTCCAGACTCACCCAGACCAATGACGGTATCTTCCAGCCGTTTGCTCGCTCCCAATCCGATGGCTGGACCTCTGATTTGGGTTTCTCGAACCGTTGGGCGAGATACTGTTTCCATCGGTCCCGCTCTGTTGGCGTCAGATTGTTGTAACTCGGGATACTGCCGTATTCGAGGGCCGCATCCCGTATGTTGCTTCGTTCCTCCTTGGTGAGATAGTCGCGTGGTTGTGTACTCTTGTCTTTGGTAAACGTGAATTCGGGATCCCACTCACTATCCCCACGTTCATGCGCTCTCCATTTGAAGAGCATACGGACAGCTTTCAGACAGTTCATTTTGTGGGTGTTACTGTAGTCACTTCGGGCGAGGTGTCTCATCCACTCGTCTGCATGCTCGTGAGACACATTCACGGTATACCCATCTTGAGACTCCCAGACCCATCGGTAGAACTGGTCCATCCGATATGACCGAGGCTTGACTGTCCCTTCGGCGTACCCGTTTGCACGGTTGGGGTCTTTCCCGAACGTGAGCAACCACTGGAGACAGGCTTCGCGCTCCTCTCGGTAGTCCAGCAGTTGCCGGTGATTGAGGTACGACTCGGAGGGTTCTGTCACGACGGGAAAATCCGATAGGTCCGTCACGAGGAGTCGCCTCCTGGAATCTGGTGATTTGTCACAGATCGTTTGAATCCTGCGAGTCCACATGGTCTGGCAATAACGCTAATCGCAGGACAGCGGCCGGTTCGACGATTCCTGCGAATTTCAATGGTCACTGACATTGGTGGTGACGCTCCTGATTCGCAGGCAAAAACCACGGGACAGCGACGGAATTGGAGTGCTCCGACGGGGATTTGAACCCCGGTCATTGCCTCGAGAGGGCAATATGATTGGCCGGACTACACTATCGGAGCGCACCGGCTTCGGGCGACTCGAACGCCCTCGGCGCGTCTACTCCACGGTAACCGCGAGTTGTGTTTAACAGTTCCGTTTTCGGACCACCGTGTACCGATGTACCAACCGGCCGCGAGCCCCGGATCATCGCCTGACAGCGTCGCGGAGAGGTCGCGTTCGCTGTCATCTCAGCCTGCCGGAGCGGCGCGTGTAGTACGTCGACGGAAACGAAGTCGGCCGATCCGGATGCGGTTCGCCCGGCGGTCCGCCTTCGCTCACTCGTCGTCGAAGGGCGAGCCGGCCGCGTCCGGCTCGTGGCCTTTGAGGCTGATGATGTTCTCGCGCCCCACCCGTAACTTGCTGATGCGTTCTTCCTCCTCCATATCCGAGAGGAGCATGCTCACTTTCGATTTCGACCAGTCCGTCTCGTCGACGATGGTGGCCTGTTTCATCCGTCCGCCGTTGTCCTCCAGCAGCGAGATGACGCGGTCCTCGTCGGTCAACAACTCCTCGTCGGCGACCGCAGACTCCGGTTCCGGGTCGGCCGCCGCGTCCCCGGACTCCGACTCCGCCGTGGTTCCGGCGGTCGGGCCGTCCGTGTCGTCCGACTCGGTCGTCGACCCGAACAGCCCGGTCCGCCAGGCGATGGCCGCACCGACACCGATCGCGACGATGAGGGCCCCGACGAGGACGGTTGGCAGGAACCCGCCGGGGGTGGCCCGACCGGTCTCCGGTGTGGTGGTTGCGCCGCCCCCGCCGCTCCCGGTCGCGGTCGTCGTGAACACCACTCGGGGGTTGCCGTCGGTGAACGTCTGCGGGCCGGTCCAGCCGACGGAGCTGTCGGTCGTGCTGTCCGGCGGCGGGGAAGCTTCGTCCGGGAGGAGAGTCAGATTCGGTCCGGCCCGGAAGACGAGTCGCTGGCTCTCTCCGACGTAGAACTCGCCCTGGAACACGTCGCCGACGACCACTCTGTCGCCGGACGCCTGGGTGAAGTTCGTCCACAGGAACGACATCTCGACGACGCCGGTGTTGCCCTGCGGGTTCAATCCGGCCGTCCGGTGGAAGTTCCGGGCGGTCATGTTGCGACCGGTGGCCGCGCTCCCGGCGTCGGTCAGCGCCTGCGCGCTGTTCCGGAAGTTCGTCCAGAGCTCGGTCTCCTGTGTCTCGAAGGTCTCCGCGTACTCGCGGAAGGTCTCGCGTTCGGTGCTGTTCTCCAGGAGGCCGGTGAAGTGTTTGAACGTCCACTGCGCGGACCCGTTCGCGTACACCGTGACGATAAACTGCGTCGACTCGAATCGCTGTGGCGTCGCCAGTGCCTGACTCCCGTCGCCCTGTGCCGCGGTACTGTCGGCGTGGGTCGTCACACCGCCCCCGGCGGCGACGACCGGTCCCTGTCCGAGAACGGCCCCGACCAGCAGGAGACAGACCAGAGCGAGCGAGAGCGGACGAGCCATCTGGTAGAAGAAAGAACCCGCGGACTCCATAAAAACACTGCGTCTCCCCGCCCTCCGTCGGTGCCGAGGCGTCCCGCGGCCGCAGCGCCGTCCCGCGATCGGCGGCCAGCGGGCGGACGGGCTCAGGGAGCCAGCCGGTTCTTCCGGTTTTTCATGTGTTCCTCGTAGTACTCGAAGGTGATCGGGCACCACTCCGCCGCGAGGTCGAGGATCTCCTCGGTCATCCGGCGGATTTCCCACTGGGCGTCGGCCGCCGCCCGCATGTCCGCGACGTGCATCAGCATGCGGACGTTCATCGACATGACCATGTTGACCTCGGTGCCGATCGGCAGGACGAACCGGGCGTCCTCCGGCGGCATCCCGAGATCGAGCAGCTCCTGGTAGGACTCCACGGCGTCGGCGACGGCGTCGCGGAAGACTGCTTCACGCTCCTCGGCGGTCTCCTCGCCAACCGGGCCGCTCTGCTGGTTGCGGCCCACCCAGTCGGGGTCGGTCGCTGACGGCGGCGTGACGACCAGTTCGCCCTCACGCACGTCGTCGGGATCGACGTCGTCGAAGGAGACGTACCGCATAGAGCGAACGTCGAAGGACACGTGCCGGTGTCGGGTGATCTGGGCCATACAGGAGCGGCTGATCCCCTTCACCGCGAAGGTGGCCTGCGGGTGTTCGAAGGGGCCGAAGTGACCGTGGTCCAGCAGGTGCCCGATCAGGGTCTCCTGTTTGTCCGCCAGGGACGCCCCCTCGATCGAGTCCATCACTTCGTCGAACGCCGTCTCGCCGACGAACTCCTCCATGTAGTCGTTGCGAGCCGCTTTGCAGATGACTCGTTCAGGGTCCTCGGTGGCTTCGAGTAGACGGACCTCCATACCCTCACGCCGGATCGGAGGGTGATAAATTCCCCCTCTCGGCGACCGGCGGCTGGGCAACGTCGGCGGATTGAAACCGGTCGCAGTCGAAGGCCCGGTATGGCCTACGAGACAGCCTCGACCGACGACGTGGAGTCGGTGATCGACGACGAGTACGGCGGGATGTGGTTCCTGAAGGAGGCGCTGGACACCGACGAACTCGGGGTGACCGTGATGCGACTGGAACCGGGTGCGAAGGGCAAGCCACACGACCACAGCGAGGACGGACAGGAGGAGGTCTACTGCGTGGTCGACGGCGAGGTGGTCGTCGAGTTCGACGACGAGACGGTTCGACTCGGGGAGAACGAAGCCGTCAGGATCGACCCGGACCAGCGACGCCAGCTCAGAAACGAGAGCGACGACGTTGCGCGGCTGGTACTGGTCGGCGCGCCGATCTAGAGGGACTGCCAGTCCGTGGGATCGTCGGTCAGGCCCCTGACGCGGGCCTCGCGTCCGCGCTCGCCGTCGCGGATCTCGATCATGCCGTCGAAGGCCTGTTTGATGACCTGGAGGGTCTGGTCGTCGTGGGCACCGCTGTCGATGGTGAACACGCCGATGTAGCCGGCGGCGTCCAGCCGCGAGGAGAGGACGTGACAGAACTTGAAGACGGTCTCGCGGTTCGTGTAGGTGAGCATCGTCGACAGCGAGACCAGGGCCATCCGACCGCGTTCCGCGCCCGCGCCGTGGAGCGCTTCGAGACACTTCGTGATCCCGATCCCGATGCCGGTCAGATCGCCCGGCGAGGAGACCTTGTGGACGTACAGGCCGGGCGGGGTGTCGCCGTCGCCGAGGCCGCCGCCCGACCCCTCGGCGCGGCAGTCGACGACGCCGAGCTGGAGGTTGTCGACGCCGGCGACGCGGTCGCGGTAGTCCTCGACGATGGTCTCGGCGCTGTCGCCCGTCGAGACGACCAGTGCGCCGTCGCCGTTCCGGGACCCATCGGCCAGAATCTCCATCGCGAGGCTCTCTTTGCCCGTCATCGCCGGGCCGGCGACCAGAATGCTGGTTCCCGGGCGGACCTCCGACACTGCTTCGGTTTCCAGAACGGATGATAGGTCGTACATTACGTGTCCTCACTCCCGCCGATCTGCTGGATCGCCGCCACGAAGTCGTCGTCGTCCTCGACGCCGCCCATGGTCCGGGAGAGTTCCTCCTGGAGGTCGGCGATCCGGTTCTGCAGTTCGGTGTATTCGTCGCTCTCTGCGAGTTCCGCGCCGCTCTTTGCCGTTTCGAGTGTGGCCTGCTTCTCGACCAGTGCGTAGTACTCCTGGAGCAGGCGATCGTACGTCGACCGTTCGAGGAGTTTCTCGACGGTCTCCAGGAGCTCGTCGCTCCTGATCGGTTTGCTGAGATAGGCGTCGAACCCCATCTCCAGAATGTCGAAGTCGGGTTCGACGGCCGTCACCATCGCCACCCGACAGCCCAGCTCCTGCTCCCGAATGCGTTCGAGCACCTCGTCGCCCGACAGTCCCGGCATCATCCGATCGAGTAGAACCACGTCTACCTCTTCGTCGAGTTTCTCAAGTCCCTCCTCCCCGTCCCCCGCGATCCGCACCTCGTAGTCGTCGGCGAGCCAGAGACTGTAAGTCTCGGCGACGTCCGGCTCGTCCTCGACGATGAGTACGACAGGTGCTGCTGAATCAGTCATCTGCGCTCTCGTACGCTTTTGCTATTCCTCATACATAGCCCTGTGGGTCCAGACTCGCTGTTGATACTGGTTCGACGGCCGGGCGGCGGGCCGATCCAGCCCCCGAGCGGGAAACGACACGCAAAAGCCGGCGGTCGCTGTATCCCTCCCCATGATCGTCAACCTCGCCCGCGGCGTCCGCGCGTTCACGAGCAACGTCTTCCTCGTCGAGGGCGACCGCACGGTGATCGTCGACGCCGGCAACGAGTTCGACGTGGTCGACGCGGCCCGCGACCACGTCGACGACGTGGACGCCCTCGTGATGACCCACACCCACCCCGACCACGTCGGCAACCTCGACGACGTCGTCTCGGCGTTCGACGTGGACGTGTGGGGCCACGACACCGACCAGTCCGGCGTCGATCGCGCCATCGCGGACGAGGACACCGTCCGGCTGGGCGACCACGAGTACCGCGCGCTCCACACCCCCGGCCACAAGGACGACCACCTCTGTTTCTACTCGGAAACGGCCAGTACCCTCTTCGCCGGCGACCTGATCTTCGCCAACGGCGGGTTCGGCCGGACCGACCTCGCCGAGGGGAACCGCGAGGTCCTGATCGACAGCATCGAGCGCGTCCAGTCGGTCGTCCCCGAGGACCTCGGCGAGATGCACACCGGCCACGGTCCCAGCGTCACCACCAACCCCTACCAGGACGTCGAACTCGCCGCGCAGGCCGCGCGGATGGGGTAAGTGCCGGTTGCACTCATTCGACGGCCGCCAGCAGTTCCTCGTAGCCCCGCTCGTATGCGCTCGCGACCGCCGACGGATCGTCGCGTTCCTCGTCCGACAGCGCCGGGAGCGGTGCCGACCCGACCGGGTCGATCAGGTCGACGACGGCCGGAACGCGCTCCTCCAGCTGCCCCTCCCCGGGGCCGCCGCTTTTGATCGAGCAGGCCTTGACGTACCGCTCGCCCTCGTAGATCCGGACGCGGGCCGGTTCCACGACGGCCACGGCGTCGGGTTCGAACTCCCGGAGCGGGCGGGCCACGTCGCCGTAGGACTCGACGACCGCCCGATCACGGTCGGCGACGCGCCGGGCGATCCCGTCCAGCGCGACCAGGTGCAGGTTCTCCATCACGTCGTTGAGTTCCGACAGCGAGGAGACGTGGATCGCCTCGTCGACGGGCAGGTGCGTCCGGACCTCGGACGGGATCTCGACGGTGTCGTTGACGACGTAGTTCTCGGCCACGCGGTCGACGACGAACTCCCGGTCGGTCTGGCCGAGCATGCCCGCGTCCTCCCCCGGCGAGGGCCGCCAGAGCCGGTGGATCGGGTTCACGTCCTCGGGGTCGAGGTCACCGGGACTGGCCGCGACCAGCCGCCTGGCGTCTTTCCCGAACAGGCGGCCCTGCTCGACGGCGTGGCGGTAGTCGTCGTGGTGGAACCAGTGGTCGTTGCCCGCGCGGGGCTTGAACCCGACCGCGTCGAGGTAGTCGAGCAGACCGACGGTGAAGGTGGTCTTGCCGGCGTCGACGCGGTCGGCTCCGGCGACGAGCAGTTTCATCTGTTCTCGGTCGCCAGCCCGTAGTGACCGGGCTCGTCGTCGTCGGCCGGCTCGGCGAAGACGAAGTCCCCGCTGTTGTCGAGCATCCACGGGATCGTCCAGTCCAGCAGGATGGCCTCCGTCTCGGGGTCGAGTTCCTGGCCCGGGTCCAGCCCCTGGAACAGCCGGGCGATCTCGTAGACGGTGTACATCTCGTCGGGGTCGAGTACCTCCTCGGGGTCGCGAAACTCCAGAGACCGCAGATCCTCGAACTCGGATTTGGGAACGGGCATGCCTCCCGGTTGCCCCCGCGCCGTCAAAACCCTCCCGTCTCGACCCGGCTGCTCAGACCGAGAGCTCGCTGTAGATGCCCCAGGCCAGGCCCGCGAGCCCGACCGCGACGAGTCCCAGCCCCGCCAGCCACGGGGGCGACCCCCGCGCGAACACCTCCGTCAGCCAGAGGCCCGCGACCAGCGCGAGTCCGCCCGCGACGACGGCCTGCACGAACCGCTCGACCGTCCCGAAATCGACCCACTGCGTGGCCATGGGCGGTCCTGCGTCCCCGACGGTGATGGGTCTGACGGTGCGGGTCGCGGGACGCGTCGGGTTCCGCCGGGACGGCGACCCCGACGCCGAGACCGGAACGGTTTGAATCTGGAGTCCCTACCCTCGCCCATGACGGACGCGACGCTCGTCTACGACGACGACTGCGGCTTCTGCACGCGGTGCGCGGAGTATCTCGACGACCGGTCCACGGTCGAGATCGTCGGGTTCTCCGAACTGGACGCGGACCTCCGGGAGCGGTTGCCCGAGGACTACGAGGAGTGTTCCCACCTGGTCACCGAGGACGCGGTCTACTCCTGTGGCGAGTCCATCGAGCGGGCGTTTCTCAGGTCCGAGATCGGCGAGGACTACCGTCCGGTCGTCGAGTTCCTGCGGTCCTTCGAGGAGTACGAGCGGCTCCGGGAACGGGGGTACGAACTCGTCGCCGACAACCGGTCGTTCTGGAGCGACCTGTCGTCGCTCGTCTTCGGCGACGACCGACGGCGGGACCGCTAGAACCGCGACCGCCGACCCACCGACCCCGACCGGAGTTCCGACCGCGAGACCGGGTGGACGTAGATCCCGACGAGGTCCCGATCCCACCACTCGCCGGTCTCGGCCCGCTCTTCCGGCGCGGTGTACCGATACCGGAACCGCCGCACCCGGACCCGCTCGGGCGGCTCGTCGGGGAAGGGGTTCGACCGGAGCAGCGACAGCGTGTCCTCGTCGTTCTCAAGGAGGTCTTCGAGGAACGACGTGAACCAGCGCTGACGGCGGCCCGGGCGGGGTTGCATCGCCGCGAACCAGAGCTGCCAGTCCAGCCGCAGGTGGTAGGGCGCCCACTGGGGCGGGCGCTCGTCGGTCCGGACCGGCTGGCCCTCGAACTCGTAGGCCTCCCAGTCGTCCTCGTCCGGGTCCTCGGCCCGCGTGCCCTCGACGATCAGCTGGTGGCGACGTTTCGTGATCGAGCCGAACGCACCGTAGGTGTTCACCAGGTGGAGGGGGTCGAAGGCGGTGTTCATCACCTGCGTGGTCGAGAGCACGTTGGTGACGGGGCGGACGCTCAGCGCCACGACGAGGGCGGCGACCAGCACCGACGCGACCTGCAACGGGAACGGTGCCGGGGCGGGCGAGGCGGCGGGGAGCGGCAGGACGCCCGTCAGCACGCCGTCGCTGAACGTCGCGATCGCCTGGATCGCGGTCAGCCAGTTCAGCCACGAGAAGTTGCCCGTCCCGATCAGCCACAGCTGGAAGCCGATGGTCGCGACCCCGCCGATCGCGGCGTACGGTTGCGGCGCGAAGTAGAGGAAGGGGACGGCCAGTTCGACGACGTGGTTGCCCAGCGTCTCGACGCGATGGAACCGGTCGGGCAGGTGGTGCGCGTACCACGAGAGGGGATTGGGCATGGGCTGGGTCTCGTAGTGGTAGTCCATGCAGGTCAACTCGCGCCAGCAGTCGTCCCCGCGCATCTTGATCAGCCCCGCTCCGAACATGTTGCGAAAGAGGACCCACTTCACGAGCCAGACCACGATCACGGGCGGGCCGGTCGCGCCCGCACCGAGGAAGACGGCGAGAAAGCCCGTCTCCAGTAACATCGACTCCCAGCCGTAGCCGTAGAAGACCCGCCCGGCGTTGACGAACGACTGGTACAGGCCCCACATCAGGGCCCAGATCGCCACCGAGGCCACGACGGGCCACGGTTCGGGGAGCAGGTAGGGAACCCCGAACAGGGCCAGGACGGCCAGTCCGACACCGCTCCAGGCGGCGACGCCGATCGCCCGATCGGAGGGGACGAAGTAGAACAGGCTCGGTCGATCCCGGAAGTCGACGGCCTCGACGTACTCCACGATGGGGAGCAGGCCGTCCTCGCCGGCCAGCGCCCGGAACTGATCGGCGGCGACGAGGAAGGCCACCAGGTAGATCAGCGCCAGCCCGCGCTGGAGCAGGAATCGGACCCACCAGTAGCCGCCGGCGTCCAGCAGTCCCATGCGAGAGGGTCCGACCGTCGAGCGTCAAAATCCTAACGTCCGACGCGGCGAGAGACGGGGCCGTTCGGGTCAGGACCGCGCCCGCCTCAGGCCAGCGCCGCGCGCAGTTTCTCGACGGGGTGGGGCGGGTGTTCGCCCTCGAAGTCGTCGTCGCTCAGTTGCGACCGGCAGGACGCGCCGGGGGCGACGACGGTGTCGGCGGGGCTGTCCTCGATCTTGTCGTAGAGGATCTCGCCGATGGCCTTCGAGAGCTCGTAGTGTTCGGCCTCGTAGCCGAACGAGCCGGCCATGCCACAGCAGGAGGTGTCGAGGTGGTCGACCTCGTAGCCGGCCGCCCGGAGCGCCATGGCGGCGTGGGCGTCGCGGTTCAGCGCCTTCTGGTTGCAGTGGCCGTGGTAGGCCAGCCCCTCGTCGGGCGCGTCGAAGGCCAGGTCGTCGTAGACGGCGTGGGCGTTGACGTACTCGGAGACGCCGTAGGCCGCCACCGCGAGGTCCTCGACGCGGTCGTCCTCCAGCAGGTCGACGTACTCGTCCTGGAACATCACCGCGTCGGAGGGTTCCACGAACAGCACCGACCAGCCGTCGGCGACGTACTCCGAGAGGGCGTCGAGGTTCGTCTCGGCGCGCTCGTGGGCCGCGTCGAGCATGCCCATCGAGAAGGCCGCGCGTCCGCTGGGTGCCACGTCGTCGGTGTCGAGCACCCGGACGTGGACGCCGGCGGCCTCCAGCAGCTCGACGGCGGCCTTGCCCGGTTCGGGGTAGCTGTAGTTCGTGTAGGTATCGGGGAACAGGAGAACGCGGTCCTCGGCCTCGGACTCGGGGACCTGCGGGCCCCCGCGTGCCGCGAACCAGTCCTCGAAGGTCTCGCTCGTGAACGCGGGCAGGTCGCGCTCGGGCGCGATGCCGAGGACCTTCTCGGCGATCAGGTCCGCGCCGGGGAGCTTCTGGGCGGCGTTCGACAGCGGCGCGAGCTTGCTCCCGAGTTCGCTCACGCGGTCGACGTTGCCGAACAGGCGCGAGCGAAGGCTGGTCCCCTCCTCCTGGTGGTACTCGTGTTTGACCTCGGCCTTGAGCTTGGCCAGGTCGACGCCGGTCGGACAGTCGGACTGACACCCCTTGCAGCCGACACAGAGGTCCAGCACCTCCGACTGGAACTTGTCGCTGTAGATCTCGTCTTCGGGGAGTTCGCCGCTGATGGCGGCACGGAGCATGTTCGCGCGGCCGCGGGTGGCCTGGATCTCCTCGCGGGAGGCCCGGAAGGTGGGACACATCACGTCCGACTCGGTCTCGCGGCAGGTGCCACAGCCGTTACAGAGTTCGACGAGGTGGGAGAACCCGCCCTCCTCGGAGAAGTCGAGCTCGGTCTGTGGCTCCAGGGACTGGTAGGCGGGGCCGTACCGGAGGTTCTCGCGCATGTCCGCGCCGACGCCGCGGTCGGCGTCGGGGCCCACGTCGTCGGCGTCCTCCCGGTAGACGACGTTGCCCGGGTGCATGAACCACTCGGGGTCGAAGGCGGTCTTGACCGTCTTGAACGCCTGCCAGAGGTCCTCGCCGTACATCTTGGGGGTGAACTCCGTCCGGGCCATCCCGTCGCCGTGTTCGCCCGAGAAGGCACCGTGGTGTTTGAGGACGAGGTCGGTCACGTCCTCCGTGATGGAGTGCATCTTCTCGATGTCCTCTTCGGTCTTGAGGTTGAGGATGGGCCGGATGTGGAGCGTGCCGCTGCCCGCGTGGGCGAAGTAGGCCGCGGAGGTGTCGTGGTCCTCGAGGACCTCCTCGAACTCGACGACGTACTCGGCCAACTCCTCCGGGGGTACCGTCGCGTCCTCGATGAACGGGTAGGGCTTGGGGTCGCCCTCCAGGCTCATCAGCAGCGGAATCGCGGCCTTCCGGAGCTTCCAGATGTCGGCCTGGTCCTCCTCGGTGTAGGCCTCGATGACCTCGAAGGCCGCGCCGGCGTCGACGAAGTGGTCGTTTGTCTCGCCGATGGCGGCCTCGAAGTCCTCGACCAGTTCGGAGTCGTACTCCAGCATCAGCGCCGCCTCCGTCCCCTCGGGGATGGGCTCGACGTACTCGCTGTACCCGTCGGACTCGGCGGCCAGCCGGAACACCTCGTCGTCCATCAACTCGACGGCGCTCACGTCGTACTCCAGGGCCTCGGGGACGGCCGCCATCGCGTCCACGAGGTCCTCGAAGCAGTACAGCGCCAGCGCGGTCTCCTCGGGGACGGTCACGAGGCCGACCTTCGCCTCGACGATGACTCCGAGGGTGCCCTCGCTCCCGACGTAGAGTTTCGCGAGGTTGATGACTCGCTCGCCGTCCTCGTTCTCGTAGATGACCCGATCGAGGTTGTACCCCGACACGCGGCGCTTGAGGTCGGGGTAGCGGTCCGCGATCTCCGCGGCGTTGTCCTCGACGACCGCTCGCACGGTCTCGTAGATCTCGGCCTCGCGGTCGTCCTTGGCGACGATCTCTTCGTACTCCTCGCCGTCGAGGACGACCTCGCGGGCGTGCAACAGCGACCCGTCCGGGAGGACGGCCGTGACCTCCTCGGTGTAGGCGTCGGTGATGCCGTACCGCACCGAGTGGGCACCCGTGGAGTTGTTGCCGATGCCGCCGCCGACGGTCGCGCGACCGGAGGAGGCGGGGTCGGGCGCGAACTTCAGCCCGTGTTCGGCCAGCTGGTCCTCCAGGTGGTCCTGGACGATCCCGGGCTGGATCCGGGCCCACTGCTCGTCGGGATCGACCTCGAGGAGGCCGTCCATGTGCCGGGACATGTCCAGCACGACACAGCCCGGTCCGACGGCCTGGCCGGCGAGCGACGACCCCGCGCCACGGGGGAGGATCGGTACCTCGTGGTCGACGGCCGTCGTCACCGCCGCCCGAACGTCGTCGACGTCCTCGGGATAGACCACTCCGGCGGGGCGGGCCTGGTAGATGGATCCGTCGGTCGCGTAGAGGATCTGTGCGTACTCGTCGAACCGAACGTCGCCGCTCATGGCCGCCCGGAGATCGGCAGCGAGATCGACGTACTCCGAGACCGTCTCGCCGGCGGTTCGGGAGAGCTGTGCGGGATCTCCCGGCGGGTCCGCCGGGCGCGCGAGCGGGTCCTGTTCATCGACACCCATGCCCCCTCCTCGGAACCCGCCCGCAATAAACGCTGTCCGAGGTGTCACGACAGCCGGACTTCGGCGTGTTACCCCGCCGTCTCGATGGGTCCGGTCGGTACGCCCGACACCAGTTCAGATTCCGTTCGTCGACGCGTCGAAAGAAAAACCGGGCTTGGACTACGGCGCTACTGCGAGGTGGCCTTCTGGTACTGGTCCGCGACTTCGTCCCAGTCGATCACGTCGAAGAAGGCGTCGATGAAGCTGCCGCGGTCCGGACCGTAGTCGTAGTAGTAGGAGTGTTCCCACACGTCCAGCGCCAGGATCGGATGGGAGCCCCACAGCGCGCCCTGGTCGTGCTTGTCGACGACGAGGTTGCGCAGCTGGTCGGCGACCGGGTCGTAGACGAGCAACGCCCAGCCACCGGCGGCCGAGGCGGCGGCCTCGAACTCGCCCTTCCAGCCCTCGTAGGAGCCGAAGTCCTCCTCGA
>JBDGUF010000003.1:0-14575 GCA_042216105.1 Halorientalis sp.
ACGCCGCCGTCGATCGTCGGCGTGAGCGTCGACGTTCCCGCCCCGCCACCGAGTCCGGGCGGCCCGCCGCCTCCGTCGGTTCCGTTCGCGGGCGTCCCCGACTCGTCGTCGGTCGTCTCGGTCGGCGACGGCCCCGGCGTTTCGGTGGCGGTTCCGCCGCCGTCGCCGCCGAGCTGGAACCCGCCGACGCCGTCCCCGCCACCGCCGCCGCTCTCGGTCGGCGTCGGGGTGCCGCCGTAGAGTTCGGCGTGGACGGTGAACTGGTCGCTCTCGGCCGCGACGGTCCCGTCGGTCGCGTCGATCAACACGCCGACGCGCAGCGTCTCGTCGGGTCCGAGGACGACGGCGGTCGCCCGGCTCCCGAGTCCGTCGTCGGGGTCGCCGCCGCGGTAGAACCGGATGTCCTCGACCTCGGTGGTGAGCCAGATCCGCGCGCGCCGGTCGCCCGTGTACGTGATCGTGAACACGTCGTCGAACGGCGTCACCGACCCGGCGTTGACCCCCTCACCCTCGACGTTGGGGTTCGAGGGCCCGAATCGGAGCGCGAGTTCCCCGTCCTCCATTACCGCGTACGCGCCGTTGGGGCCGTCGCTGGGTGCGAGGGTGACGTTCTCGTGAATCCGGTCGCCACCGGGTGCCGCGACTGACGAGAACAGCAGGGTTCCCGCGAGGGCGAGCGCCGCGAGCGCGAGCAGTTTGCGTCGCATCGTTCGGTGGTCGCCACCGCGTCGTCGCGTGGAGGGACCCACCGGCGGAGTCGAACCGCCGTCATGCGGCTCGCCGCGTGACGAGGTCCCGTTTCCGGGACCGCCGTAACGCGCGACACGCGTCACGACGTTCCGGGTACCCGGAACCGCTGTGACCGCGGTCAGAGACCGCGTGCCGTCGTGGGTCGTCGAAGCCGGGTGAGTGGTTCGTGTGGTCAGTCGCTGGCGTCGGGCGCGACGGCGTTGATCGTCAGCGTCTCGTCGTACTCGCCGATGCTGGACCCGTGGGTGTCGATGTACAGCCCTACGTTGAGGTGCTCGCCGATGTCGAGCGTCAGCGGATCGTTACGGAGGATCCCGCTGTCGCGTACGAGCGCGAGATCATTCAGTGCATCGCCATTGTAGGTGCTGTAGACCTTGATGGGCTGGGTGCCTTGGTTGACGATCTCAAGCAGATCGTGGAACTCGTAGACTGAGTCGAGCCCGACGCCTTCGGCGTTCGAGTTCTCGCCGTCACCGTTGCCAGGGATCTCGAACGCTACTGTTCCGCCGTTGGCGAACGACCGCCGGGTAAATTCCCCGTTTAGACCTTCGTCTCCAATTGGCTCCATACGGAGGAATGCCCGGGAGTCGTCTGCGACATCGATCGTGACAGAGCGTTCGGCACTAAAGCTGGTGAACGCTCTCGACCCCACTGCTGCTGTGGAAGTAGCGAGTGCGCCCGTGCCAATGATAAATTTGCGTCGTTTCATGCCTTGCCCCCACTTGGGGAAGATCTACTGACGGAATCAACCGCTGTGGGGATGTTAATCGGTTGTCGCCGTTCAGGTGTCCGGGTTGTCACGCGGGATGTTCGGGGTAGCGGCTGCGATAGTAATCCGCTTGCCGCCGCCTTTGCCCAGACCCTTGCCGTCCACGATCAGATCGAAGTCAACGGTCAGACTTTCACCTGGCTTGATGATCTGGTTATTGGTATTGGGATCGGAGCTGCCATTTCTCTCGAAGTCCAGATCCACGCGGCCACCCGAGTCAATCACCATGTTTCCGTTCCCGCCGTTGAACGGGAGTCCCGTACCCTTTCCAGTGTCACCTTCAGCGTAAACGTAGCCACTGAGATTGCTGTAATCGAACAGGTGGGGTTTTCTTTTGCTCTCACTTACGCTATCCGCGTACACGTCTTCCTCTTTAGTCCCGATGCCCACGTACACCGGGTCTTCACCCCTGTTGACGACCTCAAACAGGTCAAGGAACGTCGTTCGCGAATTGGGGTTTAGGCCCTCTGCGTTCGTCGCTCCCTTCACGTCAGAGCTAGAGAAGTCCAGTTTCAGCTGGCCATTGTTTAGGGATGCTCGCTGGTCAGTGGGTTCCAATCCAAGGTACGCGTTTTTGTCAGTGGCTACAGCAACCGAGACTGACCGTTCTGCACTCACACTCGTGAACGCGCCTGTACCAACTGCAGCCGCCGAGCCGGCGGCGAGCGATCCTGCGCCGATGAGGAATTTGCGTCGTTCCATAGTTGTTTCACGCGCACCCACCCCCAGGGCGGGTTGCGCTCACCCATCCCTACAGACCATTCCCCCATTGTATTAACACGACAGAATGCGGTCACACCGATGTTGAACTCCCTTCTCGGGCGGCCTGAAAGCCCGCCGGCCGGCCACAAGCCTGGCCTGAAACCGGTGTAATCGGTGGTTACGACCGCCGAACGACCGCCGGCCCGTCGACTCGACTACGACCGCGGTCCCGCGCCGCTCACCCCATCGCTCCGCCGGCTCGGTGCCAGCGACCGGCGACCGAACCGCCTGTAAGTGGACTCTTCCCGGGGTCGTCGAGCCGGATATATCCGGCACCCGTTGGAGAGACGAAAAGCACTTTTGTATCTCTGAAGTAACAACAATTTACCAATCGCTGCCGGACAGGGCCGGCGGGGTTGGATGGGATCGAATGCGCTCCCGCCGCCGTGCGGTTGGGTGCCGCCCGGCGGCGCGCGCCAGCACAGTCGCCGTCCGGCGATCGGACGCGCAGCGGCAGTTAGCGACAGGAAACCGTGAGCAAGGCAGCACAAGAGACCGAGGCGGTCGACGGGCCGGAGACGCCCGACGGGGTGGGCGACGACGGGTCGATGACCGCCGACGACGCGTTCGAGGTATTGAGCAACCAGCGACGCCGGTACGCGCTCCACCACCTGAAGGCCGCGGACCGGCAGGTGGAACTGGGCGAGCTGTCGGAACACGTCGCGTCCTGGGAGAACGACACGTCGATCGGCGAGATCGACTCGAAGGAGCGCAAGCGCGTCTACACGTCCCTGCAGTCCCACCACCTGCCGAAGATGGACGAGCAGGGGATCGTGAACTTCGACCACCGCGCGGGCGTCGTGGAGCTGACCGAGACGGCCGAGGACCTGGACGTGTATCTCGACGTGGTCCACGGCAGGGACATCCCGTGGAGCCAGTACTATCTCGGGCTGGCGGGGGTCGACGCGGCGCTGGTCGCGGCGGCCTTCGTGGACGCCTGGCCGATCACCGTCCTGCCCGACATCGCGTGGGCGGCGTTCGTGGTCACGACTGTCGCCGCGTCGGCGCTGGTCCACATCTACCACGACTCGGCGAACCGGCTCGGTACCGACGACACGCCACCGGAGCTACGGGACTAATGGGGCGACTCAAACTGGCGAGCGTCGTGTTCGCCTTCGCGGCCGTCTCCCTCGCCGTCGGGACGGGCGCGTTCAGCTCCGTCAGTGCCGACCGCGGCGTCGAGGTCGCGGTGGTAGAAGACGAGGAGGCACTGCTGGGGATCGAGGGCGGTCCCCACGCGTTTCCGAACGGCAACGAAGATCGCGAACTTCTGACAGTCACGAATCGGTTCGCCCAGCCTGTGACCGTGACCGTCGAGATCACCGATTCCGGTGACGGTGGCGTCCCGACGCTCAAGGAGAGCGACGACGAGAAGGAGGTGGTACTCGACGCCGGTGAAGATGACTCCATCGAATGGAAGATCCAGTGCAGTTCGCAGGGCGGGAAGGCCGACCCGCAGACCGAAACGTGGACGATCGACGTGTCGGCGACCGGCGAAACCGTCTCCGTCGAGACGACCGAGACGGTCACGATCCAGTGTACCGGAAACGGGAAGGGATCGTCCAACGACACCGGATCGTCCGGCACGTCTACGGACCAGTCGAAGCACGAATAATACGCGCCCCGTCGCCCTGTTTTTAATCGCCCCACATACCCGCGAGTGAATTTAAACGGGCCGCCAGTGATGACGAACGTAGATGTCAGACTCGACTGCGATGCCGGAGAAACCCTGGTTCGCCGAGTACGAGCAGTTCGGCGTGCCGGAGTCGCTCGAACCGTATCCCGACCAGCCGGTGCATCGGTTCCTCTACGACTCGGCCGACGAGTACCCCGAGCAGGGGCTCGTCCAGCTGGGGCAGAAGTACACCTACCCGGAACTGACCGAACAGGTCGATCGGCTGGCCACGGCGCTTCGCGACCGTGGGGTCGAGAAGGGGAGTCGCGTGGCGACGGTGCTGCCGACCTCGATCCAGTTCGTCGTCGCGGAGAACGCCATCTCACGGGCCGGTGGGGTCCACATCCCGAACGACTTCCTCGACGCCGAGGAGGACCTGATCTACCGGCTCGAACAGGGCGATCCCGAGGTCCTGATCGGCCAGGACAAACACCGCGACCTCATCGAGACGCTGCGGGAGGAACTGGACCTCGACGACGTCATCCTCACGCAGGTCGAGGACTACGGCGAGGACCCGCCCGAGACACACGAGGACCGCGCGGGCGTCGAGTGGCTCACCGACGTGATCGAGTCGACCGAGCCGGATCCGCCCGAGGTCGAGTTCGACGTTGCGGAGGACGTACACACCCTCCTGTTCACGGGCGGAACGACCGGCCTCCCGAAGGGGTGTCAGCTCACCCACCGCAACCTCGTCGCCAACGCCTTGCAGGCAAACGCCGCCCAGTCACGCATGGCCGACATGATGCGGGGCGACGAGGGGGCCGTGATGGCCCTGCCGCTGTATCACGCCTACGGCTACTCGGTCCAGCACTCGCTGATCGAACTCGGGCTGGACGTGCTGATGGTGCCCGACGCCCGGGACACCGAGATGATGGTCGACCTGATCGAGGACCACGAGCCCCTGATCATGCTCGGCGTCCCGACGCAGTTCATGGAGATCGTCGACGAGGACCTCGATCAGGACGTGGTCGGCCTCTCCGGGTCCGCGCCGCTTGCCACCGAGACCAAAGAGCAGTTCGAGGAGAAATCCAAGGGCGTCTCCCAGGGTTACGGCCTCTCGGAGATGTCGCCGGTGACCCACTTCAACACCCGCGGCCTCCAGGACATGCTCCTGGGCGAGGACACCCGCGAGGAGGGCTTCGACATGCCGACCATCGGTGTGCCCGTCCCCGACACGGAGGTCAAACTGGTCGACGTGGACTCGGGCGAGGAGATCCCCCTCCAGAAAGCCATCGACGAGGAACTCGAGGGCGAGATGTACCTCGACGGGCCCCAGCGGATGAAGGGGTACCTCGACGAGAGCAAGGACCCGTTCGACGACGAGGGGTTCGTCGCGACCGGCGACGTGGCCAAGATCGACTCGCAGGGTCGGTTCTACATCGTCGACCGCGTGAAGAACATGATCAACGTCTCCGGGCTGAAGGTCTACTCCGAGGAGGTCGACGAGGTCCTGTTCTCACATCCCGGCGTCCACCGCCCGGCGACCATCGGCGCGCCCGATCCCGACCGGCCGGGGAGCGAGGTCGTCGTCGTCTACGTCGAACCGGACCCCGACTACGACGGCGAGTTGACCGAGGCGGAGATCCGCGACCACCTCGACGGCAAGGTCCCGAAACAGGCCATGCCCGAGGAGGTCCACATCGTCGACGAGGTACCGACGACCGACGTCGGCAAGACCGACAAACACTCGCTCAAGGATCGCCACGAGTGAGCTGGGCCGGGCCGACTCCGGTTCGAGGGTAACATCTTTATTCCGTCGTGATAGTTCGGTCACACGTATGAGTGACCAATCCCGGAGCCGGAGCGATCGGTCAGGGCCGACGCCGACGACGCGGGGGGATCGCTGATGGCGCTCTCGGAGGTGCTGGCGGCGAACAAACTCCAGGTGGCGCTGGCGAGTGTCGTGGTCGTCGGAGCCGGTGGTGCGGCGACGTACGTCGCGCTGACCGGCGGGCTGTTGGCCGGCGACGACATGCTCGGGGCCGTTCCCGCGACGGCCGACACGGTGATGCACGTCGACGGCGACATCACCGACGACGAGACGACCCGCGCCCTGGTCAACGAGGTGATCGACGCGACGGCGGCGAACGGGAGTTACGACGGACCCGAGAACTTCGCGGCCGTCCTGGACCGGATGGCGAACGACAGCGGGTTGTCCCCCGAGGGCTTCCACGGGATGACCGCCTTCGCCGCGTACGGGGACGACGCCCCGTCGAACTACAGCGGTACCATCGTCGCCTCCGACTGGAGTACCGACGCGTTCGTCGCGGCCACCGCCAACGGCTCCGACTACGAACGGCGCACCTATCAGGGGTACACGGTCTACGTCGTCGAGGGCGACGAGTCCACCGCGGAGGGTCGGGCGACCGACCGCACCACCGCGGACGGTGAGTTCGGGGCCGGAACCGGGGCCGGTGGGATCGACGCCGAGCCCGTCGACAGCGGGCCGACCTGGATCGCCGTCCTCGGTGACGGTAGGTTCGTCACCGGGACCGAAGCGGCGGTGAAAGACGCCGTCGACGTGGACCGCGGCGCGGCCGCGGCCATCGGCGCGGATCTCCGGCGGGCCTACGAGTCCTCGCCGGACGGGTACGTTCGCTTCGCCGGGACGGTTCCCGAGGACGCCGACGAGGCCAACCTCTCGGCGGCCAACCGGACGGCGGCGATGGTCGGGATCCCGGGGCTGGACAACCTCCAGCGGCTGCGGACCCTCCTCGACGTCGAGTCCTACGCGGGCGCGTACTACACCGACGCCTCCGACGCCACGGTGGGGTTCGAGTTCCGACTGACCGCGCGCAACCCCGACACCGCCGGGGACCTGCAAGCGCTCCTCAGCGGGACGCTCACCGCCATGGAGTACACCGTCCCGCCCAACGAGACGGCGGCGCTGTTCGACGACACGACCATCACCCGCGACGGATCCGACGTGGTGGTGACCTTCGAGAGTACCCCCGCGAACGTCGCCGACGGTTACCGGGCACTGCTGGACTTCGCCCAGAACATGACGAGCCCGCTCCTCGGAGGCGGATACGGCGGCGGGAGCTACACCGGAGAGTACGCCGGGAGCGACGCCGGCAACTGGTCCGACGGCGACACGTTCGGCGAGGGAGCCGACTCGTTCGGCACGGACGACGGCCCCTACACGGTCGAACGGGTGAACGAGTCGACGCCGACCGCTCCCTGACCCCGACAGGCTGAAGACCCGCGGATTCGATACCCCGCCGTCGATGGCCATTCCGTCGCTTCTGCGGAAGGAACTGCTCTGGTCGCGTCACCGGCTGCTGACGCTCGGTTTCCTCCTCCTGCTGTTGCCGGCCGTCTTCGCGGCGACGACGGTCGCGTTCGGGACCGTGATCCCCGAGGACGCGCCGGTGGCGGTCGTCGCGGAGAGCGAGTCGGTCACCGACGACGAACTCGCGGTCGTCGAAGCCGGGCTGACGCTGTTCGCCGAACCGCGACGCTACGGGAGCGTCTCGGCCGCCCGGGACGCGCTGCGGCGCGAACGGGTGTACGCCGTGCTGACGGTCCCGCCCGGGCTGTTCGAGGAGGGGACGGGCCACGCCACGTTCACGCTGCTCGTCGACGGGAGCGTGGTCCCCTTTCTCGAACCCTCGAAGGCGATGCGATCGGCCGCCAGCTACTACCTGAACGCCCAGTTCGAGACCGACGTGACCGTCGAGCGCGCGGTCGTCGGCGAGCCCCGCTCCCTCTCGGCGTATCTCCTCCCCGTGTTCCTCCTCGGGACCGTCGCGCTGTTCGCGTTCACCTACCTCCCGTACAACCTCGTCCGGGAGGAGGACGTGCTGGACCGGTTGCTCGTCGAGTCGTCGCTGGACGCCGTCGTCGCGACGAAGATCGGCTACTTCGCCGCGCTCCTGGCGGTGCCCACGCTCGCCTTCGGCGGGGTGGCCGCCGCGCTGGGCTACTCGGTGACGCTGTTCGCGCCGGGGGCCGTCGCCGTCCTCCTGCTCACCTTCGTCTACCTGGCGGCGATCAGCACGTCGATCACGATCCTCACGGACTTCGGGACGCTCGGGCGGTTCCTCAACGTCGCCGTCCTGCTCGCGGCCGCCACCGTCTCCGGCCTGATCTACCCGGCCGGCTTCTTCTCCCCGCTCCGCCGCGAGATCGCCCGCCGGATCCCGCTGCACTACTCGATGATCGTCGTCCGGAGCCTGACGCTCAAGGACGCTCCGGCGGCGCTGTACGCGGATTACGTCCTCGGGTTGCTCGGGTTCACCGCTCTGACGCTGCTCGTCCTCAAACTGTCCATCGTCCGGTACGAGCGAACGCTATGACCGGGAGCGACCGCGAGGGGACGGCCGACGACGGTGCGGACGCGCCGGAGCCGGTTCTGGTCCTGCACGACGTCGAGAAGTCCTACGGCGACGTGACCGCGCTCGACGGCGTGGACCTGTCGGTCGCGCCGGGGACCATCCACGCCGTCGTCGGCCCGAACGGGTCCGGGAAGACGACGCTGTTCCGGGTCGCGCTGGGGCTGACCCG
This sequence comes from Halorientalis sp., assembly GCA_042216105.1. Classification (GTDB taxonomy): domain Archaea; phylum Halobacteriota; class Halobacteria; order Halobacteriales; family Haloarculaceae; genus Halorientalis. Next base: position 8,463 of record JBDGUF010000003.1, read on the forward strand.
GCCGTCGAACGGGACGGTCGACGCGCCGCCCGCGGGGATCGGGCCGGGGTTCCAGCGGCCGAACGTCTACCGGGACCTGACCGTCGCGGAGAACCTGGACGTGTTCGCCGCGCTGACCGGGGCCGACGACGACGCCTGGCGCGAGGAGATCGTCGCGACGCTCCGGCTCGACCGCGTCCGCGACCGGCGGGCCGGCGACCTCTCCGGTGGGTTCCGGAAGAAACTCGACCTCGCGCTCGCCCTCCTGGACCGGTCGCCCGTGGTCTGTCTCGACGAGCCGACGGGCGACCTCGACGACGTGTCCCGGGCGAAACTGCTCGACCTGCTGGCCGACTTCCGCGACGCCGGCCACGCCGTCGTCGTCTCGACCCACCACCTCGGCGCGTTCGCGGACGTGATCGACCACCTCACCCTCCTGCACGACGGCGAGGTCGTCCTCGACGAACGCCGGCGCGACCTCGACCTCGGCGATCACGACTCCCTCCGGGACCTCTACGTGGCTCGCGCCCTGGCCGCCGAACGCGACGGCGGGGGCGAATTTGAACACCCGTAATGCTGGGGCATTTTAAACGACCTAACGTCTCGTGCGACGAGGCTATGTGGCGTACTCCCAACTGTACCGTGGACATGACGCAGGTGGAGGACACGAGCCGCGACATGCGGCTCGACTCGGATTCGTTCGCACAGGGGTATTTCGAAAACGCCGTCTATCGCCACTGGGACCCGTACGACGTCGAGGGGCTGGCGGAGGACAAGGAGGCGTTCCTGGAGTACGAGCCGACCGAGAGCGAGCTGGAGGAGAGCCGGATGGCCGTCGCCCGCTTCGGCGCGGGCGAGGAGGCCGTCACGGAGGACCTGATGCCGCTCGCGATGGTCCTGGAGGACATCGACGACCAGATGTTCATCTCCAGTCAGATCTACGAGGAGGCCAAACACACCCAGTTCTTCGACCGGTACTGGCGCGAGGTGTTCGACCCCGTCGCCGAGGAACTCGGGCTCGAGGTGACGGCCCCGACCGACCAGCGCTACTTCAACGACGACTACGTCGCCGTCTTCGACAAGACCGAGGACGCCATGGAGCGCCTGTTGGAGGAGGACACGCCCGAGAACCGCGTCCGGGCGTACTGTCACTACCACCTCGGCGTCGAGAGCGTGCTGGCACAGACCGGCTATTACGGCATCACGTCCGCGTTCAGCGATCGCGGCTCCGACGAGATCGCGCTGGGTGACTGGCCCGACTCGAACGGGCTGGTCAACGGCATCTCGAAGATCCGGTCCGACGAGGGCCGCCACGTCGGCTTCGGCATGCAGAAGGTCCGGGGCTACGTCCAGTCCGGCGAGGTCGACGAGTCCGTCGTGCAGGACGTGCTGATGGACCTGATGCCCCACATCGCGGGCACCGTCAGCGACTTCGAGGAGAACGTCAACCCCGTGCCGCTCGTGGAGTACGCCCGCGACAAACTCACCCGCAGGATCGACATCATCACCGAGGAAGAGGCCGAGATCCCCGGCGTCGACGAACTCGTCAAACTCGACGACGGCGAGTCCGGCGCGACGGCGGACTGACGGCCCCGCTCGCCGACCGACTGCGTTCTTTCGAGCGCCCGCCGCCGACCGACGCCGAGCGTCGCCCGACTCAGGCCTCGGGGTAGTCGTCGGCCCACGGATTGGCGTCTTCCAGCGCCGCGGCGATCCCGAGCAGGTCGGCCTCGGCGTAGCGCGACCCGACGATCTGGAGGCCGACGGGCAGTCCGTCGTCGGTGAGCCCGGCGGGCGCGGCCACCACGGGGTGGCCCGTCATGTTGAACGGCCAGGTCAGCCCCCAGTCCATCGGGAGGCCGCCGGCCCGCTCGCCGTCGATCTCCGAGGGGTAGGGCTCGTCGTGGGTCAGCGGCGGCGTCGCGAGCGTCGGCATCACGAGGGCGTCGTGGTCCGCGAGGACGGCCTCGACGGCGTCGTACAGGTCCGTCCGGACGGCGTTCGTCTCCAGGTAGTCGACGGCGTCGTACCCCTCGCCCATCCGGACGGTCTGGACGAAACTGTCCGAGAGGGCGTCGGCGTCCTCGCCCGTCACGTCGACGCCGTACTCGTCGTCGAGGTAGCGGGCCATGACGGCGAAAAGCGGCGTCGCTTCGGTCCCGTACGCGGAGTTCAACGTCCCCTTGTCGGGGCCGTCCACGTCGACCTCGGAGACCGTCGCGCCGGCGTCGGCCAGCGCGTCGATGGCGTCCCGACAGACCGACCGGACCGTCTCGGCCACCGGGAAGGTGTCCAGGTCCGGGGTGAAGGCCACGTCGAACTCGCTCGCGTCGCGGTCGGTCGCGTCCGTGTAGTCTTCCCTCGGCGCGTGGACGCTGAAGGGATCGCTGTCGTCCTGCCCGACCAGTACCGACAGCATGAGCGCGAGGTCGTCGACGGTGCGAGCCATCGGCCCGACCACGCCGACCGGCGTCGTGGAGCTGAACGCGTCGGGGCGGTTGTCCTTCGGCACGAGGCCGAAGGTCGGCTTCACCGAGACGACGTGACAGCACGACGCCGGGTTCCGGAGCGAGCCGCCGACGTCCGAGCCGGTCGCCAGCGGGGCCAGGTCCGCGGCCAGCGCCGCCGCCGATCCGCCGGAGGACCCCCCGGCGTTGTAGTCGCGGTCGAACGGCGTCGGCGTCGCCCCCACCAGCTCGTTGTCCGTCCGCATCGTGTGACCGAGTTCGGGCGTGTTGGTCGTCCCGAGGGGGATCGCGCCCGCCGCTTCCAGCCGCCGGACGATCACGCCCGTCTCCTCGGACACGTTGTCGGCCAGCGGTGCGATCCCCATGGTGTGGGGGACGCCCTCGATCCGCATGTGGAGGTCCTTGATCGCGACGGGGACGCCGTGGAGCGGACCGAGGTCCTCGCCGTTCTCGACGGCCCGCTCGGCCTCGCGGGCCTGCTCGCGGGCGCGACTCGCCAGGACGTTCACGTAGGCGTTCAACTCGTCGTCGTGATCGTCGATGCGGTCGAGGTAGGTCTCGACGACTTCGACCGGCGATACGTCGCCCGCTTCGATGGCGTCCGCGAGATCGGTCGCCGACTGGAACCGTGTGGACATGGACCGACAGGCGGACGGGTTCGGATTAATAGCTTCGCCTAGCGGTTGGCCGTCCGACGGTCAGTCGTCCGCGGCGGCCTCGGCCCCGGCGTCGCCCTCGCGGTGGGCTCGGGCCTGCTCGCGGAGGGTCTCCGAGATCGCGGGCACGTTGTCGGCGTCGATGCCGCCGGCCGCGTCGATCTCCTCTTTCGACATCGGGTAGGTCCGCAGGTCGTAGTGGATGTCGATGCCGGCCTTGGCCCCCTGGCCCATCGCCACGGGGATCTGGTTGTGGCCGGGCACCACGTCGCCGACCGCGTACACGCCCTCCTCGCTGGTGTTGCCGTGGTCGTCGACGGCGACGGTCCCGTCGTCGTTCAGCTCGACGCCCAGCTGTTCGGCCAGGTCCGTGTTGTACTCGGACCCGTACATCGCGAAGCCGCCGCGGTACTCCCGGCGCGTCCCGTCCGCGAACTCGAGTGCTTCGAGCCAGCCGTCGTCGCCGTTCTCCACGTCGGTGACCTCTTCCTCGACGATGTCGACGGGGTGGGCGCGGACGAGTTCGTCCGTCTCCGAACTCCAGGTCGGCTCGTCGCCGTCGAGGAGCACGTCCACGTCGTCGGTGAAGTTGAGCATGATCATCGCGACGTGGGCGGCGCTGTCGCCGTGGCCCATCACGTACACCGACTCGTCGACGAACATGTAGGCGTCACAGTGCAGACAGTAGTGGAGGCCCCGGCCGGTCCGGGGAGCCGGTGGGTCGGGCCGGCCGTCGGAGAAGCCCGTCGCGAGGACGACCCGGTCGGTGACGGCGGTCACGTCGCCGGCCTCCAGCCGGAAGCGGCCGTCGTCGGTCCGCTCGGCGTCGCTCACGAAGTCGCGGTGGTAGTCCGCGCCGTAGCTCTGGATCTGCTCGATCGCCGTCTGGAGCAACTCGTTGCCCGACGTGTCCTCGGTGATCCCGATGACGTTGTGGGTGTCCTGCATCATCGCCGCCCGGCCGCCGCCCCGGTTGATGACGGCGGTGTCGTGGCCCAGCCGCGTCGTGTACAGCGCCGTCGTCAGCCCCGCGGGACCGCCGCCGACGACGACGACTTCGTACTCGTGTTCCTCGCTCATTCGTACCCACTCGTAGGACCGCGTGACACAAAACCCTCCGGTTACCCGTCGGTTATCGTCGCTGCGCCGCGTCCCCTTCGATCCGGGGACGCCGAAACCGCCGGCAACTGTGCTGTGTCTTCCGTTACCATTGGCCATACTCTCCGCCGGTCACACGAAGGACAGGCCATATATGACTGGGGTGCGTATATCCCGACGAACGGATCCGGTGTCAGGACCCGGTGTCAGCCGACCGCCACTCATTCAAATCATGACAAGCCGTGTATTCAGACTCCATTCGACACTCGAACTGCCGCTCGAAGACGTGTACGAGTACTTCGAAGACCCCGATCTCCCGGTGGAGATGGAGGACATCGACATCACTCGTCGCAACAACACGCTGATAATCAGCGCCGTCGCTGCCGACGAGAGCATGAGCAAGTACACGCCGACGGCGCAGTTGAAGGCGAGCATCACGGAAAACAGGGTCTACGAGGAGGAACCCGAAGACCGACCCGGCGGCCCCGGTGGCGGTGGCGGCGGGGGCGGTGGCAGCCCGCAGTGGGGCACACTCGAAGAAGAGGAAGAGGAAGAGATCGAGTCCGAACTCGTCGAGTACGCCTGTTTCAAGGGCGACCGCGAAACTGTTCTCCAGAACACCGCGCTCCAGTACCCGATGTTCGAGGTTCTCTGTGAGATCGCCAAGATCGCCGAGAAGGGCACGCTGACCGCTGTCGTGGCGGTCGACGGCGAACTCCACGCCACTCGCATCGTCGACGGTGAGGTGCGCCCCGCCTCCGTCAACGTCGTCGAGGAACCAAAGGAGGACGAAGGGGCCAACGGCGTCAACTGGCGGGACAACAAGTTCATCAGCTGAAGCCGCGTCCGTACCGTTTCCCACGACGACCGACCGCACAGCCTTGCGGCCGCCGTCGGACTCGAACTCAGCCTCGGTGCCGAAAGGTCACGACCGTACTCATCCCCTGGCCGTCGACCTGTTCGGTCGTCACGTTCATCGTGAGTACGTCGTCCTCGTCGACGACGCCGTAGGCGATCGCTTCGAGGTCGCTCGCGCTCTCGCTCTCGGTCGGCAGGACGATCCGCACCCGATCGCGGTTGACCGTCACGTCGTCCACGTCGTACCCCTCGGCCTCGAACGCCGCTCGCAGGTCCGCCTGCAACTCGTTCATACCCCGTCCTACGGCGGCCGACGTTAAAATACAGGGGTCCCGGTCCGCGAACGGAACTCTGAAATGTGAAAACACGACACACACGACCCGAATCCCGAAAAGCACTTACCAGCCAGTAATTATATCTCATTACACCATGCCGGAATTCCCGGACTACCTGGACGTCGACTACACCGCCGGTGAAGACGAGGACCCGGCCGATTACCCGACGATCGAGGACAAGATCGAGAAGGCCATCGAGGTCACCCGCGAGGGTCTCGAACAGTACGAGAACCCCGTGGTCATGTGGACCGGCGGGAAGGACTCGACGCTGACGCTGTACTTCATCAAGGAAGTCGCCGAGAAGTACGATCTGGAGGTACCGCCGGCGGTCTTCATCGACCACTACCAGCACTTCGACGAACTGTTCGACTTCGTCGAGAAGTGGGCCGACGAGTGGGATCTGGAGCTCATCTACGCCCGCAACGAGGACGTGGGCGAGTACGTCGCCGAGAACGACCTGGAGCCGGGTGACGACATCCCCGTCGACGCCCTCTCCGAGCACAACCAGCATCACATCCGGAACATCCTGGAGTACGAGGAGGACACCTTCCCCTTCCTGCTCGACACCTACGTCGGCAACCACCTGCTCAAGACCGTCGCGCTCAACGACGCCATCGAGGAACACGACGTGGACGGCATCCTCAGCGGCGTCCGCTGGGACGAACAGGAGGCCCGCGCCGACGAGACGTTCTTCTCGCCGCGCCACGACCCCGACATCT
>JBDGUF010000019.1:0-13504 GCA_042216105.1 Halorientalis sp.
GCCAGACGGTGTGTTTTAATCCGTCTCGTGACGACCCTGCCACATGGTCGAGACCTACGAGGCGACCGGGTGGGCGGAGGCGCTGGCCCGCGTCCGACAGGTGGGTCACGGGAACCGCGTCGTGGTGTCCAAGGCGGCCGAACCGGGGCTTCCGGACTCGGCCGAGGTCCGGCTCTCGAACTTCCCGTGGTCGATCCACGGCGGTGCGGTCCGGGTCTACCGGGAGGACAGTCCGGGCGAACACGTCCAGATCAAGGAGTTCCGCGACCGGTGGGAGGTGTCGCTCGACCGGGTGAACCCGCACTACCAGCCGCTGGGGCACGCCAGAAACGACGTGCCGGTGTCGTCGCTGGTCTCGCTGCCGCTGTTCGCGGCCACCCAGTCGGTCAGCCTGGTCGGGTCGCTCGCGGCGGGGGTCGTCGAACGCCAGGGGTCGCTCGTGAACGACAAACTCGTGCCGCTGGTCGGGGCGGTCCTGATCTGATCGTTCCGGCCCGTTACCTCTTTTGTGGGCGGGGTCCACAGTCCGGCCGTGCAGGTCGCACTGGTCACGGTGGGGGACGAGTTGCTCGCGGGGGACACGGTGAACACGAACGCCGCGTGGCTGGCCGAACGGCTCGCCGAGCGGGGCGTGTCGGTCCGGCGCGTGCTGGTCGTCCCCGACGAACGCGCCGAGATCGCCGAGCGCGTGCGGGCCTACAGCGAGGCATACGACGCCGTCCTCGTCACCGGCGGGCTCGGGGGGACGCCCGACGACGTGACGATGGCGGCCGTCGCCGACGCCTTCGACCGCGACCTCGCGGTGGACGACCTGGCGCTGGCAGACGTAGAGGAGACCCTCGAAGCCATCGCCGGCGACTACCCCGATCTCGACGTCGACGCCGAGGCCGAAGCCACCATCCCCGAGGGGAGTCGCCCGTTGCTCAACCGCGCGGGGCTGGCTCCGGGCTGTGTGATCGAGAACGTCTACGTCCTGCCGGGGATCCCCGACGAGATGCAGACGATGTTCGAGGGGATCGAGGAGGAGTTCGAGGGTGACACGATCTCCGAGTTCCTCTACACCGAGAAACCCGAGGCCAACCTCGTGGACGCGCTGAGGGACGCGGGCGCGAAGTTCGACGTGACCGTCGGCTGCTACCCGGACCGGGACGCGGGGCACAACCGGCTGAAGGTGACCGGCGACGACCCCGACCGGGTCGACGCCGCGGCGGCGTGGCTGGCCGAGGCGGTCGACGCGGACGACGCGCCGGGCGACGCGGACGATTAATCGTCGGCGGCGGCCGCCGGCGGGTCGGCGAACTCGACCGTCGAGCCCGCCTCCCGACACTCCTCCAGGGCGTGTTTGGCGGCCATCCCGGCGGCCTGTGCGACGCCGGCCCGCCCGACGCCGACCTTGAGGTCCACGTCGACGGCCTCGCGGACGTGGTCGACGGCGTCGCGGTAGTCGGCCGTCGAGAGGTCCGCACAGACCGCGATGATGTTGTCGCCGCCGACGAAGAAAGACAGGGAGTCGTGGGCCCGGCGCATGTACCGCATCAGTTCGGCGTAGCCCTGTTCGATCCGGATGAACGTGTCGAACTCGTTGAGTTCGTCCGTATATTTGCCCGTCGCGTCGTTCACGTCGAAGTGGGCGATCTGGACGTCCGCGTCGGTGCGCTCGTCGTCGGCCAGCGTCTCGCCCCGGAGGATCTCCCGTCGGGTCTCGTCCTGTGCGCTCCCGGCCGCCTGGAGGCGCTCGGAGGCACGGCCCAGCGCGGCGACGGGCGAGGGGTCGGCCGCGACGCTGACGCTCGCCGTGACGGGGTAGCGGTTGCCGATGGACTCCTGGACCAGCGCGAGGTCCGCGGCGTCGAGCCCGTTGGTCACGGCGACCATGTTGTCGAACCGGCCGAAGAAGGCGTACCCCTGGCGGTTGCCGACCAGCTGTGACACGTCGGCGAACAGCCGCGACTGCATCGTCTGGAGGTCGACCTCCCGGCGCGGGGTCGGCGTGACCGTCCAGGGCCCGTAGTTGTCGATCTGGATCAGCGCGACCTGCGTGTTTGTCACGATACCCGCCGTTCGGATCGGGAGCGTATTCGGTCTTTGGAAGCCGGTCACTCTCCGGGCACGGCCCGCCACTGTCTTTGTCGGCCCGGCCGTATCGATCGACATGAGCGACGAAACCGACCGGACGGCGGTCGTTCGCCGGGCGGACGAGATCGACTACGAGACCGTCGACGCCGCCGAGGGCGTCGAGAAAGGCGTCCTGATCGACGAGAGCGACGGCGCGCCCAACTTCGCGATCCGCCGGTTCACCATCGCGCCGGGCGGCGAGATCCCGGAACACACGAACGCGGTCGAACACGAGCAGTACGTCCTCGAAGGCGAGTACACGGTCGGCATCGACGGCGAGGTGTACGAAGTCTCGGCGGGCGACTCGCTTCTCATTCCCGCCGGCGTCGTCCACTGGTACCGCAACGACGGCGACGAGGCGGGGGCGTTCGTCTGTGCGGTACCGAACGGCGACGACGAGATCGAACTCGTGGACTGATCCGTCCGGGTTCCGAGCGACTGAAATACCTCACCCGAGTACCGACACCCGTGTCACGGCAGGTCGCACAGGTCGATACCCTGTTCCTCCACGAGGACGGCGACGACTACCGGGTGGTCGTCGAGCGGGACGGCACGCGGCTGTTCCAGGCCGTCCTCGAACTCAAGGAGACCGACGCCGGCCCGCGGCCGGGCCGGTTCCGGATCAAGGAGGGGACCAGCGTGGAACCGCGCAGCCCCGACGAGTTCGTCGACATCGCCCGGCGAGCCTCCCGCATCCGCATCTCCGAGCAGACCTCGCAGGCGGGTCGCCAGCGCCTGCTCGACATGCTCGACGGCTACCAGCTGGACGCCAAGGTCGTCCGGACCTGTCGGTTCTGCGCCCGCGACGGCCGCTACTCGCCGATCACGAGCGAGACGGCCATCGAGACCGACGACGAGGCGATCTGTCCCGACTGCGCCAGGGAGGAGCTGGACCGTCAGATCACGATGCAGGGGTCGATGAGCGCCAGCGCCCGCGAGCGACTCGAAGAACTCCTCCTGGAGGTCCAGGACCTGGACCGGATCACCAACCTGCTGGAGGGGCGACTCGACCCCGACCTGACGAAGTTCGACGAGATCAGCGCGACGCTGGACGACGTCGATCCGATCCCCGTTGACTCGCTTTCCCTCCACCCCGGCATCCAGTCGAAACTCGAAGGCCGCTTCGACGAACTGCTCCCCGTCCAGAGCCTCGCGGTGGAGAACGACGTGCTGAACGGGCGCGACCAGCTCGTGGTCAGCGCCACGGCCACGGGCAAGACGCTGATCGGCGAGATGGCCGGGCTCGACCGCGTGCTCAACGGCGAGGGGAAGATGCTCTTCCTGGTGCCCCTCGTCGCGCTGGCCAACCAGAAACACGAGTCCTTCCAGGACCGCTACGGCGACATCGCCGACGTGACGATCCGGGTGGGCGCGAGCCGGATCAACGACGACGGCAACCGCTTCTCGCCCGACGCCGACATCATCGTCGGTACCTACGAGGGCATCGACCACGCGCTCCGGACCGGGAAGGACCTGGGCGACATCGGGACCGTCGTCATCGACGAGGTCCACACGCTCGGCGAGGAGGAGCGGGGCCACCGGCTCGACGGGCTGATCTCGCGGCTGAAACACTACACCGAGACGCATCAGTCAAGCGCCGACACCCAGTACATCTACCTCTCGGCGACGGTCGGCAACCCCGGTCAGCTGGCCGAGAAGCTCCGCGCCCAGCTGATCGAGTTCGAGGAGCGGCCGGTCCCCATCGAACGGCACCTCACCTTCGCGGACGACCGCGAGAAACTCGACATCGAGGACAAACTGGTCAAGCGGGCGTTCGATCAGGAGTCCTCGAAGGGGTACCGCGGGCAGACGATAATCTTCACCAACTCCCGGCGGCGCTGTCACGAGATCTCCCGGAAGTTGCAGTACGATTCCGCGCCGTACCACGCGGGGCTCGATTACAAGCGCCGCAAGAAGGTCGAGGGGCAGTTCGCCGACCAGGACCTTGCGGCGGTCGTGACGACGGCGGCGCTGGCGGCGGGCGTGGACTTCCCGGCCTCGCAGGTGATCTTCGACTCGCTGGCGATGGGCATTGAGTGGCTCACCGTCCAGGAGTTCGAGCAGATGCTCGGGCGGGCGGGCCGGCCCGACTACCACGACGAGGGGACGGTGTACATGCTGGTCGAACCCGACGGCGTCTACCACAACAGCATGGAGATGACGGAAGACGAGGTGGCGTTCAAGCTCCTGAAAGGCGAGATGGAGCCCGTCGTCACCCGCTACGACGAGGCGGCCGCCGTCGAGGAGACGCTGGCCAACGTCACCGTTGCGGGCACGGGGGCCAAGCGGCTCAACGACCGGATGGTCGGCGAAGTGCTGACGAAACACGCCCTCGGGAAGCTCCTGGAGTACGAGTTCATCGACGGGCTGGCGCCGACGCCGCTGGGCCGGGCGGTGACCCGCCACTTCCTCGCGCCCGATCAGGCCTTCCTGATGCTCGACGGGATCCGGAAGGGGCGCGACCCCGCGGGGATCGTCGCCGACCTCGAACTGCGCGACGAGGAGTGACTCCTCTCACCTGACCGACAAGTTCTCCGTAACACATATTCGCACCGCGACCGGATCCCGGGGCATGGGGCTTTTCGACTCGGTCCGCGGGCTCGTCTCGGGGGACGACGAGTCGGGGGACGACGACGCCGACGCGGCCGCGCCCGAGCGCCCGGATCCCACGCCGACGACGTTCCGGAACAAGGCCGCCGACGCCGTCGCCGACTGGGACGCCCACGACCTGGACTACTCGCTGTCCTCGCTCTCCGGACTCGACGAGTTCGCCGAACGGCAGGGCGCGAAACTCGACGCGTTACACGACGAGGGCGACGACTCGGTCGCCGACCTCCACACCCGATACACGATCCAGGCGGGCAGTTACCTCGGCGAGGTACTCGTCCGCCAGCGCGACGGCGAGTGGGTGAAAGACGGGGACCGGTGGGCGGTCTCGCTGACCTACGAGGGCGAGCGAGCCACCGTCGACGTGTTCGAACTGGCCGGCCACTCCTTCGCCGAGGAACCGGTCTTCGGCGAGGTCGCGGACCGGTTCACCGACGACGACGCCGACCCCGACGACCCGGAGCCGGACTCGCTCGACACCGACGACATGGCGGCCCACGCCGAGGAACTCGCCGGATTCTGGGACGGCTACGACCTGGACTTCTCGCCGCGCTCGCTGACTCGCCTGGACGAACTCGCCGACACCGAGTGGGACGACGACCGCTTCCGCGACGCGGAACTCGGCGGCGAGGACATGGACTCGGGGATGTACACCGAACTCGTCAAGCAACTCGGCAGTTACTACGGCGAGGTGCTGGTCCGGAGCCTCGACGCCGAGTGGACCCGCCGGGACGACGACATCGTCGTTGCCGTCGAGGGAAACACGAGCGCACCGCCCGTTCCAGTGCCGGTCTTCTCGGTCGCCGCGGAGTCGCTGACCGGTCCCACGGTCTTTGCCACCCGGTTCAACGACCTCGCCGACCGGGCCAACCTCGACGTGCCGGAGGTGGCGACGACCGCGGGCGTCACACCCGACACGGAGACGCCCGCCGCAACGGATCGGGCGGACGAGGATCTGACCGCGGTGAACCCGGACGACGCCGTCGAGGAGACCGGCGACGACCAACCCGCGACCGCCGCGGACGCCGGTGTCCGCGACGACTCGGACGGCTCCGCTCGGGCGGCCGCCACCGACAGCGACGGTCGAGCGGCCGACGACAGCGCGGCGGCCGAGACCGCCGACGCGAGCGTGGACTCAACCGGAGACGACGCCGAGTCGACCGGGGACGACGCCGATCCGCTGGCCGCGTCGGTCGTCGACGAGCCGTCCACGGACGATTCCCGCGATGGAGCGGATTCCGAGTCCGGGGCGGTTCCCGAGACTGACGACGGCGACGGGGAGGCCGACGCGGGAGGCGACGGCGAGGCCACAGACGGCGACGCCGAAACCGAACCCACCGTCGATCCGGCGGGGAAGTCGCCGCTGGAGACCGCCATCGCGGAGACGGTCGCGGCGGGCCTGGCGGACCGTCCCGAGGACGACGGAGACGAGACGGCGGCGACCGCCGCCGGGACGACGGCGGCCGACGGTAGCGCGGCGGCCGGGACCGCCGACGCGAGCGTGGACTCGACCGACGACGGAGCGGGACCCGACGACGGTGGACCGGCCGACGCGAGCGTGGACTCGACCGACGACGGAGCGGGACCCGACGACGGTGGACCGGCCGACGCGACACCCGGCGCGGGGGCCGGCGAGTCCGATCCCGAGGCGGCCGAACGCGAGGCCCTCGCCGCGGAGATCAGCGACAGCGGACCGGCCGAGTCGGGACCGACGCTCCCGGGTCCCGACGAGTTGCGCGACGACGCCGAGGCGTTCGCGGCGACGTATCCGGGGTACGAACTGGACTTCTCGCCGGAGTCGCTGGAGCGGCTCGACCGGCTCGTCGCCGAGGAGTACGACGCGGCGACGTTCGCGGCGTTCGAGCTGGCGGACCCGGACTCGCAGTTCCAGCTCGATCGCGTGACCGAGGCCGGCGGCTACTTCGCGCTCGTGATCGAAGGGACCGTCGGCGGCGAGTGGGAGCGCACCGACGAGGGACTCCAGTTCGTCGTCGACGGCGCCGAGGGCGTGGCGCGGCTGGATCCGCTCGGGGTCGCGGCTGGCTGTTTCCGCGGCGAGGACTCCTTCGCCGCGACCTACGCGGCCATCCGGGACCGACTGGCCGTCTGAACCGGGCGGCCGGCGGTTACCGCACCGACTACGTCCGCGTCGGCGGCCCGCTACAGGTGGTGTTTGCCGTCGTCACCACCCTCGGTATCGCCGTCTTCTTCGGGCTCTAGTCGGCAACGAAACGCTTACCTCTCGGCGTCGGCGATTGCTACGTGCGGGATCGTGGGGTAGCTTGGTAACCTTTGGCGTTTGGGACGCCATACCCCCGGTTCAAATCCGGGCGATCCCATTCTCACTTTTCACACTGCTTTCCGTCCGGGCGTGCCACGAGTGGACTCCGGCAGGCACGGGCCGCGGAGGCTAAACGGCTCGAACCCCTCGGTAGAGTATGAGCGAACGGCTGGAGAACCGACCGGTACACCTGTCAGACGCCGACGAACTGGACGCGTTCGTGGCCGACCACGACCGCGCGCTGGTGGAGTTCTACACCGAGGGGTGTACGCTCTGTCAGAGCATGGAGCCGGTGCTGGACAACGTGGCGCGGGCGACGGGCGTCCCGGTCGGGCTGGTCAACCCGCGGGACGATCCGCCGCTGATCGAGCGGTTCCAGGTGGGGAGCGTGCCGTTGCTGATCCTGTTCGAGGACGGCGAGCCGGTCGCGCGGAAGGCGGAGGGGTTCGTCGGGGCCGACGAACTCGAGGGGTTCCTCGCGGAGTGACTACGCGGCCGGGAGGCGCTGGACGACTCCGAGGCGATCGACGGCGACGGTGGATGCCCGCAGGTGGACCGTCGCGTCGGCGAGGGCGGCCTCGCGGTTCTCGCGCTCGCCACGCGACCCCGCAGTGCCGGACGACGTTCGGTTCCACCCCGCGTTGCGAACCTTCTTGAGTGAGTGGGCACAACCCGGTGACGACAGATGGCGCGCGCGGAGGACACCGAAGTCATCGATCTCTTCGAGGAGTTCTACCGCAACTACTACCGCAACGAAATCGGTGAACTCGCCCAGAAGTACCCCAACGAACAGAAATCCCTCTACGTCGACTGGCAGGACCTCTACCGGTTCGACCCCGACCTGGCCGACGATTACCGCAACCACCCCGACCAGTTCCAGGACTACGCCGAGGAGGCCCTGCGGCTCTACGACCTCCCCGTGGACGTGAAACTCGGGCAGGCCCACGTCCGCGTCCAGAACCTGCCCGAGACGACCGAGATCCGCGACATCCGCGCCGACCACCGCGGCAAGCTCATCGCCGTCCAGGGGATCGTCCGCAAGGCGACCGACGTGCGCCCGAAGGTGACCACCGCCGCCTTCGAGTGCCAGCGCTGTGGCACGCTCACCCGCATCCCCCAGACCGACGGCGACTTCCAGGAACCTCACGAGTGCCAGGGCTGTGAGCGCCAGGGCCCGTTCCGCATCAACTACGACCAGTCGGAGTTCGTGGACGCCCAGAAGATCCGCGTCCAGGAGAGCCCGGAGGGCCTGCGGGGCGGCGAGACGCCACAGAGCATCGACGTGAACATCGAGGACGACATCACGGGCCGGGTGACCGCCGGCGACCACGTCCGGGTCACCGGCACGCTCAACCTCGACCAGCAGGGCGGCCAGGGGGAGAAGTCGCCCATGTTCGACGTGTACATGGACGGCTCCGCGATCACCATCGAGGACGAGCAGTTCGAGGACATGGACATCACCGACGAGGACAAGAAGGAGATCGTCGCCCTCTCGGAGGACGAGGACATCTACGAGCAGATGGTCGACTCCATCGCTCCCTCGATCTACGGCTACCGCCAGGCGAAACTGGCCATCATCCTCCAGTTGTTCTCCGGGGTCACGAAGCACTTGCCCGACGAATCGCGGATCCGGGGCGACCTGCACATGCTGCTGATCGGTGATCCGGGTACCGGGAAGAGCAAGCTGTTACAGTACGTCCGAGAGATCGCGCCACGGTCGGTCTACACGTCGGGTAAAGGCAGCAGCTCGGCGGGACTTACCGCCGCGGCCGTTCGCGACGACTTCGGCGACGGCCAGCAGTGGACACTCGAAGCCGGGGCGCTCGTCCTCGCCGACCAGGGCATCGCGGCGGTCGACGAACTCGACAAGATGGCCGCCGACGACAGGAGTGCCATGCACGAAGCGCTCGAACAGCAGTCCTACCATCCGAGATCGGAGGTACTACTCGCCGACGGCCGCCGGGTGAACATCGGCGAGGTCGTCGACGAGTGGATGGCCGACCGGCCGGACGAGGTCGTCGACGGCGTGGACTGTGAGATTCTGCCGGTCGAGGACGTGGGCGTCCACTCGGTCGACCTCGACACGAACGAGGTCGAGAAGACGGCGGTCGACCGGGTGAGCCGACACGAGGCCCCCGACGAGTTCGTCCGGGTGACGTTCTCGAACGGCCGGGACGTGCTGGTGACGCCAGAACATCCGATGTTCGTCGACGACGGCGGCGACGTGGGGACGGTCGAAGCCAGCAGTATCGAGGAAGGCGCGTTCGTCCCCGCACCGCGGAAACTCCCGAACTCCGCGGAGTCCGTGGACCTCGACCCCGAACTCCAGCAGGGCGAGGAGAAAGACGTGACCCTACCCGAGGAGTTGACGCCCGATCTGGCGGAGTTCCTCGGCCTGATGACCGCCGAAGGACACTCCTACGCCGGCTCGGCCCACGAGATCGGATTCTCGAACCAGGACGAACGCCTGCTCGCGCGGGCGGCCGACCTGGTGGACGACCTCTTCGGAATCGAGAGTACGGACACCACCAACGCGGCGGGCACGGTCACGAAGCGGTGGGTCTCGACGAAACTCTACCGCTGGTTCGAGGAGAACTTCCCGGAGGTGATGCCCACGGCCCGGGACAAGCGGATTCCGGCCGCAGTTTTGGGGGCCTCCGAGGAAGACATCCGACGGTTCCTCGTCGGCGCGTTCGCCGGTGACGGGGGAGTGGAGAGCGAGGCGATGTCGTTCTCGACGGCCTCGGAGGGGCTGGCGCGGGACTACGCCGACGCGCTCTCGAAGATCGGCGTCGCCTCACGCATCCACCACGATAGCGCCGAGGACTCGTGGAAGGTTTACGTGATGGGCGACTCCACGGAGCGGTTCGTCGAGCGGGTCGTCGATCCGGCGGACGACCGGTACGACGACGCCCGGGCGTTCGGCGAGCGGAGCGAGGAGACGCCCCGGCATCACGACGTGCTCCCGACGAGCGCCGCCCGGGAAATCCGGGCGCTCCGCTCACTGCTCGGACTCCGGCTCACGGGCAAGTTCCGGCCCCACCTCGACGAGGACTTCGGGGTACAGACCGAGACGGTCGAGAACGAACTCGAGACGCTGCGGGATCGTGCCGACGCACTTCGTGAGTCACTCGCAGACGCCGAGACGGTCGGCGAAGTCCGGGACGCGGTCGGCTGGTCGGGACGCGAACTCGGCGAGCGGATCGGCGAGACAGAGAGCGCCGTCCACTACGCCGAGAACGGGGGCTACGACGCGGACCGGCGTTCGGAACTGGCCGACGCCGCACGAACTGCCGTCGAAGACGCCCTCCGTGAGTTCGAGCGTCGGGCGGAGGAACTGGAACGGCGGTGTGACCTCCGGTACTACCGCGTGACGGACGTGGAGACGGTTCCCAACGAGGGCGAGTACGCCTGTGACTGGGTGTACGACGTGACCGTCGAACCGACGAACACCTTCGTCAGCGAGGGCGTCGTCCTCCACAACTCCATCAGCGTCTCGAAGGCCGGCATCAACGCCACCCTCAAGTCGCGCTGCTCGCTCCTCGGTGCGGCCAACCCGAAGTACGGCCGCTTCGACCAGTACGAGCCCATCGCCGAGCAGATCGACCTCGAACCCGCCCTCATCTCGCGGTTCGACCTGATCTTCACGGTGACGGACAAGCCCGACGAGGAGGAGGACCGCAACCTCGCGGAACACATCCTGACGACCAACTACGCGGGGGAGCTGAACACCCATCGGGAGGAGACCAGCGCCTCCGACTACACGGAGGAGGAGGTCGAACGCGTCACCGACGAGGTCGCGCCGGAGATCGATCCGGAACTGCTCCGGAAGTACGTGGCCTACGCGAAGCGGAACGTCTTCCCGACGATGACCGAGGAGGCCAAGGCGGAGATCCGCGAGTTCTACGTCGACCTGCGCTCGCAGGGGACCGACGAGGACGCGCCGGTGCCGGTGACGGCCCGGAAACTGGAGGCGCTGGTGCGACTGGCCGAAGCCAGCGCCCGCATCCGGCTGTCCGATACCGTCGAACAGCGCGACGCCCAGCGGGTGATCGAGATCGTCCAGCGCACGCTGGAGGACATCGGGATGGACCCGGAGACGGGCGAACTCGACGCGGACGTGATCGAGACCGGCACGTCCAAGAGCCAGCGCGATCGGATCAAGAACCTGAAGACGCTGATCGCCGACATCGAGGACGAGTACGACGAGGGGGCGCCGGTCGAGCGGGTGCTGGAACGCGCCGAGGAGGCCGGGATGGAGCGCTCGAAGGCCGAACACGAGATCGACAAGCTCAAGCAGAAAGGCGAGGTGTACGAGCCGCGCAACGACCACCTCAGGACCACGTGATGGACCGGATCTCGGCGCTACGGAACCTCGAAGACGCGCTGGAGTCGTTCGAGGAGGGCGAGACGGACCTCGAGGGACTGGAGCGGAACGTGCGCGGCATCCTGCGGACGTACGCGACGGAGTTCGAGGGCGACCTGGCGGCCTATCGAGTCAGCGATCCCGACCGCGTGGCGGGGACGGTCGTGATGGCGACCGGCGAGCAGGAGGCTCGCGAGCGCGTGCGGTCGCTGTTCGACGGCGTCGACGGGGCGGTCGGCGTCGAACCCGTCGCCGACGCGGGGACCGGACGGACACGCGACTAGAACACCCGAAGGGTTTTGGCGGACTCTCCCGAATGGGGTGACAGAGCGCCGGTGACAGCCGAGATGTCCGAGATCAACGAGCGAATCGGGGACGCGACGACGGTCCTGTTCGGCGCGCCGTCGATGAGTGCCGGGGCGGACGAGACATGTGTCGACCTGCTCTCACAGGGCGTTCCGGACGCGGTGAGCGTCCTGTGGATCACGTTCACCGAGCCCGCGGGGACCTGTCTCGACCGGTGGCGGTCCGTTCACGACACGGACCCGGCGGATTTCGGCGTGATCGTCGTCGGCGAGACCGTCGGCGGCGGGAACTCCGACGTCGACTCGCAGGCGGTCCAGACCATCTCGAACGCCAGCGACCTCACCGGTATCGGGATCAAGGTCGGAGAGTTCGTCTCGGGGCACGACGAGCGGATCACGGTCTGTTTCGACTCGCTGACCGCACTGTTGCAGTACGTGGATCTGGAAACCGCATACGAGTTCCTCCACGCGCTGACGGGTCAGCTGTACTCGACCGGGGCGACCTCGCACTTCCACATCGATCCCAGCGCCCACGATCAGCGGACCATCGACACCCTGCTGTCGCTGTTCGACGCCGAGGTGCGACTCGCCGAGAACGGGACCGCCGACGTGCGGACACGCAACCTCTTGGGGTAGTTCGCGGGGTTCAGATACCTTTTTGACCTGTTGGCCTGCCGGTTCGTCTGTGCTGTTGGTGGTCACGTACTCCCGGGCGGCCCGGCAGACGCTCCGGAACGCCTGTGAGGCCCACGAGGAGACGGTCGTGCGCCGGTTCGGCCGCGCGGCGCTGTTCGAGGAGACCGAGTTCGGGGCCTTCCTCGCCCTCCGGCTCCGGGCGGAGTACGGCGTCGACGCGCAGGTCGAGCGGACGGCCCCGCTCAACGAGTTCGAGGCGGTCCCCGAGGCGGTACGGGAGGCCGCGCGGGCCTACGCCGACCGGGACCACGCCAGCACGCCGTACGCCAAGTTCGCCAGCGGCGCGGACCACCCGGACCCGGCGGCGATGAAAGACCGCGAGCTATGAGGATCGAGTGTGGGGACGCGGTTCGCGAGGGGCGGGTCGTCGACGCCCGCGACCTGGAGCTGGCGCGGGCCGACGCCGTCGCGGCGATCCGGGGCGAGGACGCGACCGTCACCGTCGCGTGTCCCGACCCGGGTCCCGCGCACGAACGGGTCGGCGTCGTCCACCCGGAGACGAGCGTCTCGGTCCGGGGAGCCCTCGCCGCGGCGGCGCGCTCGGTGGGACACACGGCGCCGCAGGACGAACGGATCGCCGAACTCGAGTCGGAACTGGCCGACGTGACGCTGCCGGCGGCGTCGACGCGGGCGGCGCGGAGAGCCGTCGCCGACCGCGTCGCCGAGGTCGAGCGACTCGACGAGCGCGTGGCGGAACTGCGGGGCCGGGTGCGGGCGCTCCGCGATCGGAACGTCGACGCCGGAGAGGCCGAGGCCGAACTGGCGGCGGCCGTGCGGGAGCTTACCGACGCCCGCACCGACCTGATCGCCGCCCGCGAGGACCACGACGCCGCCGCCGAGACCGCCCGAGCGGCGCGGGACGCCCGCGAGCGCCGGATGCGACTGGAAGACAGGCTGGAGAACCGCCGTCGGGCGGCCCGCGCGTCGCTCGCGGACGCGGTCGCCGACGAGTACCGGGCCGCGGTCGCGGCCGCGCCGTGGGAGACGCCGGCTGATCCGTTCGCGGCCGGGGACGTGACGGCGGCGCTTTCGGCCGCCCGGATCGCCGACCTGCGTGCGCCGGTGGTGCTGTCCTGTGATCGCTTCGCCGATCCGCCGAGCGCGGCCGACTGGCTCGACGCCGAGGTGTTGCGC
>JBDGUF010000032.1:0-12983 GCA_042216105.1 Halorientalis sp.
GGATCGAAAATCACCTCGACGGATTCATTCAGAAGTTGCGTTAATCACTACGGTTCCACGAGCCCCGACTCGCAGGCTCGTCGGGACGCCGCGGAACACGGCGGCGAGGAGGTGACGGTCCAGATCGCGGCCATCCCCGGCGGGTTCGTCGTCGCCGACGACGGCCCCGGGATCCCGGAGGAAGAGCGGGACTCCGTGTTCGAGTTCGGCCACTCCGAGTCCGGCGGGAGCGGCGTCGGACTCGCCATCGTCGAGCAGATCGCCGCGGCACACGGCTGGGAAGTCAGCCTCTCCGAGGACTGGGACGGCGGGGCACGCTTCGAGTTCCTGACGGCGGTCGACCGGTGAGCCGGGGACGGGCGGTGCCGTCGCTGCACGCCGACCGCGAAAAGAGCGGCTCCGGTTACTCCTCGGCGACCACGGCGGGTTCGGCGGCCCTCGGCTGGTCGGCGACGCGCCGTTCGAGGGCGTCGAGGTGGTCCACGACGCTGTAGACGTCGTCCCCGTCGGTACAGGGGGCGACCTGTTCGAGTTCGCCACCGCGGTACTCGGCCAGCCCCATCTTCGGCAGGACGATCGTGGTGTGGTCCTGGCCGGTGATCGACGAGGACTGCTCGCGGGTCTGGTAGAACGATTCGAGGGTGGTGTTGTTCGCCAGCGCCCACTGCTTGAACTCGGCGATCCGGTTGAGGATGAACTCTCCCTGATCGGTCTCGGCAGCCGTCGTCGTCGGGTCGATCTGACGGCCCCAGACTTTCACGTAGAAGTCGTCGATGTCTCCCTCGTCTTCGAGGCGCTGGAGGCGCTCGATCACCTGTTCCTGTCGCCCACGCGCACCCGGTGGTGAGAGCGTCCGGACGTAGAGTTCGAGTCGTATCGAGTCGGTCGATGACATTGTGGGTCCCCTCCCGTTGGACAATGGTGAATCCTGCTCCTAAAGCATTCCTCTAATTGATATAATACCACATGAGACGCCTAGTACCGATATAATGCCCCGCGAGACGGGGAGTCAGCCCGTGCGGCTCGTCGGTCGGCGGGAACAACCGGGAAGTTTGATTACCCCGGGCAGCCAAGCAAAAACGGGAGATTACGATGGATATTGCTGATATCGCGACCAGCGATTATATCGAAGTCGACGCTACCGAGCGGCTGGCGAAGGTCCGCTCTCTCTTCGAGCGCAAGAACCCCCGGGGCATCATCGTCACCGACGACGGGGACTACGAGGGCGTGATCGGTCGGAAACAGCTCCTCCAGTCCCACGTGCAGGACGACGCCAAAGCCGAGTCCCTGGTGGTTTCGGCCCCGAAAGTCGAGCGGACCGACGACGTGCGCGAGGTCGCGCGCGTCCTCGTCGAAGGCGGCACGAAGATCGCGCCCGTCTTCGAGGCCGGCCGGCTGTGGGGGATCGTCACGACCAACGCGATCCTCGAGGCCGTCCTGGAACACCTCGACGCGCTGACCGTCGGGGACATCTACACCGAGAACGTCGTCACGGTGGGCGAGGACACCCAGATCGGGCAGGCGATCAACCTCCTGCGCGAACACGGGATCTCGCGGGTGCCCGTCCTCGACGAGGACGACCTGCTCTCGGGGATGCTCACCACTCACGACATCGTCGACGTGGTCGTCCGGGACATGGACAAGACGACCCGGGGCGAGCGCGCCGGGAGCAACGACCGCATCCTCGACATCCCGGTGTACGACGTGATGTCCAGCCCCGTCGCCACCACCGACACCGCCGAGTCGGTCCAGTCGGCGGTCAGCCGGATGATCGAGAACGACTACAACGGGCTGGTCGTCACCCCCGAGGACGACGACAGTCAGGTCGCCGGCATCCTCACCAAGACCGACGTGCTCCGGGCGCTGACTTACACCGAGGAGGAGCACATGGACGTCCAGATCACCAACATCAACCTGCTCGACACCATCTCGCGGGAGGACGTCCGTGAGGACATCGAGAACGTCGTCACCAAGTACAGCGACATGCAGGTCCGGCACGCCCACGTTCGCTTCCACGAACACAAGGAGAAACTGCGTGGCACGCCGCTGATCCAGTGTCAGATCCGCCTCCGGACGACGGAGGGCCAGATCGCCGGCTCCGGCGAAGGGTACGGCGCAGAGCAGTCGTTCAACGTCGCGCTGGACAAGCTCGAACGCAACGTCCTCGAACTGAAAGACGTGCGGTCCGACGAGGAGTACCGCGGCCAGTTGCTCCGGAAACTGGGCGAGCTGTAGCCGGCACCCGACGGAGCACCGACTGCCGGCCACGCCGACCCGCTCGGCCCCGTGCTTTCATTTC
Source organism: Halorientalis sp. (assembly GCA_042216105.1). GTDB lineage: Archaea > Halobacteriota > Halobacteria > Halobacteriales > Haloarculaceae > Halorientalis. The sequence continues at coordinate 2,300 of JBDGUF010000032.1, forward strand.
GCCCGGAGCCACAGCCGCGCTTCACTGGCGGTCTCGGCGAACACCTGATTCGGAAGACCGTCCGCGTCGCCGCGAGCGATCCTGTCGAGTTCGGACCTGGCCAACTGATCGTCCGGATAGACGTACGCCCCGTACTCGACACCGCTCGCCAGGAACCTGGGCAACCAGTCCTCGCGGAGCCACTCCGTCCGGTCCGGGAAGGACTCGAACGCGCGGCAGTCGGCGAGGACTCTCGTCGCGTCCCGCTCCTCGATCAGCGAGAGGAGCGCCTCCAGCCCCTCCCGGAACGGCCGCCCTCCGGGCGTGGTGTGCCACTCGATGACGGCGGCCTCTAGGTCCGGATCCCACTCCACTGTAAACGCCTCCGACTCGGCGTACGTCTCCCGCGCCATGGCGGACGGTGTGGACGCTAGACCTTTCAACTTCACCGCTGGTTTCGGACCGTGAAAATCGGGTCCGGGGACTCACTTCCCCCCGAGCCAGTCGCGCGCTTCCCCCGGGTCGTCGGTGAAGAGTCGTTCGAGGCCGGGGTACGGGCGCTTGCGCGCGGACATGTCGACGGTCGCCTTGGCCGGCCGATCCTCCGGGTAGACCACGGCCTTGGCCTCCAGTCCGGCGTCGACGGCCCGCGGTTGCCAGTCCTCGACCGTCCAGTCCTGATCGGCCTCGCTCATCGGCCCCTGCTTCCGGCAGTCCACGAGCAACTTGGTCGCGTCCCGGTCGTCGATCCGGTCCAGCACTCGTTCCATCACGTCCCGGTAGTCCTCGCCCCCCACGTCACGATCCCACTCGACCGCGATCGCCCCGATCCGTTCCGCCCAGCGGACCGAACAGGTGTCGTCGACGCTGAAAAGCTCCTCGCCCATACCCGGGAATAGCGGTCGGATGGCCTTGTAACCTACCCCACGATACCCGGACCGGTCGCGGGACGGGACCGGGACGACGGGAACTCGGTCGACGGTACCGACGGCGACGAGAAAAAGCGGGCCGGGAGCGCTACTGGAAGCCGATGCGGCCGCCACCGCGACCGCCGCGGCGCTGGGGTTCGGCACCGCCCTTGAACTCGTCTTCCATCTGCTCGAAGTAGTCGCGGATGTCCTCGTCGACGGTCGGGCGGACGCCCTCCATCGCCTGCCGGAAGTGGCGCATCTCGACGACCTCGGCGTCGTCGTCCTCGCGCAGGGCCTCGATGGCCGCCTCGCGGCAGATGCTCTCGAGGTCGGAGCCGACGTATCCCTCCGAGATCTCGGCGAGTTCGCGCAGGCTCACGTCGGCCGACAGCGGCGTGTCCTTGGTGTGGATCCGCAGGATCTGCTCGCGACCCTCCACGTCGGGTTCGCCGATGTAGGTGAGCCGGTCGAACCGCCCCGAGCGGATCAGCGCGGGGTCGATCATGTCCGGCCGGTTGGTCGCGCCGATGACCATCACGTCCTCCATCTCTTCGAGCCCGTCGAGTTCGGTCAACAGCTGGTTGACCACGCGCTCGGAGACGTTCGAGCCCACCTCGCCGCCCCGGGCGGGGGCCAGCGAGTCGAGTTCGTCGAAGAAGATGATCGTCGGCGCGACCTGCCGTGCCTTCCGGAAGGTCTGTCTGATCGCCTTCTCCGATTCACCGACCCACTTCGAGAGCAGCTGGGGCCCGCGCACGCTGATGAAGTTGGCGTCGGTCTCGTTGGCGACGGCCTTGGCCATCAGCGTCTTGCCCGTCCCGGGCGGGCCGTACAGCAGGACGCCCGAGGGCGGGGAGACGCCCATCCGGTCGAACTTCTCGGGCTGGTTCATCGGCCACTCGACGGACTCCTGGACCTGTTTCTTGGCGTCTTCGAGACCGCCGACGTGGTCCCAGTTGATCTTGGGGAGTTCGACCAGCACCTCCCGCATCGCCGAGGGCGAGACCTCGTTCAGCGCGCCCCGGAAGTCGTCGCGTTTGATGATCATCCGGTCGATCAGGCTCGGCGGGATGTCCTCCTCGTCCAGGTCGATCTCGGGGAGGTACCGCCGCAGTGCCTTCATCGCGGCCTCCTTCGTGAGACTCTCGATGTCCGCGCCGACGAACCCGTGGGTCTCCTCGGCGAGTTTCGAGAGGTTCACGTCGTCGGACAGCGGCATCCCGCGGGTGTGGATCTGGAGGATCTCCTCGCGGCCCACCTCGTCGGGGACGCCGATCTCGATCTCGCGATCGAACCGGCCGGGCCGGCGGAGCGCGGGGTCGACCGAGTCGACGCGGTTCGTGGCGGCGATGACGATGACCTGCCCCCGGGATTCGAGGCCGTCCATCATCGTCAGCAACTGGGCGACGACCCGCCGTTCGACCTCGCCGGTCACGTCCTCGCGCTTGGGCGCGATCGAGTCCAGTTCGTCGATGAAGATGATCGAGGGGGCCTCCTCGCTGGCGTCCTCGAAGATCTCCCGGAGTTGCTGTTCGGACTCCCCGTAGTACTTCGAGATGATCTCCGGACCGGCGATGGAGAAGAAACTCGCGGATGTCTCGTTGGCCACCGCCTTCGCCAGCAGGGTCTTGCCCGTCCCGGGCGGGCCGTGGAGCAGGACGCCCTGTGGCGGCTCGATGCCCAGTTTCTTGAATATCTGGGGGTGTTTCATCGGGAGTTCGACCATCTCCCGCACACGCTGGATCTCGTTTTGCAGGCCGCCGATGTCCTCGTAGGTGATGCCGCCGCCGGTCTTCTCGAAGCCGGAGATGGGCTCTTCCCGGAGTTCCACGTCGGTGTCCTCGGTGATGAGGACCACGTCTTCGGGGTCGGTCTCGACGGCGATCAGCGGGATGGCCTGCCCCGGTGATCGCATGAACGGGTGGTTCGTGCTCGACATGACGGGCACGATGTCCCGTTCGACGACGGGGCGCTTGAGGATCTGCCGTTTGACCATCCCGGCGGCGTCGGAGCCGAACTGCACGGAGGCCTCCTCGGGCGGGGCGAGCACGAGTTCGTCGGCCTTCTCGGCCTCGGCCTTGCGGATGGTGACGCGCTCGCCGATACCTACGTCGGCGTTCTGGCGCGTGAACCCGTCGATGCGGACGGTGTCTGTGTTCCAGTCCTGGCGGTCCGCGCGCCAGACCTTCGCCGCAGTGGTGTCACTGCCTTCGATCTCGATGATGTCGCCCGGCGAGAGCTTGAGATGCAACAGCGTATCGGGGTCGAGGCGGGCGATGCCGCGTCCCGAGTCGTTCGGGTAGGCCTTCGCCACCTCTAGTTGGACTTCGTTCATACTCTGTGGGGATGTAGCACACTCGGGTACCCCGGGAGATATGTTTTTTGCTACCGGTGGTCCGCTCGTCTGGTCGTCGCCGGTCGGTCCCGGCGTCCGTGCGGGGGAGGGGCACACCCGGCGTCGATCCAAAGATACTTTCGGTTTTTCCAATAGTATCGTGTATGGCCGACACTGCGTCGTCGATCCGGGTGTTACACGTCGACGACGACACCGATCTCGGGGCCGTGGTCGTCGACTTCCTCGAACGGGAGGACGAGCGCATCACGGCCGACGCCGTCGAAGACGCCGCGAGCGCGCTCTCGTATCTGGACGATCACGACGTCGACTGTATCGTCAGCGACTACGACATGCCGGGAACCGACGGGCTGGAGCTGCTGGAGGTCGTCCGCGAGGAGTACCCCGATCTCCCGTTCATCCTCTTTACCGGGAAGGGCAGCGAGGAGATCGCCAGCGAGGCGATCTCGGCGGGCGTCTCCGATTACCTCCAGAAGGGGAGCGGCACCGAGCAGTACGAACTGCTCGCCAACCGGATCGGGAACGCGGTCGAGCAACACCGCGCCACACGCGCCGTCGAGCGCACCGAGAACCGACTGCGGGAACTCGCCGAGAACGCCACCGACGCCCTGTGGATGTACTCGGGCGACTGGTCGGAACTCGAGTTCATCAACTCCGCGTACGAGGACATCTGGGGCCAGCCGGTCGAGCGGCTCCGGGAGGACCCGCAGGCGTTCTTCGAGGCCGTCCACCCCGAGGACCGCGAGTTCGTCCGGGCGGCGACCGAACGGCTCTCGGCTGGCGAGTCGGTCGACATCGAGTTCCGGGTCAACGAGGCCGAGGACTACGGACGGTGGGTCTGGGTACAGGCCGAACCGATCCTCGAGGACGGGGCAGTGGCACGGATCGTGGGCTTCACGCGGGATATCACGGAACGCAAGCAGCGCGAGCGCGAGCGGCGCCGCTACCGGCGGATCGTCGAGACCATGGGCGACGGCGTCTACGCGCTCGACGAGAACGCCTCGTACGTCCACGTCAACGAGTTCCTCTCGGAACTGTCCGGATACGACCGCGAAACGTGGCTGGAGTCGGATCCCTCGGAGTTCTTCGATCCGGCGGACATCGAGGCGTTCGAGGACGCCATCAGGACGCTCCTCTCGGAGGACGAGGTCACCGTCGAGACCGTCGAGGCGGACATGCAGACCGCCGACGGCGACACGGTCCCGATCGAAGTGAACCTCACGCTCCGGCCGATGGACGACGGCCAGTTCCGAGGGACCGTCGGGGTCGTCCGCGACATCACCGAGCGCAAGGAACGGGAACGCGAACTCGAACAGTACGAGACGATCGTCGAGACGATCCCCGACGAGGTCTACGCGCTCGACGCCGAGGGGCGGTTCGTCACGGTCATCCCGCCGACGGACGCGGAGGTGACGACCACGGGATACGAGCCCGAGGAACTCGCCGGCGAACACGTCTCGATCATCATGGACGAGGCGGACGTGGCGACGGGCCGGCGGAAGATCCGAGAGCTGCTGGCGGCCGACGACCGCCGGAAGGCCTCCTTCGAGATGGAGACGATCACCCGCGACGGCGAGCGCATCCCCAACGAGAACCACATCGCCCTGCGCCCGATGGACGACGGCGAGTTCCGGGGCACCGTCGGCGTGTTGCGCGACATCACCGAGCGCAAGGAACGGGAGCGCGAACTCCAGCGCCAGAACGAGCGGCTCGAACGGCTCGTCGGCGTCGTCTCCCACGACCTCCGGAACCCGCTGAACGTCGCCCAGAACCGACTGGAACTGGCCACCCGGGAGTGTGACAGCGACCACCTCGATCAGATCGCGGAGAGTCACGAGCGGATGGAGACGCTCATCGACGACCTGCTGACGCTGGCCCGTACCGGCAAACGGGTGAGCGACGTGGAGCCGGTCGATCTGGGGTCGGCCGCCGAGGCGTGTCGTGAGGCCGTCGACGGCGAGGGCGCGACCGTCCGGGTCGAGACGGATCGAACCGTCGTGGCCGACGAGGGTCGGCTCAAGCGCCTCCTGGAGAACCTCTACCGCAACGCGGTGGAACACGGCGGGGAGGGCGTCACCGTCACCGTCGGGGACTGCGAGGGCGGTTTCTACGTGGCGGACGACGGCCCCGGCATCCCCGCCGACCGGCGCGACGACGTCTTCGAGTCCGGGTTCTCGACGGCCGAGAACGGAACGGGGTTCGGCCTCTCGATCGTCGAGGAGATCGCCGAGGCCCACGGCTGGTCGGTCTCGGTCACGGAGAGTGACGCGGGTGGCGCGCGCTTCGAGATCACCGGCGTCGAGTTCACCTGACCCGCCGGCGGGCCAGCGCGACGGTCAGCGCCAGCAGGCCGCCGCCGGCGACGACGGCCGCGGCCCCGAACACCCCGCGGACGCCGAAGACCGGCACCAGCGGGCCGAAGACGACGGGCGCGAGGAACTGCCCCACGTAGCCGGCCGACGCGAGGTAGGAGCTGAACTGCCCCTGGCGGTCGGCGGGTGCGAGCGTCTCGACCCACGAGAAGGCCGAGGGGAAGACCAGCCCCAGGCCCAGCCCGAACCCGACGACGGGGGGCACCGCGGCCAGGGGCGAGCCGGCGACCGTCGCGACCGCGAACGCACCGAGCCACAGCGCGAACGCGGCGAGGACGAGCTCGTGCCGGCTCGCCCGCCGCGCCAGCCGGTCGTAGAGCGCGGCCGACACGCCGCCGGCCGTCCCGTTGGCCGCCAGATACAGGCTGATCGACAGCGAGGAAGTCGTCCCGATCCCCGCCAGGAGCTGGGGGTAGAAGACGACGATGCTGTACAGGAGCGCGTTCGCCCCGAAGTAAAGCAGGTACACCGCCAGCAGTGCGGGCCGTCGCCGGAAGACCGCGAGAAGGCCCGCCAGCGTACCCGTCGGGTCGTCACGGGCAGGTTCGGTGTCGTCGGCCCCGCTCGGAGTGGACTCGGGGATCAGCGCGACCGCGAGCAGCCCCAGCGGGAGCGCGATCAGGTAGACGCCGAAGGGGAGGTGCCAGGAGACGGTGCCGAGCGCGCCGCCGACCAGCGGCCAGACGGCCGCGCCGGCGCTGTTGGCCCCGCTCCGGAGGCCCAGCGCCCGATCCATCCGCTGGCCCTCGAAGCGCTCGTAGATCAACACGGTGATCCCGGTGTAGACGAAGGCAGTGCCGACGCCCAGCACCGCCCGGGAGAGCAGGAGCGGACCGAAGGCGTCGATCACAAGCCCCGCGCTCCCGCCGGCGGCGTACAGCAGGAGGCCGGCGACGAACGGGCGGCGCGGGCCGACCCGGTCGATGATCGACCCGGCGATCGGGCTCACGAGGACGATCAACGCGCCGTGGGTCGTGATGATGAGCCCGGCCGCGGACTCGGAGACGCCCAGGCCGTCCTGGATGGCCGGGACGACCGGGCCGAGGATCGCGCCGGCCATCACCGTCAGCGTCGCGGCGGCGACGACGATCCACAGGGTCGCACGCGTGTCCGACGAATCGGTCATCACCGGGAGTCGAACCGGGCGACTCAACGAGGTTACGGTTCGCTCCGCTCGCGATCGGACTCGCCGGTCCGGCCGCCATCCAGCCAGCTGTGTTTCACCCCGCGAACGAGCAGGAACAGGGCCAGTAACGCGTACCCGGTCAGGACCGCCGGCGTACCGACGCTCGACCGGTCGGCGAGAAGCGCCGGATCGGTCGGGACGAGGGGCGACATGACACTCGAAACTTGGGTTCCGGGAGGAGTAAGGCTGACCCCCGAAATTGACGGCTACCTACGAGGGGTGGGGCATCGATCCCCCGGTGGCCGCGTGACCGAACCGTTTTCCCGGAGCGAGACGGTTCCCCGAGTATGCGTACACTCGCGTTCGACGGCCGGATGGGGGCCAGCGGCGACATGCTGCTGGGGGCGCTGCTCGCGGCCGGTGCCGACCGCGACGCCCTCGCACCCGTCGAGGACGCCCCGGCTCTGGACGTGACCTACGAGGTCCGGACCGTCGAGAAGGCAGGCATCGGCGCGACCGCGGTCGACGTGGTGCTGTCGGACGAGGCGGCCGACGGTCGGGACCAGGACAGTCACGACCACCACGACCACACCGAGGACGGCACCCACGACCACTCCCCGGACCCGGAACACGGACACGGGGAGAGTGGCGACGGCGAGGACGGACGCCATCACGGACACGCACACGAGAGTGGTCACGGACACGACCACGCCCACGCGGAGGGACACGGTCCACACCGCACCTACGAGGAAGTGATCGAGATCGTCGACGGGCTGGACCTGCCCGCCGGGATCGCGGCCGAGGCGCGGGCGATCTTCGAGATCCTGGGCGAGGCCGAGGCCGGCGTCCACGGCACGGACCTCGCGGACACGGGCTTCCACGAGGTCGGCGCGGACGACGCCATCGCGGACGTGGTCGGGGTCTGCCTGTTGCTGGACGACCTCGGGGTGGATCGGGTCGTGACGACGCCGCTGTCGACCGGCGGCGGCGAGGTCGAGATGAGCCACGGCACCTACCCCGTCCCGACGCCGGCGGTCGTCGAGATCGCCGAACGGGCCGACTGGTCGATCTCCGGCGGCCCCGTCGAGCGGGAACTGCTGACCCCGACGGGGGCGGCCGTCCTCGCCCACGTCGCCGAGGGGGTCGATCGGCTCCCCTCGTTGCGGGTCGAGGCGTCGGGCTACGGCGCGGGCGGGTACGGCTTCACGGACCACCCCAACGTCCTCCGGGCGATGGTCGGGGACGGCAGTGGCGACCTCCAGCGCGACGAGATCACCGTGCTGGAGACGAACCTCGACGACGCACCGCCGGAGGTACTGGGCGGCCTGCAGGACCGCCTCGCCGAGGCCGGTGCGCTCGACGTGTCGATCGTCCCGCTCACGATGAAGAAGTCCCGACCGGGCCACCTGGTGAAGGTGATCGTCAAGCCCGAGGACGCGGATCGGGTCGCCCGGCGGCTGGCCGAGGAGACCGGGACCCTGGGCGTCCGGGAACACGGCGCGGGCCACCGCTGGGTCGCCTCGCGGGAGGTCGAGACCGCGACGATCACCGTCGACGGCGCGTCCCACGACGTGACCGTGAAGCGGGCCAGCGACACCGAGGGCGCGGTCTACGACGTGAGCGCCGAGTACGACGACGCGCTCGCGGTCGCCCGCGAGACGGACCTCCCGGTCCGGGAGGTGATGCGCCGGGCGGAAGACGCCGTCCGCGACGGGGACCGGGAGGACTAGGAGCCGTCCTCGGCCCCCTCGCCGTCGCTCCCGTCCCCGCGGTGTTCGGCCAGCGCCTCCGCGACGGTCAGCTCGCCGACCGCGACCCGGCGGGCCAGCTCCTCGTCGATGGCGCGGTTCGTCTCGGACTGTTCCCGCGAGCGCTCCTTGATCCGCTGAATCTCGCCCGCGGTGGGCTCTATCTCGCGGGACTCGACTTCCTCGCCCTCGATGCGGGCGATGTTGACCGCCGCGAGCACGTCGCCCATTCCCCGCGCACCGGTGCCGAGATAGGGCGTGGTCCCCGTCTCGTCGACGAGTTCGACCGGCACGTCGGGCAGGTCGTCGATGATGCGCGCGCCGGTCAGCCGCGCGCCGTCGCCGATCCGGACCAGCGGGTCGGCGGCGTCGCTCACCTCCTCCGCGACCACCTCGGCGGCCTGTCCGGCCGGGACGTGAAACGCCGCGACCACCGAGTCACCGACCATGACTGCGATGCCGGGGCGGTCGCCCGGGTCGATGCCCACGACGGTTCGGCCCTCACCGCCGCGCAGCACCGCCAGCACGTCCTCGACGGCCCGGCGCGGGTCCTCGGGGTCGGCCGAGACGACGGGCACCGACACGTCGAGGTCGCCGTCCGGGTCAGTGACGACCACCGACGCTCGGTCGGGGATTCCTTCCTCGGGTTCGACGGTGGTGAAGGGGACGCCGCGGTCGCGGAGCTCGTTGACCACGCCGTGGTACACCTCGAAGTCCGCGGTCGCGACGACTATCACACCCGCGCTTGGCACGCTGGCGTCTTAGTCCCATCCAACCGGAACCGATTTGGGGCGAGGTCCGAATCCCCGCCCATGGACGTGGAGTTCGAGGCCGGCCCGCCCGAGGCCCTGCGCCGCAGGCTTACGATTCTGACCGGGATTCCGGCCCTGCTGGCGACGCTTCTCGGGACGCTCGGTCCGTTCGTCGTCGACGTGCCGGGGCTGACGAACCTGATCTTCCTCGGCGGGGCGTGGCTGCTTCTCAGCTGGCTCGTCGGCCACCGCGACGGCTACCATCTCTCCGAAGCGGGCGTCCGGCGCAGCGGCCGGGTCTGGACTCGAACCTACGACTGGGACGACTTCGAGGGGTACGAGGCGGGCGACGACGCGATGGTCCTGCATCGCGCGGGCTGGCGGCCCGCAGTCCGGTTCTCGCTGACCGGCGTCGACGAGCCCGACCGGGTACGCGAGGCCATCGCCGAACACCTGTCGCCCGCGTAGCGCCCCACTGGAGGTGCCGGTGTCGATCGAACCCACCTGCCGCGAACGGCGAGTGGGAGTGTTTTTGGGTGGTGCCGCACAATTCCCGGTCGTGAGCGAGCCGATCCCGACCGGTTGCGAGGCCGTCGACGAGTTGCTGGGCGGCGGCTTCGAGCGCGGCGTCGTCACGCAGTTGTACGGGCCGCCGGCCGCCGGCAAGACCAACCTCGCGCTCTCGGCGGCCGTCGAGACCGCGGCGCGGGGCGACTCCGCACTCTTCATCGATACCGAGGGGATCTCCGTCGACCGGCTCGAACAGCTGGCCAGCGCCCGGAGCGAGGACGTGGCCGATCTGGCCTCCCGGGTCATCGTCTCGGACGTGCTGGACTTCGACGAACAGGGCGAGGCCGTCCGGGACGCCGCGGAGTTCGCCGAGCAGGTGGAGCTGATCGTCCTCGATTCGGCGACGGGCTTCTACCGCATCCGCCGGACCGAGGACGACGAGGCGGGCGACGCCCTCCGGACGGTCGCCGACCAGGTGACCCACCTGCTCTCGCTGGCCCGCAAGCACGATCTCGCGGTCGTCATCACCAACCAGGTGTTCACCGACCCGGACAGCGACCGCGCGCGACCGCTCGGGGGCCACACCATCACCCACTGGTCGGGCGTGGTCCTCCGGCTGGAGCGGTTCCGGGGCGGGAACCGCCGGGCGACGCTCGAAAAGCACCGGTCCAAGCCCGCGGGTGACACGGTGCAGTTCAAGATCACCGGCGAGGGACTGGAGAGCGTCGAGGACGTGCCGTAGCGGTCGTGCGGAAAAGCCCCAGCATCCGCCGCGCAGCGCCTTTCGTCATCACCAGAACGCGGAGCGTTCTGGTTTGCAGCCAGAAGTCTTCACCCTCTGGCGACATCACGAGAGAACTCCGTTCTCCCGAACGACGGTGAATCGCCTCGGGGTCAAGTGGTTCGAGAGACGTAGTCTCTCGTCATCACGGA
>JBDGUF010000066.1:0-12504 GCA_042216105.1 Halorientalis sp.
TGGACACATCAAATTCGTCCTACCGCTTCCTTGTGTGGACTTCTGCCCCACCGCCTACGGCGTGAGCGACTACCGGGGGCGGTCGTCCTCGGCGACGCTCGGGTGCTGGGTCGGCTCGTCGGGGTGGCGCTCGGCGAAGGCCTCGGTCATGGCGTCCATGGCCTCGCGCTCGCGGACCTCCCGCTCGGCCTCGTCGATCTCCTCACACCCGGGCGGCACGTCCCGACCGCGGCCCGTGAAGTACCCCTCGGGGGCGACCCAGTCGTGGTAGAACGGGCGGTCGTCCTCCTCCAGCAGGGTGACGGCGACCTCGGCCCCGTGGCCGGCACAGATCGCCGTCTGATGTGGTTTCTCCGCGAGCCGACCGGCGGCGTAGAGGCCGTCGACGCCGGTGCGCCCGCGCTCGTCCGTGTCGACGTAGGTCTTCCCGCGGTCGACGAAGCCCACGCCCTCGATCCCCCGGAGGTAGTCGACCGTGTTCTTCGTCGCCGCGACCACGTAGTCGGCCCAGAACTGGTCACCGGCGGCCGTCTCCACGTCGAACCCCTCGTCGTCGACGGCGACCCGTGTCACCTCGCCCTCGTGGAACGCACAGCCAGCGTTCTCGGCCTGCTGTTCGAGCAGATCGAGAAAGCGCCGCGCGTTCACGCCGGCGGGGAAGCCGGGGACGTTCTCCAGGTGCGCGTTCCGGGCCAGCAGCGACTCGCCGTCGTTCACGACTGTCGTCTCCAGCCCGTTCCGGGCGGTGAACACGCCGGCGCTGAGGCCGGCGACGCCGCCGCCGACGATGCACACGTCCGTGGTTTCGGTCATGACGGCGGGGAGTTGACCGGCCCCCGAATAGAATGGTTCGGTTCGGTCCGTCCGACCTTACAACCCGTTTCGCCGCTCGCCGATGAGCCACTCACCGTCCCGCCTGACCAGCGTGTATCGCCTGACCGTACTCGCTCTCCGGCCGTTGATCGTCGTGTCGAGGACGACGAACACCTCGGCTTTTCTCCCGGCCCACTCCGAGAACTGGGCGCTCCACTCCGAGTACTCCCGGAGTGTCTCCTGTAACCCGGCCGCCTCCGACTGGGTGACGTTCAGCGCGTCGACGGTGTACCGGTTGATCCGCTCGCTGTCGCCGGCTTCGACGGCTTCGTAATACCGTCTCACCGTGGCTACCGCCGCCTTCTCCGACTGTCGGTTCTTGGTCCACGCTCGTCGCTCCGTCGTCCGGTCGGATGTCCCCGTTCCATCTCTCGTCGTCCGGTCGGTCGTCGCACGGTTCGCCGTCGTCCGGTCGGGCGCTCCCGTCGCTGTCGGCGTCGAACCCGACTGCCCCGCACAGCCGGCCAACCCCGTGACTGTCAGGACGCCCAGCGATCGCAGGAGTCGTCGACGCGTCGCTCGCATCGTCCCGGTCAGGAGTCCGCCTGCCAAAAAACATGAGGTGTCGGCTCTCGCTCCCCGCTCGGGCGCGGCCGGGCTAGCTCAAGTCGAACTGCTCTGCGGCCGTCTCCATGTCCTTGTCGCCCCGGCCCGAGAGGTTGACGACGATGGTCTCGTGGTCGGTCTCCGCGGCGACTTGCTTGGCCATCGCCAGCCCGTGGGCGGTCTCCAGGGCCGGGATGATCCCCTCGGTGCGGGCGAGTTCCCGGAACGCCTCCAGGGCTTCCTCGTCGGTGATCGCGCGGTACTCGGCCCGGCCCAGCTCCTGGAAGCGGGCGTGTTCCGGGCCGACGCCCGGGTAGTCCAGCCCCGCCGAGACCGAGTGGACCTCCACGTCGTCGTCGATGACTCGCGTCTTCATGCCGTGAATCACGTCCTCCGTGCCCGAGGCGAGCGGCGCGGCGTGGCGGTCCGACTCCGCGCCCTCGCCGCCGCCCTCGCCGCCGTAGAAGGCCACGTCGTCCTCGCGGAACGCGTGGAACAGGCCGATGGCGTTCGAGCCGCCGCCGACGCAGGCGACGGCAGCGTCGGGCAGTTCGCCGATCTGCTCGATGGCCTGCTCGCGGGCCTCCTCGCCGATGACCGACTGGAACTCCCGGACCATCCGCGGGAACGGGTCCGGGCCGACGACCGATCCCACCATGTAGTGGGTGTCGTCGATGTTCTCCACGAAGTCCTCCAGCGCGGCGTCGACGGCGTCGGCCAGCCCCGCGCCGCCCCGCGTGACGGGGGTGACCTGCGCGCCCAGCAGCCGCATGCGGAAGACGTTCATCTTCTGGCGCTGGACGTCCTTTTCGCCCATGTAGATCTCCGTGTCCAGGTCGAACAGCGCGCCGACCATCGCGGTCGCGGTGCCGTGCTGGCCGGCCCCGGTCTCAGCGATCAGCCGCTCCTTGCCGGCCTTCTCCGCGAGCAGGGCCTGCCCGACGGCGTTGTTGATCTTGTGTGCCCCGCCGTGGAGCAGGTCCTCGCGTTTCAGGTAGATCTCCGCGCCGTACTCCTCGGAGAGGCGCTCGGCGTGGTACAGCGGCGTCGGCCGCCCGGCGTACGATTCCAGGATCGCCCGGAACTCATCGCGGAACTCGTCGCTTCCGGCGATGTCCTCGAACGCCGCCGCCAGTTGCGCGAGCGGCTCCTGCATCGGCTCGGGGACGTGTCGCCCCCCGAAGTCGCCGAACTCCTCGTCCGTGTCGTGGTCGCTCATGTCGGTCTCAGTCTCGGGCACGCACATATGTCTACTGTTTGCCGACCGATCGAGTCGGTCGGCCTGCGGAATACTTACGGCGCGGTCGCCCCCAGAGAACGTGTGGACAGAGTCGAGGTCAGCACCGTCGTCTACCTGCCGCCCGAAGAGATCTACGAGTTCCTCGAGGACTTCCCCGGGTACGCGAACTACGCGAAGTACCTCGAGGAGGTCCGCAGCGACGGCGACGGCGGGGCGGGGACGCGCTATTTCCTCACCTTCGCCTGGTGGAAGCTCAGCTACACCGCCCACTCGAAGGTGACCGGAACCGACCCGCCGAACCGGATCGACTGGAAGCTCACGAAAGACATCGACGCCGAGGGCCACTGGGCCGTCGAGCCGATCCCCGAGGAGCGGCCGGACAGCCAGGAACACGCCTGCCGCGTGCGCCTGACCGTCGAGTTCCACCCGGACTCTGCGGATTCGGGCGTGCTGGATCTCCCACGATTCGTCTCCATGGACTGGGTGATCGAGAAGGCGAAACCGAAGATCCGGGCCGAGGCCGAACGGGTGGTCGAGCGGATCGTGGCCGACCTCGAAGGCCGACAGCGCGAGGTCGACCTCGAGATCGAGACCGTCGATACGTCGGTGTAGCCGCGACGGCTACTCCTCGACGCCGTAGTCGCCGCCGTACTTCATGAAGACGTACGAGAGGCCCAGCGACGCGCTCATCACCAGCGCCGTCGCGACGCCGATGGTCTTGGCGCTACTGGGGAGCGCGGGACCGCCACCGCCGCCCCCGCTCGCAGGCTGGACCGTCGGGTAGTCCGTCCCGACGACGACCGACCCGAGCATTCCGAGGGCCTGGTGGGGTCTGCAGTAGTAGTTGTAGATGCCGTCTTTCTTGAACGTGTACTCGTATTTGACGCCGGTACCGGCGACCGGCGCACCGGCGTCGAGCGGCCCCTTGCCGTCCGAGACGACGTTGTGTGCCCCGCCCTGGCCCGTCCACTTCCACTGGACGGTCGCGCCGTTGTCCACGTGGACCGCGGCCGGGCTGAAGGCGTACCCCTTGCTTCCGGCCCCGACCTTGACCGTGACGGTACTCTGTCCGGTCCTGTCGGCGACGCTCCCGTCGTACCCGTTCGCGCTGCTGAGGTAGCCGCCGAAGTCGGGGATCCCGCCGCCCCCACCGCCGCCGGCGGTGCCCGTCCCCTTCGGGGCGCTGGTCGCGGTGCCGTTGGTCGCCGTTCCGTTCGTCGCGGTGCCGCCCGTCCCGGTCGTCTCCTGGGCAGCTGCGGTACCCGTGACGCCGGCGGCCGCAGCGCCGCCCGCCGTCGCCACGAGGAAACCCCGCCGTGACACGTCCTCCGTACGATCGCTCATGGTCGGCCGTACGGAGGGGGTGGTAGTGAATATGTTGGTTCCGGATCGTCCGGATCGGATTCCGGTGTGCCTTTTAGGTGCGAGCCCCATCCCCGGGTATGGAAGAGGAACCCGGCCTGAGCGACCAGTACCGGAAAGCCAGCCCGTGGCCCATGTTCGTCGCGCTCGGGTTCGCACTCTCCGAGGTCGGTATCATCATCGGCATCTTCCCGATCGCCGTCGGCGGCCTGTTGCTGTTCGGCGGGAGCGTCGCCGGCATCCTCAAAGAGTCGGCGTACGTCGACACGTTGTGGGGCTCCCTGTTCGCCTTCGGTGGTGCCCTCGCGGCCATCGGCGTCGGCGTCGTCGCCTGGCTCGTCGGGATCGACCCCGGCGTTTTGATCGACGTGATCGCCGCGCCGGGGGAGTTCGGCCTCGTCGTCCCGCGCGCGCTCGCCGTGGCGATCGCCGGGATCATCCTGCTGGCCGCCGGGGGCACCGTTCAGGCGCTCGAACGGAACGCCGACCTGCGGTAGCCGCGACGATTCCGACAACCTATTTATCGTCGTCTCTAAACCGGATGGTATGCTCCCGAGTACGTTCGACCGCGAGACGATCCTCGATCTGACGGTCAACATGATCCCGCTTGGCATCCTGCTGTTCTTCATCGTGGCCTTCGGGCTGTTCAATCCCTTCGGCTGGAACAGCGTCGTCTCGACGCTCCAGTTCGGCATCCTGATCGCCGCCTTCGTCCTGCTGGCGGTCCTGACATACTACGCCGGGAAGGCAGTCTCCAAGGCCGAGGCCGAGATGGACGGCGACGAGGACCACACGGCCTGACGCTCCGTTCTCCCGTCCGATCGCTCCGTCCCCGTGAGCGCCCTGTATCGCCGCGTCGTCTCCGAACGAACACGTTCGCACGGTGACTCAAAGGGAATCTTTCTTTAGCCCCCAGTCCCGAGTGTCCAGTATCAATGGCTGCAGGACAGCTCGCACTAACGGTGCTGATGGGCGTTTTCCTCGTGGCGGTCGCCGCCCTCCTCACGCGGATCGAGGACTGGCGCTCGTACACACCCCTCGCCGGCGGTGGTGCCCTCGGTGAGGAGTCGGGGTACGGTCACGACGAAAAGCCCGGTGGAATCGTACGGTGGCTCACCACTGTCGACCACAAGGACATCGGGATGCTGTACGGCACCTACGGGGTGCTCGCGTTCGCGGTCGGCGGTATCATGGCCGTTCTCATCCGACTCCAGCTCCTCGTTCCGGCCGGGGCCATCATCGAGAACAGCTTCTACAACGCCATCCTGACCAGTCACGGGATCACGATGCTGTTCCTGTTCGGGACGCCGATCATCGCGGCGTTCGCGAACTACTTCGTCCCGTTGCTGATCGAGGCCGACGACATGGCCTTCCCCCGGATCAACGCCATCGCGTTCTGGCTGCTCCCGCCCGGCGCGCTCCTGGTCTGGGGTGGCTTCCTCATCCCCTCGATCGGGGCCGCACAGACCTCGTGGGTGATGTACCCGCCGCTGTCGGTCCAACAGCCCCAGATGGGGGCCGACCTGATGATGCTCGGCCTGCACCTGACGGGTGTCTCGGCGACGATGGGGGCGATCAACTTCATCGCGACCATCTTCACCGAGCGCAGCGAGGACGTGACCTGGGCGAATCTGGACATCTTCTCGTGGACGATCCTCACCCAGTCGGCGCTGATCCTCTTTGCCTTCCCGCTGCTGGGCTCGGCGCTGATCATGCTCCTGCTGGACCGGAACTTCGCCACGACCTTCTTCGCCGTCCAGGGCGGTGGGACGATGCTCTGGCAACACCTGTTCTGGTTCTTCGGCCACCCCGAGGTGTACATCCTCGTCCTCCCGCCGATGGGGCTGGTGAGTTACATCTTGCCCCGCTTCGCGGGCCGGAAGCTCTTTGGCTTCAAGTTCGTCGTCTACTCCACGCTGGCCATCGGGGTCCTCTCCTTCGGCGTCTGGGCCCACCACATGTTCACGACCGGGATGGACCCCCGGCTCCGGGCCTCCTTCATGGCCGTCTCGCTGGCCATCGCGATACCGAGCGCGGTGAAGACGTTCAACTGGATCACGACGATGTGGAACGGGAAGCTCCGGCTGGCGGCCCCGATGCTGTTCTGCATCGGGTTCGTCTCGAACTTCATCATCGGCGGCGTCACCGGCGTGTTCCTCGCGTCGATCCCCGTCGACATGGTGTTGCACGACACCTACTACGTCGTGGGTCACTTCCACTACATCGTCATGGGTGCCATCGGCTTCGCCGTCTTCGCGGCCATCTACTACTGGTTCCCGATCTTCACCGGGCGGATGTACCAGCGGACGCTGGCGAAGTGGCACTTCTGGCTGTCGATGATCGGCACCAACATCACCTTCTTCGCCATGCTGGCGCTGGGCTATCTGGGCATGCCGCGCCGGTACGCCACCTACCAGTTCGACTCGGCGCTCGCGCCGCTCGCGACCGTCACGACGTTCCACCAGCTGGCGACGGCTGGCGCGTTGATCCTGCTCGTCGGCCAGATCATCTTCGTCTGGAACCTCGTCCAGTCCTGGCTCGAAGGGCCGCGTGTCGGCCCCGACCCCTGGAACCTCAAGGAGGAGGCTCCGGAACTGTTCGGCCGCGAGTTCACCTGGCACGAGAACCGCCTCGAAACCCAGATCGCCACCGACGGCGGCGAGGGTGAAGAAGAGGTCGCGACCGACGGTGGAACGCCCACCGACGGTGACGACGCGGACGTCGAACAAACCGACGACTGACGGGCGACGCGACCGCCGCTCGACGCTCCATTCTCTTCGATCGCACGCGGGACATGGAAAGCGATTTAGCCGGCCTGTGGCTACCCGTGCCCAATGAGTCTGTCCGATCAGGACCACGATCTCGTCACCGCGGAACTCGGCCGCGAGCCGACGCCGGCCGAGGCCGCGCTCTTCGAGAACCTCTGGAGCGAACACTGCGCGTACCGCTCCTCACGACCGCTGCTGTCGGCCTTCGACAGCGAGGGCGAGAACGTCGTCGTCGGCCCCGGTGACGACGCGGCCGTCGTCGCCCTGCCCGACGGCGACGGCGGGAACAGCGATACCTACATCACGCTGGGCATCGAGAGCCACAATCACCCCTCCTACGTCGACCCGTTCGACGGCGCGGCGACCGGCGTCGGCGGCATCGTCCGCGACACGCTCTCGATGGGGGCCTACCCCATCGCGCTCGCGGACTCGCTGTACTTCGGCGGCTTCGACCGCGAACACTCCCGCTATCTCTTCGAGGGCGTCGTCGAGGGCATCTCCCACTACGGCAACTGTATCGGCGTGCCCACCGTCACGGGGAGCGTCGCCTTCCACGACGACTACGAGGGCAACCCGCTGGTGAACGTCTCCTGTATCGGCCTGATCGACGACCCCGGCCGGCTGGTGACCGCCGAGGCCCAGGAACCGGGCAACAAGCTCGTCCTCGTCGGCAACGCCACGGGTCGGGACGGACTCGGCGGAGCCTCTTTCGCCAGCGAGGACCTCGCGGAGGACGCAGAAACCGAGGACCGGCCCGCGGTGCAGGTGGGCGACCCCTACACCGAGAAACTCCTGATCGAGGCCAACGAGGCGCTGATCGACGAGGCGCTGATCGAGTCCGCCCGCGACCTCGGCGCGGCGGGGCTGGGCGGCGCGACCAGCGAACTCGTCGCCAAGGGCGGCCTCGGCGCACACGTCGAACTGGAGCGGGTCCACCAGCGCGAGCCCAACATGAACGCCCTGGAGATCCTGCTCGCGGAATCTCAGGAGCGGATGGCCTACGAGGTAAAGCCGGAGAACGTCGACCGGGTGGCCGAGATCGCAGAGCGCTACGATCTGGGTTGCTCGGTCATCGGCGAGGTGACAGAGGGCAACTACGTCTGTGAGTTCGAGGGCGAGACCGTCGTGGACGCGCCCGCGGAGTTCCTCGGCGACGGCGCGCCGTTTCACGACCTCGATTCCGTAGAGCCGAGCCAGCCCGAGCGGGACCTCCCCGACCCCGACCTCGCCGACGCCTTCGAGGCGGTCGTCGGGAGTCCCAACACGGCCTCGAAGCGGTGGGTCTACCGCCAGTACGACCACGAGGTGCAGGTCCGGACCGCGACGCCGCCGGGCGACGACGCCGCGATTCTGGCGATCCGAGAGGCCGATACCGGCCTGGCCTACTCCGCCGGCGCGGACCCCAACTGGACGGACGCCGCGCCCTACGACGGGGCGCGCGCGGTCGCCCTGGAGAACGCCACCAACGTCGCAGCCAAGGGCGCGACCCCGCTGGCGGCGGTCGACTGCCTCAACGGCGGCAACCCCGAGAAACCCGACGTGTACGGCGGGTTCGAGGGGATCGTCGACGGCCTCGCGGACATGTGCGCCGAACTCGACGTGCCCGTGGTCGGCGGCAACGTCTCGCTGTACAACGACTCGAACGCGGGGCCGATCCCGCCGACGCCGACGCTGGCGCTGGTGGGGACGAAGGACGGATACGAGGCTCCGCCCGCGGTACTCTCCGGCGAGGGCGACCTGCTCGTGGTCAACGACCGCGCGCTGTCGGGTGCGGCCGACCCCCGACTCGGCGGATCGGAGTATCTGGCTCAGCACGGCGGGAGCGATCGGTTCCCCGAACTCCCCGACGAGCGGTCGGCGTTCGTCGAGACGCTGGCCGAGGTGGCCGACCGCGAGGACACGCTGGCCGTCCACGACGCCAGCCACGGCGGTCTCGCGGTGACGCTCGCGGAGATGGTCTCCGACGACGCGGGCGCGGACGTGACCCTCGACGGCGACGCCACCCCCGCCGAACACCTCTTTCACGAACAGCCCGGCCGCGTCGTGATCGAAACGACCGACGCCGACGCCGTCGAGGCGGCCTTCGCGGGCGTCGCGCCCGTCGAGCGCGTCGGGGCGGCCGACGACTCGGGCGCGCTGTCGCTGTCGGTCGGGGACGACACCCTCGACTACGACGCCGATACGATCGCCGACCTGCGGTCGGTCATCGAGCGGGAACTGGAGTAGCGGTCGCGTCGATCACTCCTCGCCGCCGTCCTCGTCGGGCCAGTACGGTACCTCGCCGTCGGTCGGATAGTACCCCTCGAAGGTGCGTTCCTCGCGGCCGCCGGGCGGCGAGCCGACGTAGACGCCGAACGTCTCCATCTCGGGGTAGATCGTCACGTCGGGCTCGTTCATCGTCGAGCCCATCAGGTAGCGGAAGGTGTCGTCGCCGTCGTTGACGACGCGGTGGCCGCCGGACTCGTCGGCCGGCAGGGTGACGAAATCGCCCGCCCGGATCGTGGTCGCCGTCGACGGCCGCGCCGAGTTCCGTCCGGCGGAAGGTCGCCCTGTCGCGGTCGCAGGCCTGCCAGTTCAGGTCGGACTCGTTGATCTTCTCCATCGACCGTCGCTACTCACACCGGTCGAAAAACCCCGGCGTGGTACCGCCACTCAGAGCAGGAACGGGATGCCGAACGTGACGGCGAGGCCGACGGCGAGGACGACGAACCCGAACCCGACCTGTTCCGTCGTGTAGTCGCTCTGGGGAGCCGTGCTGCGAAGCGGCGGCTCCTCGTCGGGGATCTCGGGACTCTCCGGATCGTACTCGGGTCGGTCCTCGTCGTGATCGTCGCTCATGGGCAGGTGTTGGCGACCGGCCCACTTCGGTGTATCGGAACCGCTCTCGGCGGATCCCTCGCCGATGACTCGCCTCCCGGGCCGACTGCGGGAATCAGACGCCTTTTGTCGGGCGGTGGCGTAACCGGAGGCAACTGATGACCCTCACGAAACGGATCATTCCGTGTATCGACGTGGACGTAGACGACGAGGGGAACCCGGCGGTGTACACGGGCGTCAACTTCGAGGATCTGGAGTACACCGGCGACCCGGTCGAGATGGCGAAAAAGTACAACGAGGCCGGGGCCGACGAGTTCGTCTTCCTCGACATCACCGCCTCCGCCGAGGGTCGGGAGACGATGCTCCACGTGGTCGAGTCCATCGCCGACGAGGTGTTCATCCCCCTGACCGTCGGCGGCGGCATCCGCACCCGCGAGGACGTGAAAGAGACCCTGCGAGCGGGCGCGGACAAGGTCTCGATCAACACCGGAGCCATCGAGCGCCCGGAACTCGTCGAGGAGGGCGCGGCGGCCTTCGGCAGCCAGTGCATCGTCATCAGCGTCGACGCTCGCCGCCGGTTCGACGAACAGGGCGACCACTACGTCTCCGTCGACGGCGAGTCCTGCTGGTTCGAGTGTACCGTCAAGGGCGGCCGCGAGGGGACCGGAATCGACGTGATCTCCTGGGCCGAGGAGGCCGAGGAACGCGGCGCGGGCGAACTGTTCGTCAACTCCATCGACGCCGACGGGACCAAGGACGGCTACGACATCCCGCTGACGAAGGCCGTCTGTGACACGGTCTCGACGCCCGTCATCGCCTCCTCGGGCTGTGGCGGTCCCGAGGACATGTACGAGGTGTTCACCGAGGCCGGCGCGGACGCCGGACTCGCGGCTTCGATCTTCCACTTCGGCGAGTACTCCATCCAGGAGACCAAGGAGTATCTGGACGACCGGGGCGTGCCGGTGCGGTTGTAGGGAGAGTCATCGAACCGAGCGCGGTGTGCCGGTGCGGTAATAAAGAAGCGACGACGGGACGAGGGACTACTCGTTGTCCTCGAACGTCGAGGGGTTCAACAGCTTGGACAGCCACGCCGGACCGTTACGGATTTTCGTCGACTTCTTCGACATCTCCGTGGTCCGCTCGCGCTTTTCACCCATAGTGGTACCTCAGGATAGGCCCAGCATCGGTAAAGGTTATTCGATTCATGTCTGATGTAGTATGTTTTCTGCGGTCATATGGTCCGGTAGACCCCGTACGAAATCAGTGCGATGCCGAGCAATAGCGCTATCTGACTGATAGAGATACGAGCGCATACCCCCGCCTTCCCGTGAGGGACGAGTGTTCCGACACCCTGTCGGAACCGAGGAACGAACAGGCGGGGGTTGAGCGGACAGCATAGTGTGACAGTCCACCGTTCTATTGCACTGCCGGATTTCCCACCGTTTCACTTTCACCCTGCATGGCTGAAATATATCGTTCTCACAACCAACAAAAGGAATACGGCGACGATGGGTGAGGTCACAAAAACGCTCGAACTGAAGCTTGTGGACCCGAACGTCCACAAGCGACAGAAGCTTCGTGAGACACGGGACGCGTACCAGCAGGCGCTTCAGGCCGCCTTCGCCGCTGGCTGTGACACACAGTCAGCGGCCAACGACGTGGTTGTCGAGTACGACCTGAGCGGCTACGCGAAAAACGCCCTCAAGAAGTACGTCCCACAACTCTGTGGGAACAGCTACGATGCCGACGAGCTTCACGACGACCACCCGGTGCGGTTCACCAACGAGGGACTGCAACTCGACCATCAGCCACAGAACGCTGTCGAGTGGTACGTCAAAATCCCGCACCACGAGGATTACCACCTCTGGATTCCGGCACGCGCCAATCCCGAACAGCGGGAGTGGCTCGAAGCGGTGTACGCAGACGACGCCGAGATGGGTGAAAGTCGGCTATTCGAGCGGGACGGAACGTGGTATCTCCACATCACCGTTACCCGCGACGTGGAGGACCAAACTGCGGCGTCCGCCGACGAGCGGACGCCGATTGGTGTGGACATTGGAGAAGCGAGTCTCGTCACGGTGTGTCACCGCGACGAGAGCGGTTCTCCGGTTCGCCCCCGACTGTGGGCCGACGACGGCAAGGCCGTTCGTCGGCTCCGCAAAACCTACTTCACCGCCAAGCGGCGGCTTCAGAAGCGTGGCAGTGAGCGAATCGCAGAGTCCTACGGTGACGCACTGTGGGACCAGATTGACGACGTGTTCCACCGTGTGACCCGCGAAGTCGTGGAGTACGCCGAGTCCGTCGAGAATCCAGTGTTGGTGCTGGAAGACCTGACGTACATCCGCGAGAACATGGACTACGGCGAGTACATGAATCGACGGTTGCACGGATGGGGCTTTGCCAAGCTCCACGCACAGATTCGGTACAAGGCCGCCGAAAAGGGGATTCCCGTCGAGACGGTGAATCCCCGCAACACGTCGAAGGCGTGTCACGCCTGCGGTGAACACGGCTACCGGCCACGACAGGCGACGTTCAGATGCTCGAACGACGGCTGTTGGGTCGGTGAGTATCAAGCCGACGTGAACGGGGCGATAAACATTGCAGACCGCTACCGTAGTGGAGAGAGTCACCGCCGAAGCGACCGGACTTCCCGGCAGAAGGCCGGTGACGATGACTCGGCTACGGATGGGGCCTCTTTGACCGGGCCACAAGACAGCCAAGCCGATGCTGAAAACCAGCAGACGACGCTTGGAACGTATGCGTCTTGAAACCAACAGGCCGCTTCGCTCGGCCTGAAATCCCGTGGCGGGATTCCTCCGCGTTCACGCGGAGGAGGAGGTCAACGACTCCGGCCGGACCGAGACGTTCACCTCGCCGTCGTCGGTCTCGTAGGTCCGA
>JBDGUF010000046.1:0-12295 GCA_042216105.1 Halorientalis sp.
GTTCTGAGGAAGTAGCTGTTGTTTCTGAGATCTCCCGCGAAACGGCTAATCGAATGAGATGAGATAAACTGCTACACTCGTCACTTTTGTCCACGTAGTCTTCCCAGTCCTCTTTCTGGGATTCATCTACTACAATATTGATCTGTTTTCGATCGCCCATTTACTGTCCCTTGTGGGGCAATGATAAAGAACTTTTCTGTATTTTTCAATAGCCTTCTGCCAGTACAGCTCGCCGAGCCGGTCGACGACGGCCTCGGCGCGGGTCCCCGGCGCGTCGGCCCCGAAGGTGTCGGCGTAGCCACCACCGGCGGTCCCGCCGCTGATGTTCTCGGCTGGTTCCGGGTCGTCTGCCATACCCCGTCTAGCGATCCAGCCGCAAAAGACTCACCGGATCGTCAGAGACGGAACCCGACGCCGGGGAGGATGTCCTTGCCGTGATACAGTCGGACGGCCATCGCGAACCCGAGGAAAAAGAGGACGCCGTAGCCGGGACCGAGAAGCGTCCCCAGGTCGATCTCGGCGAACTCGTTCGTCGCGATCACGACGATGCTGCTCGACAGGTCGCCCGCGTAGACGACGGCGCTTCCCGTGAGCAACGCGTCCTTGCTCCCCCGTGCCGCCACGGCCCAGAGGACGGCTCCGAACACCGCCGCCTGGTACGGAACGTCGCCGAGCTGGTCGACGAGGAGGGAACCGAAGTCGATCGAGCCGCCCTGTAGACTGATACTGAACACGCCGTAGACGACACTCCCCACGAAGACCACGCCCGCCGCCGCGAGCGCGATCTTGCCGGCGCGTTCCGGCGTGATCGATCCGTGAGTGCCGATACCACCCGACTGTCCCTGCCGCTGTTGCCCTGCCATATCCGTAGTTCCCGGGTGACGTGTTGAAGTTATTTCACTTTCGGACGCGGTGGCGGGGATCACTCGACGGCGATCGTCACTGTCAGGGCCGCACCCTCGGCCAGCGCGGCCACCAGCTCCCGGTCCAGATCGCCGGCCGCCTCGTCGGCGTCGACCAGCACCGTTCGGTCGTCGACGTAGTCGCTCGTGCGGCCGACGGCGCTGCGCTCGCTCTCGAAGGTGAGGTCGGGGTGGCCACGACCGGTGACGGTCTCGGTGTGGCCGCCCGCCTCCAGGGTGACGGTGATCGTCGCGTCCGCGGACCGACACCCCTCGACGAACGCGGGGTCGAAGTCGGCGGGGACGCGGTCGGCGGCGATCCCGAGGATGCAGTCCCCGGCCGGCGTGAGGTAGTCGTCGCTCGTCACCTCGAAGGTGCTGGCGTGGTCGGCCGAGACGTTCTCGTGGCCGCGTGCGTGAACGACTTCTTCCATGGCCCGGCGTTCCCGCCCGGCTCACTTCAGCGGGTCGTTTCGGCGCGCGACGGTGATCGTCACGGCTCCGCAGGCACACTCGTAGGCGTGGCGCTCGCCGCCCTCGGTCCGGTAGGTGAGCCGGCGGCTCTCTTCGCCGAGGGTCCGGTCGCAGGTGTCACAGGTACAGGACAGTTCTTCGAGCACGTCCGGGGAAACGGGCGGACCGGGTATCAAAGCGAGCCGTCCGCGGAGTGAAAGTGAAAGTGATCGGGTTCGTCGCGGAGCGAATGTCGCGTAAAGGATATGGCACAGGCGGACGCCCGGACACGTATATGCTGGGCGAGTGGACTGGGACGTCGGTCGAGCCGGGGACGGGCAAACCCGAACCGGACGTGTGGACGCCGGTCGACGTACCGGGTCGGCCACAGGTGTTCGCCGACGCCGACGCCGCCGCGTACCGCTCCGTGTTCGACGATCCCCGTTCGGGTGAGGATGCCCGCGCAGTCATCGAACTGCGCGGCCTGTTCGCTCACGCACGCATCTGGCTCAACGGCGACCTCGTCGGCGAACACGACGCCTACTTCCGCCCGTTCCGCCACTCGTTCGAACCCGAGGACCGGAACGAACTGATCGTCGAGTGCCGGCTCCCCGAGGATCGTTTCGGCGGCGTCCACGATACCGATATCGTCCCGGACGGCGACCGCGTCCCCGGGATCTGGTGGGACGCGACCGTCGAGACCCACCCGGGAACCTACGTCTACGATCTGGACGTCCACCCGCGGCTGGTCGACGGGACCGCCGAGATCGACGTTCGGGCGGTCGTCGAGACCGACACCGACCTCGACGACCGCGTGACCTTCTCCCTGCGTCCCGAGGGCGAGTTCCAGAGCCGGGGCATGATGGACCGTGCGGCCGTCGAGGCCGACGCCGGCGAGCGGGCCGTCGTCGAACACACCATCGACGTACACGATCCGTCGCTGTGGTGGCCCCGTGGACTCGGGCCGCAACGGCGCTACGCCGTCCGGGCGAAGATCGGTGACGCGACCCGCTCGGTGGTCACCGGCCTGTGCTCGGTGGACCGCGACGCCGACGGCCTGCTCGTCAACGGCGAACGAGTCCCCGGACGCGGAGTCACGCTCCTCTCGGCCACCCCGGACGACGTACAGCGGGCCGTCGAGGCCAACGCCACCGTCGTCCGGATGCACGGCCACGCCCCCGACCGGTCCGTCTACGAGGCCTGTGACGAGGCCGGGCTGCTGGTCTGGCAGGACCTGCCGCTGACCGGACCCGGCGAGTTCGACGCCGACCGCGGGCGGGAGCTGGCGGCCGCGCTCGACCGCACTTACGGCCGCCATCCCTCGCTGTTCGCCTACAGCGTCCACGACGATCCGCTCGATCCCTTCCCGAGTCCGCTGGGGTCGGGCACGCTCGACCGGCTGCGCCTGCGCTGGCGGGCCTGGCGCGCCAGCTACGACCGCGGACCGGCCGAGTCGGTCGCGGCGGCGTTCCCCGAGGATCGACTCGTCTTTCCCGTCGTCGGTGCGCTGGGTACCGGAGCCGACGCGCCGACGCTGTATCCGGGCTGGGACTACGGCGACGCCGACGACGTGGACTGGTTGCTCGACACGTTCGAGGTCGGCGAGGTCGTCGGCGAGTTCGGTGCCGGCGCGTTCGGGGCGGTCGTGCCCGGGGACGACGTGCCGGGGTTCGACCGGGCGAAACACGAGGCCCACGTCGACGGCGGGGCCGACGCCTCGCAGGCCTACCAGGCCCGGGTCGTCAAACGCGTCGCGGAGGCGCTCCGGCGGCGCGATACGTCGCTGTTCGCCGCCCACACCCTCCGGGACGTGGCGTCGGCCGGGATGGGCGTCGTCGAACGCGACGGCGATCCCAAGGCCGGATACGAAGCGCTTCGAATGGCCTACGAACCCGTCCAGGCCACGCTCGTCGCGCCCGCTCCCGGCAGGACGACGCCGCTGACGGTCGTCAACGACCGGCCGGAGGACGTGTCGGGAACCGTCGCGTGGACGGCCGGCGACGACGGCGGCGAGATCGAGGTCAGCGTCGACGCCGGCGACACCGCGACGCCGGACTCGATCCCGATTCCGGGCGACGCCGAGTCGGTAACCCTGTCGCTGTCGCTCCCGGATCGGGTCGTCGAGAACACGTACCGGCTCGACGGCTGATCCCGATCCGTGCGAGACCGTACCGTGGGTCGCTCGGGCGTTTGGTAGCTGTTTTCACGGGGGTCGGCGACCGGAATATTTAAATTGCCTTCGACAATAGATGGACTCACCAGAACGCCTCCAGCGTTCCGGCAGTATCGTGCGATGCCCGCAGAATGACAGGGAACCCTACTTATCAGGTGCTGGCTGTCGCCACGCAGTCCCAACTGTCGCGTGCTGGAGCGGTAATGGCATAGAGGTGTAAACCATGGCAGAGTCAATCGACGAATCCGAAAACATCGAAGTAACAGACGACGACATCGAAAACAAATCGAAAGGTGAGCTGATCAAACTCGCCGGGCAGCTCCGCGACCGGCGAAACGAGCTGAACCAGCTCGCCTCCGAGCGCGCCTCCAAGCGCGACGAGCTCAACGCGAAGACGCGCGAGAAGGTCGACGAGGCCCAGGAACACCGCGAGAAGCGCGACGAGCTCAACTCCGAAGTCCAGGAACACAAGGAGAAACGCAACGAGCTCAACGCCGAGGCCAACGAGCTGTTCGACAAGGTCGAGGAGATGAAAGAGGACCTCGAGCTCGACGAGGGCAAGTCCATCGACAAGCTCGAGGAGGAGATCGAGGACCTGGAGTTCAAACAGCAGACGGAAGTCCTCAACCCCGAGGAGGAGCGAGAACTGATCGAGAAGATCGAGGACAAACGCGAGAAGCTCCAGGACAAGAAAGAGAAGCTCGAACAGACGGGTGACGTCGAGGAACTCAAGGAGGAAGCCGAGGAGATCCGCTCGGAAGCCTCCAAACACCACCAGAAGGTTACGGAACTCGCGGACGAGGCCCAGAAACACCACAACAAGATGATCGAGGCCTACCGCGAGGCCGACGAGATCCGTGACGAAGCCGACGAGATGCACGAGAAGTTCGTGGAGGCCCAGGAAGCCGCCGACCAGCACCACGAGGACTTCGTGCGCGTCCAGAAGCGCCTGCGCGAACTCGACAAGAAAGAGGAAGAGGAGGAACGCAGCCAGCGCGAGGAAGAGCAGGAAGCCGCCCGCGAGGAAGCCGAGGAGATCTACCAGAAGTTCAAGGAAGGCGAGACGCTGGACACCGAGGACCTGATGAAGCTCCAGAAGACGGGGCTGCTCTAGACGACGCGATATTCTCTCGTTTTCCGCCGGCCAGTGGCGACGCCCGCTCCGGGAACCGTCCGCGTCCGGCGGGTTCGCCCGGCGTCGGTCGGAGACTGGTAGTTTTAGTGTCGTCGGGCACCGAGACTCGTGTATGAGCAGTGGACGAAGACGGCTGCGGACGATGGGTCGTGGCGTCGTCGCGCTCGTCTGTGTTGCTGGGAGCGTCGCGCTCGCGTGGCTACTGCTGGTCGTCTACCCACAGGACCTGACGACGTTGCTGGGGGTCGTGCTGGTCGTGTCGCTCCTCCCGCTCGCGGTTCGGGCGGGCGGGTCCGTGGCCGGTTCCGTCCTGCCGGGGTACAACGTCGCGGAGGTCGCCGTCGAGGGGCCAATCACCAGATCGACGGACGGGAGCCTCGTCTCGACTCCGACGGGGGCCGACGCGGACGCGATCGTCGAGCAGATCGAACGGGCCGACGAGAGCGCGGCCGAGGCGCTCCTGCTGAAACTCAACACGCCGGGCGGCGAGATCGTCCCGAGCGAGGACATCCGGTTGGCCGCCGAGCGGTTCGACGGGCCGACCGTCGCGTACGCGACCGACGTGTGCGCCAGCGGTGGCTACGACATCGCCAGCGGCTGTGACGAACTGTGGGCGCGACGGGGAAGCGTCGTCGGCTCGATCGGCGTGATCGGGTCACGGGTCAACGTCAGCGACCTGGCCGACGAGCTGGGGGTGAGCTACGAGCAGTTCACCACCGGCGAGTACAAGGACGCGGGTCTGCCGCTCAAGGACCTCTCGGAGGACGAACGCGAGTACCTCCAGGGGATCGTCGACGACTACTACGACGACTTCGTCGAGACGGTCGCCGAGGGGCGGGACATGGATCCCGAGCGGATCCGCGAGACGGAGGCGCGGATCTACCTCGGCAGCGAGGCCCACGACATCGGGCTGGTCGACGAGATCGGGACCCGCGAGGACGTGGAGGATCGCCTCGAAGCGGAGCTGGGCGAGCCGGTCGCGATCGAGGAGTTCACGCCGTCGCTGAGCCTCCGCGACCGCATCGGGGGCGGTGCGGCGTCGGTCGCCTACGCGTTCGGGGCCGGGGTCGCGAGCGTGTTCGACGACGCCGACGGGTTCGACTTCCGGTTCTGACCCGTCTGCAATGTTTTTTATCCGTTGGCGTTCCAACAGTCGGTCGTGACCACGCTGGTGGCGTGTATCGACCGGACGGGCGACCTCACCGCGGAGCCGCCGGTGGTGGGCTGGGAGGCGGTCCAGTCGCTCGTGACGGATCTCGGCGTCGCCGATCCCGAGGACAGCCGCGTCAACTGCGTGCTGGAGGCGTTGCGGGTGACCCGGGACCTGCGCGACGACGGCGAGGACGTGGTGGTCGCGGTCCTCTCGGCGGCCGGCGACTCCGTCTCCGCCGACCGCGCGGTGGCGGCCCAGACCGAGCAGCTCACCGGCGAGCACGACCTCGAATCGGCGGTCGTCGTCGTCGACAGCGCCGAGGACGAGCGGCTGGTCCCCATCGTCGAGAGCCGCGTGCGCGTGGACGCGGTCGACCGGGTCGTCGTCCGGCAGGCACGCGACATCGAGTCCACCTACTACCTGCTCAAGCAGTTCCTGGCCGACGAGGAACTCCGGAAGACGGTCCTCGTTCCCGTGGGCGTCGCCCTGCTCGCGTTCCCGGCGCTGATGACGCTTGC
Source organism: Halorientalis sp. (assembly GCA_042216105.1). Lineage (GTDB taxonomy): Archaea > Halobacteriota > Halobacteria > Halobacteriales > Haloarculaceae > Halorientalis. The sequence goes on from JBDGUF010000046.1 coordinate 6,335, forward strand.
CGACAGCCCGGCGGTCGCGGCCGGTGCCATCGCCGCCGTCATCGGCGTCTTCTTCCTCTACAAGGGGCTGGGTATCGACTCGTTGCTGGCCTCGCTGTCCGGGCAGATTCGGAACGCCCTCTACTCGGGGCAGGTGTCGCTGGTCACCTACGTGGTGGCCGTCGGGCTGGCGCTGATCGGCGTGTTCGCGGGCGCGATCGGCGTGTCCGCGACCGAAAGCGACGCACCCTTCATCCTCGCGATGCGGTTCGCCTTCGACGCGATCCCGTGGCTGACCGCGGCGGCCTTCGCCGGCTCGACCGGCCGCCTGCTCGACGAGATCATCCGCGACGACCGGGTGCGCAGCGCCTACGTCAACCTGCCGTTCGTCGCAGTCGCGGTCGGACTCGTGGTGCGGGGCTTCTCGGCGTTTTTCCTCGAGAGCGCGGGCGTGTTCTCGTCGTTCCGGATGCCGGCGATGGACCTCGGTGCCGTCTCGATCCGGGGGCTGACGCTCGAACCGCAGATCCGCCTGTTGCTTTTCATCCTGGCGGGGATCTTCGTGTCGCTGGCCGGCGTCCGCTTCTCGTCGTACTTCCACGAGGCCGACCTCGAAGAGGAGTTCGCCGACCAGAGCGACTAGCGGTGCCCCCCGTCGAGGACGACGAGATCCGACGGCGGGACGGCCGCTCCCTCCGCGTCTCCGATCGCGTACCGGAACAGTGCGGCCTGTGACACCCCGTGGATCGTCGTACACAGCAGGAGTACCAGCACGGGCACGAGCAGGAACCCGAGAAACGGCGTCCAGAACCCGAGGGGTTCGATCCGGTAGCCGGTCACCGTCGAACCCAGTCCGAACCCCGCGCCGAGCCACAGACAGACCGTCGAAATGCCCCAGCCGACCTGCTGTGTGAGCAGCGACTCGATCCAGATCTCCTCCGTCACGGTCCCGACGGCGTCGAGCGTGGCACGCAGGTCGCCGGTTCCCAGGACCGCCAACTGGATGGCGACCAGCACTCCCGTCCCAGCGATCCCGTCGAGGAGGACCGTCGCCTCGTCGCCGAGGACCTTTTCGAGCGACGGACGAGCGACCCAGGACGCCAGCCCCACGGTGCCGACGACCAGCCCGACGACCAGGAGTCGCCGTGCGTTTCGCCGGACCGCCGCCAGACCGATCAGCGGGGGTTGTGCCCCCTCGCGGATGACCGCGTCGCTCTCGTAGTACAGCGCGCCGAACACGAACGTCGCCACCACGCCGCCCACGAGGAAATACGACGCGTAGAGGACCGTCCAGGCGACGTCGTTCCCGTTCGTGAACACCATTCCGGCACCGACTCCGGCGAGCAGTCCCACGACGAGTGCGGTCAGCACCACCGGGTACACCAGAAGCGTCGGCTGTCGGACGACGACTCGACCGGTCACGGCGACGGTGGACAGCGCTCGACGGATGTGTTGCAAGCGTCGCATCGACCCGGGATCGGGTGCTTCGTCATCGGGTATGAACGTTCGGGAGCGGCGGAGCTATACGTGTGAGTCGACAACCGGCGAGCATGGCAGACGACGGCGCGTGGGTCGGACTCTTCTCGGGCGGCAAGGACTCCTCGTGGGCGCTGTACCGCGCGCTCGAACGCGGCCTGCCGGTCGAGCGCCTCGTCACCGTCCACCCGGAGGGGGACTCGTACATGTACCACGTCCCCGCCACGGACCTGGCGGCGCTGGCCGCCGAGAGCGTCGGGATCCCGCTGGTCGACGTCGAGCCCGACGACTTCGAGGCGGAGACGGCGACCGACGCCGGCGAACAGGGCGACGCGGAGCTTGAGCCGCTGGAGGCCGCCCTCCGCGAACTCGATTCCGCCCTCCCCGGCGGCGTCGCCGGCCTGACCGCGGGTGCGGTCGAGAGCGAGTACCAGACCAGCCGCATCGAGGCGATGGCCGACCGCCTCGACGCCGATCTCTTCGCGCCGCTCTGGCAGGAGGATCCCCACGAACTGGCCGACGCGATGCTTTCGGCTGGCTTCGAGATCCGGCTCATCCAGGTCGCGGCCTACGGCCTCGACGAGTCCTGGCTCGGACGGACGCTCGATCGGGATGCCCTGGCGGACCTCGAAGCCCTCAACGCGGAGTACGGCGTCCACGTCCTCGGCGAGGGCGGCGAGTTCGAGACGCTGGTGACCGACGGGCCACACATGGACCGTCCGATCCGGCTGGAGTACGACACCGTGTGGGAAGGCTCGCGGGGACACGTCGAGATCGAAGACGCCTGGCTGGACTGATCGGAGCGACTCGTCAGTTCCCGTTCGTCAGCTCCCGTTCGTGATCTGGGTGTGCGCGCCGATGAGCGCGCCCGCGAGGTCGAGGTTCTCGACGTGGGTCTCCTTGTCGATGATCGAATCGCGGATCTCGCAGTCCTCGATGGTCGCCTCCGAGAAGACGACCGCGGACTCGACGGTCGAGTCGATCACCTCGGCACCCGGGAGGACGTGGACGTTCGCGCCGATCTCCGAGCCCTCGATGGTCGCGCTCTCGGCGATCAACTGTCCGCCGTCGAGTTCCCAGGCGACGGCGTCGAGGTAGCTCTCGGGCGTGCCGATGTCGTACCAGGCGTCGTCGAAGGCGAAGGCGTAGGTGTCCTCGCGGGACTGGAGCCACTGGATGAACCAGCCCGGCTCGTCGGGGTTGTTGTCCCCGGCCAGGTACTCCGAAAAGCGGATGCTCTCGGCGGGGAAGGCGTAACAGGCGATCGAGACCAGGGTGCTGTTGGGATCGTCGGGCTTCTCCTGGAAGTCGACGACCCGTTCGCCGTCGAGTTCGACGAGCCCGTAGGATTTGGCCTTCTCGCGGCTCCCCACGTCGTAGGCGGCCAGCGTCGGTGCGCCCTTCTCCTCGAAGTAGTCGAGGAACTCCGAGACGGCAAAGCCCATCAGGTTGTCGCCGGCGATCACGAGCAGGTCGTCGTCGACGCCCTCGCGCTCGACCAGCTGGGCCAGCGCGCCGACGACGCCGAACTTCTCGTCCTCCGCGGTCGTCTCCTCGATCGAGAGCTGGGGTTTCTCGTATCCCTGTTCCTCGACGTGGGCCTCGAAGTCCGGTGCGAACCGCTCGTTGGTGCTGAGGTAGACGTTCTCGATGCGGTCGTCGGTCTCCAGCTCGCCGAGGATCCGGTCGATGACGGTCGTTTCTCCCACCGGGAGGAGCATCTTCGGCCGGTGTTTCGTGACCGGCCACAGCCGCGTCGCGTAGCCCCCGGCGAGAACCACTGCTTCCATGTCCGGAGTCTCAGTCCACGGGGCTAAGTTCTTTTTGGACCGTTCTGATCTTCCGGACCCCCGGGGCAGTCACCGGCTCCGACCGAGCGGACGCCCCGTTCCCGCAGCCCCCACCGTCCGGAAAAGGTATGGTAATCGGGGGCAAACGGCCGGCATGCGCGAGGCGACAACGGACAGGACGACCCGCCAGCGCGTCGCCGACCGGCTCCGGGAGGAGGCGCTGTCGGCCGCGGCCATCGCCCGGGAGTTCGAGATCGAGGCCGGCGCGGCGATCAGCCACGTCGAACACATCGCCCAGTCGCTGGAACACACGGAGGAGGAACTGCTCGTCGCCCCGCCGACCTGCCGGGACTGCGGGTTCGACGACTTCGACGACCTGCTGAACCGGCCCGGCCGGTGTCCGGAGTGCAAGAGCGAGAGCGTCGAGGAGCCGGCCTTCCGGATCGAGTGACGCCCCGGCCCGCACCGGCTCGTCCGCGTCCGCCGACCCGCCGGCGGCGCGCCCTCGAAAGCGGCAAATTATAGGTCATTCACCCCGGACGGGGGAACGTGCGCGGAACTGTGGGTGCCATCCTGCGGACGGTGTTGGTGGCGGCGGGGATCGCGGTCCTGCTGGCCGGTATCGTGACGCTCGCGTTTCCGCAACTGCTGACCGGTCTCCTCGATGGCGGCCGGGCGGAACGGGTCCCGGGCCAGCGCGGCTCCGCGCCCGGCTGGGACACGGACACCCTGCTCGCGTCCGTCGCGGGCATCGTCGGCGGGTTGACGATCACCGCCGCAGGGCTGGCGATCCCGGGGCGGTCGTCCCGCCTGCTCCTCCGCGAGCAGGCGTTCACGCGGGCCCAGCGGCTCTCGGTCCTCCTGGGCGCGCTCTTCGCCGTCGGTCCGCCCGCGCTCTTCGCGGCCGGGCTCGACTTCGGGAACTCGCTACTGGCCGCCCTCGTGGCGGTCCTGCTGGCGCTTTTCGGGGGCCTGCTGGTCCTCGTGGGCACCGTCCGCGGTCTCCGGACGAGCCAGCGCCGACCGCCCGGTCAGAACTCGTAGTTGGATTTCGAGGCGAGGTCGAGGTCGTCCTCCTCGCCCGGCCCGACGCCGACGAACGCGTAGTCCTCGTCGGTCAGGTAGACCGCGCCGTCGGCGACCGCGGTCTCGACGGCCCGGAGGTACGCCCCCTCGCAGGGGCCGTAGGTACAGCGCCCGGAGTCGGTCTCGAAGTACGCGCCGTGGTTGGCACAGACCACCTCGCCGTCCCGCATCGGCGCGCCCGAGCCCTTGTCGAGTTTGATGTGCGTGAAGTGCTGGCAGTAGTTGAGCCAGCAGGCGATCTCGCCGGTCGGGTCGTCCGCGCCGGCGTCACCGTTGTCGGCGACCCGGACGAGGATGGCCTCCCGCTCCTCGTCGGTCTCGCGGTTCCGCACCCGGAACAGGAAGGTCGAGTCAGTCGGCACCTCCTCCACGGCCGCGATCCGGCTGTCCTCGTCCATATCCGATCCTCGGCCGTCCCGGGTTTCAACGGCTCGGTTCGCGGCGGTCCATCCCGCTAGCTTAACGGGATCGGCCCGCCACTGCGCCGGTATGGGCGACCTGCTCGTCTACGGATCGTACGGGTACACGGGGGAACTGATCGCCGAGGAAGCCACGGAGCGGGGGCTCGATCCGGTACTGGCCGGTCGCGACGAGCGAAAGCTCGCCGAACAGGCCGCCGACCTGAACCGCGAGACGGCCGCGTTCGACCTCGACGACCGCGCCGCCGTCAGGGACGCTCTCTCCGGAGTCGACGCCGTTCTGAACTGCGCCGGCCCGTTCGTCGAGACCTACGAGCCGATGGTCGAGGCCGCCATCGAGACCGGGACCCACTATCTGGACATCACCGGCGAGTTCGACGTGTTCCGGGCCGTCGCGGGCTACGACGACCGGGCCAGCGAGGCCGGCGTGATGGTCATGTCCGGCGTCGGCTTCGACGTGGTGCCCACGGACTGTCTGGCCGCCCACCTCGCCGACCGACTCCCCGAGGCAACCCACCTCGCGCTGGCGTTCAAGGGGCTGGCCGACCTCTCGCCGGGGACGATGAAGACGATGCTGAACTACGTGGGCGAGGGCGGCTACGTCCGCCGGGACGGCCTCCTGGAGTCGGTGCCGGCCGCCTACAAGACCCGCGAGATCGACTTCGGATCGGGCGAGCGCTCGGCCGTCACCGTCCCCTGGGGCGACGTGGTGACCGGCTATCACACGACCGGCATCCCCAACATCGAGGTGTACATGGCCGTACCGGAGCCGGCCATCTGGGCGATGCGCGGGACTCGCCCCGTCGCGCCTCTGCTCGACATCGGCCCCGTCAAGTCGACCCTCCAGCAGGTCGTCGACGCGGTGGTGACCGGCCCCGGCGAGCGGACCCGCGAGCGTGGCCGGAGCTACGTCTGGGGTGAGGTGACCGACGAGGAGGGCGGCCGGGCCGTCTCCCGGCTGGAGACGCCAGAGACCTACGAGCTGACCGTTCACTCCTCGCTGGAGATCGCCGAGCGCGTCCTCGACGGGGACGCGCCGGCCGGGTACCGGACGCCCGCGGGTGCCTACGGCCCGGATCTCGTCCTTGACCTCCCGGGGGTCGAACGCGAGGACGTGGTATAGGGTGGCCGCCGACCTCACCCGCCGGACGAAGGTTGGGTTCGCCTTCGCCCTCGCGAGCCTCGCCGCCGTGCTGGCGGGCGCACTCGCC
>JBDGUF010000064.1:0-12132 GCA_042216105.1 Halorientalis sp.
CCGCCGAAGATGTTGAACACGACGGCGTCGACGTTCTCGTCGGAGAACACCATGTCGAGGGCGTTCGTCACGCGCTCGGCCTTCGCGCCGCCGCCGATGTCGAGGAAGTTGGCGGGCGCGCCGCCGTAGTGGTCGACCAGGTCCAGCGTCGTCATCACCAGGCCCGCGCCGTTGCCGATGATGCCGACGTTGCCGTCCAGCCGGACGTAGTCGAAGCCGTAGTCGTTGGCCTTGGCCTCGAGTTCGTCCTCGGCGGCCTCCTCCCGCATCTCGGCCAGTTCGGGCTGGCGAAAGAGGGCGTCGTCGTCGATGTTCATCACCGCGTCGGCGGCGATGACCTCGTCGTCTGCCGTGACCATGAGGGGGTTGATCTCCGCGTCGGAGCCGTCCTTGTCCTCCCAGAGGTCGTACAGCGTCGAGAGGACGCCGGCCACGTCGTTGGCGACCTCGCGGTCGACGCCGGCGTCGTAGACGGCCTTCCGGGCCTGGTAGGGGTGCATCCCGAACGCCGGGTCGACGTGTTCCCGGGCGATGGCGTCGGGGTCCTCGGCGGCGACTTCCTCGATGTCGACGCCGCCGCGTGTCGAGACCATGGCGACGGGCTTGCCCTCGCCGCGGTCCATCGTCACGCCGACGTACAGCTCGTTCGTGAAGTCGACGGCCTCCTCGACCAGCACGCGGTCGACGTGGTAGCCCTTGAGGTCCATCCCGAGGATCTCCTCGGCGGCCTCGCGGGCCTCCTCGGCGTCGTCGACGAGTTTGATGCCGCCGGCTTTCCCGCGCCCGCCGACCTGTACCTGTGCCTTGATCGCGACCGGGTAGCCGATGGCCTCGGCCGCGTCGACCGCCTCGTCGACGGTCTCGGCGAGTTCCGCGTCGGGGGTGGGGATACCCGCCTCCGCGAAGACCCGTTTTGCCTGGTACTCGTGAAGCTTCATTACCACCGTCAACAGCGCCCGCGACCCGCTTAAATCCACCCGGTCCGTGACCAGTGTTCACACGATCCGACATGTCTCGTATGTCGATACGTCGACCCCTCTCGACATCGTTTCGCGTTCCATCCGGATTCAATCGTCTCGATTCGGACCAAAAATTAAATACGAACGGGCCTCACTGCCTCGATGTTGGCACGTTACAGTGCCACACATCCCCGACTTCCCCACCCCATTTACCACCTTACTCTCCCCGTTCGGTCGCCCCCTCTTCGGCCGAACGGCCCTCTCGGTCACACGGGCCCGGTTCTCCTCAGAGTTCGCCGGCCAGTCGTCGCTCGCGCATCGTCCGGTAGACGAGATAGCCGAGGCCGACGATGGCGGCCAGAAGCGTCAGGAGAACGACGATCCAGCTCCCCAGGAAGTGCAACCCGTCGAGCAGGCCGGTGTACCGGTAGTCGAGGTTGACGACGAGCAACAGGGCACCCGCGCCCGCCACGACCCCACCGACGTCGAGTGGTTGGGGTCGCCGGACGTAGAGCGCGCCCATGGCGGCGAGGACGATCCCGAGGCCGAACAGCCCGCGCGAGCGGTTCGATTCGGTTTCGAGTTCCGGCCGGGCGAGGGTCCAGACGTAGAACCGCTCGTCGCCGCGCTCGATCCGGTAGACCGCACCCTCGACCCGGACCGGCTCGTCCGACTGGACGAACGTGAACTCCCCGGGCCGGTTCTCGTCCCCGCGGAAGGTGATCCGCCCGTCTTCGTCGGCCAGTGCCCGGTCGACGAGGGACTGGGCGCGGTCGGACAGGTTCGCGTAGGTGTAGTTCGCCGCCGGCGTCCCGTCGTAGGAGTCCAGCACCCGCACCTCGTTCACCTCGCCCGGGTTCGGGTAGAGATACAGCGGGTTCGCCAGCAACAGGACGGCGATCACCAGCAACCCCACCCCGAGTACCCGATGGTTTTCCATTCGACCGACACATTTCTCGCCCCGACCGTAAGCTTTTCGCGAGGGAAACGACCCGACAGCGACCCAGTACCGCCGAGATCGGCCCGCGGAGAGTCACGGTCCGGAAGGGATCCGTTCTGTCTGCTGACATACCGAAGGAGTTTTATATGCTCCTGCTTGTTCTATATAAGAACGATGGTTCGTCCGAGTCGCCAGCGGGAGCGCGAGCAGGACCGAGCGACGGAGAACGAGAACGAAAACGAGGGCGAGGAGGAGATGGAGAGTTGCCCCGAGTGTGAGTCGGCAAATCTCGTCTCCAGCGCCGACGGGGGTGAGATCATCTGCGAGGACTGCGGGCTGGTGATCGAGGAGGAGAACATCGATCACGGGCCCGAGTGGCGCGCGTTCAACCACAGCGAGCGCCAGAGCAAGTCCCGCGTGGGCGCGCCGACGACACAGACGATGCACGACAAGGGGCTGACCACCCAGATCGACTGGAAGGACAAGGACGCCTACGGCCAGTCGCTGTCCTCCGAGAAGCGGAGTCAGATGCACCGCCTGCGGAAGTGGCAGGAGCGCATCCGCACGAAAGACGCCGGCGAGCGCAACCTCCAGTTCGCCCTCTCGGAGATCGACCGCATGGCCTCGGCGCTGGGCGTTCCACGCTCGGTCCGGGAGGTCGCCTCCGTCATCTACCGACGGGCCCTGGACGAGGACCTCATCCGTGGCCGCTCCATCGAGGGCGTCGCCACGTCCTGTCTGTACGCCGCCTGTCGCCAGGAGGGGATCCCGCGGAGCCTCGAAGAGGTCTCGGACGTGTCCCGCGTCGACCAGAAGGAGATCGGCCGGACCTACCGCTACGTCGCCCAGGAACTCAGCCTGAAGATGGAACCGGTCGACCCCAAACAGTACGTGCCCCGCTTCGCCTCCGATCTGGACCTCTCGGAGGAGGTCCAGTCCAAGGCCAACGAGATCATCGACGAGACCGCGGAGAAGGGGCTGCTCTCGGGCAAATCGCCCACCGGCTACGCGGCCGCGGCCATCTACGCCGCCTCCCTGCTCTGCAACGAGAAGAAGACCCAGCGCGAGGTCGCCGACGTGGCCCAGGTCACCGAGGTCACCATCCGCAACCGCTACCAGGAACAGATCGAAGCCATCGGCGTCCGCTGACGCCGACTCGTTCTCAGTCCGCCGTCGACGGTTGCTCTGCGACGGAGCCGGCGTCACTCTCGTCGTCGACCAGCGACGCCACCGCGCGACCGTTGAGCGCGATCAGGCCGAACCCGATCTTCGCGACCACGTCGATGTAGGTGACGACCAGCGCCTGCGTCTCCAGGTCCAGCAGGTTGAGTCCGCTCTGGGCCAGGATCCAGATGACGGGGTAGATCAGCCACAGCACCCCGAGGAAGTTCAGCAGGGTGCGGTGAGTGCCGGCCAGGTCCTCGCGCCCGGCCCTCGCCACGTCGGTGATCGGCCCGTACAGCAGGTAGAGGACGCGGACGAACGCGAGCGCGCCGGCCGCGAACAGGAGCCACTTCAGCGGCCCCGCGACGTACGCGCCGGCCAGGCCGAACAGGATGGTCAGCGCCTGCAGGCCCGCGGCCTCCCAGAGGTACCGTCCGGTGACGCCGACGAGCAGGGCGAGGTAGGCGACGTGCATCGGCGTGGTCACCGTCCAGTCGAGGTACCGGACGACGTAGAGAGTGTGCCCGTCCATCGCCTGTACCGTCCCGACGCCGGCGGTCAGCAGGGCGTACGCGACCGCGGCGACGGCCCCGACGCCGATCAATAGCCAGTCTTCGCGGGCGCGCTCGCCCGGGACGCGCCAGAAGGCGTAGCCCATCGCGAGCGTCCCGCCGATCATTCCGAGCGTTCCGAGCGTGAACCAGGTCGTGATGTCAGTCATGGTCAGTCGTCAGTGGTCGCGATTTCGTTCGACGATCCCGCGGCCGCGTCGATCGCCTCCGTCTCGAACCGGTCCAGCAGGTTCGACAGCTCCTGGGCCCGCGCCTGGAGCGCCTCGGCGTTCGTCGCCACCTCGTCGATGGAGTCGGTCTGTTCGTCGGCCGCCTCGGCCACCGTGTTGGCCTCCGCGGAGGTCTGCTGGCTGATCGCCGTCAGGTGGTCGATGGTCTCCATCACCTCCTGGGCGGTCCGGGCCTGCTCGGCCGTCGCGTCGTCGATCTCCTGGATGCCCGTGTCGAGTTCCTCCGTGTACTCGACGATGGTCTCCAGGGCGTCGACGGCGTCCTCGACCGTCGCGACGCCGTCGGTGATCCGGTCCTGGGTCCGCTCCATCGTCTCGACGGTGTCGCCGGCCTGGTCCTGGACGCGCTCGATCCGCTCTTCGATGTCGTTGGCGGCCTCCTTGGTCTCCTCCGCGAGGTTTTTCACCTCGTCGGCGACGACGGCGAACCCTTCGCCGGCCTCGCCCGCGCGAGCGGCCTCGATCGAGGCGTTCAGCGCGAGCATGTTCGTCTGCTCGACGATCTCGGTGATGACGCCCACGATGTCGCCGATCTCGGAGAGCTCCTCGTCGAGGGCGTTCATCTCCTCGACGGTGCGGTCGGTCTCCTCCTCGATGGCGTTCATGCCCTGGATGGCCTCCTGGGCGGCCTCGCGGCCGGTCTCGCCGACTTCGGCAGCCTTCTCGGAGGTGTCCGCCACCTCCTGGGCCGAGGAGGCGACCTCTTCGGCGGTCGCCGAGAGGTTCTCCATCTCGCCGGCGGCGTCCTGGAGCGAGTCGGACTGCTCGCTCGCGCCGTCGTAGATCTCCCGGATCGACTCCCGGACCTGCTGGCTGGCCTCCTCGACGGTGGCCGCGCTCTCGTCGACCTCCCGGCTGGACTGGAGGACGTTCTCGGCGAACGCCTGCGTGTTGGCGACGGTCGCCTCGAGGTCGGTGATCGCCTCGTTGATCGCCGCGCCGATCTCGGCCATGGCCTCGTTGTCGGCGTCGGTGTCGGCCCGTGCGGTGAGATCGCCGTCGGCGACCGCGGCCAGCACGTCGCCGTACTCCTCGGCTTTGCGCTGGAGCTGGTCGTTGAGTTGCTGTGCCTCCGCGCGCTCGCGCTCGGCCTCCTCGCGGGCCTGCTCGGCCTCCTGTTTGGCCGTCTCGGCCTCCTCGCGGGCCTGCTCGGTCTCGCGGATCTTCGAGCGCAGCGACTCGCGCATCCGGTCGAAGGAGTCGTACAGCGTCCCGATCTCGTCGTCGCGGACGGTCTGCAGGTCCACGTCGAGGTCCCCGTCGGCCATCGTCTCGGCCCGGCCGGCCAGCCGGCGCAGGGAGATCGCGGTCCCGCTCCCGATGGTCACGCCGACCAGCCCGAGGTTGATGACGGCCAGCAGGATGAGCCCGATCAGGTCGGAGCTGATCTGCTCGCCGAGCGCGTAGGCCTGTTCGGCCGGGCTGTGAACCATCACGGTCCACTCCTGCGTGGTCATGCCGGCCATCCCCATCAGGACCTTCTCACCGTTGTGGGTCGCCGTCACGAACTGCCCCTCGGTCCCGCCACCGTCGTGTTTCGCCATGATCTTCGAGGTGTTCGGGTGGGCGACGTAGCGGCCCTGCTCGTTGACGACGACGGTGGTCAGGTTCTCACCCCCGGTCGAGAGCGCCGCCGTTCGGCTCGCCAGATCGACCATGTACACGAGCGCCTTGTCCTCGGTGCCGGGAACCGGCGTGATGACCGCCAGAACCGGATGGTCGGCGATGGGGACACGGAACGGCTGGGAGACGTACACGTCCGAGGCGTTCGTGAAGCTCGGCGGATCGGTCGCGAACGGCGCGCCCTGCTCGGCCGGGCTGACGCCCACGAACCGCTCGTTCGAACTCGCCTCGAAGGTCATGCTCGACGTGTTCAGGTAGTGGACCGCGACCACGTCCCGCGGCACGCGGCCGTTCCTCACCAGCGACCGGAGTCTGTCGCCGATCGCCGCCCGGGTGCCGGACTCGAAGACCGACAGCCGTGCGGTCGTGCGCGCGTCGCCTTTCACCGACCGCAGCCACGTGTCGAGTTGCTGGGCTCGTGTCTCCGCACTCGTCACTAGCTGGTCTTGCACGTCCTCCTGTAGCGTCGCCTGCGCCTGTGCGTTGATCACGGCACCCGAGACGACCACCACGAGAATGGCAAGCGCCAGTGCGAACCCGAGTCGTCTCGTGTACCGCTTGCTGATGAACGACGGGAGGAGTGAATCCCGGTCTCCTGTCATTGTAGGTTGGGAGGGCGACTTTCTCCTAAGCCTTCCTCCCCGGTTCTCAGACCTGATAACCTCCGTGCCGAACGAGGGGTGATCGCCGCCGGACATCGGCAAAACAGTCATTGCGTGTGGTACCAAAGCTACGACAGGTCGAGACGGTTCCATGTCAGAGCGAGGGGAAGACCCGTCCTCGGAGATCGAGGCCGCCGTCCGGTCGATACTCGACGATCCGTCCGGGGGGCGGTCCCGGATCCCGACACTGCTGGCCGCGCTGGGTTCGGACGACCGGGAGACCCGACTCTCGGCCGCGTGGGCGCTGACGCTCGTGGTGACCGCCGATCCGGATGTCGTCGACGCGGTCGCGAGACGGCTCGCGGATCGGCTGGCCGACGAGCCGGACCAGCCCGAGACCCGGCACGCGCTCGACTATCTTCGGACGCGCTACCCCGACCGCGTCGACGCCGTCCTCGAAGAACTGGCCGAGGAGACCGACGAACGCGACCGCCGCCGTCGCTACCTCGAACTCTCGCGGGGGTTCCCGCGGAGCGACTACGTCGGGGTGTCCGAGACGAACCGCGAGATCGGCCGCACGCAGACGCCCGACGCGACCGGGACCGGGGGACCCCGGACCGTCTACCGCGAGGAGGGCGAGGCCATCGGCGGCCCGCCCGAGGACGCCCGTGACGACGCGCGGGACCGGCTGGCCGACGAGCCGGAGACCGGAGACGGGGACGGAGACGCCGACGAGACCGGGGACACTGACGTGGACGCCGACGAGTCGGCCGACGACGCGGACGCGGAGCGCCCCGCGTCGGCGGCCGCCCGGCGACGCGAACAGGCGGCCGAACTCGCGACCGTCGCCGACGAGATCGGGATCGACGCGATCGCCGCCGACAGCCGGTTCGACGAGTTACAGGTCGTCTCCCGCGGGCAGGAGGGCCGGTTCGCCACCGTCTACCGGACCCGGGCGACCGTCGACGGCTCGGAGACCGGCGTCGCGCTGAGCGTGTTCGACCCGCCCGAGGACGGGGAGGGTTTCGTGGCCGACGTGGCCGCCCGGCTCGAAGACTGGGCGGCCGTGTCCGATCACGACGGCGTGGTGACCCTCTACGACTGGGGGACCGACCCCTCGCTGTGGATGGCGACGGCCTTCACCCCCGAGTCGCTGTACGACCGACTCGACCTCTCGCTCGACGAGGCGATCCGGCACGGCCACGGGGTCGCGGCGGCGGTCGCCGCGATCCACCAGCGCGGGGTCGTCCACGCCGGCCTCGATCCCTACAGCGTGGTCTACACGGACGCGGCGATCGCGGACCGACAGCGACCCCTCGTCTCGAACGTCGGGCTCCTGTCCGCGATGGGCACGTACGTCGATCCGGCGACGCTGCTCGACCCGCGTTTCGCCGCCCCCGAGTACTTCGACCGCGGGTACGGCGACGTGGACCACGCCACCGACATCTACCAGCTCGGGGCCGTCGTCTACTACCTGGTCACCGGTCGGCCGCCGTTCCAGGGCACCTACGACGAGGTCCGGACCGGCGTCCTCGAATCGACGCCGCCGTCCCCGTCGAGCATCAACCCCGAGATCCCGGCGTGGCTCGACGACGTGTTGCGGACGGCACTGGCCAAACAGAAGCTCACGCGCTACGAGACCGCGACGGCGATCGTGCGGGAACTCGAACGGAGGGTGGCGGAGTGACCGTCCCGCTCCAGACCTCGGTGTTCGCCCGGGACGCCGGCCTGGCGTTCGTCTTCTTCATCGCCTTCTCCCTGATGTTCGCGCTCGGGATCCGGTTCGGACTGTACGCCTACCTCAACGGCGCACGCACCGGGATCGAGGCCCAGTCGACCCTCTGGACCTACCTGTTGCTGGTCGGGTTGACCGCCGCGCTGTACGGCGGCCTCGGGGCCGTCGAAGCCGCGACGGCCGTCACCGCGCCCACGGCCGTCGTGATCACGCCGTACCGCGACGGCGTGTTGCTCACCTTCCTGCTCGCGCTCGCGCTGACGATGCGGGAGATACACACGAACGACGCACTGACCAACGCGGACCGGACCACGGCGAACCCACCCGCTATCCGTCGATCCGTCGAGGTCGGCTTCGGACTGGTGGTGACGGCGAGCCTGTTCTGGTCCGGACTCGTCGGCCCGACCGACGCGCTGACGGTGATCGAGGGCGTCGCCGCCCTCGCCGTCGCCGGGTACGGGCTGACCTACGGCCGCCGACAGCTGGCCGGATCCACGGTCCGGGGCACCCTGCTGGACTCGCTGTTGCGGCACCTGCTCCCCGTCGTCGCGTTCGGGGTGCTGGTGCTGGTCGTCGACCTCACCCTGCTCGCCGGGCTCTCCGTCGCCGTCGTCCGGCACATCCAGGTCGTGTTCGTCATCATGACTGCGACGACACTGATGACCGCGACGATCAAACTCAGGCAGAACGTCGCCGGACTGTGAGGGTTCGTTCGACCCCTCCCGGCAGTAGATTTATGTTCGTCCGGACGGTAAACGGAGCTACTGGCACAGGTTTCTGTGCCACCCCCACCATCCCCCACCCCTTCCTTTCGTTCCACGGCCACAGCGCCGGCTGTCCGGTTCCCGCGATCGCGTCCCTAGTTCTTCAGTTCCCACAGACGGCGGGCCGATCGACGACGACCCCGTCGACGCCGACGTCGGCGAGTGCCGCCGCGTCGTGCCGTGACGGCACCGTCCAGGCGTGGACGTCGAGTCCGGCCTCGTGGGCGCGGTCGACGAACTCGTCGACACAGAGTTGCCAGTGGGGGTGGATCGCCTCACAGCCGAGGTCGCGGGCGGTGTCGAGCAGCCTCTGTTCGTCGCCCTCGGCGGCGAGGAAGGCCAGCCGCTCGGCCCCCGCCTCGTCCGCGGCGTCCAGCACGTCGGTCGCGAACGCCGAGACGAGAACGTCGATCCCGGCGTCGGCGGCCGCGTCGACGGCGTCGGCCGCGACGCCTCGCTCCTTGAGATCGAGGACGAGCTGGACGCCCCCGGGGGTCGCGTCGAGGACGGCCGCGAGCGTCGGCACGCCCGCGTCCGAACCGAGAACGTCGAGGGCAGCCAGTTCCTCGGCCGTCAGCTCCGCGACCCGGCCGGTCCCGTCGGTGACGCGGTCGACGGTCTCGTCGTGGATGGCGACGAGTTCGCCCGAGCCACACCGGCGCACGTCGACCTCGATCGCGTCCGCGTGTTCGGCCGCCGACCGGACGGCCGCGACCGTGTTCTCCGGATGAGTTTCGGCGAACCCCCTGTGGGCGATACAGTGCACGGGCCCCGTTGGGGACGGCACGGAGAAATGGTTTTTCCTCCGTTCGGGAACGCCGCCGTCACGCCTTGAGGCGGCGGAGCCGCCGGTCGTGGTTTTTTGCCGCTCCGGCCGAAACGGTGTGCCATGCCAGTCGAGTTCGACTTCAGCGGCGAGACCGCACTGGTGACGGGTGCGGGGGGCGCGCTCGGCAGCGCGGTGATCGAGGCCTTCCACGAGGCCGGCGCGGACGTCTGCGGTGCCGACATCGTGGGCCCGGACAGCGAGGACTTCCTGGCCGATCCCGACCCAGTCTGTCACCACCAGGCCGACTTCAGCGCGGAAGACGAGGTCGCCGAGACCGTCGAGACCGTCGTCGAGGAAAACGGCGGCCTCGATTACCTCTGTAACGTCGCGGGCACCTGGCGCGGCGGCGATCCCATCGAGGAGACCGACGCCGACGACTTCGACTTCCTGTTCGACGTGAACCTGAAGACGATGTTTCTGGCCTCGAAACACGCCCTACCACACCTCCAGGACAGCGAGGGGGCCATCGTCTCGGTCTCCTCGCGCTCGTCGCTCGAAGGCGGCGAGGGCGACGGCGTCTACCGGGCGAGCAAGGCCGGCGTGCGCCTGCTGACCGAGACCATCGCCGAGGAGAACCGGGGGACCGTGCGGGCCAACGCCGTGATGCCGAGCGTCATCGACACGCCGATGAACCGGGAGATGATGCCCGACGCCGACCACGACCAGTGGGTCGACCCCGCGGACATCGCACGGACGATCCTGGCGCTGTGCTCCGAGGCCGCGAGCGTCACGAGCGGCGCGGCGGTGCCGGTGTACGGGGAGGCCTGAGCGCCCGCCGCGTATCTCCCGCACGTGTCCGCGAGTCTCGGATAGCCGCGAGCTGTCGGTCGCTGTATTACCGCAGAACCGAAAGCCGGAGTGGCCGGACCTCCTACCCCAGGAACACGGCGTTCTTGAGGACTCCAGCGCGGACGAGGAGGTCCTGGATCCCGAGCACCAGCGTCAGCACGACGGCGATCGGGATGGCGATGCGGATCCACCAGAGCCACGCGGTGCTGAAAGAGCTACCCAGCGAGGACCCCTGGCCGAGTTCGTCGAACGCCTGGTCGGCCGCGATCCACCCGGCGAAGACGACGAAGAGGAGCACGACGATCGGGAGCAGGAGGTTGAACACGACGGCGTTGTACCAGCCGAGGATGTTCGTGCCCATCGCCGACGGGATGCCGAGCAGGAAGATGGCGGTTCCGATCCCGACGGCGACCGGCGCGCGGTCGTAGTCGTAGTTCTCGACGATCCAGCCGACGGTCACTTCGAGGAGGCTGATGGAGCTGGAGAGCGCGGCGAACAGCAGGACGACGAAGAACACGAACCCGATGATCGTGCCACCGGGGAGCTGGCCGAACGCGCCGGCCAGCGAGATGAACGTCGCGCCGATGCCGCCGCTGCCGGGCTCGACGCCGATCGCGAAGAGGACCGGGAAGACGACGAACCCGGCGAGGATGGCGACGAGCGTGTTGATGACGACGATGGCGCTCCCGTCGGCCGGAAGGCTGTCGTCACGGCCGAGGTACGACGAGTAGGCGATCATCACGCTGAACCCGAGCGAGAGGGTGAAAAACGCCTGCCCCACCGCCGCGGGCACGATGGTCGCGAAGTTCGCCGCGAGCTCGCCGAAGTCCGGCGTCAGGTAGTAGCTGTATCCGGCCGCGGCACCCGAGAGCGTCGCGGCCCACACGCCCAGTCCGACGAGGAGGACGATGACGGCGGGGATCATCACCTTCGTCGCGCGCTCGATGCCGTCCGTGATGCCGAGCGCGACGATGCCGATCGTCAGCGCCATGAAGACGGCGTGGGCCGCGACGGCGATCGGGCCGGCCGAAACGGAGCCGAAGTACGCCGTCGCGTCGCCGAAGTACGCCCCGGTGACGCTGCCGACGATGTAGCTCAGCACCCAGCCGCCGACGACGCTGTAGAAGGCCAGAGTGACGAACGACGTGAACACGCCGAGCCCCCCGGCGATCGACCAGTTACCGAACCCGAGGTCGGTGAACGCGTCGATCGGGTTCGTCTTGGTCCGTCGACCGATGACGAACTCGACGAGCATCGTCGGCAAGCCGATGAGAAACACCGCGAGGAGGTAGACGACGATGAACGCTGCACCGCCGTTCGAGGCCGTCTGGAACGGGAACGACCAGATGTTCCCGAGGCCGACCGCGCTCCCGACGGCAGCGAAGATGAATCCGACTCGACTCGTCCAAGTCTCTCGTTTTGCCATGGTGTGTCTACGTTTGGCGAGTGCATATAAAAACAAGTTACGTTCATCGGGTGGGATAGGGCTGCGCGCGCAAGCGACTCGCGGTGTTCGCCGGCGTCGTCGTCTCCCTGCTCGGTATCCCGTCGGCGCTGGATCGGCCGAGCCGGGTCGACGGTACGCCGTCGACTGCGCCTCGCCGCTGGCCGGGTTCCACGTCGTCGCCGCTTCAGCGGACGAAGTACGGGTCGCCCCCGGCGAGAAATCGCCCGAGGTCGGCCTCGCGGCGGTAATCCGTGCGCCGAAGGTCCCGACGCCGCCACCAGCTCCCGCTCGTCTGCGTCGGTCCAGCCGGTCGGCACAGGGAGACAGGTACGAGCAGAACGTCGACGCGACTTCGGGCGGCGTGCCGGTCGCCGCGAGCAGGCCGGCGGCCGCGAGCGCGCGCTGGAGGCGTCGGCCCGCGGGCGAGTCCGTGAACGGGACGCCCGACTCGGTGCCGCCGTGGACGCCGGGACGGTCG
>JBDGUF010000072.1:0-11561 GCA_042216105.1 Halorientalis sp.
ACCTTCCTTGCCATCGGATGACCGGTCCCCGACGGTCGAAATAAATCCAAAGATACCTCGATAGCCGCGCTACCGTCCGTCCGGGCCCGTTACACGCCCGATTTACGGCTGATAATGTCGACATAAACTTTTTTCCCTCGTAACAGCAGAGTGATGTTCAATGGCAACCGATGACAAAGAGGGGGGCGATGCCGATCCGGTCGACGCCGAGGAAAGCGCCGACGCGGAGGAGGTACTCGCTCGGGTCGAACGTGCCACGGTCGGAGAGTACACGTGGGAGGACTTCCGACGCGAGTTCCACACCGGCGGCCCGTTCGACCGCACGGAGTTTCTCGGGTTCGATCCCCGGAAGACGGAGGACAAACTGATTCAGGGGGCGAGTGCCGCGAAGGGGCTGAACGAACCCTTCGAGGAGTTTCTGAACCCGTCGAACGCTCCCGTCGTCAAGGACCACTACAAGTGGGAACACTACAAGCAGGAGTACTACTACACCGACGGGGAGCCGCCGAGGGACTCGGAGGGGGAGAAAAAGGAGTTCGACCCGGCCGACGAACTCGGGTTCGATCCCGAGCGGATCGATGGGGTGTTGAGCTTCGGCGAGGGGCTGGCCTCGGAACTGGAGGAGGTCGTCGACGATCGGACGGTCGACGTCAACGAGGACCTCGACGAGGACGCGTTCTTCTCGACGGTCGACGACAAGACGACGGTCGTCAACCGCTACGACCTGGAGAAGGCCGTTCCGATGGCGAAGAAGTCACACTTCGTGGAGATCGAGCGCTACTGGGTGAACAAACCCTACGCCTGCGTCGTCATCTTCCACTCCAAGAAGGAAAACGAGAAGAAGTACTACGTCGTCGAACCGCACCTCAATCCGATCGAGGCGGAACTGCAGGACTTTCTCGCGGGCAAGCTCCGCACGGCGATCAAGTACTCCGAGGACGACGTGGTCGTCGAGGGCAGCGAGGAGGACCGGGCGGAGGTCATCCAGCGCGAGGCCCAGCGGTTGCTCGACCGCTACGACCTGATACGGGGGGACGGCGCGGTCGAGGCGACCCTCGGAACGATGGACAAGTTCAAGCAGATGATGGGGATGGACGTGGAGTTGCCCGACACGCCGTCGGGTGACCTCTCCGGGATCTCGGCCCGACCGGAGCCGAACATCCTCGAAGAGGACCCCGACACGCTCAGCGAGTACCAGGTCGAGAAGTTGCTCTACATACTCAAGCGCAACTTCATCGGCTTCGCGAAGATCGACCCGATCAAACACGACATCAACGTGGAGGACATCTCCTGTGACGGGTACAACTCCCGCGTGTTCGTCTACCACACCGACTACGAGCAGATCATCTCCAACGTCGAGCACGGCGAGGAGGACCTCGACGACTTCGTCGTCAAGCTCGCCCAGCGGTCGGGGAAGGGCATCTCCAAGCGCCAGCCACAGGTCGACGCCACGCTCCCGGACGGCTCGCGTGCCCAGCTCACGCTCGGCCGGGAGGTCTCCGATCACGGGACCAACTATACCATCCGCCAGTTCAAGGACGTTCCGTTCACCCCGATCGACCTCATCAACTGGAACACGTTCTCGCTGGACGAGATGGCCTTCCTGTGGCTCTGTATCGAGAACAACAAATCGCTCATCTTCGCGGGCGGGACGGCGTCGGGAAAGACCACGAGCCTGAACGCCGTCTCGCTTTTCATCCCCTCCAGCGCCAAGATCGTCTCCATCGAGGACACGCGCGAGGTCGAACTCCCCCAGCGCAACTGGGTCGCCAGCGTCACTCGCCCCTCCTTCGGCGAGGACGACACGGGCGACGTGGACGAGTTCGACCTGCTGGAGGCCGCACTGCGGCAGCGTCCGGACTACATCGTCATGGGTGAGATCCGTGGCGAGGAGGGTCGGACGCTGTTCCAGGTCATGTCGACCGGGCACACCACCTACACCACGTTCCACGCCGACTCCGTGGGCGAGGTGATCAAGCGGTTCACGACCGAACCGATCAACGTCTCGAAGACGCTGTTTACCGCGCTCGATCTGGTCTCGATCCAGACCCAGACCCGGACCGGCGGCCGGAAGGTCCGCCGGAACAAGACCCTGACCGAGATCAACGAGTACTCCGCGGAGAACGACGAGATCAACGTCAGGGACGTCTACCAGTGGCAGGCCGAGACGGACACGTTCATCCAGATGGGGCAGTCCAACACCCTCGAAGAGATCAAGTTCGACCGCGGGTGGGACCAGGAGAAACTCGACGAGGAACTGTTCAAGCGGAAGGTCGTGCTGGCCTACCTCATCAACAACGGGATCAACACCTACCAGCAGGTGGCCGCGACGCTCCAGGCCTTTATCAACGACCCCGACACCATCCTGACCCTGATCGCGCACGACCGGCTCAAGGAGAGCCTGGAGGACCTCCGGGAGATGGAGTCGGTCAAGATCGACATCGACCCCGGCAAGGAGGAGATGGTGCCCCGGCCCGAGGCCGGCGAGGAGATCACCGAGGAGACCGAGGAGATCCTGGACAACGCCGAGCCGCTGTTCGACCGCTACAAGAGCATGGAGACGCCCGAGATCGTGAAGGCGCTGTCGGGCATCGAGACCGAGGAGGACATCGTCCCCGACGAGGAGGAAGAGGACGACGACGCCGAGATCGACTTCGGGCAGTTCGTGACCAAGGCCGGCGCGGAAGCAGAGGAAGGGGACTGACATGAGCCTCGACACGCGAAGCGGCGGCGGGGGGGCGGTCGGTAGCACCAGCACGCTCGGGGACACGTTCTACCCCCTCTACGAGTCGCTGTTCGACAGCGAGGGCGACTTCGTCGCCGGCGTGGAGAACAAGCTCGCCCAGGCCCGGATGCCACAGAACGTCGAACTGTTCCTCTCGCGGGCGCTGGGCGTCGGTGCGCTGGCGGGCCTGGTGCTGTGGATCGTCGGCTCGCTTTTGGGCTATCTCATCTTCGTCCTCTTCTTGCCCGACGCCCCGGTGTTGCTCGGCATCTCGGAGGACGCGATCCCGCCGATCCTGTTGCAGTTGAAGGTGCCGTTCCTGATCTTCGTCACCGGCATCGTCTTCGGGCTGATCGGGTTCGGGATCGGCTTCGGGTCGATGGTCTCGATCCCGTACTTCCGGGCGGGGGCGCGCAAACGCGAGATCAACGTCCTGCTGTCGGACTCGATCTCGTTCATGTACGCGCTGTCGGTCGGGGGACTCAACCAGCTGGAGATCCTGCAGGCGATGGCCCGGGCCGACGACACCTACGGCGAGGTCTCGAAGGAGTTCCAGTCGATCGTGCTGGAGACGGAGTACTTCGACACGGACTACCGGACCGCCATCCGGAACCAGGCGCTCCAGACGCCCAGCGACGAGCTGGCGCAGTTTCTGACGGACATGCTCTCGATCGTCGACTCGGGGGGTGACATGACCGGCTTCCTCGAGGACCAGAAGGACAAGCACATGCGGACGGCCAAGCAGGAGCAGGAGCAGGTCCTCGAGACCATGGAGCTGTTCGGGGAGATGTACATGACCCTTTCACTCTTCCCCCTGCTTCTCATCATCATCCTCGTCATCATGTCGATGATGGGGAACTCCCAGCAGTTCCTGCTCCTCGGGACGGTGTACGGGCTGATCCCGTTGACCGGGATCGGCTTCCTGGTGCTGGTCTCGACGGTCACCCAGGACGAGATCGGCGACGGCTACCTCCGGCCGGAGGGCAGCCGCGACGACGTGGTCGTCCGGGAGGGACTGGACGTGTTGAACCTCGGGCTGGTCGAGACGTACACCGGCGAACACTCGATCTTCGAGAAGATCAAGGGGCGGGAGCGCTCCTACGAACTGACCGAGATCCTCCGGAAGCCCCACGTCTTCTTCCGTGACAACCCGACCGTCGTGCTGGCGCTGACCGTGCCGTTCTCGATCGTCGCGGTCGTGCTGGCGGTGCTGTACGGGGTCGCGCCGCTGTCACCGAAGGGGTTCGTCCAGAACCCCGTCGGCAGTACGTTCTTCTGGTTCTACGTCCCGCTGTACATCAACTTCGTCCCGCTGATGATCTTCTACGAGTGGAACGTCCGCTCGCGGCGGGGCGTCGTGGGCCAGCTCTCGGAGAACCTCCGGAAACTCTCCAGTGCCAACGACACCGGGATGACCCTGCTGGAGTCGCTGAAGGTGGTCTCCGAGACCTCCTCCGGGAAACTGGCCGACGAGTTCGAGACGATGTACGCGAAGGTCAACTACGGGACGAACCTGAAGGACGCGATGCGGGAGTTCAACAACAAGTACCACATCCCGCGGCTCGCCAGGACCGTCAAACTCATCAGCAAGGCACAGGAAGCGTCGAGTCAGATCGAGGACGTGCTGACGACTGCGGCACAGGCCTCGGAGAACCAGGACGACATCGACCGCGACCGGAAGTCCCGAACGCGGATGCAGGTGGTCATCATCATCATGACCTACCTGACCCTGCTGGGCGTGATGGCGCTGCTGAAGACGCAGTTCCTGGACGTGATGGCTGGACTGTCCAACCAGGTCTCGGGTGGCGGGACGAGTGCCGCGGCGGCCGGCGGCGGGCAGTTCGGCGGTGGGGTCGACATCGGTCTGCTGTCGGTGTTGTTCTTCCACGCGGTGACGCTCCAGGCGGTGCTGTCGTCGTTCATCGCGGGGTACATCCGCGAGGTCGATCTGATATCGGGGGTCAAGTTCGCCGTCATCCTGCCGACGATCGCGCTGGTCACCTGGATGG
This sequence comes from Halorientalis sp., assembly GCA_042216105.1. Lineage (GTDB taxonomy): Archaea > Halobacteriota > Halobacteria > Halobacteriales > Haloarculaceae > Halorientalis. Next base: position 4,735 of record JBDGUF010000072.1, read on the forward strand.
CAGTGGGGTAAGACAGTCATGGGGAGACAGGGGATGCACGATTCGACGCTGTCGGGGGATCGCCGCGGACAGACGCTTCAGGATTTCGTCCTGGGCGTCAGCGTCTTCCTCGTCGTCGTCGTGTTCGTGTTCGGGTTGTTCCCGAGCTTTCTGTCGCCGTTCACGGCCGGCGTCGACGCCTCCGAACGGGCGCAGGCGGACCGACTGGCGCGGAACCTGATCGAGAACCACTCCGTTCAGGCGGCCGGCAACGCGCTGAACGGGACGGCACTATCGAACACGATGCAAAAATCGGAGACGGCCCTGCGCGAGCGGTTCGGGCTCTCGTCGACGAGTGGCATCAACGTCACCGTCCGGACGCTCGACGGGCCGAGGATCGTGCGGTACGACGGGACTCGGCTCGCGGTCGGAAGCAACCGGGCCGACGAGACCGGAGCCTCGGTCTCGCGGCTGGTCTCCATCGCGGGGAGCGAGAAGTGCCAGCCGGGCTGTCGGCTGGTCGTCAGGGTGTGGTAACATGCAGGACACACGAGGACAGGCGTTCACGCTCGAAGGGATCACCGCGGGGCTGGTACTCGTCACGGCGGTGCTGTTCGCCGTCCAGTCGGTCGCGGTGACGCCGACGACCGCCGGAGCCGTAAACCAGCGCGTCCAGTCCGACACGCGTGCGCTGACACAGGACGTGCTCGACACGGTCGCGGCCAACGAGACGTTCGGGCTCAGCGAACTGGTGCGGTACTGGTCGCCCGACGCGCTGACGTTCCAGGGCGCGATCAACTCCCGTGTCGGGTACGGCAGTACCCGGCCGCCCGGCGAACTGGGTGTGCTGATGAACCGGCTGTTCACGCAGCGGGGCGAGACGTACAACGTCGTGGTGGAGTACCAGCGGGCGAACGTCTCGAACGGGACCGGGACGGTGACGATGGTGTACCGCGGCGAGCCGGCCGAGAACGCGGTGACGGTCTCGCAGACGGTGACGCTGTACGACAACCAGACGCTGACCGCTCCGAGTTCCGCACAGTTGCCGCTCCGGTACTACGACACGAACGCGACCAACAACCGGGGGAGTTACTATCCGATCCCCGACGTGGCCGACGGTGCCGTGTACAACGTCGTCGAGGTACGGGTGACAGTATGGTAGGGGACTTCGACGGGACACGGACCGACAGGGGACAGATACTGCTGGTCGGCAGCCTCACCATCGCGGTAGTCGTCATCGGGCTGGCGGTCATCGTCAACTCCGTGCTGTTGACCGGGAGCGTCGCCCGGAGCGACGCGGTCAGTGCCGCGGACGAGGCGACGAGTTTCGACGCCGAAGCGGTGCGGAACGTCCGGGAGATCGTCCTCCGGGTCAACCACCGCTCCCGGCTCCGGACCCGGGACGAAATCGCGTCCCAGATCAACAGGAGCGTTCGCACCTACAGCCGCCTGCTGGCACGGACCATGATCAGAGAGGAGGGGGCCTGGGTACACATCGAGTACAACGACGCCCGGAGCGTCTGGGGGCGACGCATCGTGCAGGTCGACGACGACGGGATCGTCTCGCCGGCGCCGACGAACAGCCGCGACTGGCGGCCGGTGGTGAACGACCGGTCCGTCGGGACCGACAACGCGGACGTGGGCCGGTTCGTCGTCAACATGAACGTGACCGAAAGCGAGACGGGGCCGATGGTGGTCACCGTGACCAACGAGAGTACGGGCTACGCGACCCGGATCCGCATCGAGAAGGTGTCGAACCAGAGCGTCCTGATCGAGACCCACCGGACCTTCGCGGCGGAGCCACCCGCGGCGAGTTGCACGCCGACGGGAGATCGGTTGCTGATCTCGTTACAGACCGGAGCAGCGTTCAACGCCGAGTGTTCGTTCGGCGGGATCGTCAACGCGACCGACGCGTCGCGGACGCTGGAACCGCCCTACGGAATCCAGATCGAGAACGGGGACAACGTGATCGGGAAGTTCAGCATCGTCGCGAACCGGTCGGTCCAGTACGCCGACGACCTGTCGCTGACCGACTTCGCGTACGACGACTGTACGACGGCACCGCCGGGCGACGACCCCTGCGTGGCGCCGGCGGTCTGGACCGCGAACGCGACGGTCACCTACCAGTCCGCTCGCATCGACTACCGCCGCAACCACAGCGTGAGCGTGTATCCATGAGGGGGCGACGACCGTTCGGCGACGACCGGCGTGCGGTCGCGGCCAACGTGAGCCACGTGCTGGCCATCGGTATCGCGAGCCTGCTGATCGTCACGCTGCTGTTCTCCGCGAACTCCTATCTGGCCAGCCAGCAGGAGACCGCCGTCCGCGAGGGACTGGAAGCGGTCGGGAGCAGTATCGCGAACGAACTGACGATGCTCGATGGCCTGCAGGCCAGCCGGACCAACGTCAGCATGCAGGCGAGTCACCCCGACCGCATCGCCGGGTCGAGTTACTCCGTCCGAATCGAACACGGACCCGAGTGTGACGTGGCAACAGTCACCACGAGGAGCTGTCTGGTGCTCCAGTCGGCGACGCCGGAGCTAACCGAGTACGTGCCGCTGCAAAACGAGACGACGATCGATATCGTCCAGGGTGCGCAGGGCCGGTTCCGATACGTCTCGACGGGGTCGAGCGAGGTCCAGACGAGGGCCGGGCCCGACCGTGCCGTGGGATCGCTCCAGCCGACCTTCCAGCTCGGTATCGGGCAGGGAGTCAGCGACGAGGAGTTCGGCTCGACCAGCGGCGGGATCACGAACGTCCCGCCGGTGGCGACCTACCGAACCGACCCGTCGTACCCGTCGGTCGACAGCGACATCACGTTCACCGCCTACGATAACGGCGTGCCGGGGGCGAGCGACCCCGACGGCGACGACTCGAACCTGTACTATCGGTGGGACTTCGACGGCGACGGCGACTGGGACCGCAACGGCACCGGCAAGCAGACGACTGTCTCGGGAACGAACCCGGACTACTTCGACTCGCCCGGCGTCTACAACGTCACGCTGAACGTCACCGACCGGAACGGGGCCGGGAAGTCGACGTACGTGAGTCAGAACATCAGCGTGTCGGGGCTGGTGTACAACGAGGATATGAGACGACGGCGAGTCGACTGCGGGTTCGGGTGTACTGCCGCCCTGACCAGTTTCACGATGTCGAACGTGTGGTCGTCCGACGTGGCGGTAACCTCGATCTACATCAACGTGACGTCGACCTCGGCGACGTACGAACTGGAGGACGGACTCAGTATCCTCGGCGACACCAACTACGTCGAGTCGGATTCGCTGACGATCAGTCCCCGTGGCCTGATCCACCCGGAAGGAGCCTCGATCCCCGATCCGCCCGTGATCGGAACGAGTCCGGGGACGTTCAGACTGCGAGAGGATATCGAGTACTTCGGCGCGGCGAGGTTCAACCTCCCCGCTGGCGAACGGATCCGCATCGTCGTCCAGCACAGGGTGAACGGTAACACCAACGCAACCTCGTTCACGGATACGATCCCACGGCAACCATGACCGACGATCACAACTCGGATCGACACCCATCGAACCGCGCGCTGAGCAACGTCGTCGGTTTCGTCCTCGCCTTTGCGGTCATCGTCTCGGCCGTCGGCTTCGTCTCGGTGTTCGGCGTCGGCGTCCTGGAGAACGTCCAGCAGGCCGAACAGGAGGACAACGCCGAACTGGCGCTGAACGCCCTGGCGAACAACTTCGACGAGGTAGTCCGCGGGGACGCGCCGCGCCGGTCGAGCGTCGTGGACCTGAACGGCGGCTCGCTGTACGTCCGCAACGAGACCAAGATCACCGTCACGGTCGAACACGGCGGGACGGCCAGCCCCGCAGTCTACGAGATCTACCCCGGCACGATCCAGTTCGACACCGGTCCGGGGAACGACGAACGGATCGTCTACCAGAACGGTGCGGTCCTGCGCGGGAACACGCGGGCCGGCGGTGCCGCAGTCGTCGAAAACCAGCCGCGGATGGTCTGTCGCGAGAACGTGGCCATCCTGTCGCTGGTGCGCCTGAACGAGAGCGTCAACGTCGGGTACGGCGGCGGGACGGTCCGGATAACCGGGACCCGCGAGCGCACCGTGTTACTCTACCCGCGGAACACGACCGGCGTGCAGAACGCGACCAGCGCGACCACGGTCACCGTCGAGTTCAGCGCCGTGTTCGACCGCGGCTGGGTGAACTACCTCGTCACGCAGGGCCAGGCCTGGGAGAAGACCGGGACGGGAACCGTCAGGTGTGACGTGGGACCGGACGGCCGGGTCTACGTCCGGAAGACGGTACTCAACGTGACGGCGTCGCGGTGAGACGGGGAACGGACGAGACGCGTCCGTCGCCCGTCACTCGATCCGGACGTTCCGGACCTGGATGTTGATCACGTCCCCGGGCTGGACTGCGCCCTCCGAGAGTCCGACCTCGTAGATGACCGGCAGGCGGTTGTACCGGTCGCTGGGTTCGCCGGGGATGTCGAAGTTGTAGACGACGAGCGCTTGGTTGCTGGGCAGGTCGAGTTCGTCGCCGTCCCCGTCGCCGTCGGTGTCGACCAGCACCTCCTCGATCCGCTCGTGGAACGGGGTCTGCCAGGCGTAGCTGTCGGGATCGCTCCTGTCGAAGAGGTGTGCCTCGGCGTCGTAGCCGTCGAGGTAGATGCCGACGTGCGCTTCGGAGACGTTGTGCATGCTGTCCTCGTTCAGCCTCGCGCAGCGGCTGACCCGGTCGCCGTTCACGCGGAGCGGGAGGACGCGCCACTCCTCGCACCCGAACCAGGACGCGCCGAGGAACACTTTCTCACCGTCCTCGACGGCGAAACTGTGTCGGAACGTCGAGGGGGCCGTCGGGTCGTTGACGTTCGGGAACTCCGTCCCGCCGACATCGAAGACGGAGATCCGTCCCGTGTCGCCCGTGAGGTAAGGCGGCCGGACGCCGTCCAGGCCACCCCCGACCGTGGCGTTGGTCGTCATCGCGGTCAGCCTGACGCGGTCCTGGGTGACCGGGTTGGTGACGGCCTCCCGGAAGAACTCCTTGACCTCCGCGGGCGTCCCGGTTTGCTCGAACTGGCCGCCGGTGATGTCGGCGATGTTTTCCAGTAGCGTGGTGTCGGCGTTCGGGCCGAACGCGACCGTGTGAACCACGATTCCCCGCTCCGCAGCCGTTCGAGCAGCTTCTCTCGTCTCGGCGTCCGACGCGCCGCTGGCAGTGTTCCGTCCGTCGGACAACAAGACGATGGTCCTGTTCCGGGCCTGCCCGCTGGTCGCACTGAACGCCCGAAGTGCGGCGTTCAACCCGCAGTTGATGCAGGTGTTTCCGTTCCCGGTGAGGCTATCGATGCTGTTGTTGACCGCGTCGAAGTCTTCCGTCAGGTAGGCGTGATCTCCGGGGTAGCGAGCACTGCCATCGTAGCCGACGATCCCGGCCCGGTCGGTCGCGTTCAGCGCGGCGATCCCGCCCTCTTTTGCAGCGATCTTTGCGGATCGGAGCTTCTCCTCGCCGTAGTTGTCGTAGTACTCACACTCGGCCGCGTCCGAGTCATCCCCCGACGTACAGACCATCGACCCGGAGTCGTCCAGCACGAACATCACGTCCCTGGTTCCGGCGTCGAGCGAGACCGGCGCGGTGACCGTCGTCGTGTTCCCGATCAGAAGCGAGTTGTTCCCCAGCGGTCGGATGCTCACCCGGTAGCGATTGTTCAGGGTCGTCGTCGGGGTCTCCTTCGAGATCTCGATGTACGGCGGGAGCCCGTCGCCGAGGTCTTTCACCGTCTTCGCGACGGTCATGTAGGACGCCCCGGAGAGGTTGACGACCCGGTTGACTCGATCGTTGAGCGAGCGCGGGAGCCCCGCCTGCGGGATGTACGCCAGCGCGGTCTCGTTCTTCGCGAAGGTCTCGACCCGGCCGACATCACCGAACTCGGTCTCCATGTACTCGCCCCAGGCGCGGTAGTAGTCGCTCCGAACCCGGACCGTGACGTTGTTCGGCCGGATACAGGGGCCTTCGAGTACCGTCGAAGACGCGTTCCGACTCTGCCTGCGCGAGGAAAGGACGTTCAGGACGGCCCGGTTTTGCCCCGTCGTGACCCGGTTGGTGAAGTTGACGACGGTGATCGACAGCGACCCGTTCCGGAACGCCAGGTCCGGCGGCGTCACGAGCGAACTCCCGCCCTGACGGCCACCCATGAACACACCGCCGGCCTGATACGCGATCTTCGTCCCGTCTGCGCTCCGATACTCGACGGTGTCGAAGCCCACGACGGCCCGGCAGTCCGGCCCCGTTCTGGAGACGTTCCTGTTGACTGTGACGTTTATCCGTCCCCCCTCCAGCGTCTGCAGGTTCCGCGGCGCAGCACCGCCGAGGGTGAACTCGACGCTGCCGACGTCGTCCATCTGCGCCAGAGTCGACAGCTGCGAGTCCATCTCCTGTAACACCATCTCGGCACTCTGTTCCTGGGTCTGACTGGTCGCCTCGTCTATGATTCCTCCCCCGAAAACGACGACCAGTAGCGACCCGAGCGCCGCGATCCCGATTATCAGGGAGTACGCGACGACCTCCGAAACACCCCGCTCGTCCCCCGTGAATACACTTCCACTCATACCCTCCGAATCACCCGCAATTGTTAGTCTGACGGTATAAGTTTGCCGGATAGCTCACCCGGTCGAACTCCGGGACCTGCCCTGGAGCCAGCCCGTTCTGGATCACCGATTCCGACGAAAAAAGCCGGTTCGGTTCTTCCACGGGCGTACGAGGGAGTACTCGGGTTTTTGGTTACCCTGGAGACGAGTGAGGAATCGGAATGGACTCGCGGGGATTTGAACCCCGGGCCTTCCCCGTGCCAGGGGGATGATCTAC
>JBDGUF010000068.1:0-3960 GCA_042216105.1 Halorientalis sp.
ATGACCGTCCAGTCACCGGGCAACTCCTTTGCCATCAAAACACCGGCCTTGATCACGACGGTCGACGAGGCCACCCGTGACAGGTGGGTCGTCGAGACGGCCCAGCGGACCGTCGAGCGGATCCGGGACTTCCAGGCCGCCGACGAGGACGACGGCGCGGCCGTCGACGAGTACGTCCGGATGGCCCGCGAGGAGTACGACCTGCCGGTCGAGAACTACCGGCGGGCCGCCATCGAGGCCCTGGAGAGTCTGGAAGCGGACGACGAGCAGGCCGAAGCCTCGCCCTGACGGCGACGCCGTCGGGCGGTCGGACTTTCTTTCACCGCCGTATCGAACGTGCGAGCGTCTGACAAACCTTCAAGTAGGAGTAGCGACGAGTTGGGCGTACGATGGGCAACAAGAACAAGACGATCTCATTTCGCGTGAGCCAGGAGAAGTTCGAGACGCTCCGCGAGATCGCCGAGGAGCGAGATCTCTCGCTCTCGGCCGTCTTCCGCGACTACGTGGACCTGCTCGTTGCCCACGACGGCCAGGTCGAGGTCGTCCCGGAACACGAGATCGCCGACAGCGCCGACGCCAGCGACGATACGAGCTTCCCGCCGAAGGTCGAAGTCCCCAAGAGCTTCGTCCGCGAACACGAGCGGCTGGAACTGGAGGCCGAACACCTCCGGGAACAGCTGGAGGAACACAAACGCTACGTGACCAAGCTCCGGCAGGAACTCGACGAACACGAGGACGGCGAGGAGGTCATCCAGCTCGAAGACCTCGACGGCGACGAGGAGGAAGAGGAGGACCCCTCCTACCGCATCGGCAGTAGCTTCGACGAGTCGCTCTGACTGGCTCGCCCCGTTTCCGGCTCACGTGCTCGCGGCCCGAACCGACCGCGTTTTACCCCCCGACCGAGGAGTGTGACCCGAGATGTCAGACGATCAGCCGTCCGTCCCGATCTTCTGTGAGGACTGCGGGACCACGACGCGGGTGCCCCTGGACGACGTGGGCGAGGCCATCGAGCGCCACAACGACCAGCTCCACGACGGCAAGGAGGTCGCGCAGGTCGACCCCGACATCGCCGACCACCTCGCCGATCTGGTGGCGGACGACCTGGGGCTGCTCGACGGGGAGTGACCGGGTCCCGGCTCACTCGAACAGCCGCGTTACCGTCGTCAGTCCGACGAACCGCGGGACGCGTCGACAGTACGCCTCGTACTCCTCCCCGAACCGCTCGCGGAGCCACGGTTCCTCCGCGAACGGCAACAGGGAGAGCCAGGGGAAGACCGGGAGCATGCCGACGACGAGCCACGCCGAGTTCACCAGCAACAGGACGCCGACGATGACGACGGCCATGCCGACGTACTGTGGGTTGCGCGAGAGCGCGTACGGCCCCTCGGTGTGCAGCCGTCCCTCGATCCCGAAACTCTCCGCCGTCCGGAAGGTGTAGCCCGCCCACGCCGCGAACAGGCCGCCGACGCCCACGAGGAACCAGCCCACCAGATCCCAGGCCAATCCGTCGAAGACGAACTGTCCCGCGGTCTCGTAGCCGACGACGACGAGCGCGGCGAAGGTGATCGTCGATCCGCCCCAGTAGTACCAGAACCGCCAGGAGACCTCGCCCGGCGGCCAGATGCGGTGCCGGGGACTGACGATGCTCAGGACGATACCCGCGATGACGAGGCCCTCGACCAGCAGGGCCACCGTCAGGGCGGCGAGGACCGGTTGCTCGACCACGGGAACTCCCTCCGTCGGACCAACTCACGGCGGCCTGAAAAAGCCGACTCCGCGACCGGGCTACCGAACCAGGTCCTGCCGGAGCTGTCGCGCCCGGTCGGCCATCTCTGGGGCGTCGTCCACGTCGGCCAGCGCCTCGACGGCCTCCAGCGTCCGCACCGAATCGTCGAGGAAGGAGAGGATGTCACCGGGATAGGCGTAGAGCATGTAGTCGTCGCCCATCACGTCGACGATGGCGTCCGGCCCCAGTCCCTGGGCGCGCAGGTCGAGCAGGTACTCGACGAACTTCTCCTCGGGGTGGCCACAGTGGGGGTTGGACTCGCAGTCGCAGTCGAGGAAGTCCTCGGCGAACTCCAGCACCCGGTCGCGGGTGGCGTCGTCGAGCTTGGCCAGCCCGTCGCCCTGGTAGAGGATGTCCAGCGTCGCCCCCGAGAAGGCCCCCTTCGGGATGGAGGTCTCCAGCTGGGAGACGATCTGCCGGTGGTTCTTCACGTAGATCTTGTCCGTGATGGCCACGCGTGGCCGACCGTTGGCGACTGGGGCGCAAAAGTCTCTCGGAACCCGGCAGCGCCGGCACGGTCCCGTCGCCAGCCTTTTCCCCGCGGCGTCGTCGGGACCCAACCGCATGCCCGACGCACCGATCCAGTGTCCCGTGTGCGGGTGGACCGGACAGCCGACCGACCTCGACGCTCCCGGATCGTCGTGTCCGGTCTGTGGGGAATCGCTCGACGCCTGATTACGTGGCCGTCCAGCCGCCGTCGACGGTCAGCACGCTCCCGGTACAGTACGCGGAGGCCTCGCTGGCCAGAAAGAGCGCGACGCCTTTGAGGTCCTCGGGCTCGCCCAGCCGACCCACGATCGTCTCCTCTTCCATTTGCTCGTGGAGGTGGTCCATGCCGGAGTCCTTCCGGAAGGCACCGCCGCCGATGTTCGTGTGGGTCCAGCCCGGCGCGATGGCGTTGACCCGGATGCCCTGCTGGCCCAGATCCGCGGCGGCCTGTTTCGTGAGCTGTGCGACCCCACCTTTCGAGGCGACGTAGGCCGCGACGCCGGGGAAATCGGAGGCGATCTGGCTGAGGACCGACGCCGTCGTGACGATCCGGCCGCCCTCCTCCATGACCGCGGCGGCCTCCCGGATCGTGTAGAACACGCCGTCGAGGTTCACGTCCATGACCTCGTGCCACTGCTCGATATCGTAGCTGTCGACTGACTGACCAATACGGCCGATGCCGGCGTTGGCGAAGGCCACGTCCAGCCCGCCGAACGCCTCGACGGTCTCCGCGACCATCGCCTCCACCTCCTCGTGGACGGACACGTCCGCGGGGATCGCCAGCGTCTCGGCGTCGAGGTCGTCGGCGACCGCCGCGACGCCCTCCTCGTTTTTGTCGGCAAGCGCCAGCCGCGCGCCGGCGTCGGCACAGGCTTCGGCGATGGCCTTCCCGATGCCGGAGGCCGCGCCCGTCACCAGCACTACGTCGTCGTCCAACCGGAACTTGTCGAGTGCGCTCATCGCTGTGGCTCCCCGAACCGGGTGACGTACTCGATCTCCTCGGGCACGATCTCGTCGTCGTCGAAGGCGCGCTTGGCGATCGAGCGCATGTGGGCCTCGTCGGCCCCGTCGACGATGCGGAACGCGCGGACGTTCTCGTAGAAGTCCGCCAGCGGGAGGTCCTTGCCGATCCCGTTGCCGCCACAGACCTGCACGCAGGTGTCGACGATGTCCTGGACGGTCTCGGCGGCGAACACCTTCGACATCGACACCTCGAGGTCGGCGCTGCCGGTCTCCTGGATGGTCCGGGCGGCGTGGCGCACCATCGTCCGCGCGGCGTGGAGCCGCATCTCGGCGTCGGCGACGTCGAACCGCAACGCCTGCTTCTCGCTCAGTTTGTCGCCGTAGGCCGAGCGCTCGTCCATGTAGGCCCTGGCGATGTCCAGCGACCGGTCGGCCATCCCCATGAAGCGCATGCAGTGGGTCAGGCGAGCCTTGCCCAGGCGTTGCTGGGCGACGGCGAGGCCGCCGTCCTCCGGGCCGAGGAGGGCGTCCTCGTGGACGCGGACGCCGTCGTAGACGATCTCGGCGTGGCCCATGCCGGACTCGCCCATGTGGGGGATGTCGCGGACGTACTCGACGCCGTCGGCGTCCGCGTCCACGATGAACGCCGAGGTGCCGACGTAGGGGTGGGCGTCCTCGTTGGTCCGGGCGACGACGATCAGAAAGTCCGGCGGGCTGTGCCC
>JBDGUF010000068.1:4060-10367 GCA_042216105.1 Halorientalis sp.
GGGCGTCCTCGTTGGTCCGGGCGACGACGATCAGAAAGTCCGGCGGGCTGTGCCCGAAACTCGTCCACCACTTGTGGCCGTCGATGACCCACTCGTCGCCGTCTCTCTCCGCGGTCGTCTTGATCTGCTTGGCGTCGGAGCCGGCTCCGTCCATCGGCTCGGTCATCGAGAAGCCGGAACTGATCTCGCCCTCGACGAGCGGCCGGAGGTACTCCTCCTTCTGTTCCTCGGTCCCGGCCTCTTCGAGGATCTCCATGTTGCCCTCGTCGGGCGCGGCGACGTGCATCGCCCCCATCGCGAAGATCGACCGCCCCGCTTGCTCGAACACGGGCAGAAGGTCGGCAAAGTCCAGCCCGAGGCCCCCGTACTCCTCGGGGAGTTGGGGGCCGAACACGTCCCGATCGCGGGCGATCTCGCGCAGGTCTTCCATCAGTTCGCGGCCCTCCTCCTGGCGGTCGGCGTCGCTCGCGGCGTCGCGCTGGCCCAGCAGTTCCCGCTCCCTGGGTAGCACTTCCTCGTCGACGAACGCGCGGGCCCGTTCGGCAACCTCGCGCGCCCGCTCGGAATCCCGGTAGGTGAGATCCATACCCGACCAGTACGAAACGGACGGGTTAGTTGTACCGCCGCGCATAGGAGGCTCATTTACACCCGTCCGCTCTCCCCGGGCGGATGACAACGCATTTGGGACCGTTCGTGTAACTCGGTGGCAATGCCAGACGAAGCCGATCTCGTCGACCGCGACCGACTGCGGGCCTTCCTCGCGGAGCGACTCGGCGAGGCCGACACCTTCGAGGTCGAACGACACGATCAGGGATTCTCCAACGAGACGCTGTTCGTCACCTGGGGCGACCGCGAACTGGTCGTCCGCCGGCCGCCGCCCGGCGAGACCGCCGACACCGCCCACGACGTGCTCCGGGAGTACGAGGTCGTCCACGCCCTGCAGGATACCGACGTGCCCGTCCCCGCGACCGTCGCGAAGAGCGAGGACACCGACGTGATGGGTTGTCCGTTCTACGTGATGGAGCGACTGGACGGTGACGTGATGCGGTTCGTCGAACTGGACCGCTTTTCCGACGCCGACGCGCGCCGGCGGGTGGGCGAGGAGATGGTCGACACCCTCGCGGCCATCCACACCGTCGACGTGGAGTCGGTCGGTCTCGCGGACTTTGGCACCCCCGAAGGGTTCGCCCAGCGCCAGGTCGACCGCTGGACCGAGCAGTTCGAGTGGGCCTTCGAGGAGACCACCGCAGAGCGCGAGGTGCCCGAGATCCACCGCATCGGCGACTGGCTCGACGACAACGTTCCCCAGAGCTCCGCCCACGCACTGGTCCACGGCGACTACAAACTCGACAACGTACTCTTCCAGCCGGGGACCCCGCCCGAGATCGGCGGCGTCCTCGACTGGGAGATGTCCACCCTCGGGGACCCGCTCTGTGACCTCGGGTGGTTGCTCTTCTTCTGGCCCGACCCCGAGGACGACCTGACGCCGCTGATGCAGACGATGGCCCCCTCCTTCACCCAGCACGAGGACTACTTCACCCGCGGGGAACTGGTGGAGCGGTACGAAGATCAGACCGGCGTCACCGTCGAGAACCAGCGGTTCTACCGCGTGCTCGCCGTCTACAAGATGGCCGCGCTGGGCGAGATGTTCTTCGCCCGCTACCTGATGGGCAACTCCGACAACACCCTCTACCAGATGATTGAAGACGGCGTGCCGACGATGGCCGACCACGCCGTCGAGATCATCGAGGGCGAGCGTCCCCTCTGATGACCGTCCACACCGTCGACCGACTGGAGGACGTGCCCGACCCCGCGCCCGAGGCGACCTTCGTCGTCGTCGACGTCATCATCTCCTCGACCAGCGTCGTCCGCCTGCTGGAGGAGGATGCCCGCTACGTCCGCCCGTTCGCCGACCCCGACGCCGCCCGCGCGTTCAAAGCGGAGACCGCGGACGCCGTGCTGGTCGGCGAGCAGGGCGGCCAGCCCGTCGAGGGCTTCGACTGCTCGCCGCTCCCCTCCCTGATCGCCGAACGGGACTTCGCGGACCGCCCGGTCGGCATCCTCACCTCGAACGGGACCCGCGCCGTCCACCGGATCGGCGACGACGCCGAGATCCTGATCGGGAGTACCGTCAACGCCGCCGCCGTGGCCGCCCACCTGCGCGAGCGCGAGGGCGACGCGTGGCTGGTCGCCGCCGGCCGGCAGGGCGAGCCCACGCCAGAGGACGCCGCCGGCGTCGAGTTGATCCGCCGCCACTACGCCGACGAGGCGGCCGAGTTTACGCCCGACGATCTCGCCGCGCAGGTCCGCGAGAGCGGCACCGCCGAGTGGTTGCAGGGTCTCGGCTTCGAGAACGAGATCGAGGCCTTCTGTGCGTTCGACACGAGTTCGGTCGTGCCGAAGCTCCGGGACGGGCGGTTCGTGGACTGAGCGCCCTGTCACACCGTTGCAGGGCGTCCCGGGAGTCGTAACGTATTTCAGGAGCAGGCGGCCTACAACTTCGTGTCGAGCGCGTCCGGGCTGGGGTACTGGTATCCTCCAGCCTTGTGGTGGCTGGGAAACGGGTTCGATTCCCGTGCCCGGACTGACAAAATTCTTATATGAATTGGCGTGGCGAGCCGCCGCTATACTTTCACTCCGGACGGGTCGAATTTAATTGCTGGACTGCCAAACAGTTGTCCGAATGTCAGAACACGTTTGTCCGACCTGTGGCCGGGGATTCGACAGTCACCGTGGACTTGGTGTCCATCACAGTCACACACATGGCGAGAAACTGCCGAATCGTGAATGTGCCGAGTGTGGGACGACGTTTCACTGCAAACACGAGAAGAAATACTGTTCTGAGGACTGCCGGGATGCAGCGGTCTCGTACGAGGGAGAGAACAACCCGAACTACAGCGGCAGGAAGACCGAAACGGAGTGTGAGATCTGCGGAGAGCCCTTCGACTACTATCCGTCGGAGAAGAAGGGACTCTACTGCCCCACCTGCGTCAAAACAGAAGACTGGCGGCCGGAACAGGATTTCAGCGGCGAGGACAATCCACGATGGAACGGAGGCAAGCAGGAGTTCGAATGTGACGTGTGCGGCGACAAAGTTGAACGCCATCCCGGCAGAGTGACCGGTGAAATCGTCGCCTGTGACGAGGATTGCCACAGAAAATGGCTCTCCGAGTCGTTCACCGGTGACGGGCATCCCAACTGGGAGGGCGGCGACACCGGCAACTACGGCAGGGGCTGGAACCGCGTGAGAAAGCAGGCACTGGAGCGGGACGGATACGAGTGTACGCACTGCGGGAAAGGAAAAGACGAGATCGGCCGGAACCCGGACGTACACCACATCGTCCCGGTGCGAGTGTTCGCGGAGGCCGAGGCATACGAGAAGGCGGACGCCCACTTCCTGGACAACGTCGTGTCGCTGTGTGTCGACTGCCACCGGAAGGCCGACGTCGGCAGGATCCCGAAGGCACGGCTCCGGTCGTACGTCTCGACGGGGAGAGAAACGAGTAGACCGTCGGACGGTACTGGAAGAGAGCAGGCCGAGCGATCCACGGAGGGGACGCCGGCCGCGGAGTGATTACGGCAGAGTCCCGTTCCCGGTCGGGAAGGACGTGCCGTTACCCGGGAGTGTGGGCGTCGTCCCGGGCTGGGTCGGGGTGCCGAACCCGCCGGAGCCGGTGCCGGTTCCGGGACCGGCTGCGCTCGGAGCGCCGGGTTCCTTGTCGCCGCTGACCAGGAAGTCGGCGAGGTTGGTGAGGAAGGCCTCGTTGTCGGCGACGGTCGCGCTCGCGGGTTCGAGGAAGTTCGTGTCGCCGACGGCGACGACGGTGTCCGCTCTGGCGACGACGGTGTAGGTCCCGCTCCGACGGGTCGAGGAGAGCTGGACGTTCCGGCTCTCGACGACCGCCGTCCCGGCCGCGCTCGTCGCCAGCGGGGTCGCGTCGTCGAGGACGAGGTGGTCGACGCCGTCGGTGAGCGAGCTGTCGCCGCTGGGCTGGGCGTAGATCCGCTGGAAGTTGTTGGCGTTGTCGGTCATGTCGAACAGATAGCCCGCGCCGAAGGAGATGCCGAAAGTCGCCGCGAGGTTCGTCGGCTGGCCGGGTGTGACGGTGCCGCCGGTCGACGTGCCGATGGGGAGGCTGATCGTCGTGCCGGACGAACCCGGCCCGACCGGATCGGCCAGCAGGAGGACGCGACCGCCGGCCTCGGCGAAGGCCTCGATCCCGTTGATCTCGCCGGTCGTGTACGTGCTGGCGGGGTTGGCGACGACGAAGGCGTCGGCCGACCGGAGCGTCGCGTTCAGCCCCGCGGAGCCACTGGAGAGGCCGCCGCCGAGGCCGCTACCGCTCCCGCCGGTGTAGAAGCGCACGTCGTGGCCGTCACGCACCAGGGCGTTCACGAACGGTTGCAGGTCGCTCTCGCCGAGCGCGTTGCCGTGGCTCCTGTCGATGACGACGGTCTTGGTGGCGTCGCCGTCGGGCGTGGTGACGTTCCCGCCGTCGGCGACGGCCGTCGGGAGTAGTTGCTCGTCGTACGCCGGGGCGTCGACGCCGCCGTCGGGCGACGGACCCGACAGGAGCGTGCCGGTGGCGACCGTGGCCGCCACGATCACCACGACGACGACCACGAACGTGCCGATACCTTTCAACAGGTCAGTTCGTGCCATCGGCTCTCACCTCCGTTCGGGCCGCGGAGCCGCCGTCCAGCTGTCCGTGTAGCATGAGGTATCGGGTCGTGTCGACATCGACGGTCCCGTCGCCGGAGGCGTTCAGGCCGAGCTGGCTCAGGGGGCTCGCCGTCGGCGACTCCATCCGGACGGTCTCGTAGTCCGAGAGCCCCGCCCGGTCGGCGGCCGCGCTGATGGCGGCGTCGAGGCCGCCGATCCGGTCGGCGAGGCCGAGGTCGACGCCCTCGGTGCCCGAGTAGACTTTCGCGTAGGACAGTTCCGCCGCCGAGAGGCTGGTGTTGCGCTCCGCGAGGACGCTCCCGACGAACGCGCGCCGGAGCGCCTCGACGCGGCGGCGCGCCTCGGCGTGGGTCGCGGTCGTCGTCTTGTCGGGCCCGGTCGTGATCTGGTTGTCGGGCGCGCCCTGTGGTGGCACGACTGCCCGCACGCCGACGCTCCCGACGGTGCTGGCCGGCGTCACGTAGATGCTGTCGGCGGGGACGCTGGCGTAGTAGCCGCCGGACAGCGCCGCCCCGGTGACGGCGACCACGACCGGCATCTGCTCGCTCGTCCGTTTCACCGCCAGGTAGAGCTGTTCGCTGACCGACGCCAGTCCGCCGCGACTGTTGACGTCCAGCACGACGGCCTCGATGGACTCGTTCTGCCGGGCCTCGCGCAGGTCGGCCATCGCCGCCGCGGCGGTGTCGCCGTCGATCGTCCCGTGAATCTCGACGACGGCGACGGTCCCGTCGGGACCCGTCGACGCGCCCCAGGCGTAGGGGACCAGCGCCGCACCGACGAGCAGGCCGACGACGCCGAACACGACGACCGGCCCGCCGAGGCGGTCGAGGAGGCCGGGATCGCGGTTCACGCCGCCCCACCTCCAGCCATCGTGGCCGTGCCACCCTCGGAGATCGTGCCCGGATCGCCCAGCGCGACGTTCTCGAAGCGGATCGTCTCGTTGATCCGCTGTCCGTCCGCGACCCAGGTCGACTCGATCCGGAGGGGGACGACCCGCCTCGCGTCGATCCAGACGCGGCGCTCCGGCCGGGTCTCGGCGGCGTCGGCCGGCGGCGTGATCGAGAAGACCGCCGTCGGACGGCCGTCGAGCCACTCGGTGCCCTCGAAGACTACCTCGTTTTCGCGCACGAGGTCGGCCGCGACCGTCCCGTAGAGCGCGGCTTCGGATCCCGCGTCGGCCCGCTCGCCCGCGAACAACTTCGCCGACGGGTTCTCGATGACGGTGACCTCGCCGGCCTTCGGGCCGGTCTCGTAGGCGACCCGGAGGGCGTCACCCTCGTCGAAGGCGACCGACGCCCGCGCGGTCCGGGTCTCGTTACCGACCGCGACCCGTCGGATCATCGTCGCCCGGAACCCGTCCAGTCGTTCGTATCGCGATTCGACCCGTTCGGCGACGGCCGCCGGATCGTCGACGTCCGTCCCGGGAGCCCCGAGACAGCCGGCCGTCACGAACACGAGACCGACGACGCCGAGCAAGACGCGTCGTCGGTTTCCGCTCTGCAATAGTGGTGTCATGCGACACCCCCGTCTACACCCACCGACACTTTGGTGGCCGGTGGCGAGTTTCTGAGTCAGTACACGGGGGACAAAATTTATGTACCGCCATCGGACGCTGCCAGACGG
>JBDGUF010000044.1:0-10296 GCA_042216105.1 Halorientalis sp.
AGCTAGTACCGCTGAATCCATCGATAGCCATGAGACTGGTTCTATGACACCGTCTTTGTCCATAGTAAACGGTCCGCTGGCCTTCGTTCCGACCAGTATGCTGATGCTGGTTCGACTCCCGCCCTCGGATTCGACACACGGTATAACAGGCATAGTTTTGTTATTCCACGGATCGAGAAGCGTTCAGTAGACCGATGACGCCGTTACGCCGGTAAACCTGTGCCCAAGCAGTCCGCTTCGGCCGAATCCGTCACAAACCCATCCAGCGGAATCGTTCGCGCCAGGCAACAGGTCGTCGCCACTCCACATCCCGGGTTTTTAATGTCGAACCGGCCCAATCCGTTAACAGACGATGGCTGCAAACGACGAGGACGAAGCGGGGGGCAAAATCGACAGCAAGGTCGCTCGTCTGATCGACGACTACGGTCTCGGTGCGGCGTACGGTGACCGTCTTGAGTCGCTCTGGACCGCCGAGGGAAGCGAACGAGAGAGTCTCCGAGAACTGGCCGACCGGTTCAACAAACGGTTGCTTGAAGCCGCAATAACGGCGGCCGGGATGTCGACGGTTGACGGTGAAGTGGCCAACATCTACCGGCTGCTGACCGCCGACGACGTGAGTAGCGGCAACCGAACGGAAGCTCGGCGACGGCTCGAACAGAACGGTATCGACGTCGATCAACTCGAGCAGGATTTCGTCACTTACCAAGCGATCCGGTCCTACCTCAAGGAGTATCGGAGCGTCCAGTACGAGGACGGGAGTCACGGGGACCGCAGGGATAGCGTTATCGACACTGTCCAGCGGCTGAAATCGCGCACCCGCTCTGTCGCCGAAAAGAGCCTAGACCAACTCCGCGGAGCAGACCGGATCACCCTCGGCGAATTTCGACTGTTTATAGACATCAGCGTCCACTGTGAGGACTGTAACTCACAGTACGGAGTGGTCGAACTGATCGAACGGGGCGGATGCGATTGTCGGACCTAGTGTTAGATATCGGTCACGCGGGTGTACTCGTCGGAGAGCGCCCGTGCGTCCTCGGGGAGGAGTGCGACGACGAGGTACCGGACGTACTCGGAGAAGTACGAAACGAGATCGGCGATCCGTTCGGAGTCGATCGCTTCGAGTGAGTCGAGCAACATGAACGGCACCGTCTCGTGGACGTCGTGTACCAGATACCCGGCCAGTGCGAAGGTCAGGCCGGTCACCTCGCGTTCGCTTTCCGAGAGGTGATCGATCGTGTCCTCGTAGGTCGCCCCGGATTCGGTGGTTCGCACGACGTGGAGTTCGAAGACTGTCTTGTCGACGTTGCGCCGTCCCTCCCTGACGGTCTTCTCGACACGCTCGATCCAGATGCGCGCGAGATTCTCGTAGTCGAGCAGTTCGAGGACCTCGTCCATGTGTTCGTTGAACTCCTCGACGGCCTGCCGTTCGATCTGGTCGATGCGTGTCCGCTGGGCCTGGAGGGCCTCGCTGACCTCCTCGCGCCGCTCGCGGAGGTCGTTCTCGTCGGCCAACCTGTCCTCGATCGTCGCGATGCGGTCGCCCACATCGTCGAGATCGGACTCGAGCTGGCCCAGCTCGAACTCCAGCTGGTTGGCCTCCTTGTGCAGGTCAAGGATCGCCGAGAAGTCCTCGGACTCCAGCGCTTCGACCTCTTTCTCGACGGTCTCGACGTCGTCGCTCAGTTCGTCGCGCCGGTCCCGAAGGTCCGCGAGCCGCGTTTCGCGCCGTTCGATCTCGGCCTCGAGGTCCGCGATCTCGTCCTCGAGGGATTCGCGCCGGCGCTGCTGTTTCTCGCGTTCGCGTTTGTCGGCGCGTAACTCCTCGAGCTCGTCCTCAATCTCGCGGATCTCGCTCATCTGGTCCTGCCGGACCGTCCGGAGCGTGTCCAGCGTGTTCTCGATGCGTTCAGGATCGACCTCGCTCCCACAGGTCCAGCAGATGGTCGTCTCGGATTCGAGCAGCTGATCGGTCAGCTCCTCGTAGGGATCGTCCTCGTCCGCGAGCGTTTCGGTGACGGTCGTCTCTTCGCCGTCGAGCATCTCCTCGTTGAACTGGATGATGTCCTGGAGGTCGCTGACCTCGGATTCGAGTGTCTGCTTGCGCTCGCGGAGCCGCGAGATCTCCCGATCGATCTCTTCCCGATCGCCCATCGGTGCGTCGGGCAACGCCTCGCGCTCGCTTTCGAGGTCCGCCACCTCGCGGTTGAGTGATTCGATGCTCTCTTCCTGAACGTCGATATCGGACCGGACGGATTCGAGGTCCGACCGGAGTTCCCGGAGGTCCTCGAGCCGGGATTCGAGTTCGCGTTTCTCCTCTCGGGTCTCGTCGACGTCGGCGTCGGCCGACTCGACCTCGGCCTCCGTCTCTGCCAGCTCGTCGCGTTTAGCCTCGATCTCGTCTTCGAGTTCACGTTTGCGCTCCTCGAGCGACGGCAGTTCCTCCTTGAGCGAATCCAGCTCTTCGAGTTCGTCGTCGATCTCGTTGCGCTGGCGTTCGAGGCGGTCGATCTCGGCCTTGATTTCGTCGGTGTCGACGGGCCGCATGATAAGTTCCCGGAGGTCGCGCTGCTGGACCACTGCCTGGCGGGCCTCGTTCGATTCGAGCAAGAACGCAAAGAGGTCGGCGAGCGTGGCGTCTTCGAGGTAGGGATCACCGCCGAACGCGATGGAGCCGTCCGTGCGGCGGAGAGTCCGGTGGTACGACTCACCGCCCAGTGTGAGTTCGACTCGCCCCTCGTCGGCGTCACCTTTGACCGTACCGTCGTTACTCCCCATGACGGCCATGATAGCCTGCAGAAACGACGTTCGGTTCGTCGCGTTTCGACCCGACAGGATCGTCACACCCTCCGCGACATCAACCTCCGTCCGAGTAATACCCCCGATGTTCTCTGCGTCGACTGTCGCCTCTGTGATGTCACCACGAGTCTTCGACATACCCTCTGATACTTGATGAGGTTATAAATAAGTACTCATAGTGTCACTACCTGTCGTCGATCCCCGATCGGAATAACCCCCCACTCGATCGGGTCTGTTTCTGGCCATAGTACGGAGGGAGCCTGGAGTGCAGGTCGCCATCACCTATCGATCGGACCGTTCCACGCCCAGACCGAACCTCGAAACGAGTGGCTCGAGGCTATACTCGGGTTAGAATAACAGAAATATGCTTGTTATTCTATTCTATCAGTTGCCCCGCAGTTCTGTGGTCGCTCCGCCGGATAGAACGGGGCCGGTGTTTCGAGGCGTCGGATCGGCCGAAAATGAGTTACAGAGTCACCGGAGGGGTACTTCCGCCGAATATTGTGCCACCTGTTCATTCCGGGATGATCGAAAGGCTTCGAGCGTCTCGCGACCTTCTCACCGTCGATCTGCACGCCTCAGTGACGTTCGAGAGGAGGTCTCCAGACTCGGAAGCACTGATCAGTGACGGTTCTCGTGGATCGTGTACCTGTCGGGCGGTTCGTTATTACCGGCCCACGGATCGGTCACCGGCCCGAGGCTTCCGAGAAGTTCGAAACTTCTTTCGGCTCCGGGGCAAGTGTGTTCGGACAGGATGACCAGTGGTTCACGCCGGACGGTCGATCGGGCGTTCGAGATCGTGGACGTGTTGGCACAAGAGGGCGCGCTCCGTGGGTCTGCCGTCGCCGAGGAGTTGGACATGCCCGTCAGCACGGTCCACGACTATCTGCAGGCGCTGGTAGCGACGGGATACGTGACGAAGACGGACAATCTGTACCGGACGTCGACGAGGTTTCTCGAAGTCGGACAACGCCAGCGGCATCGACTGGACGTGTTCACTGCGGCGCGGGACGAACTCGAGACAGTGGCCCAGGAGACCGACGAACACGTCACGCTGATGATCGAGGAGCGGGGAGAGGGAGTCCTGATAGCCATTCAGGAGGGTGCAGATGCCGTGAGTCTCTTCGCGTACCCGGGTGCCCGGATGCCGTTGCACGCCACCGCGCCCGGCAAAGCGATTCTGGCGTACCTCCCGGACGAGCGTGTCGAGGAGATTCTGGACGAGCATGGACTCGTTGCGGTGACGAATCAGACAATCACCGATCGTGACACGCTTTTCGAGCAACTCGAAACCATCCGAGAACGGGGTTACGCTGTCGACGACGGCGAGCGGATAGCCGGGATGGTGTGTATCGCTGCTCCGGTACTGGACAAGGAAGACAACGTACAGGCGTCTGTCTGTGTCTGTGGGCCACGCAGCCGGGTCGACGACCAGCGTCGGGAAGCGATCGCAGATGTCGTGCGCCGCTCCGCGAACGTGGTCCAGGTGAACCTGGATTACGCCTGATCAGTTGACGTACTCGGAGAGGTCCATCGGCTCCGCACGGAACAGCGCCGGGTCCATTTCGGCGAGGTCGTCGGCGATGACGGGTTCGAAGGCCATCCTGTCGAGGACCTCGGTTTCCACGTCGATCGCCGGTGCGACTTCAGTCAACACGAGTCCGGCATCGGAGAGCTCGAAGACGGCCCGCTCGGTCACGTAAATGACCGGCTGGTCGGTCTCGACCGCGTACTCGCCGCTGAAGGTAATCTGCTCAACCTCGTCGACGAACTTCGTTCCCTCGCCCTCGGAGCGGATGTCGAGCGTTCCATCGCCCACGTCGGCCTCCATTCCCCCAGTCGTAAGTGTCCCACAGAAGACGACTTTCTCGGCGTTCTGCGTGATGTTGATGAACCCGCCACACCCCGGGAGCTGGGAGCCGAAGCGACTCACGTTGATGTTCCCCTCGGCGTCGATCTGGGCCATGCCGAGATAGCCGATGTCGAGGCCGCCACCGTCGTAGAAGTCGAACTGCTCCGGGGAGGTAACGAGCGCTTCGTGGTTGACGGCCGTCCCGAAACTGATACCGCCGGAGGGTGACCCACCAATCGGACCGGCCTCGACGGTCTGTGTGATCTCGTCGCTGATGTTGCCCTCGCTGGCGACCTCGGGGATGGTCTCGGGCACGCCCACGCCGAGGTTCACGACGGCGTCCGGGACCAGTTCCATCGCAGCGCGGCGTGCGATGACCTTGCGCTCTGTTAGCTCCGTCCGGCTGGCGTCGTCGTCCTGTGGTACTCTGATCTCACCGCTGAACGCCCCGCTGTAGTCTTCGCCGTAGGTCTGCATATGGTGTGACGCCGGCGCTTCGACGACCTTGTCGACGACGACGCCGGGGACGTCGATCTCCCGAGCGCCCAGCGAACCCGCCTCCGTGACGCGTTCGACCTGTGCGATGACGGTTCCATCCGAGTTGTGTGCGGCCTGTGCGGTCGCCAGCATATTCGAGGTCAGGGCCTCGCGCTCCATGGTAAGGTTACCGTTCTCGTCGGCCGTCGTCGCACGGATGATCGCCACATCGATGGGCTGTGCATGGTAAAACAGATACTCTTCGTCGTCGAGTGTCACGACTTCGACAATGTCCTCGGTGGTCGCGTCGTTGGCTTTGGCACCGTCCTGACGTGGGTCGACGAACGTCCGCAGGCCGACGGTTGTAACCGTTCCTGGTTTGCCTGCGGCAGTATCGCGGAGCAGGTGATCCATCGCGCCAAAGGGCAGGTTGTACGCCTCGACATCGCCCGCGACCACTTTCTCCATCAGATTCGGGACGAAGCCCCAGTGGCTGCCGATGACCCGCTCGAGCATACCGTCCTGAACGAGATGGGAGACGCCGTTGCCCTGGCGGTCGCCTTCCGCCGCTGGATGATACAGCGTGAGGTCTCCCGGCGCGCCCGATTCCGCGTACCGGTCCCCGAGCGCTTCCAGTACGTACTCCGGGATGCCAACGGCGACGAAGCCGCCGATTCCCACGGTGTCTCCGTCTTCGATACACTCGACTGCCTTCTCGACTGGTTCTGCCAGTTCCATGTCATTTGATATGCCGAAGCCACGAAACAAACCTTTTGCTACTTCTGGCGGCTGTCATGATTAATTGTAGTTGACGTGGCTGGTGTCGGCAGTCACATCGTATTCTTTAGGACCCCACAGTCAGAAGGGGGTAGTGATGGAACTCACAAGCGAGCAGCAAATGATTCAGGAGACGGTACGGGAATTTGTCGAAAACGAAGTCAGCGACAACGTCGCCGAAGCCGATGAAGCCCAGGAATTCCCCGAAGAGATCTGGGACGGGCTGGCCGACCTCGACCTGACGGGCCTGACGGTTCCGGAGGAGTACGGCGGTTTCGACGCCGATAAAGTGACATACAGTATCGTCAACGAGGAGCTGGCTCGTGGTCACTTGGCGGTCGCGACTGCCCTGTCAGTTCACGGCCTTGCCACGTCCTGTATCCGCCAGTTTGGAACCGAAGCGCAACAGGACGAGTGGCTCTCGGAGATGGTCGACGGCCGTCCGGTCGGCGCGTTCGCGCTCTCAGAACCCCACGCGGGATCTAACCCGGCCGAGATGACGACCGAAGCCCGAAAAGAAGGCGACGAGTACGTCATCAACGGCAAAAAGCAGTGGATCACCAACGGAATGCGCTCGGGTGTCGTCATTCTTTTCGCGAAAACCGACCGCGACGACCCGAATACGGTCACACAGTTTCTCGTGCCCAAGGATGTCGACGGACTGGAAATCGGAAAGAAAGAGGACAAACTCGGCCTCCGTGCCAGTGACACGACGACGCTCGTCTTCGATGACGTCCGCATCCCGGCCGAGAACCGTCTCACCGAGGTCGGTGATGGCCTCAAGGCTGCCTTCTCCATCCTGACCGGCGGCCGCATCGCCATCGCTAGCCAGGCCGTCGGTGTGGCCCAGGCTGCACTGGACGACGCTGTCGACTACGCCAACGATCGTGAGCAGTTCGACCAACCGATCATCGAACATCAGGCGATCTCACAGAAACTCGCGGATATGCAGACCGACGTGCAGGCCGCGCGCTTGCTCACGCGTGATGCCGCACGCAAAAACGAGGGCGACGTTCACCCCAAATCCGCGAGCATGGCCAAGTACTTCGCGAGCGAGGCGGCTGTCGACGTGGCCAACGAAGCTGTTCAAGTCCACGGCGGCTACGGTTACACCAAAGATTTCGATGTCGAGCGCTATTACCGCGACGCCAAGATCACGACGATCTACGAGGGGACCTCCGAGATCCAAAAAAAGGTCATCGCCCGCTACCTGAAGGACTGACTTACTCGTACTCGTAGAATCCCTTCCCCGTCTTCTTCCCGAGATCGCCGGCTTCCACTTTCCGCTTGAGCAGGTAAGCGGGCTTGTACCGGTCACCAAGCTCTTCGTGGAGCGTCTCCGTTGCGTGAAGACAGATGTCCAGTCCGATGTGATCGGCCAGCGTCAGTGGCCCCATCGGCACGTTCGTCCCGAGGGTCATGCCCTTGTCCAGGTCTTCTTTGGAGGCGACCCCCTCGTCGAGAGCGCGGATGCCCTCGTTGATCCAGGGCATCAACACCCGGTTGGTGACGAACCCGGGCTTGTCGTCGGACTCCCATGTCTCTTTGCCGAGTTCGTCCGAGAAGTCGTGGGCCAGCCCCACCACGTCTTCATCGGTCTTCTCGCCGACGACGATCTCGACGCCTTTCATGACCGGGACCGGGTTCATGAAGTGGAGTCCAACAACCTGCTCGGGCCGTTCCGTCGCGCTCGCGATGGTCGTGATCGACAGTGTACTCGTGTTAGTCGCCAGCACTGCGTCGTCGTCTGTGACTTCGTCGAGGTCGGCAAAGATATCCTGTTTGACGTCAATATCCTCCAGGGCGGCTTCGACGATCAGTTCGCAGTCGGCCAGATCCTCGAGATCGGTCGTGCCTGTGATGCGGCCCTGAGTTGCCGTCGCCTCGTCGGCAGTCAGCTCGCCACTGTCGACCAGACTGTCGAGGCTATCCTCTATGGTCTCGAAGCCGTTCTCGACGAAAGACTGTTCGATGTCACGCATTACGACGTCGTAACCCGCTGTCGCGGCGACCTGTGCGATACCGCTACCCATCGTGCCCGCGCCGACGACCCCGACGCGGTCAATTGCCTCTATCTGAAGCGTCATCAGCAATGAATCCTCCCACGACGAACCTAAGTGTGCCGAAACGGCTCGCGGATCGACAGAACAAAGACGGTCGGCGGGCGAGTGGTATCTATGCGGAAATTTGTGAATCTCCTCGTCCGACAGGACGGGCTGAGCCACGAGGAGTTCCGGGACTACTGGCTGAACGAACACGCGCCGCTGGCAGAGGCACTTTCAGGGGTCACGGAGTACGCGACCGCAGTTCCAACCGATCCCGAAAAGGCAGCTTACGACGGCATCGCAGAGCTGTATCTCGAAGCGGACACGACTGTCGCAGACGTGTTCGCGAGTGAGGCTGGCCAACGACTCCAGGCCGACACCGAAAACTTCCTTGATGTCGACGCCGGCGAGATTCTCGTCGTCGACGAAACGGTCCAGTTTAGCGACGACTGACAACCACATCAGCCCGTAGCATATACACATATGTCACGATCACACATAGCTGGCACAGGGATGACATCGTTTGGTGAACACCCCGACCGGACGGGCCGAGACCTCTTCGCCGAGGCCGCGCTCGCTGCACTTGACGATGCGGACCTCAAACCGGACGATGTCGACGAAGTGTTCTTCGGCAACTTCGTTGGCACGTTGTCCGAGAATCAGGGTCACCAGGGCCCGCTGATGAGTGAGGCCTTCGGATCGACCGCCCCCGCAAAACGTATCGAAGGCGCGTGTGCCTCGAGTGGGCTGGCGATACGCGACGCAGTCCGCACTGTCCGGAACGGCGATGCCGACGTAGTCGTCGCCGGGGGGATGGAACGAATGACGAACATGGATACTGCTGACGCGACCGCCAGTCTGGCTGTCGCGGCCGACTCCCTCTACGAAGTCCGACCAGGGGTTACGTTCCCGGCAGCGTACGCACTCATGGCGCGGGCCTACTTCGAGCAGTTCGGGGGCGACACAACCGATCTCGCCCATATTGCGGTCAAAAACCACGAGAACGCCCTCGCCAATGATCACGCTCACCTACAGACCAAGATAACCGTCGATGACGTTATCGAGGCACCCGCGGTCGCCGATCCACTCGGTCTCTATGACGCCTGTCCTATCAGCGATGGTGCCAGTGCAGTGGTTTTGA
Source organism: Halorientalis sp. (assembly GCA_042216105.1). GTDB lineage: Archaea > Halobacteriota > Halobacteria > Halobacteriales > Haloarculaceae > Halorientalis. The sequence goes on from JBDGUF010000044.1 coordinate 9,089, forward strand.
CGACCGACGCGTACGCCCAACGCCAGGGTCTCGAGGCTCCCGTTACAATCACCGGTAGCGGGCAGGGCGGCGACCGGATGGCTCTCCAGGATCGCGACTCCTTCGCGAAAACACCGGCGACCCGTGACGCCGCACAGGAAGCCTACGACGATGCAAACGTCTCCCCAGCCGATATCGACGTAGCGGAGGTACACGACTGTTTCACCATCGCTGAAGTACTTGCTCTGGAGGCGCTGGGACTCTACGAATACGGTGAGGCGATCGGAGCAGCACGCCGAGAGGAGACGAGACGTGACGGCCGACTCCCGGTCAACCTCTCTGGCGGCCTGAAAGCGAAGGGGCATCCCGTCGGGGCAACAGGTGCAGCACAGGTCGCCGCCGTCGCAAAACTTCTCACGGGGACTCATCCCCGAGCAGACGCACTGGATTCGCCGATGATCGGTCTTGCTCAAAATGCAGGGGGAACCGTTGCCAGTGCAACTGTTCACGTTCTGGAGGTGGTAGAATGAGTGACACCAACGTTAGCAGCTTCGCATCATTCCTTGACGCAATCGAAGCTGGGAACCCCTTTTATATCACCTGTCCGAACGGACACGGATCACTCCCACCTAGACGCCTCTGTCCGGAGTGTCAAGACCAAAGAATATCAAGAGAGCCTCTACCAGAGACCGGTGATATCGTGACCTACACTACCGTATCGGTTCCTGCACCGCGGTTTAGTGACGACAGCCCATATGTAACGGCCATCGCAGATCTCGGACCAGTCTCCCTCACTGGCCATCTTCAAGTAGGGAACACTGATGAAATCCAGATGGGACAGACTGTAAAAGTCACCGTTGGATCTATTGACGGTCAGAGATTTGTTGCGTTTGAACGTCCCTGACCGTGTACATCGCCTCTTCCCGATGAGCTGCGATAACCGCGTGCAGGTTTCTGAGACAGAAATTAATTCTCTTTCGGGGCAAAGGACTGAAGTCACGAGTCTGCGCTCCAAATATACTATTCCTGGCCTTATTTAGACGCTCGAAACCGCGCAGTTCAGCGGCTCCTGAATTAGTATCGTTTTCCTAGTAGCTCCCGCTAAATGTCTAACTTACTAGGAAGTGAAGCGCGAAGGGTAGTTTGTATCCCAGCCTGTCATAGAAGTCTTCACCTCGGCTTGGCAAGATAATTCGATTCGGGTAGTCTCAAAGGTGGCTTGATGAAAA
>JBDGUF010000065.1:0-9080 GCA_042216105.1 Halorientalis sp.
CAGGACCCGGGCGATGACGACCTTCGCGAGGAAGGAGAGGCCCAATTGGACGACGAGGCCGGCGAAGAGGACGCCGCCGCCCTTGAAGAGCTTGCGGAATGCGCCGTCCAGGGACGCGGCCATGACCAGTGCGAGGTCGGCCCCGAAAGTATGTCTTGTGAACCACCCTGGGCAGGGGTGGATTTATCCCCGGACTCCCACTACCAACCCGCATGAAGGCTGTCGTGCTCGCGGCCGGTCGGGGGACCCGACTCGCCCCGCTGACCGACTCGCGGCCGAAACCACTCGTCCCCGTCGGTGGTCGTCCCCTCCTCGACCGCGTCCTCGACGCGGCGAGCGGCCACGTCGACGGGTTCGTGGTGGTCGTCGGCTATCGCGGACAGCAGGTCGTCGACCACGTCGGCGACACCCACGCCGGGGTGCCCGTCGAGTTCGTCGAGCAGGACGAACGGGCCGGGACGGCCCACGCCGTCGCGCAGGCGAGGCCGGCGATCGACGACCGGTTCCTCGTGCTGAACGGCGACGTGGTCGTCGACGAGGAGATCGTCGGGGCGCTCGCGAGCGCCGACGGACACGCGATGGCAGCGACGTCCGTCGACGATCCGGGCAACTACGGCGTCGTCGAGGTCGACGACGGCAGCCTCGACACCCTCGTCGAGAAGCCCACCGATCCGCCGACGAATCTGGCCAACATCGGACTCTACGCCTTCGATCCCTCCATCTTCGACCGGATCGAACGGGTCGACCGCAGCGAACGCGGCGAGTACGAACTCACCGACGCCGTCGCGGCGGTCGCCGGTGAGGAGGGGGTCACCGTCGTGGAACACGACGGACGCTGGCTCGACGTGGGCTACCCCTGGGACGTGCTCGCGGCCACGGAGGCGCTCCTCGGGGACGAGCGTCGTCGCATCGACGGCGACGTCGACGAGGACGCGACCCTCGAGGGACGCGTCGTCGTCGAATCCGGGGCGACGATCCGCGAGCGGACGACCATCGAGGGCCCGGTCGTCGTCAAGTCCGGCGCCGACGTCGGCCCCGGGGCCTACGTCAGGGGGGCCTCGGTCGTCGGCGAGGGCTGTCACGTCGGCCACGGGGTCGAGGTGAAGAACTCGGTGCTGTTCGCCGATACGAACGTCGCCCACCTGTCCTACGTCGGGGACAGCGTCCTCGGATCGAACGTCAACGTCGGGGCCGGGACGTCCGTCGCGAACCTCCGTCACGACGGCGAGACCGTCGCGATGCAGATCAAGGGCGAACGCGTCGACTCGGGCCGGCGAAAACTCGGCGTCGTCTGCGGCGACGGCGCGAAGACGGGAATCAACACGAGTTTGAACGCCGGCGTCAAACTGCCGACCGATCACGCGACGCGACCCGGTGCCGCCGTCCTCGCGGATCCAGGTGAGAACGCATGAAGGCCGTCGTCCTCGCGGCGGGTGAAGGCCGCCGCCTCGAACCGCTGACGAATCGCCGCCCGAAGCCGATGCTCCCGGTGGCGAACCGACCGATCCTCGAGCACGTCGTCGAGGCCATCGCCGCCGCCGGCATCGACGAGGTGGTCCTCGTCGTCGGCTACAAGCGCGATCGCATCCAGACGCACTTCCGGAACGGCGAGGACTTCGACGTCGACGTCGAGTACGCCATACAGGACCACCAGCTCGGGACGGGCCACGCCATCGCGACGGCGGAGTCCCACGTCGACGGACCGTTCCTCGTGTTGAACGGCGACCGCCTGATCGACGAGCACGTGGTCGAGGCGGTGGCGGAGGCACTCACCGACAGTGGTGGACCGGTCGTGAGCGTCACCCGCGTGCGCGAGGCGCGAAACTACGGCGTCGTCACGCTCACCGACGGGCGGGTCACCGCGATCCGGGAGAAACCGCCCGCCTACGAGTCGACGGGAGACCTCATCAACGCGGGCGTCTACGGGTTCGAACCCACCATATTCGACCAGGTGCGCTCGACGGAGACGAACGAGGCGGGCGAGACGGAGATCACCGCCACCCTCGACGAACGCGGATCCGACGGGGGGCTCGAGACCGTCAGGTACCAGGGTCGGTGGCTCGACGTCTCGTATCCCTGGGACCTGTTGACCGTCAACGGCACGCTGCTCGAGGACGGCGATCGGGGCCCGCGAGTGGAGGGCGCGACCGTCGCAGACGACGTCGCGATCGCCGAGGGCGTCTCGATCGGCCCGAACACGACGATCGGCTCCCGGGTCGCGCTGGGGGCGAACGTGACGGTCGGGTCGAACGTGACCCTCTCGAACGCGGTCGTCCTCCCCGATACGACGATCGACGACGGGGCGGTCGTCCAGGACGCCATCGTGGGCGAGAACACCACCGTCGGACCGAATTCGACGGTCGTCGGCGGGGAATCCCGCATGGTCGTCGAGGACGAAGTGCACCGCGACGTTCGGCTGGGCGGCGTGATCGGGGACAGCGCACGAATCGGCGGCGGCGTCGTCCTGGAGACCGGCGCGGTCGTCGGAGAGGACGCCCACGTCGCGTCCGGGGCGAGGATCGACGGTCGGGTGCCGCCGAACGCGGAGGTGCACAGGGGCTAATGTGTGGAATCATCGGCTACGTCGGCGAGCGGGAGTCCCTCCCCATCGTCGCCGAGGGCCTGAAGAACCTGGAGTACCGGGGGTACGACTCGGCCGGGGTCGCCCTGACCGACGAGGACCTCCGCGTCTTCAAGAGCGAGGGGGAGATCGACGACCTCGAACTGCCGGAGTCCGACCCGGCGACGCTGGGGATCGGGCACACCCGCTGGAGCACCCACGGCGAGCCGACGGACGCGAACGCACACCCCCACACCGACTGCAGCGGGGAGATCGCGGTCGTCCACAACGGCATCATCGACAACTACGACGACCTGAAGGCGGAACTCGCGGAGCACGAGTTCACGAGCGAGACCGACACCGAAGTCGTCGCCCACCTCCTCGAGGAAACGTACGACGGCGAGGACCTCCCGGAGGCCGTCCGGACCGTCGTCGATCGCCTCGCGGGGAGTTTCGCGCTCGCCGTGACGGCAACCGGCTTCGACGGCATCGTCGCGGTCCGACAGGACAGCCCGCTCGTGATCGGCTACGGGGACGACGGCCAGTTCCTCGCCAGCGACGTGCCGGCGTTCGTCGAGCACACCCAGGACGTCTGCTACCTGGAGAACGGCGACGTCGCCGTCCTGACCGAGGACGACGTGACGGTGACCCGCGACGGCGAGGTCGTCGATCGCGAGCGCCAGACGGTGGACTGGGAACCCGAGCAGGCCGGCAAGGCGGGGTACGAGCACTACATGCTCAAGGAGATCAACGAGCAGCCGACCGCCCTGCGCCAGACCATCTCCGGGCGGGTCGACGCCGCGAACGGGCGGGCGGACCTCGACGTCGACCTCCCGGAGGAGTACCTGCAGTCGATCGAGGAGATCCAGATCGTCGCCGCCGGCACCTCCTATCACGCCGGCCTGTACGCCAGACAGTTGCTCGAGGAGTACGCCGACGTGCGGGTGACCGTCGAGACCGCGAGCGAGTACGCGTTCCGCGGCGGCCGGGATCCGTGGCGAACGCTGGTCGTCGCGGTGACCCAGAGCGGCGAGACCGCCGACACGCTCGCGGCGATGCGCACCGCGGCGAGCGCGGGGGCGAGGACGCTGGCGGTGACCAACACCGTCGGGAGTACGGCCGCCCGGGAGGCCGACGACGTCGTCTACATCCGCGCCGGCCCGGAGATCGGGGTCGCGGCGACCAAGACGTTCGCCGCACAGGTGACGACGCTCGCGCTGTTGACGGTGTACCTGGGCCGGGCGCGAAAGACGCTCTCCGGCGAGGTGGCGAGCGATCTCCTCGAGTCGGTTCGGGCCGTGCCCGGGGCGATCCAGCGCGTCCTCGACGAGGCGGATCGCGTCGCGGACGTCGCCGAGGAGTACGTCGACGGGGACGCGTTCTTCTTCGTCGGCCGGGCACTCGGCGCGCCGGTCTCCCTCGAGGGAGCGCTCAAACTCAAGGAGATCAGCTATCGACACGCCGAGGGGTTCGCCGCGGGCGAGTTGAAACACGGCACGCTCGCGCTCGTGACCGAGGCGACGCCGGTGGTCGCGATCCTCACCGAGGGCGCGAATCCGTCCGAGACCCTGCACAACGTCAAGGAGGTGCAGTCCCGCGGCGCGCCCGTCATCGGCATCTCGTCGGTCGACCACGCCGAGAAGTACCTCGACGAGGCCTTCGGAGTGCCCGAGGCGGGCGTCCTCGAACCGCTCGTCGCGAACGTCTACCTCCAGTTGCTCGCCTACCACGTCGCGCGCCTCGACGGCCGGGCGATCGATAAGCCCCGCAACCTCGCGAAGAGCGTGACCGTCAAGTAATCAGTCGTCGGATCGTTCTCGCCGCTCGCTCAACTGCTCCCAGATCTCGGTGCAGCCACTGCCGTCGGCGACGTCGTCCAGGTGCTCGTATTCGGGATCCGTCGTCGATTTTGCCATGTTACTAAGCTCCTTAGTAACACGAGAGTCGGCCAGTGCCAAATACGTTGTGGTCGCGTCGAGGGGCGTTTATTGTGATGGGGACCGAAGGTCCGTCGATGCCCGCCGACGACCCGGAGGACCTCCTCGACCCGCTCGACCTCCGCGAGTACGAGGCCACCGCGCTCGAACAGCTCCTGACCGTCGGCCGAACCACGGCACCGAACCTCGCCGAGGCCACGGGAATCCCGCGGGCCCGCATCTACGACATCCTCAGTTCGCTCGCGGACGAGGGCTACGTGGAGGTGATACCCGGGCGACCGAAGGAGTACCAGCCGAAGGCGCCGGAGGAGATCCTCGACCGGAGCGTCGAGAACCGCCGACAGGAGTTCGCCGACTTCGAGCGATCGATCGAGGAGATTCGACCGGCCTTCCTCGAGACGTTCCGGCACCTCTACGAGCAGGCGGACGAGGACATCACGCCGACCGAGGACCTCTTCCACGTCGTCGACGTCGGCGAGCCGAGCGAGACGGAGACCCGGTCGTTCTACCGGGACGCGACGGACGAAATCGACGTCCTCACGAAGGGATTCGAGTACTTCGACTCGATCGAGCCGGCCTTCGCGGACGCCTACGAGCGGGGCGTCCCGATCCGGATCCTCATGCTCGCCCCGGAGCACTTACGCGAGGAGAACCGGGAGATCCAGCGACGGATCGCGACCGAGATCCTCGAGACCTATCCCGACGTCGACGTCCGGTTCAGCAACGAGCAGTTGCCCATCCGGGGGACGGTCGTCGACCCATCGATGGAGTACGACTCGGGGAAGGCGATCATCCTCGTCGAGGAGAAGGACATCCCCCTCTCGATGCGCCAGGCGGCGATCACCGAGAACGGCTCCTTCGTGGCGGGCCTGCACCGGTACTTCGATCTGATCTGGGAGCACGACAGCGCGCCGGAGCGGTGAGCAGGCGCCGGGCGATCAGTCCCCGAGGGCGCGTTCGAACGCGGCCTCGACCGACTCGCGAATGGAGTGGGTGGGCTCCCACCCCAGCCGATCGCGGGCGGCACTCGCGTCCACCGCGAACGAGTCGACGAGCGTCTCGTCGTCGGCGCGGGGGTTCTCGACGAGCGACACCTCGGGGTCCAGGTCGTACTCCCGGGCGACCGCCTGGACGGTCTCGGCGACGGTCATCACGCTCGGGTCCTGGTCGCTCCCGATCGCGAAGGCCTCGGCGCCGGTCTCGCCCGCCGCGAGTTGCTCGCGGAAGGTCTCCGCACTCCGACGGTAGAGGCGGGCCACGTCCTCGACGTGGAGGTAGTTGCGCGCCTGGGTCCCGGGTTCGTAGACGGTGAGTGTCTCGCCGTCGAGCGCGCGCGAGACGAAGAAGTTGACGACGGTTCCCTTCGAGATCACCCGGTCGTCGATCACGTGCTCGCCGTAGAGGTTCGACTTCATGAAGAGGTGGGCCGGGAAGGCGCCCGCGGCGTAGGTCTCGACCAGTCGCTCGCCGAGGACCTTCGTCCGGCCGTACCAGTTCATGGGGTCCCGGGGCTGTTCGACGGTGACGGGGAAGGTCTCCGGATCCCCGAGGACCGCCATGCTGAACGGGAAGGCCATCGCCGCCCCGTGCTTGCGACAGAACCAGGCCACGTTCGCCGTCCCCTGGACGTTGACCTCGTGGGCGAGGTCGGCGTTCTCCTCGCAGTCGTCGACCCCGCTGACGGCCGCGAGGTGGAGCACGACGTCGGCCCCGGCGAGGGCCGCCTCCAGGCGATCGCGATGCCGGACGTCGACGTGTTCGATCGTGACGTCGCCGACCTGGCGCACGTCGCCCCGATAGAAGTTGTCGATCCCCGCGATCGACCACTCCGGATGGTGATCCTGGAGTTCCACGAGCACCCGCGAGCCGATGTATCCCGCCGCGCCGGTCACCGCGACGGTGAAGGGCGAATCCTCACTCATGTGTGTCGAGTGGATCGGCGGCCTCCCTCAAGACGGTGGCGAGTTCGTCGACCCCCTCGCGCAGCGTCCAGTGCGGTTCGAATCCGGTCGCTGCGACCCGGTCGAAGTTCACGTGATAGGAGGGGCCGGGGTTCTCGTCCTCGAGGTAGGTGACGTCGACCGGTGCGACCACCTCGCTCACGATGTCGGCGATCTCGCCGATCCGGTAGTTGGCGTCGTTGTGCCCCACGTTGTACACCTGCTGTGGCCACCGATCGGGCTCCAGGGCGGCCGAGGCGAAGGCCCGGGCCGCGTCGCGCACGTGAACGAAGGGCCGCCAGTTGCTCCCGTCGCCGTAGACCGTGAGCGGGAGGCCGACGACCGCCCGGAAGACGAAGTAGTTCACGACGAGGTTGTACCGGACCCCCGGGGCGTACCCGTAGTTGGTGCTCATCCGGAGCGCCGTCGTCTCGAGGCCGCGATCCGCGTACTCGGCGAGGAGGTCCTCCGAGCGCACCTTGGACTCGGCGTAGGGGTTGAGCGGGTCCATCTCGTCGGTCTCCGCGATGTCTCGACTCGCCGTCCGCCCGTAGTTGTTACACGAGGAGGCGAAGACGACCCGGTCGACGCCGCGTTTCTCGGCCGCCCGGAGGACGTTCTCGGTGCCGTCGCGGTTGACGGCCATCGTCTCCTCGCGGCGGTCCCGTGTGCTGTCGGCCCCGGTGATCGCGGCGAGGTGGATCACCACGTCGACGTCGTCCATCGCCGTCTCGACCTCCCCGTAGGTCCGGACGTCGCCCCGTCGGAAGCGGAAGGCGTCGTCGAGGCGCGCCTCGAGGAGGGTGCGCGGCGACCCGCTCGCCAGGGAGTCGAGGACGGTGAGTTCGGCCACGTCGTCGTTCGCCTGGAGCCGCGGGAGCAGGGCGCTCCCGATGTAGCCCAGTCCGCCGGTCACCAGGACGTGCGTGCCGGTCATCTCAGGACGCGTCCTCGAGCACGCCGGGGAGGAAGCGGTCCTCGTGGGCCGCGATCCGGTCTTCGTACTCGAGGAGGGTTCCGAGGACGTCGTCCATGCCCTCCGCGAAGGTCTGGTCCTGCCCGTCGATCAGCGAGAGGTAGCGGTCGTTCTCGATCTCCATCGCGTGGGTCTCGTCCTCGTCGCGGGGGTTCTCGAAGTGCTCGACCTCGACCGTGCGGTCGTGGTCCGCGGCCGCGTCGGCGATGGTCTCCGCGACCTCGACGATGCTGATCGCGCGCGTGACCTGGTTGTAGACCACGTGGTCGGCGGGCCGGTCCGCGGGATCACCGAGAGCGAGACGCGCGAGGCCCTCGACGGCGTCCTCCAGGGCGATGAACGGCTTGCGCTGTTCGCCCTTCCCGTAGACGGTCACGGGGTAGCCCGCGACCGCCTGCGCGGCGAAGCGGTGGGCGACGACCCCGAAGTAGTAATCGAAGTCGAACCGCGTCGCGAGGCGGGGATCGGCGGCCGTCTCCTCGGTCTCCGTCCCGTAGGTGATCGCGGTCCGGACGTCGCTGATCGGAACGTCGAACTGGGAGTGGGCCAGGCGCATGTTGGCCGCGTCGTGGCTCTTCGTGAGGTGGTACCACGAGCCCGCCATCGCCGGAAACGGGACCTCGTCGGCCTCGCCCTGGTTCTCCATCGTCGCCCCGCCCTCGGGGATGGGGAACTCGGGGGCGCCGTAGACCCCGGTGGTCGTCGTCTCGACGAAGTGGGTGTCCGTCAGGTCGGCCTCCTCGAGGCCCCAGAGCAGGTTGCGGGTCGCCTGCATGTTGTTGTGCTGGGTGAAGTTGGCCCGCTCGCCGTTGATCTGGGAGTAGGGCGCGGAGGGCTGGGCCGCGGCGTGGACGATCGTCTCGGGCTCGTGGACCGCGAGGAGTTCGTCGACGAAGGACTTCTCGGTGAGGTCGCCCTCGACGAAGGAGAGGTTGTGCAGGCCGTGGACCTCCGCTGCGGCCTCGATGCGCTCGTCGATGGAGGCCAGCGGGACCGCGCTGACCCCGCCGACCTCCTCGACCCACTCGCGGCGACCGAAGTCGTCGACCAGGATCACGCGGTCGTCGGTGCGGGAGGCGATGCGGAGGGCGGTCGGCCAGCCGATGTAGCCGTCGGCGCCGGTGAGCAGGATCGTCATCGTGTGTTACTCGTTTGGCTAGTAACGGCTTATAGGTTTTCGTGTCCGACGGGGAAGAGCAACGTCTTTCACGCGCCCGGCAGAACCAATCCCCGATGCAGGTCTCCGTGGTGCTGTGCACCTACTCGCCGGACATGTTCGAGCACTTCCGGGAGGCCGCCGACAGCGTCCTCGCACAGACCTACGACGACGTCGAACTCGTCGTGGTCGTCGACGGGGACGAATCGGTCCACAGCCGGGTTCGGGAGGCGTACGGCGACGTCGACCGCGTCACCACTCACTGCAACGACGAGAACCGCGGGCTGCTCGAGAGCCGAAACCGGGGCGTCGAACTGGCGAGCGGCGACGTCGTCGCGTTCATCGACGACGACGCGATCGCCGACGAGCGCTGGATCGAGGAACTCGTCGCCACCTACGAGCGGCGCGACGCCCTCGCGGCCGGGGGGAAGATGGTCCCCGAGTGGGTGGCCGGAAAGCCCGACTTTCTCCCCGCGGAGTTCTACTGGCTCGTCGGCGTGACCCACCGCGG
>JBDGUF010000017.1:0-8888 GCA_042216105.1 Halorientalis sp.
CGGTTCCGACTGAGCGTCGGAACACTCGTCACTCACGGGAAGGGCGGGATTCTCTCGCTGAATCAAGATAGAAGTTCCGCGTCCTCGACCTGCCGGAGTCGCGAGTAGGGGAAGGCGTACACGCGGGGGTCGTCGTTGCGCAACCGGTCGCCGAGGTAGACCGCCTCGACCACGGGGTCGGCGGCCGGATACGCCTCGTTGGTGTCGTGGGCGGCCACGGTCGTCCCGGTGGCCTCGATGACGTACTCGTCGGCGCGGTCGGGCAGGACCCGGCGGACGACGAGGGTGTCGTCGGTCTCGCGGTCGACGACCACGTCGCCCCCGTCGAGGCGGCAGTCGTCACACAGCGGCACCCGGTCGGTCTCGGGGACGAACGCTTCGTGGCCACAGACGGCGCAGTCGGCGCGGCGCTGGCCCGGGGCGGGCACGTGACCGCGGGTGATCTCGATGGCGACCCGCCGGCGGTGTTTGCAGTTGGTCCCCCGGAAGCGGTAGTCGGGGCAGGTACAGCGGTGGCCGGGCACGTCGACGGTGTAGGTGTCGCCGTCGGTGTCGACGCGGTAACAGCCGCCGCCGAGCGGCGTGACGGCCATCGGCTCGGTCCATGCGCGAACGGTGCGCTCGTCGCGGTCCCGGAGGTCGGGCGCGAGCGCGGTCTTGGAAGCTCGTGACATCGGCGATCGGGACGCTGCTGGGTTCCGTCGCGTCCACCCTGACGTAGGGGCCCGAGCTACCTAAGTGACATGCCCGCTCCGGGCGGTAGACGGGCGATGGAGATGTTCTCCGGCCAGATCTCGTGTGACTGGACGGCTGCGAAATCGGCCGCGTCCGGCGGCATCGAAGCCCTTTTCCACGGGCCGGTGAAAATCGCGCACATGGATATCGAGCGGGAGACGGTCGTCGAAGCGGGCGTCTCGTTCGCGGCGGTACTCGTCTTCGTCGCGGCCGTCGTGGTCGTCGGTATGATCTTCGGGACCGACGGCAGCCTCACCGGAACCGGCGGTCTCGCCGTCCTCGGCGCGGTCGCGCTGTTCGTCGTCGTCATGACGCTGGTCGGTTACTGGCTCTCCTTCCAGGAGTGAGCGGGGCTTACTCGTCGTCTCCCTCCTCCCGCCAGTCGACCAGTTCCTCCTCGTCGGCCTCCTCGAGCCGGTGTTCGTAGTAGTTCAGCGGGTGTGACTCGTCGATCACGTCCTCGCAGATGTCGTCCTTGTTGACGCAGTCGCCGTAGGACTGCATCGTCGCACACGCCGGGGCGGAGTACTCGGTGGGACTGGTCTCCCCGCGGATGTGGTCGACCTGGTAGCGCGTCTGTTCCTCGCCGAACCCGGGGTTGACCTGGAACAACTCGACGATCTCGTCGGTGGTCATCCCGATGCTGGTCAGGAAGGAAGCGATGGCGAAGCGGGAGTGGTGTTCGAGGTGGTCGCCCTTCTGGACCCGATCGAGCAGGTGGCGCATACACGGCGGGAACAGGTCCGGGACCACGGTGTCGATGTCCCGGGTCAGGTCCAGATCGGCCAGCACGTCCCGGACGCGCTCGGCCTCCGCCTCCAGTTCCGCGGCGATGGCGTCGGGCACGGAGAGGGGGAGCCCCTCCTCGACGCGGCGGCGGACGGCCTGCCGGACGAGCAACAGGAGTTCGTCCTCGTCGACGGGAACCTGCCCGTCGGTCAGCGGGCGGTTGACCAGCCGCCACTCGTCGCCGAACTGCCCGGCGGTGTGTTCGAGGTACGCGCCCACGTCGACGCGGTACCGGTCGTCCTCGTCGGGCGTCGCGTGGACGCTGTCCGCGAGGTCGAACTCGACGAGCAGATCCCGGAGGTCCAGCCGTTCGGTGCGAGTGCTCCGAAACTCCGCGGTGTCGGTCAGTTCCTCCGAGAAGCGTTCGTAGGCGGTCGCGGCCTCAGCCCGTGCGTACCGGCGCAACAGGACGTGCTCGTCGACCAGCGACACCAGTACCCGGGCGACGGGGTAGGAGAGCAACTCGACGCGGGTGCGGCGGTGTGGCTCGCCGACGGTCCCCTCGGAGACCGCCCACTCGACGCGCTCCAGCCCGCGCTCGACCACCGTCGAGTCGCTGGCCACGAGTTCGGCCAGGTCGACGCCGGCGGACTCGACCGCCTCCCTGGCGGCCGACAGGAACGGGTAGCGGGCGTGGAGCGCCTTCATCGACGCCTCGGTTGTCTCCGGGTCCGAATAAACCCGACGGTCCGGGGAGTGGGTCGCGCCGCGTTACCGCTCGTGTCGACGTTCGATCTCGGTGACGACGTTCTCGTCCGTCTCCCCGCCATCGGCCAGTTTCGACCGGTACTCCTGGAGTTCGGCGGGCGTGACTTCCATGCGACGGGTCTCGCCGCCCGTCTCGATTTCGAGGGTGACGGTGCCGTGGGGGTCGTTGCGCCGCCGGAAGTTGGCGACGGCGACGAAGACGTACCACAGCGCGACGAACGCGCCGAGGAAGTAGACGACGGCCGTCTCGAAGACCAGCGGGTCGGCCGCGTGGAACCAGCGGTCGGGATAGGCGACGGAGAACAGATAGACGCCCGCGACCGCCACGAGCGACCCGGCGACGACCCCGAGTTGCTGGCGGCGCTCCGAGGGCAGGACGGCGACGACCCCGAGCAGGACGGCCGGGCCGCCCAGCCCCGCGAGGACGCCGCCGAGGTGTTTGGCCGCGATGGGATCGGTAGCCCCCAGAAGCGCCCCGAGCGGGGTCGTCACCACGAGCAGGGCGACGACGAGCGCGAGCGCTCCCGACAGCGACACCGCCGCACCCAGCGCGATCCGGCGTGGATCGCGCGTCCCGCGATCCCGTCGGTCGCCGTAGGCTTCCGAGAGGCTCGGCATAGTTCCGTATGGTCGCTCCTCCTACAAAACGATGCGTCAGACGCTCGTGTGACGGGGCGAGAGGAGAGAGATATCGACGCGCTTCCGGGCCGGTTCAGTCGCTCTGGATGCGGGGGGCGAGCATGTAGGTGACCGTCCCGTCGCCCTCCGCGATGTCGAAGTGCATCTTGACGGGGAACTCCTCGCCGAGTTCCATCTCGATCTCGGCGTCTTTCGGGATGGCCTTGTTCATGTCCTTCAGGTAGTCCAGGGAGAAAAGCGAGTGGGCCTCGCCGGCCACGAGGTCGATGAGGTCGTCCCGGCCGAGTTCGAAGTGAACGTCGTCGGTGTCGCCCTCGGCGTCGACGTAGAACACGTCCTCGTCGGCGTCGACCCCGAGCGCGATGTGGTCGGAGACCATGTCGGCGGCGGTGACCGCGCGGTCGATGTCCCTGCCCTCGAGGACGATCCGCGCGGGCAGGTCCAGGTCGGGGAGATCGGGTTCCTGCCGGATCGAGTCGGGGTCGATCAGCGCCAGCGTCCCTTCGAGGCCGTCGATCTGGACGTGGAGCTTCCGGGTCTCCTCGTCGAGTTCCAGCTGGATGAGCTGACCCGAGTCGGCCATGCCGGCGAACTCCTCGAGCCGCGAGAGGTTGACCCCGATGACTCCACCGTCGGTCTCGTAGGACTCGAAAGCCGCGGCGTCGAGCGACAGGTCGACCATCCCGACGTTGGCCGGGTCGACCGCCCGGATCTCGATGCCCTCGTCCGTGAGGTGGATCTTGCACTCGTCCACCAGGACGCTCACGGAGTCGAGCGTCGCCCGGAGCGTGTCCGCACTCACGATGGCGTTGAACATCTTGACCCGGGCTACGCCCGCATCTCTTAAAAAGTCCCGTCTTTCCTCTCCGGGTCGTCCCGGCACGACTAACGTTAAGAGTGTGGCGCTCCCGGACTGTGACGATGGTACGACACACCGACGAGGTGACCGTGTCGCGTCGGACCCTCCTCGCGGGGGTCGGATCGGCCGCCGGGCTGGCGGCCGCGACCGGATCGGCAGTCGCACAGGACAAACCCCAGGGCATCACGACCAGAGCGGCGATCCCCGCAGCCGACGAGGAGTACGACGCAGGGAACCTCCCGGGGTACTTCGTCCACGTCTACCCGAATCCGAATCCGGTGCAAGCACCACTGTCCGAGGAGTGTGCGTACGCGAACTGGCCGCGCGACCGGACGATGACCTACGAGGTGCTGGTGATCGACCGGGCGGGAACCGAGCAGTTCTCGACGAAAACGCGGCTGTACGTCCCACAGAGCCGCGACATCCCGCGTGGCGGGCTGTTCGTCATCAACGATGTCCACGAGTGTGCGGGCAGTTACATCGGCATCGAACTCGAACAGCTCTCGGCCGACGCCACGGTCAAGGCCGACCTCGGGAACGTCGGTGCCGAATCGACCGCCTCGTCCCCCGCCCGGACGACCGACGGCGACGGCGCAGGGCTGGGCATCCTGGCCGCCCTGAGCGGGCTGGCCGGCCTCGGCGCGCTCGCGCACCGGCACGGCGACGACGGGAGCCGGTGACACGCGTCCTCGGACGGGACCCACCGGACGCTCCGGCCACGCTTCGACCGTGCTGCCCTCGTCGGGGCCCTGTGCGACCACCCGCCGTCGGGGTTCGTCGTCGGACGCGTCGACGAGGACGGAACCCTGACGGTACACCGCCGACTTCTCGAAGTTCCAGAGAGCCACGACGACACCACACTCGGCGACGAACCGACGATCGGACGACACGGAGCGACGAGTCCGGCGACCACCCCGCCTGCCCCGCCGTGACTGCCCTGCCCCGGGACCGGAGCGCCACGGTGATCCGGTCGCCGTGTGGCTCCCGGACGACTGAACCGATACCGCTACGATCGGAGTCATAACGACTTTGCGTCTCCCGAACCAACCACGGGGTATGGAGCGTGAGACGATCTCCGTCACCGGGATGACGTGAACGTCCTGCAGGACGCCGGGATGGTCGAGATCGCCCGACTCGAAGAGGCCGGCGGCGGCACGCGGAAGTACTACAAGTCGAACACGCGCGTCTTCTCCTACGACCTCCCCGAGGACAGCGAGGGGACTCTCGCGGAGGCGCAGGCGACCGCGACCGAGGCGGTGGCGTCGCTGGTCGAGACGCTGTACGCGGACCACGGCGACGACATCGAGGCGGTCGCCCGCGAGATGAAGCCTTGCGAGTACTGCGAGACCCAACACTACGAGGAGTTCGTCCTCCGTGAGCTGGTGAACCGTGCCCTCATCGACCTGAGCGAGACCGGCGCTCTGGACGAGGTGTCCCCGGAGAACGACTGAGTGTCGGGAGCCGACACCCGGACCGGTACTCCGGGGGCGCCCGTGCCGTCCCGCGGGCCGTCACTCGCCCCACCGGACGGTACGTCGCCGATCTCACGGGAGAGAACGACACTACATATCCGATGTCTCTTTCCGCTTCGACGGCGTCACGCCCTGTATGACCGCGAACTCGTCGGTGATCCGTCCGCGGAACGCGTATCTAAACGCTGGGGTTCCAGCCGGCCACTGTCCGGTGGTTTGCGGAACCGAGCTTACGCGATTCACGCCCGTCCCCAGAACGCTTCGCGTTCTGGTGTGCGAACGAGACGCTTCGCGTCTCGTCAACGCCGTGAACGGCGGGATTCTCTCTCCGAATCAAGATTAGAATATTTCCCCCAAAACTAATATACTTGTGTTCACGAGGTTACGTATGACCGACGACCGCCCCGCCGACGTGAACGAGCGCGTCACCGAGGGGTGGAAGGCGGACACCAGCCCCGGTGAGCGCGTTCGCACCGTGATGAAGCGGACGTACGACCCCCAGCCGGTCGCTACCATCGCCGAGCGTGCGCTGACCACCGAGACGACCGCACGCAAGCATCTCGACGTCCTCGTTGAGGATGGGTTTGTCGAGGCAGTGTCCCCACCGGACGCACGCGGAACGTGGTACAAACGCGCTCCACGCTCGGTCGTCCTCGAACGCGCCCAGCAGATTCTCGACTCGGTCGATGTCGAGACACTGTCGGCACGCGTCACGGAGCTTCGCGAGACTGTCCGAGAGTTCGAGGATCAGGCCGGCGCAGAATCCCCACGTGCCGCGGCCATCGCTGACGCGGAACTGGACGCGGCAGCGATGACGGAGTGGCAGACGGCGCGGCGGAACCTGAAGCTCGCACGGGCCGCGCTCGCGCTCGCGGATGCAACCGAGGCCGTGGAAGACGGTACCGGATCGGGCGAGTCGGACGAGCCAACAGGCATCACTGGTTGATACGATGGAAGGCTCCGAGTCGCACTCGCTGCGAGGCGCCATCGACGCCGGTGCTCTCTATGATTTTCGCTCCGAGTTCGAGCGCCTCGAACCTCTCGCGAGCGGATCGCTGGACGACCCAGTGAGTCCTGGTGAACTGCGTCTTCAGCTCGACGACGGCATCGGCGAGGCGACGACTGCAACCCTCACCGTCCGATGGTCAGTACAAGACGACTACAACGTTCACTACAGCGACGATACGGGCCGGAACCTCCGATGGGACGTTCACCCGCACGAGTACACCGCCCCCGATAGCGACGGCCACTACCACTCCCCGCCGAACGCATCGAGCGATGACGACGACGTAGAAGCCTCCTGTATCAGGGTCGCGGAGATTATCCTCGTCGCACGGGCCGTCCATCAGTTGTGGCGAGACGGGTACGAGAGTGGGACTGCCGCCCCGCTCAACGACGCGACCGACCCACCGTAGGCGAGCGACGGATTCTGTTGATGACGTTCGGGGTGATCGACCGTGATTTGCGACGTACGCACGAACCGGCGATAGATTACGTGGACGTGGACATCCTCGGTGGGAGGTCGTCTGTCTCAGCGAGCGGGGCGTGACCATGGGGTCGATGACTATCCGATGTCCCTTTCCGCTTCGACGGCCTCACGTCCTCTATGAACACAGATTCGCCAGCGATCACCACACGAACTGTCGCGGTGAGAAACACATGAGCGGCAAGGACGAGTACTACAACTAATCCGCTGGACCTGTTTTGACCTGTAGCCCTTCACAGGCGAGAACCAACCCCTTCGTTTCGGGTGTACGACGCGCTTCTACGGGAGCAAAATAGCGGAAGAAAGTTCGGTCAGTGGGCGGCGTTACTCGTCGTCGATCAGAACCCGTCTCTGCAGTTCGCGGGCGATTTCGGCGGCGTTAGCGGCTTCATCGTGTGTGGCGTGTGAGCTGCGTTGCATCTTGCGGGCCTCCTTCTCGATGTCGGCGGCGCAGGCGGCGATGATTCGGTTGGCCGCATCGCGCGGGTCATCGTCAGCGAGGTCGAGATGCGCGAGTACCTCTTCAGCCGACATCAGAGATCACCTCGCTTGAGGCGAGCCGCCATCTCCTGTCGCATCTTATCGATATGCTCGACAATCTCGGAATCGTCCTCGAACCGCTCGTGGCTGAGAAGGAAGTCGCGACAGATGATCGTGAAGAAGTTGTCAACCGATCTGGCAGCCTCGTCGCCGATGTCGTGGTCGGGCACGCTGATCGGGAGGTCGGCGGGTTGGGAGTGACGATCGTTGATTTCGGCCGCGAGGATCAAACTTCGTGCGGCCTTCTCCGGTTTGCCGTCAGCGGCCCTCTCCTGCGCTTTTTCGAGCATCGACTCCGCCATATTCTCGATCATCCAGTCGACGTTCTCGGCGGGGTGTGCGTCCGGATCGATCTCGGTCTCGGCGGTGTGGTCGAACGGATCCTCGTGGCTCATTGGGTATCACCCCCGCGGATGCGGGCCTTGATCTCCTTCTCCATCTCACGGAGATGCTCGGCGAAGTCCTCGTCTTCGGTCGGGAACTGCTGCACGTAGTCGAGAAGATCGTTGAGGGATTCATCGACATCATCCGTGGGATCGTAGTCCGGGTGGCCGTCCGGTTCGATGGGTAATGCTTCCGGCTGGATTCGTCGATCGTTTAATTCGGCTGCGCGGTAGATGAGGCGGGAAGCCTCATCACTGTCGTCGATAGCCTCGGCGTTCATCAGGATCCCCTTTGCGAGGGCTTCGATGGTGCGATCAACTGACGCGGCAGGGTGTTCGGTGGGGCTGATGCCGATGGCGAAGGTGCCGTCACAATTGTAGATAGGTGGCTCCTGGTTATCGGCGAACGGCTCATCGGGGCTCATCGAACATCACCCCCGCTGATGCGGGAGACGATCTCTGCACGCATCGCGTCAATATGTCGCTGTACGCTCTCTTCCTCGACCCACCATCCCTGCATTTCGTGTGCGACCCGGGCGAGCACGTTGTCAACGTGATTTTGGGGGTTACCCTCGTCCGCGTCGACGCAGTCGGGCGGGGTGAGTTCTTCGTCGATGTCGCGCTGGCGGTTGTAATATTCGACACCCTGCGCAACCAGCTGGCCTGCTTTGTCGATGTTGTCCTGCTCCAGCAGTTCGTCCGCCTCCTTGAAGCAGTCCACCATCATCTCGACCAACATCAGATCGACGTTCTCACTGGACGACCGTTCGGGATCGAGTGGGACTTCGACGTGTTCGTAGTGGTTTGCGAACTGTTCGCCGACGTGGTCATCGTTGGGATCGACAGAGATGTCACTACTGGAGTGGTTGTTTTCCCTCTTCATAGGTTCGCACAGGACGCGACCGGTGTTTTCTGTGCGTCGCGTCCACTTTCTTCGACACCCGAGGGTTGACTTAAACGCAACTCATAAGCTAGGCTTATGTGTTTGAGAAGTGATTGTTATAGTGGGCTGGAATGGGGACGCCCGCGTCCTGTGCGAACCTGTTTGCCGCCTCGTTAGCGGCCACGCGTTCCTGAGCGACACGGACACTTATACCCAGGGTGCAGCAGCATCAACTGTCCACGCGCGTGCTGCCAGGGCAGGCGAGACTGTTCTTGAAAAACACCTGTGAGCGGTCGCCGAACCATTTTTAACGCAGTAATATATGTAATACAGTATGGCCACCGTCAGTCTCCGAGTCCCGGACAGTTTGAAGGAAAAAATGGACGAGCACGAC
>JBDGUF010000059.1:0-8598 GCA_042216105.1 Halorientalis sp.
TCGAACTGGACGCGACGGACGCCGAGACGCGAGCGGTGATCGAGGAACTCGACGTATTCACGCTGGCGGTCAGCCTCGGCGGGACGGAGTCGCTGGTCGACCACCCCGCAACGATGTCCGCGTCGTACCTCTCGGCGGAGGGGCGGGCGGCTGCCGGGATTTCCGATTCTCTCGTCCGACTCGCGGTAGGCATCGAACACGAAGCGGACCTGATCGCAGACCTCGACCGGGCGCTCTCGAAGCTGTGAACTACTCTGCCTCCTCTCTCGCTGCCGGACTGTCGTCCACCGTGGATCGGTCCCGTGGGTCGAGCGATCCGAAGACGACCCGGCCGAGCGCGTGGGGACTGTGTTCGTGGATCACCAGCAGCATGTTCGAGGCGAAGACGACGACTCCGAGAGCAACGAGTCCGCCCCCTAACCCACCGACTACGGTCGGGAGTCCAAGCAAGTCGGTAGCGACCAGTGCGAGCATCCCGGCGGCGAGCAGCGTCCCGTCGGCCGCCGCGATCCGGTCGTCGTAGAGGTCGTCGATCATGGGGACGTCCTCGAAGCCCAGCAGGTCGCTGTAGCGGTGAACCCAGATGATGAACGGGACGATGTGGTACAGCGTCCCGACGACGACGAACCCGACGGCGCCGAGCAGGAGGAGGTGGACGGTGCCGGGGCCGCCAAACCGGTGAGCCGGTGTCGTCGGCTCCGTCAGCCACGCCGGGACCGTGAGCAACGCCCACGCGGCCAGCGCCGGTGCGACGACCGCGTACCGGGAGTGCATCGGCGTCCAGTCGACCTGCATCTCGTAGAGCTTCCGTCCGAGAATCACGCTGAACGCCAGGGCGGCCGCGAGTATGAGCGCCCCGCCGACGAGCGCGACTACCGTTACGTCGACGAACCGTCCGGTCGCGAGGAGCGCGACGCCGGTCGGGTGACCAACCTCCTCGACCCGCCGAAGGGGCACGTCGACGCCGTGAAGCTCCGTCTGGGTGAACATGGTCCCGAGCTGGTAGAGTGCCCCGTAGACGGTGGTCAGGATCGCGCCGAAGACCGCCACGGTGGCGTGGGCGGCCACCACTCCTCCGCGATGTACCGACAAGCCAGTAAAGAGCGGGCGGGAGAAGTCGACCGCGAGGAGGACGCCGAGCACGGTGAGTACGAGAAAGAACGCGAGCGAGAGCAGGAAGTGGCGTTCGGTCACGTCGTACGACTCCAACGCCGCCATGGTCCGGCCGATATTGTAGACGAACGTCCAGAAGCCGGCGAGCATGAGCGTGCCGAACGGAACCAGCCAGAGAAGTGACCCCGTCAGGAGCGCGCTCACGAACCCGAGCAGACCGACGACGACCAGCGCGAGTTGCGCGCTCGCGAGTCGGCGCGAGTGCAGCGTCGCGCCCGACCAGACGGGGACGAACTGCGTCATCGCCCCCATGATCGTGACGCAGATCCACCCCGCCAGCAACAGGTGGACGTGCGCGAGCGTCCCGAGGCCGGGGACGATACCCGTCCGGAGCCCGAGACCGACGACGACGCCCAGCGACAGGAACGCCAGCCCGACGACGAAGTGTCGGAGTGGAACCGTCATCGGGGGCTGTTGTTCCGTTTCGATGTTACCCGGGATCGCGGCCATAGGCGCGGCTACGAACCCGACACACGTTCCGTTACGTCCGAATATGTTTTTCCGGCCGTTGTCACGGCAACACGGCGTGCAAGCCCGCGGGCGGACGCCGGTGGATTGTACCGGTCCGGCGTACATTCGACGGCCGAACGCGGGCCTCAGGGCGATGGATCCGTCGTCAGTCTGATCGATCCCGATTCCCGCTCGTCGACCGCAGTCCCGATCCTCCGGAATCGCGGCGGCCCTTTTACCGATCGGGCACGTAGGTCCGAGCACCGATGTCGAGCACTCCACACGACCACGATCACGACCACGACGCCGAACCGGTGACCGACAGGGTCCACGACAACTCGTGGTCCGCGAATCTCGAGAAGCCCGAACACGCCGACGACCGGGATCTGGTAGTCCGACAGGGGATCGAAGCCGTCGAGCACACCGCCGAGGGTAACCACGTCAACCTCGTCACCCACGCGAACCACGGCCACCCCTCGGAGTACCTCTTCGACGAACTCGCCGCCGAGTTCGGCGACGAGATCGACTGGGAATACGTCGAACAGTGTGGCTGTGGTGGGCACGTCGTCCGGGTTCACGTCTAGGATCGTCCCGTCGAGCGACAGTGTCGTAGCGAACATCTCACCCGTCGTCCTCTTGCATCGGACGATACCATGGTGTGAATATGGGCGACGGTGATCTCGTAGATCTCTCCATGAGGGAATCGCGGCTGAGACTACCGTTTCCGGTCGGTCGGAAGGCGCCGTCCAGCGGGAGGCGATCCCGATGACCGACGACCCGACGCGAGAGCTGTACGACCGGGCGTCGTCGGTGCTGGTCGGCGGCGTCAACTCATCGGTTCGCGGGGAACCGTACCCGTACCCGGAGTTCGTCGAGCGCGCCGAGGGTGCGACGGTCGTCGGGGCGGACGGGACGGAGTACCTCGACTACGTGATGGGCTACGGGCCGCTGTTACTGGGCCACGACCTCCCGGAGACGGTCCGGGAGGCGGTCGCCGCGGCCGTCGATGACGGCGTCATGTACGGACTCTCGACGGAACCGGAGGTGGCCCTGGCGGAGTTCGTCACCGACCACGTCGACTCCGTCGAGCGCCTGCGGTTCGTCAACTCCGGCACCGAGGCGACCGCTGCAGCCGTCCGGCTGGCTCGCGGCGTCACCGGTCGGGAGAAGGTCGTCGTCATGCAGAACGGATACCACGGCGGCCACGAGTCGTTCTTGGTCGAGGGTGACGCCGACGACCCCCGCCCCGGGAGCGCGGGCGTCCCGCAGGCGTTCGCCGACTACGCGGTTCCGGTCCCGTTCAACGACGCCGAGGCCGTCACCGAGGCGTTCGACCACCACGGCGACGAGATCGCGGCCGTCATCACCGAGCCGCTGCTGGGCAACTGCGGCATCGTCGAGCCGGTCGACGGATTCCACGAGACACTGCGGGAGCTCTGTGACGACTACGGGGCGCTGCTGATATTCGACGAAGTGATCACGGGATTCCGGGTCGGCGGTCTGGAATGTGCCCAGGGGAAGCTCGGCGTCGAGCCAGACCTGACAACGTTCGCGAAGGTCATCGGGGGCGGCTTCCCGGTTGGCGCGGTCGGCGGCCGTGCCGAGTACATGCGGGCGTTCACGCCGACCGGCGACGTCTTCGAGTCGGGGACGTTTAACGGCCACCCTGTGACGATGGCCGCCGGCCTGGCGACGCTGGAGTACGCCGCCGACGAGGGCGTCTACGACCACGTGAACGGGCTGGGCGACCGTCTCCGGTCGGGACTGCAGGATATCGTCGCTGATCACGCTCCCGAGTTTACGGTCGTCGGAACCGACTCGATGTTCAAGCTCCTGTTCACCGGTGAGAAGGGCGACGACCACTTCCCGCGGACCGGCGGGGACGTCCGCGCCGGGGCGACCGACCGCTGGGCGCGGCTGCTTCGACCGGCGATGAAAGAGCGGGGAGTTTTGCTCCCGCCCAACCAGTTCGAGAGCCAATTCCTCAGTGCCGCTCACACCGAGGCCGACGTCGATCGGACCCTGGAGGCCTACAAACACGCGCTGGCCTGACGACTGGATTGCGGGCCGTCTGTGACGAAGCGAGACGCGAATATCTCCGGCGCTAACCGTATCCCGTCAGCCACTCTAGAGACGGATATGCCCGGATTCCCCTCGCCGTTCGGCGGGAGCGACGACGATCTGTTCGAGACGTACGACCGGTTCGACCCCGAGAACGAACCGGTTCCGGACCAGTTCCTGGAGGGCAACGACGTGCTCGCCGGCCGCAACCACGCCGCGTTCCATCGCCTAACGCGAGAGCTCTTCGAAGAACGGAAAGTCTATGACATGACGTTCAACTACAATCTCGCGCGACTCAACCTTGACACCCGCCACAGGAACGCCGGCTACCGCTACGCCGTCGAAGATTCCGAGGCCGAGGATGCGATAGAGACTGACGGCGTCGAGCGGGTGTTGCGGGCGGAGTTCACGCCGACGACACCGTTCTGTCCGCAGACCCACACGCTGACGATCGGGTCGTTCCGCGCGTGGAACGGGCTCTCCGACCGCCACGAGTTCGACCTCGTGCGCGTCCGCCCCGCGCCGATGCACCACCAGAGCGGCGCCATCGCCGAACAGCTCGCCGAGCTGGAAGAGAACTACCTGGAATCCGGCGACGTCGAGGCCGAGCCTGAGGACAGCCCGAAAGTGGGGTCGACCCCGATGGAACGGGCCAAAGAGAACGAGGGAGCCAGCCGCGGATCGCCCGACGCCCCGTTCTGACCGTGACGGGTATCAGTCCCGACGTACCGCGCGACCGATAGGGCAAAAAGTCGAACAAATTCGCGGCACAAATTTCGTTTGCGGCGCTTCTCCGTCCACCATGGCCGACATCTTCGTCTCGCCGAAGTGGCTCGAAGAGCACCGCGACGACGTCCACGTCGTCGATGTCC
Organism: Halorientalis sp.; assembly: GCA_042216105.1. GTDB lineage: Archaea > Halobacteriota > Halobacteria > Halobacteriales > Haloarculaceae > Halorientalis. The sequence continues at coordinate 4,557 of JBDGUF010000059.1, forward strand.
GCAACGACTGGGACTACGAGGATGGTCACATTCCGGGAGCGGTCAACGTTCCGTTCGACTCGTTTCGGAGTGCGTCGAACGATGTGGAGGGGAAGTTGCCGACGGCCGAGACGTTCGGATCGCTCCTTTCGGAGGCAGGGATCAGCCCGGGCCACGCCATCGTGGCCTACGACAACGAGTGCGGTGTCTACGCGTCCCGGTTTCTCGTGACAGCCGAAGTGTTCGGACACTGCCGCGCGAACCTGTTCGTTCTCAACGGCGACTACAGCGCATGGGCGGACGACCGGCCGGTCTCGACGGAGACACCGACAACCGAACCGCTGGCTTACTCCTGCGAACGCGACGAGGACGACCCGATCGTCTCTGCGGCGGAACTCGAAGCCGCGCTGGACACCGACGCGGTCATCGTCGATACCCGCGATCCCGTCGAGTACGACACAGTTCACCTGCCGGGCGCGATCAACTTCCAGTGGACGGACCTGGTGGACGACACGCGGGGTCGGCTCGAGTCCCGCGATCGGTGTCGGGAGATCCTCGCCGACGCCGGGATCACCCTCGATCGACCGGTCCGGCTCTATTGTAATACGGCCCGTCGGCTCAGCTTCGTCTACGCCGTGCTGCGCGAACTGGGTCACGACGATGTCGCGTTCTACGAGGGTGGCATCGACGCCTGGTCGAAGTACGGCGGTCGTGTCGAGACCTCGTAACCGCTCCGAACGTCTCCTCTGGCTGCTTTCTCAATCCTGATGCCTCTGGTCACTGGCCGCCACAAATTGCGGGAATCGCGCGTGAAGTCGTAATAGCCGGACCGCTCAGGCGACGATCTCGTCGGGCGAGGGGCGGACGGTGTCGTCGTATTCGGTGAGCGTAAGGCCCTGTTCGTGAGCCTCGTCGATGCTCTCCTGAATATCTTCGAAGACCTCGTCATCGGCCTTCTCCAGGTAAACGATGAGCCCCTCGCAGTCGCTGACGTGGACCATGATGTTCGGGATCGCTCGCAGGGCCTCCTGCTTCTCTTGTTCGCTCAGTTCGTCCTGACTGGTCAATTCGGCCAGCGTCCGGGCGGCCTCGATGGCCTCGTCGTGTTCCGCGACCAGTTCCTTGACTTTCTCCTCGCCGAAGAAGGGGATCAGCGCCGGGTACAGTGAATCCTCCTCGTACTGGAAGTGGGGGCCTGCGTCGGCGTTGACTTCGTGGACCAGCTCCTCGGCACGGTCGGGGTCGCCCTCCTCGATCGCGTCCGACAGTTCCAGCAGGTTGTCCCTAGTCTGGTAGTGCTCCTCGGAGAACGTCTCGATGACCTGTTCTCTCGTATCGCTCATTACAGACCGTTGTAGGTCCAGTACGTGTATCACCGTTTGGACCCGAGAAAGTGTTCTCGGTATCTATAACGTCCGATTTCGGACGTTGAGGCGTAGAATTCACATATAGGTCCACGATATCGGGGGTCAGAATATATACCCTCACTTCCGTTCCGGATCGGTACGATTCGTCCTTGGAAGAAGTAATATAATCCGGTTAATCCAGGATGTTCCAGGGACGAGTCGATCAAAGCAAGTACCCCTCGAAAGCGGTCGGGGCCTGTGGTGTGCAGAACGTGGGCCCAGATCGCCAAAGTGATCGCTCACCTTCGTTAGAGTCGAAGAGTTGTCTCACCGGGGGCAGTCCCAGGCCTCCTCGGCTGACGGCGACAGACGAAAACAGGCGGTCACGTGAGTGGCTACCGACTGGTGGCGGTATTTTATAAAAGGTAGGCGTTCGAGAACGTCGAAATACTTCTCTCGACAAAGGGTACGAGGTGATGCAAGAGTCCGACAGAAATCTCGTCGCCACGCTATCGAAACAGTAGTCCCGAGAGATAGGGTAGTCACCATAATCAATCGATTTTCAATCAGTTCCCATCCAAGCGTTCGTCGAGATAGTCCGCGAGGACGACGGCATTGTTGTGCTCTTCGTCCGCGGCGGCGTACAGCAGGGTCAGCGTTCCTGACCGGGCGGACTCTAACAGTCGGTCGACCTGCTCGGCCCGGTCGTCGAGTTCGTCCCGGTATCGCTCCGAGAACTCGTCCCAGCGGTCCGAATCGTGGTCGAACCACTCACGCAGGTCGTCGCTCGGTGCGACCTCTTGCATCCAGTCGTCCAGTTGTGCCTCCTCCTTCGAGACGCCGCGGGGCCACAACCGGTCAACGAGCACGCGGGTGCCGTCCTCAGGGTCGGGGTCCTCGTAGATGCGCTTGGTACGGACAGGCATCGCTCTGCCGTCAGTTAGCACAGGTGATCGAAAAGTGGTTCGAGGACTGTCCCGGTGACCGACGCCTCCGGTGGTCGCTCACCGAGGACCTCATGTCGAATTGGGACACTCGGTGTCCCGGAAGACGTAGAGATCGAGCGGCGTGCCCTTTGCGAGTGGAGGGCTGGACAGCGAGTCGTCCGTCCCCTCGGTCGCCGAGAGATACCCGTCTAGATCCGCCGTGTCGACGGATAGGGACTCCCCCGACCAGTCGTTAGGGACGACGCCTACGAGGTCCAGTGAGTCGAGCCGTGCCAGGTGGCGAGCCGATTCCAAGTGATCGTTGGCGAGCACCCAGCCGCCGCGACGGAGGTTCGCCGCTACGACGGCCTCCTCGACCAGTCCGGCGTTCCGGAATACGATCACGTCGGCGCCATCAGTCAGTTCGTATCCCGTCGCATCCGCGCTGACTGCCTCGTACCCGGCGTCAGTCAGATCGTCCATCGCGGCCTCGTCAACGTCGACGTAGACGACTCGACTCTCCGGAAACGCCGCAGACGGGCTTACGTCGTGGCCCGAGCCGGGGTGATAGACGACTTCTGGCGAGAGGTCGAACTGATCGGCGACGGCACGGTACTGGGCGACCCTGTCATCGTAGGTGATGGGCGACGATCCGTCGTTCATCGATACGCGACGGGCAGGACACAGTTCCTTCGGCAACAGGTAGTCCTTCTGTCCCGTTTTGGAGTCGATCCCGTAACCCGCCGTGTGGACTCGGCGGGCCGCCTCCCGCACCGGTTCGGTCTCCGCGACGACCGTGGTCCAGTCCGATCGCCCCCATTCTCTGGCCTGCTGGACGTAGGCGCCTTCCGCCTCGCGGGCCTCGTAGTACAGGTCCACGATGGCATCCGCGAGTACCTCCTCGGGTGACCTGTCGGCCACGAAGTCGATTACGTCGCTGTCCGTGAAGTACTCTCGGACCCCACTCTGCATCGTTGCAGATTCATCCAGGCACCCGTCGACGAACCGGTCGTAGGCGTCCAGCGCGTCGAGCAACCTCTCGGCCGCCGCCTGGAGGTCATCGCGGGTCACTACCATTGACCTGAATAGACAATCGCTCGGCAGCTACGACATTCACTCGTTCGGTTTCCACGTGTCCCGACCGTCCGTACCCACATCGGGTCGTGACTGCCGGTCGCTACGACCAGATTTCCCCACTCGCCGTCTGAACTATCCCGCCGGGCGTCGATGGCTGTGCAGACGATAACGGAGGGTCAATTTGATGCTATCGACGGCGCCCTTCTTGAACTCAACGTTGTGTTGCTTCATCTCATTGGTCTCATAACATAGAGTCACGGATACTCAGCTGAATACCGATCCATATGCATTGAGATGATCAGTCTCAACTTCTGTCCCACTCACAAGTTGGGCAGGTCCGGCTCAATTCGTTGGTTCTTAACTATTCTTAATCCGTTCTACTGAGACCAACGCAAAAGGGCTCTGACTATTCGTTGTCGGTGTGCTCTTCCTCGTACTCCTCTTCCGCCATGTCGATTAGGTCTGACCACGATTCAACGTCTTCCCAATCCCGTGGCGGGCGTGCAGAAGGGTTCTCATAGCTCAACGATCGGACTTGCGATGTCACCTCCTCGTTCGTGGTTAGCGATGATGACGGCCAAACGGAGACAGAGAGAGACGAAGACGTGAGTTTTTGCCCGTTCTCGGCCTCGGACTTTTGGAGTCCCGAGGCCGAGATTCTTGCACACGCCGATTGCTGTTTCGACCTGTGACCGGTTATCGTAGGTGTCGTCA
>JBDGUF010000035.1:0-8362 GCA_042216105.1 Halorientalis sp.
GACATCATCCGGATCAACCAGCGGTTCATGGAGAACCGCGAGGCCGGTGCGCCCCAGCTGATCATCGAGGACCTCTGGGAGCTGCTCCAGTACCACGTCACAACGTTCATGGACAACGAGATCAGCGGGACGCCGCCGGCCAGACACCGTTCGGGCCGGCCGCTGAAGACCCTCTCCCAGCGTCTGAAGGGCAAGGAGGGGCGTTTCCGTGGCTCGCTGTCCGGGAAACGCGTCAACTTCTCGGCCCGGACCGTCATCTCCCCCGACCCCACGCTCAGCCTGAACGAAGTCGGCGTGCCCGACCGGGTCGCCAAGGAGATGACCCAGACGATGAACGTCAACGAGCGCAACCTGGAGGAGGCCCGTCGCTATGTCTCCAACGGGCCCGAGGCGCATCCGGGTGCGAACTACGTGAAACGGCCGGACGGTCGCCGGCTGAAGGTGACCGAGAAGAACTGCGAGGAACTGGCCGAGAAGGTCGAACCCGAGTGGGAGGTCTCCCGGCACCTGGTCGACGGGGACATCGTCATCTTCAACCGACAGCCGTCGCTGCACCGGATGTCGATCATGGCACACGAGGTCGTCGTGATGCCGTACAAGACGTTCCGGCTGAACACGACGGTCTGCCCGCCCTACAACGCGGACTTCGACGGCGACGAGATGAACATGCACGCCCTCCAGAACGAGGAGGCGCGTGCGGAGGCGCGGGTCCTGATGCGAGTCCAGGAACAGATGCTCTCGCCGCGGTTCGGCGAGAACATCATCGGCGCGATCCAGGACCACGTCACCGGGACCTACCTGCTGACCAACCAGAACCCGCAGTTCAACGAGACCCAGGCGCTCGACTTGCTCCGGGCCACCCGGATCGACGAACTGCCAGAGCCCGACGGCACCGACGAGGCCGGCGACGAGTACTGGACCGGCCGGACGGTGTTCTCGGAACTCCTGCCGGACGAACTCAACCTGGAGTTCACGTCCTCGGCGGGCGACGACGTCGTCATCGAGGACGGCCAGCTCCTGGAGGGGACCATCGACGAGGACGCCGTCGGCGGTTTCGGCGGCGAGATCGTCGACACCATCGCCAAGGTGTACTCCAAGACGCGGGCGCGGATCTTCGTCAACGAGGTCGCCTCACTGGCGATGCGGTCGATCATGCACTTCGGGTTCTCGATCGGGATCGACGACGAGTCGATCTCCCCGGAGGCCGAAGCGCAGATCGACGAGGCCATCGAGAACGCCTACGACCGCGTCCAGGAACTCATCGAGACCTACGAGCGGGGCGACCTCGAATCGCTCCCGGGCCGGACGGTCGACGAGACCCTGGAGATGAAGATCATGCAGACGCTGGGCAAGGCCCGCGACAGTGCGGGTGACATCGCGGAGGACGACTTCAGCGACGACAACCCCGCGGTCGTGATGGCCGAGTCCGGCGCGCGTGGGTCGATGCTCAACCTGACCCAGATGGCCGGTGCCGTCGGCCAGCAGGCGGTCCGTGGCGAGCGGATCAACCGCGGCTACGAGGACCGTACCCTCCCTCACTACAAGCCCAACGACCTCTCGGCGGAGGCCCACGGCTTCGTGGAACACTCCTACCGTGGCGGACTGGACCCCCGGGAGTTCTTCTTCCACGCGATGGGGGGCCGCGAGGGGCTGGTCGACACGGCCGTCCGAACCTCCAAGTCCGGCTACCTCCAGCGCCGGCTCATCAACGCCCTCTCCGAGCTGGAGACACAGTACGACGGCACCGTCCGGGACACCTCCGACACCATCGTCCAGTTCGAGTTCGGCGAGGACGGCACGAGTCCGGTGAAGGTCTCCTCCAGCGAGGACAACGACATCGACGTCGAACAGATCGCCGACCGCGTGCTGGAAGCCGAGTTCGACAGCGACACCGAGAAACAGCAGTTCGTCGGCGAGGAACAGTCGCCGACGAACCTCTCGGAACACGCCGACGACTGGTGGATGGCCCAGAGTGACGACTAACCATGAGTGAAATAGACTACGACCCCCAACGGAAGTTCGACGGCGTCGACGACGACGTCGAGGCCGTCGTCGAGGACACGGAACTGCCCCGGCGGCTGAAGACGAAGGTCTACGAGACCGTCGACGAACGCGGTGCCGGCGTCGAGGACGCCGACCGGATCGCCAAGGCCGTCGAGAACCGCTACATGGACACCCGGGTCGACCCGCTGGACCCCGTCGGGACCGTCAGCGCCCAGTCCATCGGTGAGCCCGGCACGCAGATGAGTATCCCGTACGACGAGCGCGTGGTCGTTCGTCGCGGAGACGAGACCGACGTGACCGAGATTGGATCGCTCGTCGATGGGCTGCTCACCGTTCGGGACAGTCAGCGTATCGACGACCACGAGATCGCTCGCGCCCCGGAGCGACTGGAAGTACTGTCACTCCGGGCCGACGAACAGGTAGAGTGGAAGCCCGTCGAGGAGGTTAGTCGACACGATGCACCCGACGAACTGCTCCGGTTCGAGTTGGAGTCCGGACGGACGATTCGTGCGACCAAGGCTCACTCGTTCGTGACTCGCGAGGACAACGAAGTCGTCCCCGTCGAAGGTAGCGACCTCGACGAGGGTGACTGGCTCCCGGTCGTCGGCGAGTTCGAAGGTGCAGAACTGGACGCACTCGATCTTCGGGAGTTCCTCCCCACGGATGAGTACTGGTACACCTCGGCGCTGACCGACGGGGGAGCCGTTCCACACCCTGGTGGTGAAGACCAACTCCGGAACAAGCGACAGGCGCTCGAATCGGGTGACCTCGACGAGCACGCCGTCTACCCACGGGGAGGGACCGCCTCGCTCCCCGAGCGGTTCCCGCTCGACGAAGAGACCGGATTCTTCGTCGGCGCGTTCCTCGCCGAAGGGAACCTGACCGATCACTACGTCTCGATTTCGAACGTCGACGAGGCGTTCCAGGATCGGATTCGGTCGTTCGCGGATCGATTTGACCTCACTGTCAACGAGTACGAGAACGACAGTGGGTTCGCGACGGGGTACGACATCCGCGTCAACGGGACCGTTCTCGTCGACTTCCTGCGAGCCGCGTGCGTCGAAGACGGCGAGAAGATCGTTCCCGACTTCGCGTTCGGAGCGTCGGACGCGTTCGTACGGGGCGCTCTCTCCGGATACTTCAGCGGCGACGGTAACGTGGCGAAGCGCGCACTCCGTTCGAGCTCGACTTCCGAACGACTCAGCGAAGGCATCGCGCTCCTGCTTGCTCGCGTCGGCGTCTACGCCACCCGTGGCGAACGCGACGGATCACACACCCTCCGCATCCCGAGCAAGCACGTCCGTCGGTTCGACGAGACCGTCGGACTCGTCGGTGAACGTGGCGACCAGCTCGCGCAACTCGCCGCAGATATCGATCCGGACGGGCCGGACGCGACCGACCAGATTCCGAACTTCGGGGACGCGCTGAAAGACGCTGCGACAGCTGCTGGCATCCCGTCGCGTCAGGTTCACAGCGCACACGAACGCCAGCGGATCGGTCGGAACCGCCTCGCTCGCCTCGTCGACGAGATGGAATCCGAAACCGACGACGCCGACTTCGACGCGCTACAGCGGGCCGTCGAGAGTGATGTCGTCTGGGAACGGATCGAATCCATCGAGACGGTCGAACCGGACCACGAGCACGTCTACGACTTCTCGGTGGCCGGGCTGGAGACGTTCACGACGGCACAGGGCATCGTGACCCACAACACGATGAACACCTTCCACTACGCGGGCGTCGCGGAGATCGACGTGACGCAGGGTCTGCCCCGACTGATCGAGCTGGTCGACGCCCGGAAGGAGCCGGACACGCCGATGATGACGGTCCATCTCGAAGACGAGTTCGCGGAGAACCGCGAGCGGGCCCACGAGGTCGTCTGGAAGATCGAGGCCACGAAGATCCTCGCGCTGGGGGACATCTCCACGGACGTGGCGGACATGCTCGTCCGGGTCAACCTCAACCCCGACACGCTCCAGGAGCGGTGGCCGACGGTCGACGACCTCGCGGAGATCGTCGACGACATCTCCGAGACCATCGAGTCCAAGCTCGGGGTCGACGTGGTCCAGCTCGACGAGACGGTCATCGAGTTCGGGCCCGACGAGCCCAGCTACCGGGAACTCCTCCAGCTGGTGGAGGACCTCCGGGAGATCGTCTTCAAGGGGATCGAGGACATCGACCGCGTGGTCATCCGCCGCGAGGAGACCGAGGAGAGCGAGGACGGCGAGTTCGTCCTCTACACCGAGGGGTCGGAACTCGGGAACGTCCTCGGCATCGAGGGCGTCGACGCCAGTCGGACCACCTGTAACAACATCCACGAGATCCACCGGAACCTGGGCATCGAGGCCGCCCGGGAGTCGATCATCGAGGAGACGATGAACACGCTCGAAGAGCAGGGGCTCGACGACGTGAACATCCGGCACCTGATGCTGGTCGCGGACATCATGACCAACGGCGGGGACATCCAGTCCATCGGCCGCCACGGCATCTCCGGCTCGAAGGACTCCGTCCTCGCGCGGGCGGCGTTCGAGGTGACGGTCAACCACCTGCTCGACGCGGCGATCCACGGCGAGGTCGACGATCTCAACGGCGTCACGGAGAACGTCATCGTCGGCAAGCCGATCAAGCTCGGGACCGGCGACGTGAACCTGCGGATGGGGTCGGAACCGGCCACGGACGGCGAAGGGGCCGACTGACCGCGATGACCATCTCGCTCTCGGACCGCGAACGCCAGTTTCTCGCCCGTTTCGAGGACGAGGTCGGCGTCACCGTCCGGGACTGCGTGGTCGACGAGGACTACGACCGCGTCCTGTTCGTCGTCGAGGCCGGCCAGATGGCCGAGGCCATCGGTCCGGGCGGTCGTAACGTCGAGTTGATCGAGGAGGATCTGGGCCGTGATGTCGAGCTGATCGAACACGCCGACACCGCCGAGGCCTTCGTGGCAAACGCCCTGGCCCCGGCGGCGGTCTACAACGTCACGATCAGCGAGAACGACGACACTGTGGCGTACGCCGAGGTCGACCACGACGACACCGGAGTCGCCATCGGGAAAGACGGCAAGAACATCGAGGGCGCCCGGCGGCTGGCGAAACGGCACTTCGACGTGGACGACATCCAGCTGACCTGATGTCGTGGTACGCCGTGACGCGTTTTTCGCGACGAAAGACGATGCTTAAGTAGCTCCGCTTGATATTCGACGGTACTATGGCAAACGGCAAATACGCCGCGCGCAAGCTCAAGAAGGACCGCCAGAAGCATCGGTGGTCCGACTCGGAATACGCGCGCCGAGAGCGCGGGCTTCGGGAGAAGTCCGACCCCCTGGAGGGCGCACCTCAGGGTCGCGGTATCGTACTCGAAAAGACGGCCGTCGAGGCCAAACAGCCCAACTCCGCGGTCCGGAAGTGCGTCCGGGTCCAGCTGATCAAGAACGGCAAGCAGGTGACCGCCTTCTGTCCGGGTGACGGCGCTATCTCCTTTATCGACGAGCACGACGAGGTCACCATCGCCGGGATCGGTGGCGCGAAGGGTCGCGCGATGGGCGACCTCTCCGGTGTCAACTACAAGGTCGAGAAGGTAAACGGCGTCTCGCTGATCGAACTCGTCCGCGGGAACGCGGAGAAACCGGTCCGCTAACCATGAGTGAGGCACCCGAGCCGGAGTCCCCCGCCGGCACCGACGACGAGGAGAGCACCCCGGCCAAAATGTTCGGGGAGTGGGAGGTCACGGACATCGAGTACTACGACCCCTCCACCGAACGGTACATCACGGTCACACCCATCGCGCACACGATGGGTCGCCACGCCAGCAAGCAGTTCAAGAAAAGCGAGATCTCCATCGTGGAGCGGCTGATCAACCGGCTGATGCAGACCGACGAGAACACGGGCAAGAAACAGCAGGCGACCCGGATCACCCGCGAGGCCTTCGAGATCGTCCACGAGCGGACCGACGAGAACCCGGTCCAGATCCTCGTCCAGGCCGTCGAGAACAGCGCGCCCCGGGAAGAGACCGTCCGCCTGAAGTACGGTGGTATCTCCGTGCCCAAGGCCGTCGACGTCTCGCCCCAGCGTCGGGTCGACCAGGCGCTGAAGTTCCTCGCCGAAGGCGTCTACCAGGACTCGTTCAAGACGCCGACCGACGTGGAAGAGGCACTGGCAAACCAGCTCGTCGGTGCGGCCAACGACGACGTCGGTACCTACGCCGTCAACCAGAAAGAAGAGAAAGAACGCGTCGCGGCAGCCGCTCGCTGATCCCCGCGCCGCCTTTTCCGTCGATCCCACGTCTCCCTCGCTTTTTTCGGACGGGGATTCTCTCACCTCTGACCCGTCAGTAATAAACGACCGTCCATATCCGGGGAAATCATAAGCACGATGTCCCTGCCCAATATCCGGTAGTGGCAACGACGCCAGACGACGTGTGGGGTGTCGCGCGTACGCGACGTGCGAAGAGGGAACGAGAGACGATCCGCAGGTAGGGGCCTGCGGACGGGAGTGGGTTCCGGTCAGCCGCTGGGGGTCGTGCCACCGCACTGGCAGTCTGCGAACAGACGGAGCAAACTATGGGATTCGACACGCGAACTGACGGTACGATCGTAGCGCTCTCCCTGCTGGCCGTCGTCGGACTACTCGTGGTGGGTGCCACACCGGCAGCCGCACAGTCCAACGCGACCGCCGACGACGGGCCGCCCGAGTTCGACTTCGACATCGACGACGGAGCGAACTTCGGGTTCGGCGGGGACGACAGCACCGGGTTCACCCCGGATTTCGACTTCGGTAACATCAGTACCGGCTCGCCGTTCGACTTCAGCGGGATCGGTGGCGATGTCGAGACGCCGGACTTCGGCGGGATCGGCGACGTCGGCAACGCCCCGGACTTCAGCGGGATCGGCGACGTCGGCAACGCCCCGGACTTCGGCGGAATCGGGAACGGTGACGGAGCGTCGGACGACGGCGGCGACGGACAGAACGGTGGTGACGGAGCCAGCCCGGCCGACTTCCAGGTTTCGAACCTGAACGCGCCCGCGGAGGCGACGGTGGGCGACACGATCACCGTGTCGGCCACTGTCGAGAACGTGGGCGGCCAGCAGGCCACCCAGTCGGTCGCGTTCGGTATCGACACCGACGGCGACGGTCAGCTGGAGGAGATCACCGCCAAGGACACGACGCTGGCGGCCGGTGCCAGCACGACGGTGACGTTCGAGGTGGATACGGGCAGTCTCGCCGCGGGAACCTACACCCACGGCGTCTCGACGGCCAACGACACCGCGACGGCCCAGATCACGCTCTCCGAAGCGGACACGACGGGGACGATCACCGGGACCGTCGTCAACGTGAGTAGCGGACGCGGTATCGGCGGTGCGACGATCTCGGCCGGCGGCACGTCCACGACGACGACGGCCGACGGTAGCTACACGCTGACGCTGCCGGCGGGCGAGTACACCGTCGAAGCCAGCGCCGAGGGTTACAACACGTCCTCGCAGACGGTCACCGTGACCGCCGGCGAGACGGTGACGGCGACCTTCAATCTGCAACCGAACGAAACCGGCACCGGGACGCCGCAGTACCAGTCGTTCACGGCGTGGGTCGAGGACGGGTACCTGCAGGTCGGGAAAAAAGACAAGCGGACCGCGCTGCCCGAGTGTCCGAACGGCGAACCTGCACCGGGAACCGACAAGTGTGTGCGGTTCACGGCCGACTTCGACCCCAAGACCGGTGATTACTCGGTTGCGCCCGAGAACTTCCACTTCCCGCCGGTCCAGTTCCGGACCGATGCACTGCAGGGGAACATCTCGGCGAACAACACCGCCACGGACACGATTACCGGACACATCGACATCGAGTCCGGGACGGGTTCGTTCCAGGCGCCGATCTTCTCACAGCTGTCCAGCGTCCGGCTCCCTGGGACCTTCTCCGATAAATGTGGGCTCACCGTCAACGTGTCTGGTACGACCGGCCGGAGCGGTAACCTGACCGGTGAACCGGGGGCACTCCAGCCCAACGGGACGGCCCGCACGACGCTGGTTGACGGCGAGTTCACGGTCCCGAAGGCACAGAACTGTGGCTACTTGCAGGGCGCTGTCAACAACGACGTCGGTCTGCCAGCCGGGTCCGGTGAGAACGAACTCGTGATGGAACTCTACATCGAGTTCTACGAGAAACCGGTCGAGGAAGTCACGAGCGGCAACTGATCGGACCGGCGGACGGGCGGTCCGATTTGCGGTTCGCGGCTCTTTTTCTAGGCGATCACCGCTCGATCTGAACGAACCACGCCGTTCGTGCCGATGTCGATCGAACTCAAAACTGGAACTCTCTGCTCTGTTGAATAGCGATTTTATCCGCCGATATCACTGGTTTAGAAGGATGAA
>JBDGUF010000057.1:0-8035 GCA_042216105.1 Halorientalis sp.
CAGAACGCCTGGTTCCGGACCAGATGGTCGGGGGTTCAAATCCCTCGCCGCCCGTGCAGCGAACGCAGTGAGCGAACCGGCAGCGAGGATTTGAACCACGCGAGACGAGCGAAGCGACGTCTCGCAATCGGGTTCAAATCCCTCGCCGCCCGCTAATTCTGTCGCTCGCAATCCGCGAGCGACGAATTTGCTCCGCGAGAGATTTGAAGTAGAGAAACGCGAGCGACAGCGAGCGTTTCACGTGGTTCACATCCCTCGCCGCCTCTCGCCACTTTGTAGGTTGCCGGCGCGTCCCACACAGCGTATAAGTCGGAGAATCGACTGACATACGACCAAATGCCGGAGCTGCTGGTACGGGGCCTCGACGACGAGGGGCCCGGCGACATCGTGGGAGCGTTCGTCAACGAGGCGGGCGTCGACCCCGACGAGATCGGCGAGATCGACCTCGACGGGTCGGCGGCGACGGTCGAGGTCGCCGACGGGGCTGCCACGACCGTCGCCGAGTCGATGGACGGCGGTCGCGTCGGTCGGTCGGAGGTGTCGGTGACGACGGTGGACGACGACGTCGAGGCGGTCCGGGAGTACGTGGCCGAGCAGCGCCGGCTGGTCGAACTGGAACGCGAGGCCGAGATGGAGCGCCACGAGAGCGAGATCCGGGAGCTCTCGGGCCGGGAACGCGAGGCCAAGGGCCGCGCCGTCCTGCACCTGACGGGCCGCGACGAGGGCGAGGGGCTGGCCGGTCACCTGGTGAAGTTCACGCGCAACCGGTCGGGCGAGCAGTTGCCCGAGACCGAGATCGGCGTGGGCGATCTGGTGATGGTCTCGAAGCAGGACCCGCTCCGGGACGACAACCCCACGGGGACGGTGACCGAGATCACGAACTACTCGATCACCGTGGCCTTCGACGCGGAGCCGCCCGGGTTCGTCTTCTCGAAGGGCTGTCGGCTCGACCTGTACGTCAACGACGTGACCTACCAGCGGATGCTCGACGCGCTGGATCGGTTGCCCGAGGCTACGGGGTCGCTCGCGGACCTGCGGGACGTGATCGTCGGGACGGCCGAGCCGGCGCCGCCGGAGCCGGTGACCGTCCCGGACTGGCACGACGAGCGACTGAACGACTCACAGCGCGAGGCGGTCCGTCACGCGCTCGGGGCCGAGGACGTCCACCTGATCCACGGCCCGCCCGGCACGGGGAAGACGACGACGGCGGTCGAGGTCGTCCGGCAGGCGATCGACCGCGGTGAGGACGTGCTGGTGACGGCGGCCTCGAACGCGGCGGTCGACAACGTCGTCGAGTTCCTCGTAGAGCGGGGCGTCGACGCGGTCCGGGTCGGCCACCCGGCGCGGGTGACGCCGCGACTGCGCGAACACACGCTGGACGCCATCCTCGAAGACGATTCGACCTACCGGGAGTCCCAGCGGGTCCGCGAGGAGGCCTTCGAGTTGCTCGACGAGCAGGACGACCTCACCGCGCCCTCCGGGCGGTGGCGGCGCGGGCTCTCCGACGAGCGCATCAGGGAACTCGCCGAGGAGGGCCGTGGCTCCCGGGGCGTCCCGCCCGAGAAGATCGCGGAGATGGCCGAGTGGCTCGACATCCAGGAGCGGGCCGACGAGTTGTTCGAGCGGGCCGAGGAACTGGAGGACGAGGCCATCGCGGGCGTCCTCGCGGACGCCGACGTGGTCTGTACGACGAATTCGACGGCCGGGAGCGACCTGCTCGACGGCGAGCGGTTCGACCTGCTGGTGATCGACGAGGCGACACAGGCCACCGAGCCCTCGTGTCTGATCCCGGCCGTCCACGCCGACCGGGTCGTGATGGCCGGCGACCACCGGCAGCTGCCGCCGACGGTCCAGAGCCACCGGGCCGCGGCAGAGGGCCTGCGCGAGACGCTGTTCGAGCGGCTGGCCGACGAGGACGACGGGATCCGGTCGCTGTTGCGCACCCAGTACCGGATGCACGAGGACGTGATGGACTTCTCGAGCCGGGCGTTCTACGACGGGCGGCTCCGGGCCGACGCGTCGGTCCGCGACCACACGCTCGCGGATCTGGGCGTGGACCCGACGGCCGGCGATCGCGAGCGGATCCTCGACCCCGACGAACCGCTGGTGTTCGTCGACACCTCGAAGGCGGACGCGCCCGAGCGCCGCCGCGAGGGGTCGACCTCGCGCGAGAACCCCGCCGAGGCCGATCTGGTGGCGGGACTCGCGGACATGCTCGTGGCGGCGGGCCTCGATCCCGGCGAGATCGCGGTGATCTCGCCGTACGACGATCAGGTCGACCGCATCGACGGCCTGCTCGATCACGAGGAGCTGGAGGTCGACACCGTCGACGGGTTCCAGGGCCGCGAGAAGGAGGTCGTCCTCGTCTCGCTGATCCGCTCGAACGACCGCGACGAGATCGGCTTCCTCGACGAGCCGCGGCGGTTCAACGTCGCGCTTACCCGCGCCCGTCGGAAGGCAGTCGTCGTCGGCGACGCGAGCACCGTCACCGTCGGCGACGTCTACGAGCAGTTCGTGGCCTATGCCCGCGAGCGCGGGGCCGTCGTCGAGTACGGCGGGCCCTGATCGACCGATGCCGCCGGAGTCGTGTGGTTCCGTGTCGTCCGCTCGATCCCAACATTCATAATTGCGTAAACCACTCGTAGGAACCAGATAGGGGGAACGACGATGCACGAACACGCCGACAGTGAGAGTCCGACAGGCGGGGGCGACACGGACGGACGGGGTGTGGCGGATGGTTAAGAGCACGATCGCTCGGGTGTTGCTGGACGCGGCGATCGTGTCGCTGATCCTGGCGTCGATCGTGGAGGTGATCGTCGACGTTCGGGAGATCGACACGCCGGAGTTCCTGCCGTCGGTACTGGCGGAGCTGTCCCCGTCCGAACCGGCGACCGCGCTCGGCGTCGGCGGGATCGTCGTTCTCGTCCTCGGGATCGCCGTCGAGATGGTGCTGGTCGGCCCGCTGCCCGGCGGACGGTTCCTGGTCGGGGCCATCGCGATCCTCGGGTTCCTGTTCACCGGTGGCTTCCTCATCGGTGGCGAGGAAGACGGGAGCGGATACGGCGGGTGACCGCTCCCGGTCGCGGGTGACCGTCGACGGACCCACCTGCTGTCGTCGCCCGGTGGCACGGAGCGGCACGGTTTTGCCGGTCGAGACGCCAACGCGGAGCATGGAGTCCATCGACGACGTCGAGACGTTTCGGCGGGAACTGACGGAACTGCTCGCGGCCGCAGAGGCGGGCGGCGTCTCCTCGGACGCCGTGGTCGGACTGCTGACCGCACAGCTGGCCGGGATGCGCGGCGACGTGCGTCTCCCGCTGTCGATGCCGCCCGAGCGCGCCCGGGAGTTCACCGACGAGGCGAGCGATCACGTCGGCGAACGGATGGAGGTCGACCTCCTGGTCTCCGAGGACGTGATCCAGGATCTGGAACTGCAGTTGCAGGTCTTCGAGCGGGGCGGCGACTAATCCTCGGTTTCGAGTTCGAACTCCCAGGCGTCGTAGCCGCCCGCGAGGCTGGCGACGGTGGCCTCGTCGTCGATACCTTCGTAGGATTCGAGCAACCGTCCGGCCTGGGTGGAGCTGATCCCCTCCTGGCAGACCAAGACCACCTCGTCGCCCCAGTCGATCTCGTCGATCCGGTCGGCCAACTGCCCGTAGGGGACGTTCGTCGCGTCGGGGATGTGGCCGGCCGCGTACTGTCGGGGCGACCGGGTGTCGACGACCTGAACGTCCGCGCCCGCTTCGAGTTTCTCCTGTAACTCCGACGGGGAAACCTCCTCGACCATCGGTCCCCCGTAGCCACGGGATGGGCTAAAGCCCATCGCCCCGATCCGGTCAGATTTGTGCTCGACCAATAGAGCTAAATAGTGGTGTGTCATACCATGTCATGTATGGCGTCAGCACCGAGCGACGACGAGATCTTCGATCAGTTCCTCACGGAGCGTGGGCACGAGACGGAGCAGGTCGGCTGGGACCGAAGCTACAACAAGAAGCAGTGTCCGGAGTGTGGCGGCCTTCACGACACGGCGGCCACGGAGTGTTCGGTGTGTGGCTGGGGACCGGGTAACTGACGGCCACGAGCGGCGGCCAGTGCTCTTTCTCGGTATTCCGGAACCCGTCGAGTCTCGAACGGTAGTCCGGCAGGCGTGGGGTCCTGCGCGGGTGGATGGGTGAAACGCGGTCGGCTACAGCTCGTCCAAGGAGTCGTGCAGGAACAGGCCCAGCGCGAGGTGGTGGTACATCGCCTGCTCGATCTGCGACCGGGCGGCCCCGGCGTCTTCGACGGAGTACTCCTTCGTCCGGACCAGTTCGTGCATCGACAACACGTCGTCGCCCTCGATGTCGTGGAGCCGCGGGTACACCGTCCCCGGGCTCAACTGCGCGTCGAACAGCCGCGACAGGTCGTCGATCAGCGCCTTCCCGTGGGTCCCGTCCCGCAACGCGATCAGCGCGATGAGGATCTCGTCCAGGTTTTGCTTGACGATCTCGTCGTCGAAATCGAACGACTCGTCGACCGACAGCCGCTCCATGACCGAAGACAACACCTGCTCGGGGTCGCCTTCCTGGCCGGTTCCCGGGGCGTCCGGCGACGCCGCCTCCAGGTCGTCACCGGCAGAGAGCTCTTGTATCAACGTATTCACCAGCGGGCTCGTACTCACGTTATCTCCGGACATGGGCAATCACTTGGACTCGATCCACATACCACTCTCTCTACCACGGATATATAATGCCTCTCCCCCGGTTTCCGAGAATGAAAATGGATATATAAAGGCGTTTTCACGCGCTGAAAGAACCCGCTTCGGGAACGGCGACACTCCCCGACGACGGTCCTTTCTCAGCGGTGATACTCTCCGCAATATCTTTTTACACCGGTAGACTCTACACGGAGTAGTGGCAGAGGAACGCAGTATCGAGGAGGTCCTCGACACGATCGGGGACGAAAACGCACGCGAGATACTCGCGGCGATCAGCATCGAGCCGCGCTCGGCGAAGGAGCTGGCCGAGGAGTGTGACCTGTCGCTGCCCACCGTCTACCGCCGCATCGAGATCCTCGAGGAACACGACCTCGTCAAGGACCGGACGCTGGTGGCCGACGACGGTAACCACTACAAGATCTACGAGTCCAACTTCGACAGCACCGTGATCTCGCTGGAGGAGGAGGGGGAGTACCGGGTCCGCATCTACCGCGAGGAGAACCTCCCGGATCGGTTCAGTCAACTCTGGGACGAACTGAACCCCGAGTGAGGGGATCGCTCCGCGTCCGACGTACCTTTATATTCGACCCGCGAGCAGTGTCGCCATGGTCGAGACGGTGGCGATCGCGCGGGGACTGCTGATTCTGATGCGGCTCGTTACGTTCGGGTTGACGCTGGGGATCACGCTGATCAGCTACCAGGCCTACCGGAAGAACCGGTCGGAGAAGCTCCAGTCGGCGTTCATCGGGTTCGCCTTCATCAGCATGGGCGTGGCCATCAGCAACGTCATCACCCAGCTCGGAGCCGGCGGCGGCGCGTCCTCCCTGCAGTTCGTCTTCCTCCAGATGACAGAGACGGTCCCCTTTATCATCGGGTTCGCCATGCTCTACCTGTCGCTGTACCGATAACTACCGGCGACGGAAAAATACGCGGCCGGCCCGTTCGGATCGAAGCCACGTTGCTTATGAGTGAGTAGGCCCATTAGTGGTCTAATGACCGACACGACGCCCGAAGTGGTCCGACTGTTCGGGGGGCCTGGAAGCGGGAAAACCACGGCCCTGCTGGATCGGGTCGAACGGTTACAGGACGAGGGGGCGGACGTCCGGGACATCCTCGTCGTCTCGTACACGCGCGCGGCCGCCGCCGAGATCCGCGAACGCCTCGCGGAACGCCTGGACATGACGCCGCGTGCCCTCCGGGGCAACGTCTCGACGATGCACGCGAAGGCCTACGAACTCCTCGACCTCTCGCGAGGGGACGTCGTGGGCGAGTCCGACAAGGAGGAGTTCTGCGAGGAGTACGGCATCGAGTACGAGGACGAGAACAAGGGCGCGCGCCGCCGGAGCGCCCGCTCGACGACCATCGGGAACAAGATCATCGCGACCAGCCAGTGGCTCCAGCGCACCCGCCGGGACGTGGCCGACTGGTACGACGTGCCCTTCCAGTGGGACGTCGAGGAGGTCCGCCTCCCGCCGGAGGAAGACCCCAACTCCCAGACCGGGAACAAGTACACGCCGACTTGGCCGTCCGACGACGACCGCATCGACGTGCCCGAGGCCATCCGCGCCTGGCGCGCCTACAAGGGGGAGAACGGCCTGGTCGGCTTCGCGGACATGCTCGAACGCGTCAAGCAGCGCTCCCTGCTCCCGAACGTCGACTACTTGGTGATCGACGAGTTCCAGGACATCACCACCCTCCAGTACGCCGTCTACGATGAGTGGAAACCCCACATGGAGAAGGTCCTGATCGCGGGCGACGACGACCAGGTCGTCTACGCCTGGCAGGGTGCCGACCCCGACCTCCTGCTGGACGAGGACGTGACCCAGGACGAGGTCCTGCCCAACTCCTACCGGCTCCCCTCGAAGATCCTCAACGTCGTCAACAGGGAGATCAGTCACATCGAGAAACGCCAGGAGAAAGACCTCGAACCACGCAAGGAGGGCGGTCGCGTCGAGGCACCGCCCAGGCCCTCGATGCTCGATCTCGTCCGGAACGTTCGGGCGACCGTCGAGGAGGGCGAGGACAGCACGTCGATGATCCTCTTCCGGGCGCGCTACCAGATGTTCCAGTTCATCGACGAGTTCATCGGCGAAGGGATCCCCTTCCAGTGTCTGACCGATCAGCGGATGTGGACCGACCGGCTGACCCAGTACGTCCAGGCGGTCGAGGCCCTGGACCGGGACGAACCCGTCACCGCGTTGCAGGCCCGGCGGCTGGCGGACATGCTCGCCGACTCGGCCTTTGGCACCGGCGAGCGCGACGAACTGTTCGACGCCATCGACGAGATTCAGGAGGACGCCGACACCGATGACCTCGCGGAGATCACGGTCGAACCGGAGTTCGTCCGCGATCACGCCCCGTTCATGCCCGATCCGCGGTCGGCGGCCGACATGCTGCGGAAGGTGACCAACTTCCAGGAGCGGTCGGTCGACGCCTACTTCTCGGGCGAGTATCAGGGGATGGACACCGACGCGGTCCGGGTCGGGACGATCCACTCCGCGAAGGGTCGCGAGGCCGACCACGTGTTCCTCGCGACCGACCTCACCGAGAAGGTCGTCGAGCAGATGGCCGCGACCGTCGAACAGGAGGGCCGCGAGATCGAGGGCGTCGAGGAGTTCACCAAGCACACCGATCCGGTGCCGACGCTGACGGACAACGAGCGCCGCGTGTTCTACGTCGGGATGTCCCGCGCCCGGGAACGGCTGGTCCTGCTGGAGAACCTCGTCGACGGCGCGCCGACGCTGCCCGTCGACGTGTTGCTGGAGAACGAACCCTCCGACAAGACCGTCGACCAGTTGCTCGACGAAGCGAAAAACGCCGTCGCGGTCCAGTAACCTACTCGTCGTCCTCGGGCGTCTCGACGACGGACTCCGCCACGTCCTGTGCGGCGTCGGCCGCCACGTCGGTCGGCTTGGTGACGTACTCCTCGATGGCGACCATCAGCACGGCGATGGCCAGGAATCCACCGCCGACCAGTCGGTTCCCGTTGAGGAACACGTCCAGACCGAACAGCGCGACTGGCGCGGCCAGAATCACCGTCCCCATCAGCCCGATCGTGTCGAGGATGCCCAGTCCCATCTCGTGAGCGCCTTGGCAGTCGCCGGACAAAAGCGGTGGGTGTTCCTGGCGGCAAGCTTTTTCGTCGCCGTGGCCCCACGGCCGATATGGTCTCCCGCGAAACTCGCGTCATCGCCGCCTTCCTCTCGCTCGCGGCCGTCGTCGCGATCGCGAGTCTGCTCCTGAACGTCTCGGCGCTTCCCTACGGCAGTGTGCTGGTGTATCTGGTGCTCTGTTGAATAGCGATTTTATCCGCCGATATCACTGGTTTAGAAGGATGAA
>JBDGUF010000013.1:0-7683 GCA_042216105.1 Halorientalis sp.
GGAACTGGGTATCGTCCGCCGCTTCACGGTCGATCTGGACCGGTCGGTCCTCCGCGAGGGCGTCCCGGTGCTGGTCGACCTGCGAGTGCGACCCGGTCGCGCCGACACGGTCGCCGACGCGCTGGCGGACGCGGACCCGGTCGAACACGTCTTCACCACCGCCGACGAGCGGGTCGTGGCCACCGCGACGGTCGCCGACGGCGACGTGAGCGGGATGCTCGCCGGGACGGTCGAGATGGACGCCGTCGACGGGTACGACGTGGACCTGCTCTCGGACACCGCCTGGTCGCCCTCGATGGCCGACGCGGAGTTCGCCCCCGAGTGCGCCGAGTGTGGCAACACCGTCGACACAGAGGGCGAGACGGCGGAACTCGACGGGACCCTGTACCACTTCTGCTGTGCGTCCTGTGAGTCCCAGTTCGTCGACCGCTACGAGGAACTCCGAGACGGCGCGAGTTCCTGATGGAGTTTCGATACCGGATCGAACCCGAGTTTCGGTTTCGAAAGGAAAGTTCGATCCGGTTCCGGAGACGGTAAGACAAGGACAAACCGCTTGAACGTGGGGATCCTACTGGACGTACGATGACCGAACGGCGCACGCGGCTGGAACTGACGGGGATGAGCTGTGCCAACTGCGCGGGCACGATCGACGACGCGCTCGCGGACCTGGACGGGGTCGTCGAGTCCGACGTGAACTTCGCGACCGACGAGGGGACGGTGACCTACGACCCGGCGGAGACTTCGCTGGCGGAGATATACGCGACCGTCGAGGACGCTGGCTACGGCGTCGTCCGGGAGTCGGTCACCATCCCGATCACCGACATGTCCTGTGCGAACTGCGCGGAGACCAACGAGCAGGCGCTGGAGGACCAGCCCGGGGTGATCGAGGCCGAGGTCAACTACGCGACTGACGAGGCGACCGTCGAGTACAACCCCGCCGAGACGGATCGGTCGGCGCTGTACGACGCCATCGAGAACGCGGGCTACACGCCGGTCCGGGACGACGAGGGTGGCGCGGACGGCGAGGGCGCGAGCGAGTCCTCGCAGGACCGTCGGGACGCCGCTCGCCAGGCCGAGATCGACCGGCAGAAGCGCCTGGTGCTGTTCGGGGCGGCGCTGTCGCTCCCGCTGGTCGCGATGATCGTCGTCGAGTTGCTGGCCCCGGCGGCGATGCCCGAGACCGTGGCCGGGATCGGGGTCGGCTGGATCGCCTTCCTGCTGGCGACGCCGGTCCAGATCGTCCTCGGACGGGAGTTCTACGAGAACAGCTACACCGCGGTGGTCAAGAACCGCACCGCCAACATGGACGTGTTGATCGCGCTGGGCTCGTCGACGGCCTACGTCTACTCCGTCGCTGCCCTCCTCGGGCTGATCGCGTCCGAGGGGCTGTACTTCGACTCGGCGGCGCTAATCTTGACCTTCATCACGCTCGGGAACTACCTCGAAGCCCGCTCGAAGGGGCAGGCCGGCGAGGCGATCCGGGAGTTGCTGGAGATGCAGGCCGACACCGCGACGCTCGTCGACGAGGACGGCACCGAGCGCGAGGTGCCCGTCGAGGAGATCGAGGTCGGCGACCGGATGAAAGTGCGCCCGGGCGAGAAGGTCCCCACCGACGGGAGGGTCGTGGACGGCTCCAGCGCGGTCGACGAGTCGATGGTGACCGGCGAGTCGGTCCCGGTCGAGAAAAGCGAGGGCGACGAGGTGGTCGGCTCGACGGTCAACCGGAACGGCGTCCTCGTGGTCGAGGCGACGAAGGTCGGCGAGGAGACCGCGATCCAGCAGATCGTCTCGATGGTCAAGGACGCCCAGAGCCGCCAGCCCGAGATTCAGAACGTCGCCGACCGCATCAGCGCGTACTTCGTCCCCGCGGTCATCCTGAACGCGCTGTTGTGGGCGACGGTCTGGTACGCCTTCCCCGAGGTCCTGGCGGGGATCGTCGGCGCGATCCCGGTCCTGGGACTGGTCGCCGGCGGCCCCGCGGTGGCCGGCGGCACCGTCTCCGTGTTCGAGTTCTCGGTGGTCGTCTTCGCCAGCGCGGTGCTGATCGCCTGTCCCTGCGCGCTGGGGCTTGCGACGCCGGCGGCGACGATGGTCGGGACCTCCATCGGCGCGCAAAACGGCGTCCTGTTCAAGGGCGGCGACGTGCTGGAGCGGGTCCGGGACGTGGACACCGTCGTCTTCGACAAGACCGGGACCCTGACCGAAGGGTAGATGCAGTTGACCGACGTGGCAGTCGTGGACGGGGCGGCCGCCGACGGCGGAGCGGCCCCCGACGGTAGTCAGCTAGAGCGCGAGACCGACGAGTCGTTCGTCCTCGGCGCGGCCGCCAGCGCCGAGCGGGGGAGCGAACACCCGCTGGCCGAGGCCATCGTCGCCGGCGCGCGCGAGCGCGGCCTTGACCCCGACCAACCACAGGAGTTCGAGAACGTTCCCGGGCAGGGCGTGCGGGCGACGACGACCCAGGGCGAGGTGCTGGTCGGGAACCGCCGGCTGCTGGAGGAGAACGGCGTCGATCCCACCCCCGCGGCCGAGACGATGGAGCGGTTGGAGCGGGAGGGCAAGACCGCGATGCTGGTCGCGGTCGACGGCGACCTCGTCGGCGTGGTCGCGACCGCGGACACGGTGAAAGACTCCGCGAAAGCGGCCGTGAGCGCGCTCCGGGACCGGGACCTGTCCGTTCACATGATCACGGGCGACAACGAGCGGACCGCCGAGGCCGTCGCCGGGCAGGTCGGGATCGATCCCAGCAACGTCCGGGCGGCGGTCCTGCCCGACGACAAGGCCGACGCCATCGAGGCGATC
The DNA here is from genome assembly GCA_042216105.1 of Halorientalis sp. GTDB lineage: Archaea > Halobacteriota > Halobacteria > Halobacteriales > Haloarculaceae > Halorientalis. Next base: position 2,803 of record JBDGUF010000013.1, read on the forward strand.
CAGGCCGACGGCGAGCGCGCGATGATGGTCGGGGACGGCGTCAACGACGCGCCCGCGCTGGCGGCGGCGTTCGTCGGCTGTGCCATCGGGAGCGGGGCGGACGTGGCCATCGAGGCCGCGGACGTGACGCTGATGCGGTCCGACCCCGAGGACGTGCTGAAGGCCATCCGGATCTCCGAGGGGACCCTGGCCAAGATCAAGCAGAACCTGTTCTGGGCCCTGGGGTACAACACGGCGATGATCCCGCTGGCCTCGCTGGGCCTGCTCCAGCCAGTGCTGGCGGCGGGCGCGATGGCGCTGTCCAGCGTCTCCGTGCTGACCAACAGCCTCGCGTTCCGGTCGTACACGCCCGACGAGGAGTACCGCCTGCTGGGCCGGTTCCGCTGATCAGAGGTCGCCCTCGGTGGCCCGCTCTCGCAGTTTCTCGGCGCGCTCGCGAATCGCAGTCATCTCCGCGTCGTCCTTGTCGTCGAGGTGCCCGTACACCAGCCCCATCCGGTGGTTCGAGCGTAACTCGTCCTCGTTGCGGTCCAGGAAGTCCCAGTAGAGCGCGTTGAACGGGCAGGTCCCCTCGCCGGTGGTCTCCGTCTCGTCGTACGGACAGCCCGAACAGTAGTCGCTCATCTCGTCGACGTAGTTGGCCGAGGCGGCGTAGGGTTTCGTGGCGAACACGCCCGCGCCGAACGAGCCCATCTCGACGACGTTGGGCGTCGTCACCCAGTGGGAGGCGTCGACGTAGCCGGCCTGGAACCAGCGGTTCAGTTCGGCGGGATCGACACCGTACAGCAACGCGAAGTTCGAGAGGATCATCAGCCGCTCGATGTGGTGGGAGTACCCCCGCTCGCGCACGCCGTCGATCACGTCCGAGAGACAGGCCATGTCGGTCTCGCCGGTCCAGTAGAACTCCGGCAGGGGTTCGGTCTGACCGAGCTGGTTGGCCGTCGCCAGCGCGGGCATCTCCCGGCGGTAGACGTGCCGAACGAACTCCCGCCAGCCGATCACCTGCCGGACGAACCCCTCGACGCTGTTCAGCGGGAGGTCCCGCTCCCGGTATGCGTCGAGGACGCGCTCGACCACCTCCTCGGGAGTCAACAGTCCGAGGTTGAGCGGGGCCGACAGGAGGCTGTGGTTCATGGCCCACTCGGATTCGAGCATGGCGTCCTGATAGGGGCCGAACTCGGGGAGGCGACTCTCCGCGAACCGGTCCAGCGCGCACAGGGCCTGCTCGCGGGTCACCGGCCACCGGAACGGGCCAGGGTCGGCCCAGTCGCCGCCGTAGGGCGGCTCGTCGTACCCGCCCGCGAACGCCGACTCGACCCACTCGACGGTCTCGCGGGTCACGTCGTCGTACGCGAAGGTCGGCGGCTCCGGCGGTTCGTACCCCGCCGGAGGCGTCTCGCGGTTCTGCTCGTCGTAGTTCCACTCGCCGCCGATCGGTTCGTCGCCGTCCATCAGGTAGCCGGTCTCCCGGCGCATGTACCGGTAGAAGGACTCGTGGGTGAGGCCGTCGCGGTCGCTCGCCCACGCGTCGAAGGCCGCCCGCGAACAGAGGAACCGTTCGTCCTCGACGACGGTGAGCGAGCCGCCGGCGTCGGCGACCAGTTCGCGCAGGCGATCGGCCCCGCCGTGACTCGACGGGCGGACCACGGTGAGGTCGTCGTCGGGGTACTCGGCGAAGTGTGCGTCCAGACCGTCGGCGAAGGTCTCACACTGCCGATAGTCGACGGTGAAGCCGTCGGCCCGGAGCCGGTCGCGGAACCGGCGCATCGCGGCGAACACCAGCGCGAGCTTGTGGGGATGGTAGGGGTGTCGACGAGCGAACTCGCGGGCTTCGATCAGGAGGACGCGGCCGTCGTGGTCCGCGAGCGGGCCGACGGTCCGCGTCAGCTGATCGCCAAGCACCAGCACCGTCATCGGTTGTCCACTCCCGTGAGGTGCGACAGCATATACCTCTCGTAGGACCGTGAACACAAAAACCGCCTGTCCGGGCCCCGGGAGGGTCAGGTGATTTATATTTGTGGACACGGAGGTGTGCCGCATGACCAGGCAATCGAAGCGGCGAGCGTTTCTCCGAACGGCAGTCGTCGCGGCGGCGGCAGGGGTCGCCGGCTGTTCCGGCGGCGGTTCGGGTGACGGCTCGAACGGGAACGGGGACGAGGACGGAACCGACACGGCGACGCCGACGGCCACGCCCGAGAACACGGACGCCGACGTGGAGACGCCCGAGGAGCCGGCGGGACCGACCGAACCCGGCGACCCGGCCGACGTGCGAAACCCCGAGCAGGCCGTCGACGACTGGCTCTCGAACACGAGAAACTACAACGGGAACGTTCAGGACCTGACCGGCAAGACCGACGTGTCCATCGGCGTCGGCGTCGCCGACGGGTCGGGCACTACCTTCGCGTTCGGCCCGCCGGCGATCAGGGTCACCACGGGGACGAGCATCCAGTGGATCTGGCAGGACCCCGGCAACGCCCACAACGTCCGCGAGCGCGACGGTCTGTTCAGCAGCGGCCCCCCGGTCGCCTCGGCGGGGAAGACCTACACCGTCACGCTGACCGAGCCCGGCGTCTACCTCTACAAGTGTACGAACCACGGCGGCGCGCTGGGGATGCGTGGCGCGATCATCGTCGAGGAGGAGCAGTCCGTCAGCGACTACCCGAAAGTCGACGAGTGGCTCAGCGAGTATCCGGAGTACGACGGCCGCCTGGCCGACAGGACGGGACAGAGTCGGGTCGAGGTGGAGGTCGGCGCGGAGAGTCCTAACGGACAGAACCGGTCGTTCAAGCCCGTCGCGGTTCTCGTCGATCCCGGGACCACGATCGTGTTCGACTGGACCGGTCGCGGCGGGTCACACGACGTGTACTGGAAGAGCGGGGCCTTCGATCCCAGCCGGACGACGGCCAGAGCGGATTACTCCTACAGCGTGACCGTGGAAGAACCCGGCGTCTACCGGTACTACTGTCGGACGGACAAACCCTACAACGGGCGCGGCGCGATCGTCGTCCGCTAGGTCCGCTCGACGAAGTCGACGATCTCCTCGGCGATCGTCTCGCCGCGATCCTCCTGCAGGAAGTGTGCGCCGCCCTCGATCCAGACGTCGGGCTGTTCGCTCGCGGTCGGGAACAGGTCCCGCAGGTAGTCCCGCGACCCGTGCGTGATCGGGTCCGAGTCCGAGAAGAGGACGAACACCGGCTTCTCCCAGTTCTCGAAGGTCGCTTTCGCCTCGCGCATGGTCTCGGCCCCGTCCATGTCCGGATCCGTGGGGACCCGACTCGGGAGGATGCGCGCGCCCGCCATGTGGTCCTCGTCCGGGAAGGGGGCACGGTAGGCCTCGACCACGTCCTCGGACAGCTCGGTGAGACAGCCGTCCCGAACGAGGCGACCGATGTCGAAGTCCGGGTCCTCGGCGGCCATGTCCTTGAAGTCGTGCCAGACCTCGGGCATCGACTGCTGGCCGTCCATCAGGCCGGTGTTCATCGGCACGAGCCGTGCGAACCGGTCCGGGTTGTTCGCCGCCACGGGAAGCCCGAGCAGGCCGCCCCAGTCCTGGCACACCAGCGTCACGTCCTGCAGGTCGAGTTCCGCGACGAACCGCTCGACCGTGTCGTACATCGCGCTGTAGGTGTAGTCCTCCTGATCGGTCCACTTGTCGGAGCGACCGAAGCCGATCAGGTCCGGCACGACGACGCGTCCGACCTCCGAGAGGGTCGGGATCATCTTCCGGTAGAGGTACGACCACGTCGGCTCCCCGTGCAGACAGAGGACGGTCTCGTCGCCGTCGCCCTCCACGTCGACGTAGGCCATCTCGGGACCGCCCACGTCGACGTAGTTCGCGTCGTAGTCATATCCCGGCAGATCCTCGAACCGCTCCTCGGATGCGCGTATCAATCCCATATCGGTTTCCACACACCCATCGTTGATAGTTATTTTCCTTCCAGAGGTAACGTTGTTCTGTTCTGAGCTAACAACGTTCGATCGCCGCCGGGCTTAACCGGATCCCGGCCGGAAGCAGGGCCATGCACGTCGAGTTCGTCACGTACGCCACGATCAGGGACAGTATCGGCGAGAAACGGCTCGAACGGGAGTTCGAGGCGGGGACGACGGTCGGCGAGGCGCTCTCGGCGCTGGCCGAAGAGTACGACGGTCTCGGTCCGCTCGTCTTCGACGGCGACGGCGATCTCAGACCACACATCAACGTCCTCGTCGACGAGGAGAACGTTCGGAACGAGGCTGGGGCAGCGACACCGCTGACCGACGGCGCGACGGTCGGCCTCGCTCCCGGCGTCGCCGGCGGCCAGCGGTGAACGAAACGGTGGTTCGCTCCACGGTTCGTCCCTCGCGGGACGGACTGTACCCGGTTAAACCAGACCGCGGAGTCCGCCCGGTGTCGGCATCTCGGACTCGCGGCCGGTCTCCTCTCCGTCCCGGTTCCCCTCTCGGGATCCGGACCGTTCGGATCGGGCCATACTGCATTCTAGTGTCGGATGTTATCCGACAAAAGCTTTGTTCCTCGACGCTCTCCGACGGAAGATATCGACCCCTTCGTGCGTGTTTTGCACACTGGAGGATTCGAACCGGAGCCAGACGTGCTCACGTTCGTTGCGCGCGACTGGCAGGGCTCGAATCCCGGATCCGGTTCACTCGTCGCTCCCTGCGGTCGCTCCTCGTTGCACGGGCGTGCCGGGATTCAACTTTCGCGGGTTCTGCTGGGCGTGCGGCCCATACGGGCCGTTCCGGGCGGACTTCCACGCTCGGTTCTCGCGCGCTCCCTGCGGTCGCGCGCTCCGCTTCCGACCGCGCTTTCGCGGTTCCTGCCGGGCGCGCGCCAGAGGCGCGTGCCGGGCGGGCCTTCCACGTTTGGAGGGAACCACGGGTCCC
>JBDGUF010000062.1:0-7594 GCA_042216105.1 Halorientalis sp.
GAACGAACTGCCGTCGAATTTCTCGAGCAGCGTCAGATCCTCCCGGTCGAAAAAGTCCCCTGGGACGACCGGGTGATCGTACCGCGGAATCTTCGGATACACCTTCATGGGTTCGTGCCTCCCTGACCGCGCTCGTACTCGTCGATGAACGTCCGCGTCCGCGCGGCGATCTTGGAGCGGAACTCGCTCATGTCGATGGACCGATTGCCGTGGTAGAGCTGTTTGTGCTCCTCCCGAACGATGTCTTCGAGGACCTGCTCGTAGAGGGGCTGAAACGTCACCGCCCGCTCTCGGTCCTCGAATTTGGCTGCGAGCTTCTCGAACCGCCGTTGAGTCGCGTACTTCTCTGCCAGTTCCGTCGCCGACCCGTCGACGAGGACCGTGTCGTCGACTTCGCGGAACTCGGGGTGCAGGAGTTTCGCGCGCTGGCCCTGCTTGTTCCTGATGACTACGCCTTCCGCGGGGCCGTCGTACCACGCCGATTGCGGGACGGTGTACGATTCGGGGTCGAAATCCCGCGCGTTGCGTTCGCGCTCGAAGACGTTCACCGGTTCGAGACCCAGCCGCTCGAAGATCTGCTCGACGGTGTCCGGCTGGAGAAATCGCTCTTCGGTCCCCGACCACACGTCGAACCCGAGAAACGACGGCGTCCGCTCCCAGTCGTAGTCGATCGCGTGCTGGTGCATCGCCTCGCCGAAGAACACGATCGTTTCGACCTCGTCGACCGCCTCCCGGAGCGCGTGTCGGTCCAGTTCCGTCCGGACGTGACGGACGGCGTGCTGGTACGGGTCGGGGACGGCGTCCGGCGTCTCGTAGATGCGACTCCGATCGCCGAACCGCAACTGGCCGGACTGACGGAGCTGAAACCGGAAGTTCGCCCCGTCGACCTTTTCGAGCAGCCAGAGGTGACCGCTGTCGAAGAGACCAGCCGGAGCGTTCGCGGCTCGTGGGATCGACGGGAACTGTTTCATGCTACTCTTCCGGGTGGTCGAGACCGTTCCGCAGGTCTTCGAGGTCTCGTTCAAGTCGTTCGACGTGCGTTTCGAGTTCGTCGACGGACATCAGCGCCAGCCGGAGGAACTGTTCGTCCCGGTCGGGCATCAGCGGCAACTGGCTCTCGGATTCGTCCGGGCCAGCGCTGCGGGACTGCTCGCGGACCAGTTCCTCGCGCGCTGCGCGAAGCTCCCGTCGAAGGCGATCTTCTTCGTTCATGGTGATCCACGCGTCCGGGGACGCAGCCCGCTACGGCACGGGAAGGCGGTCGCGCGAACCGCTCACCGGACGCGTGGGTGTCCGACCAGCGGCCGAGACATACTCGCGGATTTCCGTCACGGTGATAAGTGCTTTCTGCCGGTGTGTCCCCAATCACGAGGGGCCCCGTCCTGCCGCGGGGCACTGACACCGGTATCACTCGTCGAGTTGCTCCGCGACATCTCGGACCATCCGCGTGATGGGCGATTCGAGGGTGTCGTTTGCGGTCCGCCTGGCCTCTTCGAGGTGCTCCCCGCGTTTGCCGTCGTAGCGCGAGGCCATCTCGTCTAGCTCTGCCCGAACCGCCTCGATGGTGTCGCGTTCCTCCAGCGTGTCGTAGGTCCGGAAGACGTCTTGCAGTCCCTGCTTGGCCGACTGTCGGACGCGGCCGTCCTCGTCGGTCATCGCTTCGAGGAAGAACCCACACAGTGCGTCGGTCTGGTCGACGACGGTCTCCCGGTCTTGACTCGCTGTCTGCTCGTCCTGCAGGTTGACCGCGGCCGCGAGTCCGGGGGCGAGTTCGGACGCGACGCGGACACAGGACTGTCGCACGTAGCCGTCGTCGCTCGCCTCGTACAGTGTCGTGACCCCATCGAACAAGTCCTCGAACGATCGAACCCGCTCGTCGATGTCCCACTCACCGATCTCTTCGACGACGGGGTTGACACGCGCTGCGTCGCCGGATGCGATGTCGTCGCGGAACTCCTCCCAGGACTGGGGCATACGCTCGTGTCTCTCACGTCGCTCCTTAATCGGAGGTGATTCAGCAAGTCGGCGTTACAGATGAACGCCCCTGCGCTGGCCATGAAATTCTGCCTCCGTATCCGTCCATAATCGGCTTCACCCGCTGAGTGGTGTGTATAGGCGATTTAGGGACAGTTAGGACCATCGTTGAGACTCATAAACAGGCTCCCCAGTCCGCAAGATAAGAGAATGAGAACTGGAAAACGAACTAGGACTGGGCGGGCTGTCGAATCAATGGGCCGATTCGGTCGGTAGCGGCCCTGTATACCTGTATGTGGGCCCGGCGACAGGTTTTCATAACGAGATTTTGAGGGATACTGACAAACTGGATTTTCATAATCGGCTCACGTATGGTGGTTTAGCCCGATTATGACTCTGGTATGGCTGTCGATATATCGGCACCCTACGGTTCGGATTCGGTCGTGCTCCGACTGCGCTCCTTGCTTTGGCATCTTGGAGGCAGCGATCGCCTAGCCTGTCGGGGGGCCACCCATTTCATAGGGTATTGTTATTCTATCTTGCGGGCCTGTGACCCGATTATGGACGCCACCTGAGCGGCTCAGATAGGCCAAACAGCGCTCTTGGGTCTGAGACGCTGGTCCTGCTGATTATGATTTTCCAAACACGGGCTCTATCGGGAATCGTCTTGCACCTGTCGCTGGAGCCAGGTCATCGGATAGATCGCGGTGAGCCCGGGTTGGTCGATCCGGAACTGCTGTGGCGGCGTGGTCGAGCTGTACGTCTTCTCGACGCGGGGCTCTCCCTCGGGTGGGTCGTTGAGTGCTTCGAGAATGTCGTGTCCATCGGCCTGGCTCAGAACGACCCAGATGGCCTCCTCGGGATCACAGGCAGCCATCTTGTCGTAGTCCTCCGGAACAGCACGGGTGACATCGTTGTTGATCCGCTCGGCCTCGACAGCGACGACGACATCACCGGTCTCGTCGAGAGTCACACAATCGAGCCGTCGCTGTTCGAGATTCTCGACGGTCGTGTCATCATCACCACCCATGAACGCGGCAGCGTCAGCACTCCCCTCGCGGACTTCGTAGTAGGTGACGACCTCGGCATCGGGACAGTCGGGATCGGCGACGCGCTCTTGCCGGAGCCACCGGGCGCTCGCCTCGATCATCGCGACGTGTTGGCTGGACTCGTCGAGGTCGCCTTTCCCGTGGCCGAAATCGACGCCCGCCTGGAACTCCTCGCCGATCGCGTCACGGCCCTCCGGCGTCACCGTGTAGTACCGTTGGGGATGGTCGCCGTCGTGGCGGAGTAACCCGGCATCGAGGAGGTCGTCGATTTTGTCCTGGTCGATCCCGACGTCTTCTTTCAGCCGGATCATGCTGTCGTGGACGATGTCGTATTCGATCCGATCGTACCGCCGCTGCTGGGCGTTGTGGACTGCCTGCAGGAACGTGAGCTGTCGCCGTGACCACTTGCTGGCCTGGATCTCCTCGGGGCTCAGCGTCACGTTGCAGCTACAGATGGGTACGTCGTCCAGATCAACGCTGTCGAGGTCGTGACAGCACTGAATCGCCGTCCGCAGCCCGTCGGCCGTGGAATCGAATCGGCTGTTACAGGTCGTACACTCCAGGGCGTCACTGTCGGCGGTGTACCTGAGAAACGAGGGCATCCGACTGGTCGTGGTGAGGATCGGCGACGGGTCCGCGGTGTCCGACGGCGACGGACCGTCCGGGTCGGATTCCGCGCCGATGCCGGCAGGAACTGGTGCTGTCACATCCTGGGCAGTGGCTGCATCAGCCGAGTCGCCGACCGTGGCCGATGCCGCTTCCGTCGTCTGTTGCTCCGCGACCGACAGGCCGTATTCGCCCCGGGTTCGGTCGCGCATCGCGTCGTGGGCGCTCTCGAATCCGGCGGGGGCGCTATCCACCCTGTCGGGATGGCCGGCTGGCAGCGGGAGCGACTCGATCATGAAGGGGTTCGGGTCACGACCTTGGAACTCGCCGGGCAGGTCGACGAGCCACTCGCCGGCCGAGAGCCCGCGGAGTCGGTTCGCCATCTCCGTGTTGTCCATGGCTTCGGTCGCGAATCGGTGGGCCAGGTCGTGATCGACGCCGACGGTGCTGGTGACGTAACTGCCGACGTTGTTGAGCAGTTCCGCGTACACGTCGGCGTCGGTCGCTTCGAGTTGCCCCGGGAACTGCATGGCCAACAGTAACGCACACCCGAACGACCGGCTCTGGGCGAGCAATCGTGTGAGGAGTGTGCTGTTGGCGACCGAGGCTGCCTCCTCGAGATACACGTTGACCAGCGGGAGGTCGGCGTTCGGACGGCGACGTCGTCGCCGACGCAACGCCGTCCAGAGATTCGAGAGCACGGCGAGGGTCAGTTCCTCCCGGACTGCTGGCCGGAGCCGACCAGTGTCGAGGATGATGACGACATCCTCGTCGAGCCAGTCGGCGAAATCGAAGGCCGGCTGGTCGGCCTCGATGCCGCTGGGGCGGTGGTTGAAGATTCGGCTGAGATGGGTCGACGAACTCACCGTCTCGATGCGATTGATTGCGCCGCCGATGATCTGCTTGAACGTCTCGGTGTCCGTACTCGAGACGAGGCTATCCAGCCGCTCTTCGAGATCGGGATTGCTGACGGCCGGTGGCGTTTCACGGTCGGCGAACCGTTTGAGCGCTTCCTGGATGTCACGGTTGGTAACGACATCCCGGCCGTGAATCGGATCGTACAGTGCCTCGAGGACGGTGCCGATGGCCTGTATCGAGCGGAACGCGCGGTCGTACTGCTCAGTGCCGATATTCTGGCGGAGGATCTGCTGGTAGTGGGCGACGCGATCCTCGACGGCAACTGCCCGCGGGACGCCCGCGTCGAGTTCCGGCTTGATATCGAAAAAGGAGATCGCTGGCAGCCACTCGGCACAGTCGAAGTAGATGACGTCGTCGAGATCGCCGAACTCGGCGACGTGGCTCTGCATGTACTCTCTTGGCATACGCCCACCCTTCGAGTCGAGGATGATCTCCGCGCCCGATGTCGCCCGGTGGTTCGACAAGCCAGCGGTGATGAGACTCGTCGTCTTCCCGGCCCCGGTCTGTCCGATCCAGGCGACGTTGCGGGTCTGGACAGTCGGCGGGATGGCGATCGGGTCGGTTGTCGTCCCGTCGTTCGTTCGGGGTGCACCGATGGCGAGGCCGGGCTGGCGGTAGCGGTCCAGCACCGATTCGGGCGGAAGCGTGATCGATGTCTGGTCTTCGGGGATCGTTTCGAGTGCACGGCGCGCGTCCGGCGTCAGCTGGTTACCGTCGATCGCGAAGAAGTGGGGGAGTTCCTGGTGGTCGACGACGATCCCACGGCTGTCGTTGGCCGTGAGTGGCACTGCCGTCCCTGGGCGCTGGTAGGTGGGTTCGTAGAACGCGCGTTTGTGGATGGCTCCGAGCAGTTCCCGGCCGGCCGGGACCAGATGCCCCTCGTCGTCGGTCCGGACACGGCCAGTGACGCTGTGGAACTCGCCACTGATGTGACTGAAGGCCGACTGCAACTGGGTGGCGATGTGGTCGGCACGGTGGGGCTCGTCGGCCGGGGCGAGGACGGCCGCTCGGGCATTGACGGCGAAGGAGTGGGCCGACGCCCGGGTCTGGATCTCGGCCCTGCGTTGTCGGTCGGACTGGGAGAGATCCACTCGGTCGAGGTCGACTTCCCGGAATTTGGCGAGTTGGCCCCAGAGCGTATCGGTCCCGGTTTCGATGGCTTCGATCCGGTCGTCGGCTGCCCGGTGCCAGTTGTCGAGGGGACGAAAGAGGACCTGATAGACCATTGGCAGGGAATTCGTCGCCATCGTCTCGATGATCGTCGTGAGCGGGCTGTGTTCGTGGTCGTTCTGGCCCGTGTGGTGGCTGTTGTAGTCCTGTGTCTGCTGGTGGGTCCGCTCACTCGTCGCGAACGGTTCCAGTCGGGTTTGCCAGTCCTGTCGGCGGTCGGCTTCGCCGACGTACTCGACGCCAGCGACGTACCAGTCGTCACCGGCGTCCTGCGTCAGATGGGTGACCCCGAGGTTCTCCCGGTACGTGCGCCTGAGTTCGTACTCGTCCGGAAACAGCGTCCGGAGGCTGGTTTCGAGCACATCGAGCCCGCTGTCGTCGACGTCTTCGATGCTAAAGCAGTATTCGAGTGCGTCGGTCCCTCGGGAGAGAATCTGGCATTCGATCCACGGTGGGGCCTCGCCCATGTCGAGTGCCCGGGCGAGTTTGTGGGTGATTCCGTCCGGGAGACGGCCCTTGCTCAGGCCGTGGAACTGCTTGGCCTGGTTGCTGGCGGCGCGTGGTGCGAGGGCAGTTTCAGCGGGGCGAACCTGGATCGCGTCCGGTTGCTGTCTGTCTTTTTTCACCGGTAACTCGTCCGGATCCATGCGCGACTGCCACTCTGGCTGATAGTTATGTGTTATGGATTTGAACGGATTCGGGGTCAGTGAGCCCTCGCCCGGCTCGCGGTCGCTGCGCGGCATCTCAAGAGAGGGGCCGCGCAGGCGACCACGCGGACGCGACCCGGGCTCGCCCTCACAGTCCGCCAGGACGTGGCGAGACCAGTCGGTCGTCGTCGGTTCCGAGTGGTGGTGCAGGTGTGAGTGTACTGTTTCCCGTGCGATCGAGCGTGCGTCATGGACCACATCCCATTACAATCCTTTTGTTCTATGAAGTCAAAACAACTCATGAGATACCGATGACTCATATCCAGACGGAGGTCCCCGACGAGGAGTACGAACGGTTACGAGAGGTTGCAGAGCAGCAAGGGCTCTCGATACGGGAGGCACTCCGGGAGGCGACCGATCTGTGGCTGCAAGTACAGGAGACCGTCGATACCGATGATCCGCTGTTTACCTCCGTCGAAGAGGTGCGGACGGCAGCACAATCGACGCCAGGAACGAATGTGCTAGAGGAAGACGACCTCGTCGAAGAGTGGTCCGGTGAGACTGCAGACGTTGAGCTGGCAGAGCCGGATCGATGACCGAGATCGAAACTTCGATCGGGACGCTCACACCGGCGCACTTCTATGGCGGCGGTGATCCCGCTCCTCGGACCTGCGTCTTGGGTCCGAAATTCCTCTACGCCCTCTACAACCCCGATGAGGAATTCCACGATGTTGCCTACGGGTTTCTGACGTTTGTTCGCAACGAAGCGCTCCCCTATCGGCGATTCGTCGTCAACGAGCACGTAATCGACGAGGCTGCGACACGGCTGAAAAAGCGTGCTGACGGTCCCCGTGCCGAGGCGTTCCTGCAGGCGCTCGACGAGAGTGGCTACTTCGATATCGCTCGGCTCGATATGAAGACGTTCGAGGCAGTACGGACGCGTTTCCGAAACTGGGACGACAATACCGCTTCGTTCACGGATTTCACTATCGGGGTCCAGATGGAGACGAACGAACTCGAACACGTGATGACGTTCGATTCCGATCTCGATCTCTTCGATGTGACCACTCATCCACCGCTGCGTCGAGACTGATCCAACCGATCCCCTACACACCCGGATCGCGGAACGTCCAGTCGTCTGGGAGGTCAGCATCGAAGCCCATTGGATGTGGCTGCTCAGCAGTTTCGAGGCGGAGCCCCCGGCCTCAAGGAGCGAGGGCTTCCGACTGG
>JBDGUF010000034.1:0-6476 GCA_042216105.1 Halorientalis sp.
AGCGTCGAGACCGAGAACAGCCCGATCCGCACCCGTTCGATACCTTCCCCGTACAGCCCCTCGTACAGCGAGGAGAACTCGATGCCGATGCCGGTCAGGTCGCTGGGCGAGGAGACCGACCGGACGTTCCCGTCTTCGGGTTCGGTGTCGGGCGACCCGCAGTCGATGACGGCCATCCGCGACCGGTCGAACGTGCCGCCGACTTCGGTGTAACGGTCCAGTATCGCCGCACCGGTGTCGTCAGCCGCGACGAGGATCAACCCCTCGTCGGCCAGTTCGCCGTCCGCCAGCATCCGGAGCGCGACCGCCTTCGTCCCGGCGAAGGGCGGCCCCGCGACGAGCAGGTTCGTCCCCGGCTTGACCGGTTCGATCGGCAACCCCTCGAACCGGTAGCGCTGCGCACCGCCCTGGCTCATCCGTCTTCGACCTCCGTTCGCGCGTCCCGGAGCTGTCGCCTGAGATCGAGCTGTTCGACCGTCTCGTCGGCCAGCAGTCGCAGGTACTCCACGTCCGCCTCCGAGAACGAGCGCGGTTCGTCGTCGGTGAGACAGAAACTGCCGATGGCTGCGCCGTCGGGCGCGCGAAGCGGTGCGCCGGCGTAGGCCCGGATGTTCAGCCGGTCCAGCGCCTCGTTGTGTTCGAACCGGGCGTCCGCGTGAGTGTCCTCGACGACCATCACCTCGGGTTCGAGGATCGCGTGCGTACACATCGTCTTCTCCCGTGCCAGCGGGTCGAGGTCCGGCCCCTGACAGGAGAGGAACCGCTCCTCGTGTTCGTCGACGACGCCCACGAACGCCCGGTGAACGTCGAAGTGGCGGGACGCCAGCTCCGTCAGCCGGTCGAGCGTGTCCTGTACCGACAGGCCGTCGACATCGTACTGTTCCAGCGCCGTCAGCCGTGCGTCCTCGTCGTCGGGCAACGGGTACCCGACCTGACTCCGGCGCGTGACGAGGTCGTCGATCAGCTCCCGCAGCCGCTCGTGTGCGTTCGGCGTCCCGCGGGGGAGATACTCCGCGATCAGCCCCTCGAAGGCCGCCGTCTCGATCTCGTCCGCCGCCACGTCGGTAAAGAGGATACAGGGCGTGTCGGGGGCGGTCTCGCGGACCGACGCGAACAGCTCCAGCCCGGTCCCGTCCGGGAGGTCGTACGCCGTGACGACGCAGTCGACCGCCGTCGTCCCCAGCGTCTCCGACGCCGTCTCCAGCGTCGCGGCCTCGCGAACGTCGAGTCCGGCCTCGGACAGCGTCTCGGCTGTCTCGGCCCGGCATTCGCCGTCGCCGTCCGCGTACAGCACAGTGACCGGCATACCCAACTCACCGACCATAGCCACCCCACGTACAAATGTCTGTGGCAGTCGTCGACCACCGGGACGCCGCTCCTGTTCCCGGGACGACAGTACCGCGAAAAACAACTTTTTTCGCCGGCCGTTGCCGAGAGGGACCATGACTGTCGTCGCCAGCGCCAGCGGGTGGTCACCGTGAAGAAACACAAACTGACAGAGATCACCGTCGTCGGCGAGGACGACACCGGTCTCATCGCGAACGTCACCTCGCTTCTGTTCGAGCGCGGCATCAACATCGAGGACCTCGACCAGGCCGTCCGGGACGGGCTCTTCCGGATGACGATGCACGTCGACACCTCGGAGATGGTCTGCACCGAGGAGAAACTCCGGGAGGACGCCGACGAGCTGGGCGAGGAACTCGGCGTCGACATCCAGGTCCGGTTCCCCGCCGAACGGGAGACCCAGGCCATGGCCGTGCTGGTCACCAAGGAGTCACACTGCCTGGAGGCCATCTTCGAGGCCTGGGCCAACGGTGACCTCGGAGCCGACGTGAGCGTCGTCATCGGGAACCATCCCGATCTGCGCCCGCTGGCCGAGAAGTACGACGTGCCCTTCCACGACATCGGCGACGAGAAGGGCAACCCCGACGAGGACCACCTGCTCGATCTCCTCCAGGAGTACGAGGTCGACCTCGTGGTGCTTGCCCGCTACATGCGCATCCTCAGCCCGGACGTGGTCTTTCGCTACGAGAACCGGATCATCAACGTCCACCCCTCTCTCCTCCCCGCGTTCCCCGGCGCGTCGGCGTACATGCAGGCCATCGAGGAGGGCGTCCGAATCGCGGGCGTCACCGCCCACTACGTCACGACCGACCTCGATCAGGGACCGATCATCACCCAGCGGGCGTTCAACGTCCCCGACGACGCGACCGAGGAGAACCTCCAGCGCATCGGCCAGCCCCTGGAAGCCGAGGCGCTCATCGAGGCGATCAAACTCCACCTCAACGACGCCGTCACCGTCCACCGCGGCCGGACGAAACTGCGGGACGACGTCGACACCGACGACGTACAACTGGGCTCGCCCGAAGTGCTGGACGACGCCAATCCCGACCGCCCCATCGACGGACTCGGGGAAGTCGTGGCGAATCAGGGTGGCGAGGAAAGCGAGGCTGACGATTGAGCGTAGCGAAAGAGGAGGCCTCTGAATCCCGAGCGGGGAACGGAGTGACCCGCGAGCAGGTCGGCCGACCGCAGGGAGACCGACGAACGGACGGACGAAAGCGGGGACCGACGATCGGTGGCCGACATCCGCTGTATTAAATACCGAACTTTTCGGGTGAATTTATTAAGCCTGGGGCGAAAACTACACGGACGATGGTGTCGAACAGACTGACCGAACTGGGGGGCGTCGTCCTCATCTTCGCCGGCATGCTGACGGTGGGGTACCTGACGCAGGACGACAGGTTCGGGTTCATCGTCCCGCTCCTGTTCGTGATGAACGTCGGGGTCGCCATCTCCGGGACGGGGCTGCTCGCGCTCTCGAGGCCGAGACTCGCGCCGATCGGGGGCGTCGTCGCGATGGCGCTGTCGGTCACGACGTTCCGCGTGATCTGGAGCGCGCCGCTGTGGATCGTCCCGACGGTGGTCGGCGGGGTCCTCTGTATGGTCGGGCCGCTCTCGGCGCGGTTCTTCCGGCCCCGGCTCTCGGAGACGGGACCGAGTACCTAGAGGTTCCGGGCGGTCTCGACGGCCTCGGAGAGGGGCGGCGCGTCGAACAGCTCGCGGCCGACGTAGGCGTTCGTTCCGGCCGTGTAGAGGTCCCTGGCGGCGTCGACGACGTGATCCGGCAGGGGTTCGGGCTCGCGCTCACAGAGTGACTTCCAGTCGGCCACGTCCTCGGCTTTGGCCCGTTCCTTCGCGTCGCCGACGGCCTCGACCCATTCCGGCTGGGTTCGCTTGTGGTACTGTCGGATGACCTCTTTCGAGACCTCCTGGCCGTCGTAGGAGAAGCGGTTCTCGTCGAAGGTGCCGACCACGTCGGCGACCCGGACCTCGCCGTCGAAGTGGAAACACTCGATCTTGCCGTCCTCGTGGACCATGCCGACCTCCGCGGCCCGCTCGGTGACGACCTCGTTGACCGCGAGCGCGAGCTCCTCCAGCCGGTCGATATCGACCGGACCGGCGATCCGGTCGGCCTCGCTCCGGTCCAGATACCGGTCGGACTCCTCGAGTTTCGTCGAGAACTCCACGACCGGGTCGGGGAGATCGACGACCTCGTCGGGCCACTCGTCGAAATCGAGGCCGAAGTCGGCGGGGTCGGCGCGGGACCGCAGGCTCGATCCGACGGGGACGGTGTTCCGGAAGACGATCTCCAGGGGGATCAGGTGGTTCTCGCCCGCGTCGGCGTAGTAGGCCTCGTAGTCGTACGCGCGGCCGTCGTGGGGCAGGTCCGGGACCTGCGTGAGTTCGATGGCCATCTCGCGGGGCGGGTCGGCGACCTCGGCGAGCCCGACCGGCTCGCCGCTGCCGCCGACGACGCCCTCGTAGTGGGTCGGGATGCCGGCCTCTTCCAGCAACTCGAAGTTGTACGCGCCCATCGCACAGAGGCTGGCCCCCTTGTTCGGGATGGTGTCGGGCATCTTCCCCCAGTCGAACACCGAGTAGTCGTCGGTGAACACGAACGCGCCCCGCCCCAGATCGGTCGCCGTGGCCGGCCGCTCGATACGGAAGTCCTTGACGCTGGTCATCGGTCCCACCTCGCCGGAGTGCCGACGGCCGTGGCTGGCGTAACGGTCATTATCGGGTGGTCCCCGCCGCGTCACTAAGGGGTTACTATCGCCGACTACCCCGCCCGACCCACGCCGCCTCCCGGCCAGCTGGCGTGTTTACACGCGACCCACGTGTGGAATCAAATCTGAAAACGTGGGGCGAACCTACAAGGTGGTCCGTTCGCGATAGTCGGTCGCACGGATGGTGGCGAACGCGCTGTGGGCCGGCTGGTATCTGCTCTGTGCGGTGGTGCTGGCGGCGTTCGCGTACGTGTACTGGACGAACCGGAACGTCCGGGGACTGGAGTACCTGCTCGCCGCCGCGGTGCTCGGCAGTCTACAGTCGCTGCTGTACCTGCTCGCGCTGGTCGCGCCGACGGTGACGACGAAGGTGCTCTTCTGGAAACTGTTCGGCGTCCTCGCGGCGGTCGTCGTCTTTCTCTGGTACCTGTTCGTGGTCGCCTGGACGGAACGGACCGTACTGGCCCGCCGCTCGACGGTCGCGCTGGCCGGTGGGCCGCTGGCGATCGGCGTCGCCCTGCTCGTGACCAACGCCGCGCCGGCGGTGCCGGGACTGCACTCGCTGTACTGGTCGTCGGTGTCGGTCGCGGCCCCGGGCGCTCCGGTCTCGCCGCTCGTCTTCGAGAGTGGCCCGGCCGTCCTCGGCCTGCGCCTCTACTCGCTGGTCCTGCTGGGCGGCAGCGTCGGTCTGCTCGCCGCCTTCACGCTCCGCTCGGACCAGCGACTCTACCGCTGGCGCAACACGATGCTCGTGCTGGGCGGTGCGTCCGGTCTCCTCTTCGCCGTCGGCTTCGCCTTCCTCGATCTGCCCTACGAACCCCACCCGTTCGCGTCCGTCCTGGCGAACGGCTTCGTCGTCCTCGGTGTGGTCCGGTTCGGCGACTACGACGTGGTCTCGCTCCCGGAGAACAGCCTCATCGAGGCCATCGACGGCGCGGTCCTCGTCTACAGCGTCGACGGGACCGTCATCGAGATGAACGAGGCGGCGAAACTCGTCCTCGACCTGACCGACGAGGCCGTCGGGCGCGGGATCGTCGGCGTGGTCGAACTCGTCGACCCACTGCCGACCGTCCGGGGCGACGAGGCCCGAACCGTCGCGTCCCCCGCGGGGATCGCCGACCTGCTCGACGGCCACGAGTTCACGACCACCATCAACGGCGTCTCCCGCACCTTCGTGGTCCGGGTCTCCCGGCTGGACGACGAGGGCGATCACCTCGGCTGGACGGTGCTGTGTTACGACGTGAGCGACCTCCGGCAGAAACAGCAGGAACTCGACCTGCTCAAGCAGGTCCTCTCCCGCGTGTTGCGCCACAACGTCCGCAACGACCTCTCGGTGGTCAAGGCCAACGCGCAGATGCTCGCCGAGGAGACCTCCGGCCTCGAGGCCGAGCGGCTCCGGACGATCATGGACAAGAGCGACAACCTGCTCGACGCCAGCGAGAAGGCCCGAACCGTCGAGAAACTCCTCTCGGGCGAGCGCACCCGCAGCGAGTTCGACGTCACAGAGCTGGCCACCGAGGCCATCGAGACCACTCGCCGGGAGTTCCCCGACGTCTCCTTCGAGACCGACCTGCCCGAGTCCTGTCCCGTTCACGCCCACTGGGCGCTCTCGACCGCCGTCGAGAACGTGATCGAGAACGCCGCCATGCACAACGACGCCGCGGACCCGCAGGTCGTCGTCACCGCCGACTGCGGCGACGAGCGCGCGACCCTGCGCGTCGCCGACAACGGCCCCGGCATCCCCTACAAGGAGGTCGAGGTCCTCGAACGCCGCGAGGAGACCGCGCTCGAACACGGGTCGAGCGTGGGCCTGTGGCTGATCGACTGGATCGTCGACCTCTCGCGGGGCGACATCTCCTTCGAGAACACCGACCGGGGCTGTACCGTCACCATCGAACTCGACGCCGCCGTCTCCGAGGACGGCCCCGAGGAGGACGCGACCGACCTGAACCTCGGGATCGGTGCCGACGACTAACCACCTTCTTCCCGCTCGGGTGGCCTGTGGCCACCGCTCGCGGCAAAAACGTGGAAGGATGGCGCCACGTATATGACGGTCCCGCCCGTGCCACGAGTCAATGGCTGACGCGTTCACACCGGCGGTCCCGCGGGGCGAGTTCGACTTCCAGCATCGCCCCGAGACCGACCAGTCCTTCGAGAACGCGCTGGAGAAGGCCCGGGCCGGCGACCGTCTGACAGTCGCGGACGGGATCGAGTTGCTCACCACGGGCACCGACCGGCCGGGCATCGACCGCGAGCGCAAGGAGCGCGTGCTGGAGGCCGCCGACCGCCGCCGCGCCGAAGTGGTCGGCGAGGAGGTCACCTTCGTCGCCAACCTCAACAACAACGTCACCACCGCCTGCAACACCGGCTGTCTGTTCTGTAACTTCAAGGACCGCTCCGAGCAGT
>JBDGUF010000048.1:0-5224 GCA_042216105.1 Halorientalis sp.
GTCTCCGTAGCGGCGTCCGTCGCGACGTCGTTCTCGGCAAGGAGCGCGCGCGTCCCCACGAGGACGTCGCGACCGTCGATGGTCGCGGTGATGCCCTTCCCGGGGACGTTCTCGAAGGCGTCGGGCGCGGTGAGGTCGAGGCCGCGTTCTTCGGCGCCGTCGACGATGGCGTCGGCAATGGGGTGTTCACTGCCGGATTCGGCGCTCGCGGCCGCCCGTAGCAGGTCCGCTTCGGGCTCACCGAGCGTTGCGACGTCGCCTCCCTCAGCCGCTGCTACGCCGCCATCTGCGGCGGTGCGCTTGAGCGCGACAACGTCGGTGAGCACCATCTCGCCCTCCGTGAGCGTGCCGGTCTTGTCGAAAACGACGGTGTCGATGTCCTTGACGCGCTCGAGCACGTCGCCGCCCTTGAAGAGGACTCCGTTCTGCGCGCCGAGAGAGGTCCCGACCATCGTCGCGGCGGGGGTCGCGAGGCCGAGCGCGCACGGGCAGGCGATGAGGACGGCGGAAGCGAAGACGACGACTGCGAACTCGAAGACGCTCACGCTCCCGCCGGCGACGACGGGGCCAGCGCTGACGAGTCCCCAGAGGGGGAGCCAGTGGACGAATCCCGCGAGCGTCTGCGGGAAGAGGAACCAGACGACGCCCCAGAAGAGCGCGTTCCCAATCACGGCCGGGACGAAATACGCGCTGATGCGGTCGGCGAGGTTCTGGATCTCGGGCTGGCGGGCCTGGGCCTGTTTGACCGTCTCGACGATCTGCTGGAGCGCCGTGTCCTGCCCGACCTTCGTGGCCTCGACGACGAGGCGGCCGTTCTCGTTGACGGTCCCGCCGACGACTTCGTCGCCCGGCGTCTTCTCGACGGGGACGGACTCACCCGTTACCATCGACTCGTCGACGGCCGACTCTCCCTCGAGGACGACGCTATCAGTGGGGATCTTCTCGCCGGGCTTCACGAGGAGGTGGTCGCCGACCTCGACCGCTGAGAGGTCGACCTCGCGTTCCTTGCCATCTTCGACGAGCGTGGCGGTGTCGGCCTCCATCTCGAGGAGCTCGCGGAGCGCCTCGCCGGCCTCGCCCTTCGAGCGGGCTTCGAGGAAGTTCCCGAACGTGATGAAGACGAGGATGAGCGCGGCCGTATCGAAGTAGAGCCCACCCGCGATGAGGTCGACGAGCACAGCGAGACTGTAGACGTACGCGGTCGAGGAGCCGAGCGCGATGAGGACGTCCATGTTCGCAGTCCGGTTCCGCACGAGTGCTTTGTAGGAGTTCACGTAGAACTCCTTGCCGAGGAGGTACTGGACGGGCGTGGCGAGTGCGAGTTCGACCCAGCCCATCGAGAGTCCGGTCCCGGGGATCGTCGCCGGGAGGAGGCCGGGCGCGAAGAGTTTCTCCGCGAGGAAGAGGAGGAGCGGCGCGGTGAACGCCGCACCGATCAGCGTGAGGTTCCGCTGGCGGCGGATCTCGGCCTGCTGTGCGGCGTCCTGCGCGTTCTCGCCGTCATCGGTGTCGTCCGCGTCTTCGCGGACGGGACTATAGCCCGCACTCTCAATCGCGTCGTAGAAGTCCTCGAGCGAGGCCTCGGCAGGATTGTACGTGACGCGGCCCTCGTCGGTGGCGAAGTTGACGTCCGCTTCGATCACGCCGGGCGTCTCATGGAGCGCCTCGGTCACGGTCTGCGAGCAGTTCGCACAGGACATATCGGTGATGGCGACGGTCACCGACTCCGTGCGGACGCCGTAGCCTGCGTCGTGGACGGCGTCGACGATGTCGGCCAGCGAGACGACGTTCGGGTCGTACGTCACGGAGCCCTCGTCGGTCGCGAAGTTCGCGTTCACCGACTCGACGCCGTCGAGCGCACCGACGGAGTCCTCTATCGTGCCCGAACAGTTGGCACAGGACATCCCGTTCAGTTCGAGTCGTTCGGTACGAGTCATCTCGTAGTACTACGACCCCCCTCTTAACGCGACTTTCCCTTTCGATTCCTCGACTCCCAGGGGACCTACACTATCGAATCGAAATCAGGCCTCGGTCTCGGTGAGGTTCTCGTAGCGTCCGCGGAACTTCTCGGCGCACGACGGACAGCAGAAGTGATAGCGCCGGTCGCCGAGTCTCTCCGTGACCCCCTCGTCCGTCACGGTGTTCCCACACTGTGCGCACGAGAGCGCGAACGCCGTTCCAGCGTACTGGTTTACAGTTTCGACTTCCACGAGTGATCGGACCGTGTAGGATTCGACGACATCGAGGTCGAGGTACTCGGCGAGCCACGCTTCGACGTCCTCTGACGGGGGGACGACGTGCACGATGATCCCGGCGTCAGCGGTTCGATAGCATCGATGAACGCCATCTGCCGACCGGAGCGCGTCGAAGACTGCCGCCGTCTCTCCGGGCTTCACGGCGAGGGTGAGCACGAGTTCGGGGCCGGTTTCGAGCGTCGACCGATCGATGAGTGTGGTGAACCCCTCGATGACGCCGGCTTCTCGGAGACGGTCGACGCGATTCGAGACCGCCGGTCCGGAGAGTCCGACGGCGTCCCCGATGTCCGCGAACGATCGTCTGCCGTCCGCGAGCAGTAACTGCAGGATCTGCATATCGGTCTCGTCGAGTCCGCTCATACCATGTCATAGCTCACGGAACAGTAAACCGATTCCGCCAAACCGACAATCGAATCGAACGCATACTGCGGTTTTCGTCTTGGAATCGAAAGGGAAATCGTGGTAAATACCGAGCGTGTATCAGTATACGTGATGAGCCGAACACTGACTGTCTCCGGAATGAGCTGCACCGGCTGCGAGGAAGCCGTGACCGACGCGCTGAACGAGGTCGACGGCGTCGAATCGGCGTCCGCCGATCACGATGCCGGAACGGCGACGATCGAAGGCGACGCGGACGTCGACGACCTGATCACGGCAGTGAAGGACGCCGGCTACGAGGCCTCCGCGTAACCGAGCTTCGACCGACGAAGCCCACGAGGCCCCCGCACCTGCTCTTCACCCGTAATCGCTCTCTGCGCTCCACATGACACCATATTCGACCACCGTCCTCGGTGTCGGGGGCGTCTGGGTTCTCCTGCTCGCGTGGTGGTTCGCGTCTGATGGTCGCCCCATCACGACGCGATTCGTCGCGTCGCTCGTCCCGTGGCTCGCGATGGCGGGCGTGGGATACGGTCTCCGCCAAGTCGGGGTCGTTCCTCCATTCTTCGTCCCGCTCGTTCGTGACCCACTCGTGTACGCCGTGGCGCTCCTCCCGCCGGCAGTACTCCTCCTCTTTCTTCCGCGTCGGATCGACGCCTCCCGAGCGAATGGAGTGCTCGGCGGTGCGCTCCTGGTCTTGGTGGTCGTAGGCATCCTCGCGGCAAAGGCGACGACTGAACCCCTGCGGATTGCGTGGATACTGGTCTCGATAGTGCTCGGCGGGGGGATCGGGGGAATCGTCTGGCTCGGTCTCGATCGATCGGTCCTCTCTGGGTACGATTTGCGACGTCTCGGGCTCACAGCGATCAGCGCACACGCTCTCGACGGGACGACGACGGCGATCGGAATCTCAATCCTCGGTGGCACCGAACGGAATCCGGTGTCACGTGCCGTTATCACGTTCGGCCGAGGGCTCCCGGTCGGCTTCCTCGCAGGGTCATCGTGGTTGTTCGTCCTCGTCAAGCTCGTTATCGTGACTGGAATCGTCGTGGTGTTTCGTGAGGAGTTCGATGGAGAGTCTCGCTGGGGAACCGCACTGCTCGTCGCCGTCGTCACTGCGGGTCTCGGTCCCGCCGTCCACAACGTGGTCGTCTTCGCCTCCTCCACACCGCATTGACGTTCGATTCGAAGCTTGCCAGTGTTGTGAGCATTCGATTCACAACCACAAGTCGCGTAAGCCAAGAACGCGTACTTTTCCACTGAGACCTCATGGACAGACGAGACTACCTCATCCTGGCCGGCATCGCCGTCCTCGTGATCGTCGTCGGCGCGCTGACGACGACGAAACCACTCGGGCAGTTCCTCGTGAGCGGCGCGAGCGAGGCCGCCTACACCGCGGTGGCGATGGCGTGGATCACGTGGTGGGCGCTCGTGATCGGCTTCGCCATTGCGGGCGGCGTCGAGGCGTGGGTGTCGAACGAGTCCATCGCTGACAACCTCGACGGCTACGGGTTTCGGGCGCTCGGACTCGGCGCGTTCTTCGGCTTCGTCTCCTCCTCGTGTAGCTACTCGGCGATCGCCACGGCGAAGAACCTCTTCAAGAAGGGCGCGAGCGCCGGGGCGAGCCTCGGCGCGTTCATGTTCTCCTCGACGAACCTCGTGATCGAGATCGGCTTCGTGATGTGGCTCCTGTTGGGCTGGCAGTTCGTGCTCGCGGACTTCCTCGGCGGCCTCATCCTCATCGTCCTTATGGCCGGCACGTTCCGGTATCTCGTCTCCGACGACGTGATCGAGGCGGCGCGCGAGCACGTCCAGGGGGAGTCCGACACCGTCCGTGACCCGAACTGCGGGATGGAGGTCCATCCCGACGAGACGGAGTACTCGAAGACCGTCGACGTGCAGACCTACTACTTCTGCTCGGAGTCCTGCATGACTGGCTGGGACGCCGAAGAGGCGAACACGACGCTCACCGAGAAGATGACGAGTCTGAAGGGCTGGCGGGACCTCGCGGACAAGCAGTGGAAGGAGTGGGACATGCTCTGGGACGAGATCGCGATCGGCTTCGTCTTCGCCGGCATCGTCGCGGGCTTCGTCCCCAAATCACTCTGGCACGCTGTCTTCGGGGGCCCCATCCTCGGGATGCCGACGTACGTCGTCTGGACGGCCGTCCTCGGTGCCGTCATCGGGATGATTACCTTCGTCTGCTCGGTCGGGAACGTCCCCTTCGGGACGATCCTCTGGACGAACGGTCTCCCCTTCGGGAGCGTCCTCTCCTACATCTACGCCGACCTCATCATCCCCCCGATCATGGAGGCGTACGACGAGTACTACGGGGCCCGCTTCGCCGCGATCCTCTCCGGGACGATCTTCGTCGCCGCCGTCGTCACGGGCGTCCTGATGCATTTCGTTTTCAGCCCGCTCGGGCTCATCCCGCCGCGCTCGGCCGCGCACGTCGCCTCCATCTCGATCGAACTCAACTACAAGGCCGTCTTGAACGTCCTCGCGGCCGTCCTCTTCGTGGTGCTCTACTGGCTCCACAAGACGACGCGCTTCGACGACGCGGCCGGACACGAAGGGCACGACCACTCCCA